>NZ_JBBORG010000002.1:0-388409 GCF_038004485.1 Paenibacillus sp. FSL R7-0026
CCTTACACTCTATTTCCAATCAACCTTTATTTTCACTGATCCGCCCTATCGCATGCTACCAGCAACGGATTAGTTTTTGTTGTTATTTCACTTCTACTTCAATCTATTTCCCCTTTTTCCTAATCCCGCTTCAAACCCTTCTGTCCTCATCTGTCCCAGTTCGTCTCTCTACTTACGCGGTGACACTTCACCACGTTCTTCCCGCTCCTTCATCTCCTTGCGTACCACAACTTCGAGCTTCTGCCGATTGGCAAGCAACCCGGGATCGTTGGGCAAATACTCACGGGCTTTGGTGTTATGCATGAGTGCCTGCTCCCAGTTGCCCAGATGGGCATAACAAAGGGATAAACGGGCATGTGGCAGCCAGGTGCGGCAGGCCACAGGCACCGGGCGCAGACCCGGATCGCGGCTGCTCACGTCCACCGCCTGCATATACCAGTAGATCGCCGAGACAGGTTCCTGCCGCTCATGGAAACAGGCCGCAATGGCACAGCAGAAGTCGGCATGTGGCAGATCATACTGGAATGACTGCAGCAATGCGCCGAGCTTACGGCCCGGCTCACCCAGTCGTTCATAACATTCTGCTAACCGCGCGCAGGCAATCAGGCGATCCTCGCGGTAACCGCTTGGCTGCTCCAGCAGCTTCGCGTACCCGCGTGCCGCCGCCGCATAACGCTGGCGGTCATAACATTCGCCTGCATAATAAAACAGCAGGCGACCTTGGGCTACTCCCTCTTCGGCGATCCATTTGCGCAGAATGCGCACGTTTCGCGCCGAATGATGTCCCGCTTCGCGGCGATGCGTGACGGCAATGTCTGCCGTAATGACTTCGCCTCGCGGGAAGCTGAGCTGCTCGTGCAGCCGGCCATGCCAGCGGCACCCGGCATCCCGCTTGACCAGGCGAAGGCGTCGGTCCGTCACAAGTGGACTTCCCTCCGCCCCCTCGGCCAGCGTGTAGCTCAAGATCACAGCTTCCGTCTTCCCCCCGGACGGAAGCTGCTGCTTCAACACCTCCAGCTTCGCCCGTTCCGCGGGCAGCAGCACATCATCCGCATCCAGCCACAGGATATACTCCTGAGTGGCCTTGGCGAATGACTCATTCCGCGCTGCGGCAAAGTCATCCTTCCATTCATACGTATAGACCTGGTCGGTATACTGCGCAGCGATATCCATCGTGCGATCCGATGAACCGGTATCCACAATGATGATCTCTTCCGCGATGCCGGCAACCGAATCCAGACAGCGCGCCAGCGTGCGTTCCTCGTTCTTCACTATCATGCACAGACTGATGGTGATCACGTTTTGAGCCCCTTCCTGTCGTACGCGTATTGCGAAATTTCATAACGGATTTGTTCTTTCGTTGGTTAAATACTTCGAACAAAGTACTATCGTAAGTTGAACTAAAAGATATTTATACTGGACACTCCGATGACAGAAACTTTCCGATCGTTGTTATCCCCATTTTTTTTAATTCCTTTTATAAAGGGTAAATCCGGGGATAAAGGCGAAGCATATGCTTCCGATACAGCTTTCATTCAGAACGCTTTTAGCTCCGCTTCTTGAGATTCTTTTTCTCTTCTCCGTTTCGTGTAAATGTTTATTCCAATTTGTTTGGTATGTGGTATTGGTCACGGAATTCATTTCATTTTCACCGTGGCTAACGAACTGAGGTGAAGCTATTTGGTGCATTTCAGCCAATTGGAAAATGTAACGAATCTGAGGCGCGCTATTCTCGCATTTTAAGCAACCATTCGTCGTTTATCGCAGCTTTCGGATGAAATAGCGTCGCTGAGATTCGTTACATTTTTTCCCTCTCCCAAATCACCAACATAAGACGTGTGAGATTCGTTAGAACATAGAATAGCTCTGTCGTCACACTAAACAACACCGCTACACTTCCCCACTCTCCTGTCGGCGAAGCCGTTTCACCTGCTCCACCGCACTGTCCAATGCCTTCTTCCGCTGCTTCATTACACGGAGGTGCTGATGTTCCACCTCGGCAAAATGCACATGATCCAGCTCCATCCACTCCATCAGTTGATCTAAAGTTGGCGACATATGCAGTTGTGTACTCCGCCGTTTGCGGGCCACGCAACATAGATATTTATGATGAACTTCGAGTTTCAAGACTTCAAAATACGGCATCAGGGTCATGGCCAGGCTTCCCGCATAGAAGGTCTGCTTGTGGTCATAGAACGGGTGATACCCATACGGCACAGTCACAACCAACGTCCCATCTTCTTGCAACAGCCGATAAATCTGGATCAACAACGTCTCCGGATGAGCAAAATGCTCCAGCACTTCTCCAAGCAGCACAGTATCAAAGGTAGACCTTACTTTCCATTGCGTAATATCCAGCATTCGAAAATCCACATTGTTCCTAACTGGCCGGGATTCTTTGGCAAGCTCAGCTTGCGCATACCGGACACTTTCTTCTTCCAAATCAATGCCTGTTACACGAAATCCTTCACGTGCCAGCAGAATGGACGTAATGCCCTGACTGCACCCGACATCCAGGATGCGTTTGCCTGTTGCCTCACGGCACATCCAGTGGATACGCGTTCTCGTCGCTTCATGAGAATCTTCCGAATTAATCTCGCCGTAATAGCGTTCGCTTACACGATCATGATTTGCCATGGGCATCTCCCTGATCCTCGTCGGGATCGATCGTAGCTTCACGACGAGTTACGGCGCCCTCGACTGCCACCTTGACTTCCTCTTTTTGCCCGGACCCTTCTACTCGTTCCTGTTGCTCGTAAACTCTCTTGGCCTCATGCCGTACAGGCTGACCCAGTACCACAATATTTCCCCCGTGGCATCCGGCCGTTGCATTGCGTGTATCAAAAATTAGCTTTGCATGATCTGCCATCTCTTGATAATCAAATCCCGAATGATCCGTGGTGATGATCACCAGATCAGCTCCTGTCCACAATTCTGGCACTGCTGGACTAGAATGCAGCACTGTACCATCATCCTTGCGGAAGACAGGCACCATTGGATCGGTGAAAACCACATCTGCACCTGCTGCGCTCAGCAGCCGAAAAACGTCCAATGCTGGCGATTCACGCAGGTCATCAATGTCTTTTTTATAAGCCATACCCGCCAGTACAACACGTGCTCCTCGCACAGATACACCATTCTGCTCCAGCAGCTCCGCGGCACGCTTCACCACTCTCTCTGGCATTTGCCGATTGGTTGCATCCGCCAGCTGGATGAACTGCAGTTCCGATCCCTGACGGTTTGCAGCCCAGGACAGATAGATCGGATCGATTGGGATACAGTGCCCGCCGATGCCGGGACCGGGATAGAATGGCATATAACCAAATGGCTTGGTTGCCGCCGCATTCAGTACTTCCCAGATGTTTACCCCCATCTGTTCACAGGCCGGGGTCAGCTCATTCACGAGTGCAATATTGACACTGCGAAATGTATTTTCGAACAGCTTTGCTGTCTCCGCTACCGTTGTTGAACTTACCGGAACAACTTCGTTGAGGAACGAGCTGTAGAACTGTTTACCATAATTCAGACAAGCGGGTGTGGAGCCACCAATAATCTTCGGGGTATTTTTCACACCATAATGCACACTGCCCGGATCTACCCGCTCTGGAGAATAACAGACGTAGAACTGTTCTCCAGCTCGCCAACCGTTTGACGCTTCAATCGGTTGTTTCACGCGTTCCTCCGTTGTGCCCGGATAGGTCGTGCTTTCCAATATAACCAGGCTGCCTTCCTGCAAATACGGAGTCATGCCATCCACCGCCGCCGAGATATATGAGATATCCGGTTGATGCTCAGGGGTCAGTGGGGTGGGCACACAGATTACAATGACATTGGCCTGTGCCACCGCAGCATAATCGGTGCTTGCCGTGAATAATCCAGCCTGCATAAGCGACTGCACAACATCATCTTCTATACCTATGACATACGAATTCCCGGCGTTCAGCTTGGCTACCTTCGAAGTATCGATATCAATCCCGTGGACTTGATAACCGGCCTGTGCCATCTCTACGGCCATGGGTAAACCAACATAACCGAGACCGATGACAACAGCTTTCAGGGAGCGGTCATTAATATGTTGTATTAGGGTACGTTGCTGTAACTCTTCATTTCCTTCGTGCTGCTCATGCTGATGATTCTCTTCCATTCCTTCCAACTCCAAATGCTCCGCCTCCCTTCGGCGGGCGTATCTGAAAACTCCGAAAAGAAGCTTTGAGACACACCCTAATCGATATAACCGCCTGCACGCAAAAAACGGGCAATCGCTGGTTTGTTCATCATGGCACTGTCCGAGCGATACTCGGAGAAGTTCACACGTGGCAGACTGCTGTACTGATCCGTCAGGCTCTTGTCCTTGTGCTCCGGCAGGATGACATAATACTGCGCATCGTATTGGTACGTACGCGGCGCTTCAAAGGGCGAGATTAACACTTCATGTAATTTCTCGCCTGGACGTATTCCCGTCACCTTATAATCGAAGGATGGACGACCTGCCTGTTCCAACATGACGGATGCAAGTTCCGTCATCTTGCAAGCTTTCATTTTCATCACAAAAGTCTCTCCGCCCACGGCCGCCTCAGCCGCTTTAAGCAGTAAATGTATAGCTTCGGTACGCGTCAGGAAAAAACGGGTCATGCCTTTGTCCGTAATGGTTGGGCTCTTGCCTTCATTAATCTGACGACGGAACAAGGGAACGACACTACCGCTGGTTCCAAGCACATTGCCGCCGCGGATGCAGACAAACCGGGTGCTTTCACTCAGCCAGTTGGCACGGATCATCATTTTTTCACCCAAAGCCTTTGTCATGCCATATACGTTAATCGGATCTACCGCCTTATCTGTGGACACATCGATGACTTTGGCAACCTGCATGCGTATCGCAGCCCGAATAATATTTTGGGTACCGATTACATTGGTCTTGAACGCTTCATCCGGCTGGTCCTCGCAGACCGGAACATGCTTCAGCGCAGCCAGATGGAAGAGCACATCCACACCTCTGCATGCATCTTCCACTGCCCGATAATCGCGGATATCCCCAATGATGAATCGCAGACGCGGATCATGGTTGAACTCTCGCTGCATCGCAATCTGGGCGTATTCATTACGTGACAGAAGGCGAATCTCAGCCGGGTCCTGCTCCAGCAGTACCTCAGTCAGCTTTTGACCCCAGGAGCCTGTTCCTCCGGTGATCAGAATCGTTTGTCCTTGAATCATGGATGAATCCCTCCCTGATCAGATCATGAATTCGCGTAGTACCTGTGCCATCTCATCCCGGCTTAACCGGTCTTTGGGCGGTACCTTTTTGGTTGAAGTATTGCTCGAATGCACGATGTTGACATAATTGCGCGGAGCAAGCAGCTCGTGCGGAAGTTCAATGACATTGCCATGTGTACCTCTGCCCGGAAGCTTGACCCGGTATCCTGCTGCGTATTCGGCTGTCTTATATAAGTAGACATAGAACTGTGGAGAACGGTGAAACGCTGGGGCCATCTCGTTATTCACACTGTCCCACAGATATCCGTTCTGGTTAATCAATGCCATCGTCTGCTGCTGTGGTTGAATATCGTAGAGCTGTTGAACAAAGGTTTTATGGTATAAATCATCCGAATCCAGACGGGCAATATAGAGTTGCTCCGAACCATTGGCAAACGCCAAAATGGCACGCACACTCTCGATATTGGTTCCAAAACGAATATTGGAAGGAAGCGGCTCCTGCCCCGCTAGAATCTCCTGCATTAATTCCCCGGATTCCTTGGACAACTTCATCACTGTGAGGAAATCCTGATTCGTCTGCGCCTTCAGGCAATGCAATGTGAACGTGCGGAAGATGCTCATCCGACGCTCCAGCCATTCCCGCGTTAATCGCTGCGGGTCCATCCCATAATTGTTGAAGTTAATCTCAATCACAACTTTCCTGGACATAACATTCCTCCTCATGAACGCTGCAAGTTCCGTTTGTCGGATACAGACTGTTTTCATAGTTTTGATGCCGTCTTCCTACGAAGACCATCCTCTATCTATCTGATCGCTTTCAAGCCACATCTCGCTTGTGAATCCAGCACTCTATATCGTATGAAACGTTGATAGAAGCGGTACCGACAGATGTACTAACTTTCATATAAATAGATTGATATACAACCAAAGATGGTGCCCTTTGGGTCGAACGTACATATCGTTACGGTAGTCGCAACATAGAATAGAACAGTTCAATTTTCAAAGGAGGCAACCCATCATATGAATTCGATCTATCTTGAAATGGAAGGTGTGCTTGATCAGCTCGAAGCGGCACTTCTGGAACACCGACCGCTGTCTCTTGTAAGAGTCGGTGATGGCGAGAATATCGTCATGTCTCAAGAAACCGTATGGCCCACGGAACAGGTCCTTCAGGAGCGTTGGGCCAAGAAAGCCAACTTAGGGCAAAAGGGACTTCGTCTTCCCAACCCGAAACTACGGGATGAAGTCGCCGCTTCCTTGCAACGTGCCGATATCGTGGGCATTCTTCCTCGTGGTGACAGCACCATTAATGCTCCCGATTATCTCAAAAGACCCCTGACCGACATGGTATTTGCACACTTTGGCATCTCTCCTCCGATGACTTGTCATGCCTGTGTCAATCGGGAACTGGCGCAGAATCCGCGTTTCTGGCAGATGCTTGCAGGCAAGCGTGTGTTACTCGTTACTCGTGAGATTGAGGCTCTGCGTGTCATGCTTGAACGTGAGCCGTATAATCTAAACATTGTGACTGCCCTGCCCTTCGACAGCTATGATCAAATGGATGAAACGCTGCATTGGATTCAGAATAATCAACATACCTTCGATGTCGCTCTCTTCTCCTGTGGCGTCAACGCGGTTATCCTTGCGGAGCGAACAGCTGCACTCGCAGGCAAAGTTGCCATCGACTTTGGCAAAGCCAACAACATCATTCTGAAAGGCCGTGCCAACTGATCCTCACGGGCACTTCCTTCAGATGAGTGAGCTACATTGAAATGTACAGATGCTTGTACGGCAAAAACCCCCGACTTCTTAAGCCGGGGGTTTCTTGCTGAGCGCTAGTCGTTACCTATCGCTGCATTGTCTTGCGTTTCTGGGGTATGAAGCGAACTCTGCCGTCAACAGAAGTGATGCCGAAGCACTCTGCCTGTTATATTTCGCCTTTCACTACTAACCGGTGGCTGCAATACCGTATAACATCTCCGGCCCGGTTCTTACTGCTGTGGACACGCCCGAGATGAACGAAGTATACACACTTTCCAATGCTGGTGGTGCAGACAGATCCTGAGCAGTGAACGAATGAAATTCGGCACCGCCATTCTGTCCAATTGTACCTTCAGCACGGTAGATCACATAGAAAGGATCATATAGGAATCCCCGTACCAGCTCTACAACAAAGGTATCTCCCAGTTCTCCCGTAACACCTACTGTCCCGTTCAAAGTAATAATGGGGTTCACCACACCTTGGGTCTGAAGACCAATTGCGCCGAATGCTTCCGGGGATGGACTTAGAGATAAACCGGGCTGTCCTACGGTTGCCGAGTTCATCGAAGTTCTCATATCGAGAAACACGCCCATGAGTAACACCTCCAATGCTATGGGATAACATATCCTATGAATCTCACAACTCTTCGGATTGGATGTATAGCAGATTCCATGAACCTATTTTTATTTGTCGACTGTTAGTGGTATATTGAACTGCATAACGAAATGAACGGATCGTATGCACACAAGCGGTACAGGCTGTTCAGAAGGAGATTATTATTCATGAATAAACGCAAACGTCCAACAGGCAAAACATCGGCATCGGCCAAGGGAAAAACATACGCAGGTTCATCTACAGCACGTTCCGGCAAGTCCAACTTCTCATCTGCCAAAACATCAGGTGTTTCCGCATCACGCAATACGGAGGAGAATAAGAAGCCAATAGCCGCGAAATCATCGGGTGCACCCAAGAAAGCTGGAGGTAACAAACCCAAAAATGCCAGCGCATCCAAACGACCAGGCAATTCCTACTATCGCAAGCAGGAACCACCACGCCAGTACAAAGTAACCGAACCGGACGAACTGTTGAACTTCCTGTTGCAGCATCTGAAATCAGGACGGAACGCGGTGAAGTCCATTCTGGGTCGTGGACAGGTATCCGTGGATCAGAAGGTCGTAACCAAGTTTAATGAAGCGCTGACGCCAGGTCAGATTGTATATATTAGAAAAGAAGGTGCAGTCGCTGCTCCGTCCTTGACGGGTATTAACATTTTGCATGAAGACGATGATATCATTGTGATCCGTAAGGAAGCCGGACTGTTGTCCATCGCCGCTGACAAGACGGATGACCTGACAGCTTATCGCCAACTGACAGAGCATGTACGCCGCACGAATCCGCTCAACCGGATCTTTGTTGTACATCGTCTGGATCGGGATACGTCAGGTGTCATGATGTTTGCCAAAAGTGAAGAGGTACAGCAGAAGCTGCAAAACAACTGGAAAGAAAATGTGCAGGACCGTGTCTACGTTGCCCTTGTTGAAGGTACAGTAGCCAAAGAAGAAGGCACCATCTCTTCCTGGTTGAAGGAAACCAAAACGCTGAAAATGTATTCCAGCTCTCGTCCGAATGATGGACAACATGCCATCACACATTACAAACGTCTGAAGTCGAACCGTGAGTTCTCCTTGCTGGAAGTGCGTCTGGAGACAGGGCGTAAAAATCAGATTCGTGTGCATATGGAAGATCTCGGACATCCGATTGCCGGTGACAGAAAATACGGCGCACGCACAAGAGACCTTGGCCGTCTCGGACTTCATGCACGTATACTCTCGTTTATCCATCCCACAACGGATGAGTTAATGTCATTCGAAACGGATATTCCAAAGCCATTCCTGTATCCGTTCCGTGCAGAAACTCCACCTGCGAAATAACTGCACCTCTAATGTGTGCATATATAGAAAATTCACTAATTGATTGATCATGCCTGAAAGGAGGAACGGACACTGAAAAACCTGTTAATCACCGGTTACCGGGCACATGAATTGCAGATTTTTGGACAGAAGCATGAAGGTATTCCTTTTATCAAAAAAGCCATCTCCTCCCGCCTCACTCCCCTTGTCGAAGAAGGTCTGGAATGGGTGCTGACGCCCGGACAATACGGTGTGGATCTGTGGGCCTGCGAAGTAGTGATTGATCTGAAGAAGACGTATCCACATCTGAAACTGTCGATCATCACTGCCTTTCAGAACCCGGAGGAGCAATGGAAAGAAGACAAGCAGGAGTATTACCGTTCCATCCTCTCGGGTGTGGACTATTACGGTGCGATTAGCAATCAACCTTATATCGGGCCGTGGCAGTTCACTGCACGGGATGACCTGTTGCTGCGTAAAAGCGACGGTCTTCTGCTCGTCTATGACGAAGATGCCGGAGAAGGCAGTCCCCGTTTTGTGAAGGAAAAAGCCGTGAAGAAACAGCAGAACGAGGACTATACAATCATCAGTGTCACTTCAGAGGATATCCAATCTGTAGCTGAGGATGAGCGCATGAATGATATTGCAGATTTCGACGATTCTTCATTCTGAAAAAATGTAGATCATCTGAAGTCCATTCATGCATAGCTGTCATCAGAGGGGAATCGTATTTTGAATGACGTACATATGTTTTTTTTCGTGGCAGGTTGGGTATAAGTAGTATTATAACTGCGATGATATGTCGTATGGGATAAGGGGAACTGCAACCATGACAATTACGCCAGAGCAGCGCATTCAACTGCATGGATTTAACAACCTGACCAAGTCGCTCAGCTTTAATATGTATGATATTTGTTATACCAAAACCAAAGACGAACGTGAAGCTTACATTGAATATATTGATGAACAGTATAACGCCGCCCGGTTGAGTAAAATTCTGAACAACGTCTCCGATATCATCGGAGCCCACGTGCTGAATGTTGCCCAGCAGGATTACGTGCCTCAAGGTGCGAGTGTTACGATGCTTGTCTCGGAAGGTCCAATTGTGGAGATCCCCGAAGAATCACTCGATGAATCTCCCGGCCCTCTGCCCGATAACGTTGTCATGCAGCTGGATAAAAGCCATATCACTGTGCACACCTACCCGGAGTTTCATCCTAGTGAAGGTATCAGTACCTTCCGTGCGGACATTGATGTCTCCACCTGTGGTGAGATCTCACCGCTTAAGGCACTGAATTATCTGATCCACTCATTTGATACGGACATTATGACGATGGATTACAGGGTACGTGGTTTTACACGGGATACGAGCGGACGCAAGCTGTTCATTGACCATGAGATCGGCTCGATTCAGAATTATATTCCGGATGAGATCAAGAGTAGCTTTGACATGATTGACGTGAACGTCTATCAGGAGAATATTTTTCACACCAAATGTAAACTGAGAGAATTTGATCTCGACAATTATCTGTTTGGGTACACCAAAGATAAGCTCAGCAAAAAGGAACAACAGGAGATTACAGAATGGCTGAAGCTGGAGATGGACGAGATCTATTACGGCAAAAATATTAATCGTCCCTCTTAAAGAGGTTGTTCAACGCTGATCCCATAAGGGCAAGGTCTAAGACAAGATTTCATGAAGGCAGGGTTCTTCTTTATGGGGGACCTCCGGCATGTGCTTGTCTTTTTCTTTGTTTTGTTGACAGTGTGCAACTTAATTTCTTATTATAGAAGTAACTGTACAATCTACAGTGAAGGAGACTGAGCCCGTGATCGAAACGAATACGACAAGACGTAACGAATCACTGTTACAAGCGCTTACTGCACAGCACAATGCCATTACCAATAACATTGCCAATGCAGACACGCCCAACTACAAAAAGAAAACGGTAGAGTTTCAGGAAGAGCTGAGACGTATCGTTGAAAATGGCAAAACAGATCAGCTCGCCATGAAGCGGACTCATGACAAACACTTTCCTATCAGTGATCCCAATTCTTCCATCGTACAGTACCGAATTGTCGAAAACAACGAAACAGCCATGAACAATAACAACAATAACGTTGACATTGACAAGGAAATGGCGAATCTTTCGGAGAATCAGCTCATGTATAACTACATGGTTGATCGGGTCAGTGGACATTACAAAAAAATGAAGAATTTATTGAATGATCTGAAATAATGAATGTACAAGCAGCCCGAAACGGCTGCTTTTTTTTATGATTTTACCCTGAGTGTAGCTCGTTTGGTTCCAATTTTCGGTATCCTCTCTTGTTCGTAGTATAATGGGGAGAAACGATTGATTTCATATCGAATAAAAGAGGTGCAACATGGCTCCACGTCATTTAAATGGTTTTCAAGGTTCCAAAGTCAGATTAGCGGCCCCATGCCCGGAAGATTGCATGCGTCTCTCCCGCTTTACAGACGATTATGAATATTTGCGCAACATGGATACCGATATCGCGATCCCGTTAACGCCGGATGAAACGGGTTCTTCGTCTGTCCGCCGCGACAACGGATTTGAATTTGCATTACGTACACTGGAGGGTAACCGATTCATTGGATTCACAGCCCTCTACCGGATTGAATGGAACAATCGGTCGGCTCGTCTGGCCATTGGCATCGGTGAAGAAAATGATCGGGGTAAAGGTTACGGAAGCGACGCTCTGGCTCTGATTCTTCGGTATGGCTTCCACGAATTGAACCTGAACCGGATTGCGCTGGAAGTCATTGAATACAATGAAGCCGCGAGACGTGCGTACCTAAAAGCCGGATTCCGGGAAGAGGGTCGCCAGCGTTCTGCAGTTTTGCGGGATGGCATGCATTATGACCTGATCTCGATGAGTATTCTTGCGGAAGAATGGTCGGCACAGTCTGGGCTTCCCTTATCATTCCGGTCTACTCACACTCCTCAATCTTGGGAAATGGATGCGGGTGGTTTTTCACAACGTAATGTGAACGAACAAGCTGCGCTGTCCCTGTCGGAATTAAGTTCTGTTCCAAAAGGGGAATCTGAAATTTCACCTCGCATTGGCGTAGGCGCAGTCATTCTGAATGAACGGGGCGAAGTGCTTCTCGCTTGGCGGAATCGTCAGCCCGAACAGCATACCTGGAGTATTCCCGGCGGGAAAGTCGATCCCTACGAATCACTGGAAACTGCCGTTATCCGTGAAATCAAGGAGGAAGTGAATCTGGATATCGCCATTGATAGTCTGCTCTGTACGGCGGAGACGATCCAGCCAGAGCAGAAGGAACATTGGATATCTGTTCTCTATTCCACCAAGGTGATTGGCGGTCATGCTCGTAACCTGGAAGAAGGCGGAGCCATCGGTGAGATCGGCTGGTTCCCATTGAATGATCTGCCCTCTCCACTCGCCTGCTTTGCCGTGCCTGGGCTGGAAGCTGCGAAGAAGTTGTATAACCAGAATTAAGCTTGGAGGTGCTTGCAAGTGTTGGAGATTCCTCTTCCTCGACCTGTACCCTTCATTCTGCATGAATCGAGTTCTCAATTCGATTGGAAAGGCAGCGGCTCGTTATCACTGAAAACATTCCGTAACGGAAAAACGCACTATGAAGCGGGGCGCGGTCACTTCGCAGTCAATAATGAGAACTATCTACTTCTGAATGAGGGTCAGGAATATAGTCTTCACATTGATTCATCTACTCCAGTTGAATCCTTCTGTATCTTCTTCCCTCCCGGTTATGTGGAAGAGATCGGCCGGAATCTAATTACCAGTGATCTTCGGCTACTTGATGAGCCGAATAGTTATTCACCCTCAAGCAAGATGGAATGGGTAGAACGTACATACGCGATGGATAATCGGCTTGGCGCAGCCCTGAATCATTTGCGGAATTTGTACAGTACAGACAACCTTGATTCCTGGGCAATAGCGGAGCAGCTTCATCAGCTTGTTGTTCACATGCTGGACCTACACCGTAACATTCAGCAAGAGATCAACGAACTGGATATGATCAGACGTTCAACCAGAGAAGAGTTGTATCGAAGAGTGTATATCGGGCATGAGTATATCTCCGCCTACTATGATCAACCTTTAACGCTAGAACAGACTGCAGCGGCTGCACAACTATCCGTGAATCATTTTCTACGCAGTTATAAAAAGTTGTTTGGTACTTCACCCCATCGTTATCTGACTGAATGCAGACTATTGGCTGCGAAGGGGCTTTTGCTAGATTCGGACAGGTCTGTCACCAATATCTGGTATGATGTGGGCTTCGAAAGCCTCGGTTCGTTCAGTTCATTATTCACTAGACGCTTCCAATCCTCTCCTTCTAAGCTAAGGGGAAAAAGGTGATTATGGAGAAGAATCTTTAAAGAGGAACGCCTATAATTGAATTATCTCATCAGATGGAGGTATTCCTTATGAATCATGCAGAACAGATTAATCAACTATTTCAGGCTGCACAGTCGGGAGATTTGGCCAACCTGCAATTATTGCTCGCTTCTCACCCGGAATTCACCAATACTGAAAATCAGGATGGGTTAACTCCGCTGGGATATGCCTCTCATTATGGACAAGCAGGAGCAGTTCGTCTTCTTCTGGAGCATGGAGCGGATGTTAACGCCCTTTCTCATTCCAAGATTTCCTTTATTCCATCCAATACTGCACTGCATGCCGCACTTGCCGGAGAACGTTCACCAGAAGTTATCCAACTTTTACTCGAACACGGGGCATCCACGAGTATTCTGGACAGCGATGGACAATATGCGTTGCACTCCGCAGCATTTCATACGGATCAGATCGAACTTATCGAGATGTTACTTCAGCATGGAGCTGATCCAAACGCGCTGAACTCAGCGGGCCAGACCGCACTGGATATTTCACTTGAGCGTGGCAACACATCTACAGCTTCATGTCTGCGAGCAGCCGTTACAGCGCATCAGCAATAATGATTGGATAACGTGAGCAATACTGTGAATAACCGTCAGGACTCTTTTTGGAGTACAAAGAGAAGGTCTGACGGTTATTTGTTGTTCGATTACATACCTCTATCGGTGAGAGGCTATATAAGTTGAGCTAAAGAATATTTACACTTGCCACTCCGATGACAGAACAACCTTCCGATCGCTGTTATCCCCAGATTTTTTAATTCACTTTTACAAAGGTGAAAATCTGGCGATAAAGGCGAACGCTCCGCTTCTTCAGGTTATTTCAGTCCTCTACGTTCTCGTGTAAATATAGTTCAACTTATATAGAAATCGCGATACATCATATTTTTTCCAGGGAGTAAGAACCGTTTGGTGCCTTACGCGGTCTAATACTCAACATATCCATGAAAGGAGGAGCCATGTGACCCCTATTCAGCTCACCATCGCCGCACAAAAAGGGGATGCCGAGGCTTTTGCAGCCTTAATGGAATTACATCAGAGCCAACTATACCGTATCGCCTATGCCTACCTGCATAACGAAGGTGATGCGCTCGAAGCGATTCAGGAATCAACCTTCAGGGCGTTCCGTCAACTCAAAAAATTAAAAGAGCCCTCCTACTTTGGCACTTGGCTCATCCGCATTCTGCTCAACTACTGTGCGGACGAACGCAAACGCAAAAGTCGGTTCCGTCCCGTCACCAAGATTCATGAATCCAGCAGCTGGGATCGTCCTGCGGACCCCGATCTTGCCGCCGCCGTCTCCACTCTTGACCGGGATTGCAAACAGATTATTATCCTCAGTTATTTCGAAGGTTTCTCCTTAACTGAAGTTGCCGATATTCTCGACATCCCGACCGGAACCGTAAAATCCCGATTACATCGGGCACTCGGACAGCTTCGTGATCAACTTGAAACGAAAGGAGATGCATCCTCATGACGGATGAACAAAACTCATTTGACGCATTGGAAGAACGGCTGAATGCTCGCAAGACGGAATACGAAACCATGCCTGTGCCCGATGCCGCCGCATATCAGGCTGTGCAGTCCGGAATCCGCCAGGCTGCCCGTAAGCGCAAGTCCCGACTGCGTTGGTATATGAGCTCCATCTCAGTAGCTGCCCTCATCCTGCTATTTACGGGATGTATCCGTGTCTCTCCCGCTTTTGCGTCCTTCGTGGAGCAATTGCCTGGCATGGAAGGCATTGTGAGCATGATTCGCCAGGACAAAGGATTAATGATGGCGATC
This sequence comes from Paenibacillus sp. FSL R7-0026, assembly GCF_038004485.1. Classification (NCBI taxonomy): domain Bacteria; kingdom Bacillati; phylum Bacillota; class Bacilli; order Caryophanales; family Paenibacillaceae; genus Paenibacillus; species Paenibacillus sp. FSL R7-0026. The sequence goes on from NZ_JBBORG010000002.1 coordinate 15,075, forward strand.
GATAAGTCCCTCTTACAGAAAGTCGGGGTAACCGACGAGCATGATGGTGCTTCCTTGACCGTTGAAGGCATTATCACGGACGAGTCACGTATGGTCATTTTTTACACGATGAAGGGCATGAAATATCCGGAGAAAGGTGGATATGATATCGATTTGCTGGATGAGAACGGTAAAGATCTTCCGGTTGGATTTAGTTATTCCTCTCCTAAGCCGGCTTCAGAAAGTGGCGTTTACGAGGACAAAATCGATGTCTCATTCACAGAATCTTTACCGCCACAAGAGCTGACCGTTGTATTTAAGAAACGAGGTAAGGAACCGAATAATAAGTGGAAGGTTACCTTCCCCGTGGATCACAGCTTAACAAAAGGCATGAAAAAAAACATTCCCGTAAACCAAACTATGACCGTGGACGGACAGCGCATCCGTGTGAAACAGGCCGTTCTGTATCCCACTCGTCTTGTACTTGATATCGAATATGATCGGAACAACACCAAAAAAATCTTTAGCATTCGTGATCTGCACTTGGTAGATGAGCAAGGCCGAGCATGGAGAACGGATTCATCTTCCATCGGAGGCTCTGGAAGTTCTGTCTTTTTCGAAAGCATGTACTTCTCCACTCCGAAAAAACTGACTTTGCAAGGGTCTGGCCTTTCAGCGGTGGATAAGGATGAACTGGTTATCAGCATCGATCCCTCTTCAGGTGAAATACAAGGCGGCCCATCGAGTTTGAAATTGCTGCAAAGCACGGTCCAGGGCAAAAATCTGATCCTCGAGTTTTCAATTGCAGATGCTCAAAATGCTACTTCAGGGCTATCATTTACCAATATTGAGGACAGTAAAGGAAACCCTTTCGACATTAATGAAGTAAGCTGGAGCCCTTCCGTCTTTGAAGCAAGAGTTGTCATTAAAAATGGAGTCGCAGCCAAAGGAAATCTGACAATGGAAATATTCTCTTACCCTGATCAAATTCGTGCACCGTTCTCTATTGAAATTCCTGTGACTCCCTAAATATAATGTAACAGCCACAATCGTAAGCCACATGACGTAGTCATGCACTATAATGAAAATATTAAACAACTACATTAAATCGATATGTTCACAAGAAAGGGTGTTTCCACAATGAATAATCGTTCTATCCGTTATCCGCAACCACTCGCGCAAGGAGACATGATCGGTGTGGCAGCCCCCTCCAGCGGTGTAGGCGAGTCCCTATACCATTATCTTGAGGAGAGCAAACGCAATATGGAGCGCCTTGGTTTTGGCGTGCTGGAAAGCCCCTCTCTACGTCATAACACCAAATGTGTGAGTGCCTCCAAAGAGGAACGCGCCGAAGAGATGAATGAATTTTTCCGCAATCCAAATATTCAAGCCATTATCCCTCCATGGGGCGGGGAATTTCTGATGGATATCCTCCCCCTGCTGGATTGGGAAGCTTTGAAAACATTACCGCCCAAATGGGTCATGGGATACTCGGATATCAGTACGTTCCTGTTCGCCTATACCCTGATCACCGGAACAGCATCAGCACATGGCACCAACTATGTTGATCTAAGATCAAATACCCTCGACCCCGTGACTGCGCGCTGGATTGATGTGTTACAGACCAAATACGGCGGACAGATCACACAATCGTCTTCCACACATTATCAATCGGCATGGAAACCGGAATCTCCTGGATTTAACCTGGATACACCTTCGCGCTGGAAACAGCTCGGCCACTCGGAAGATGCAGATACAGATGTGGCGTTCTCCGGTCGGCTGATCGGCGGATGCATGGATACGATCTCCAGTCTGATTGGCACGCCGTATGCACCCGTCCAATCGTATTTGGATCAGTACTGTGCAGATGAAGGAACGATCTGGTATCTGGAAAGCTGTGAGATGAATGCGGGGGATATCTACCGTCATCTGTGGCAGATGAGACAGGCTGGCTGGTTTGCAGGCGTGAAAGGTTTCATGTTCGGCCGACCTGCGGGTTATTCCGATACAGCCGATTTCAATTTTACCGATGCCCTATCCTCTGCACTTGGGGATCTGGATGTCCCTGTACTGTACGATGTGGATCTCGGCCATGTTCCGCCCCAGCTCACCTTTGTGAATGGAGCATTAGGCAAAGTCGCTTATGAAAATGGACGCGGGAGCCTTGAGATGGCGTTTGTGTAATCACCTTTTATAGGCAGATGCATACCTTGAAGTAAGAACTTATTTTGAGGGAAGGGTTGTGCATCATGTCTGAATCCACATCCACGCCATCCACGCGTGTCGTGTATCAAGCCAATCAACCGATGCTTCAATCCGTGCAAAGTGTGCGGAATATGCTTCATCATACAGCCCGGCAGCATGTAGGCAAGAAGGTACAAGTCCAGAATATCGATGGGCAAGTGTGGGAAGGTGTCATCATCAGTGCAGACCGGGGAATTTTGTATCTCCAGGTTACCCCGATGCATGGATATCCTGAACCGCGCGCCTTGTTTGGACCAACGATTTTGCCGCTTGTGCTATATGAATTGTTGGTTATCACACTGTTGATGTAGTGGCACTGTACTTCTATATCCGAACCTGTTCCAAGAAGCTTCGCTCCTGAGATATTCAAGTCTTGGGAACGAAGCTTTTTTATGGTCTCGGCGATGGTGCGGTATGATTCCTTGCGAGCGTGTGAAATATGATACAATGGTGTCGCACCACCCCATATCTCATATGAAACGGAGCTTGATCCGGTTGGAATACATACGTCATGATTCATCACCCGTATCACAAGCCGAGACGGGTATGATTGGCAGCAACCCTACTGAACAATCCCGCGTGATTGCAATCTGTCTGCTCGCAGGCAAAATCATGCTGCAAAGCGGTGGTGAAACCTACCGTGTCGAAGATACGATGAAACGTATGGCGGCTGCGCTTGGGTTACCCCATTCGCATAGTTACGTTGTTCCGACAGGTATCTTCTTCTCTGTTGATGCAACCGAACCTGCCAAGCTGATTCGCATCTCCGAGCGTACGACGGATCTGGACAAGGTGTCCGAGGTTAATGCGGTCTCCCGCCGCATCGGACAAGGTGAGCTATCTGCTCAGGAAGCCCATGATCTGTTGGTACAGATCGAAGGCAAGCCTTCCTCCTATTCAACGGCTGTTCAGCTTACGGCCGCAGCGTTATCCAGTGGTTGTTTTACCATTATGTTTGGCGGAGGCTGGAGCGACTTTCTTCCGGCGCTAATCTGCGGTGGTATAGGTTATGCAGCCGTTATTGCCTTTCACCGATTGGTGCGGGTCAAATTCTTTGCCGAACTTACGGCATCCTTTGTTATTGGCTTACTCGCTTTTCTCCTGATCTATATAGGAGTGGGTCATGAACGGGACAAAATCATTATTGGTTCGGTTATGCCGCTGGTTCCGGGGCTGCTGATTACCAATGCTGTACGCGACCTGATGGCCGGGCATCTCGTATCCGGATTATCCAAGGGAGCCGAGGCATTTCTGACCGCCTTTGCCATAGGTACCGGCATTGCAGTTGTATTTTCACTTTTTATGTAAGACGGAGGAATGCAGGATATGCTCCATTTTATTGAACAAGCCTTAACCAGTTTTGTCGCTTCAGCCGCGTTTGGGATCATCTTCAACGCACCACGGCGCATGCTGCTCCACGGTGGATTTGTCGGCATGATCGGCTGGATTATCTATATCGTGCTTGAATATGCAGCGGATGCGGTTCCTGCTACACTTGCAGCGACCATAGCCGTAGGTGTCATCAGCCAGGTATTCTCTCGCATGTTTCGCGCACCCGTCATCATCTTCAGTGTCGCAGGCATCATTCCTCTCGTTCCTGGTGGACTGGCATATAATGCGATGCGAAGTTTTGTGCAAAATGACTACAGTGCCGCCATGGAGATGGCCGCCAAGGCACTCATGTTATCTGGTGCTATTGCCGTAGGCCTGGTGTTATCCGAGGTATTAAACCAGATGATACGCCGAATTCCCGCCTCACTTCGGGCAAAATCATCATCGAAATGATTATTCTTTTCACATATTCAGCACACGTAAGGCCCGTTAGCATACAGGATAAAATCTTGTATACCTACGGGCCTTACATATCGCTTTTTATAGAGCATTATAGAGCAGCATATCAATCAATATTCTATTTACTTCACAAACGTATTTTTCACACGAACCGACTTTAGGAAATACGGGATAAAGATACAACATGTCAGAAGCGATCGGATTGTTAAATTAAATGCTGATGTTGGATCGAGCACATGCTGCTCCCTCGGAATCTCAATTCGTGCGATCATGATCCATGTCATGACTCCAATGAATACATTTGCAATGTACAGAATAATCATCATGCGTGGAAACTGTTTCTTTTTCTTATACAGCAGTAGGAGGTTCACGATAACAATTATTAGTAAAATGACGCTGCTTATGACGCCGAACCAAAGGAGCGGGCGTATTCCTTTAGTATAAAGTTCCGGATCAACACCACGGACGCCTTCCCACCTTGCTGGATCCATAATGACATTTACCTGCGACATATCCGCGATCAGAAGCACCAGTGAGACCCAAAGCCCAATCTGTATTAAAATAAGCCATCCGCCTAATCCGGAGATGCCAGGACGTTCCGGTCTGATACCGGTTTTGGATTGCAGCGAGTTCATATCCGTATCTGTATCCGAGTTCCTATATTTATAGTTCATTTTAGCCTCCTTTTACGATAAATAAGACACATATTATACATTAGAAGCTATACTCTGTGTTATCCAAGAGAAGGAAAGAATCGTATGAACTATGGTCTCTCTCTCTTGCATTCTATTGGGTAGCACGTCTCATCACTGTTGCGAACAACTCCGCTGCAACACCACTTCCTGACTTCATATAATGTTTTGCATCCGTATGATCAAACCCCATCCAGACCGCCGCAGTCCAGTTGCTCGTATAGCCCACAAACCATAGATCCCGATTGGCCTCTCTTCCCACACCAGGTAATGCAGCCTGTGTTGTTCCCGTTTTCCCTGCTACCTTGTGCTGACCGAGTTGTGCCCGGCTTCCTGTTCCCTGACTGACTACATTTTGCAGCATTCTGGTCATGGCATTCGCCGTACTGGAGGAGATTACCTGCTTATTTTCCGACTTATGAGCAAATATTGTCCGTCCTTGTGAATCTGTAATCTCGCGTATCAGATGGGCTGTATTCAATTTGCCATGATTCGCAAACACCGTAAAGGCCTGCGCCATCTTCATTGGCGACACTCCCTGATGCACACCTCCCAAGGCAATTGAGAGGTTTAGATCTTCTTTCCCCAGTTCAATACCGAGCCGTGCCGCAAATTGATGTGCATAGTTCAGTCCGGTCTCATTAAGCAGCCATACAGTTGGGGCATTGATAGACTTTTGCAGGGCTTGGGACATGGCAATTGAACCACTGTAACGCCCACCGAGATTGGAAGGTTGATAGCTGCCATATTGCATGCGTTTACCCGGTAGTATACTCTCTGGCTTGAACTTCCCCGACTCCAACGCAGGGCCATATGCAATAATTGGTTTAAAAGAAGAACCTGGCTGCCTTGCATCCATAATTGCCCGGTTAATGCCCCCTTTTAAAGGATTACGTCCACCCATCATTGCTTTCACTTCACCGTTATGCTGGTCAATAATAACCATACTTGCCTGTACCAGCTCGTCTTGGCGATCATCAGGGAATCGGGTAGCGTCTGCAAATGTTTCTTCCATCGCCAGTTGTGCCTGTTCGTCTAGCCCAGTTTGAATAACCCAACCTGCCGATCGAATCTCTGCTTCTCTTTTACCTGTGAGCCGAGAAGCCTCCTGAATCACAGCATCCACGGCAGACACATATGCGGGCTTGCTCAAGCCCAGTGAAGTTGTTGCATTCAATACGGTTTCAGGCGGCGTGAAATGGACGTCACGGGCTTGGAGCATCTGCTTTCGTGTAATTAGTCCCTGTTCATGCATTAGTCCAAGGATAACGGCACGTCTTTGTTTGGAAAATTCAGGACGATCTACTGGATTGTATATGGATGGACCTTTGGGGATTCCGGCTAATGTAGCAATCTGCCATAGTTCCAACTGGTGCATATCCTTAATTCCGAAATACCGCCAGGCTGCCGCTTTTACACCATACTGCTGGCGTCCCATGTAGATCTGATTCAGATACATTTCCAGAATTTTATCCTTGCTATACTTCTTCTCCAGGGCCATCGCAATCGATATCTCATTCACCTTTCGACTCAACATTTTATCCCCGTTCAAGTATAGATTTCTTGCCAATTGCTGCGTGATGGAGCTTCCTCCCTGACTCAGATCCATATGTATGATGTCTTGCACGATGGCTCTCCCGAGTCCTATGAAATCCAGTCCATCATGGTTGTAGAACCGTCGATCTTCTGTAACCAGAAAAGCCATTTTCAATAAATCTGGCATGGCGTTCAGGTCAGCATATTCGGAATACCCTTTGGTCTGCGTATGTAACCTCGAAATTTCGGTCCCCTCTGCATTCGTAATAATGGTTGAGGAGGCCACCTGCATGGCCTCTGGACGATTACGAAGCACTCCTTCGCCATAAGTAATCAGATAGAGATAGAAGACGGTCAACATCAAAACGACAACCACTGCTCCATCAAATACGTAATACATCCATCGCTTGCCCCTGTGCTTCAACATTCAGGCTCCTTGTGTACCTGTTCTATTGAAACTCCGCGTTCCTGTCCATTCCGTTGTGTAATCTCCAGAGCATGTTGAAGCAGCAATGTCTGTTCATACGCCAACTTGACCCAATGCTGAACTTCCATCTCGTCCTGACACCGCCCTTGGATAATCTCATCCAGAGAAGATTGAATACCGTAGAGAGTAAGTTTTATCGGTAGGTCAACCTGTGTAGAAATAGTTTGAGTGTTCTCCTTGTCTTCTTCATTATGTTGCTGAAGGCCGGGTTGCTCATGCTGAATAGACGCTCCCTCTACCTCTCTTCTCTCATGTTTCGGTTCTAATCTGCTCAGCCCTTCCTCATGCAGGAGAAACGTAATTACATTCAGATTGGCAGCAATTTGTCGTAGTTCACCCCCACTTAGAACATCAATTCTTCCAGGATTGTGGCCCAATGCAAGTTCGGCTGTTCCGCATGCAAGTTGACTGAGATCTTCCGCAATCTTCTGGGATCGAATCCAGAAAAAGATCGCAAATACGGCTCCACCAATGAAGATGAAAAACGGCTTTGTTCCGATATGGTTGATTCCCCAGTTCATCATACGCGTTATCCATGCTGTATCAGGAAGGACGTGGTGATGCGCAAATCGTAGCACGTGATAAACGACAAAAAGGAGCGCTGCGCTCAGTAACGCGCTTGCTCCTCCAATGTATATGTATCTTAGTCTTACAGTACTGAATCGGGTCTTCATATTTGGTATCCTCCTCTATACAACAATAAGGTAATAGAGGTAGCATACCGAATATTTCTTAATGAGGAAGTAGTTAACTTCTTACCAAATTCTTAATTATTACTGCTCTTCGTAATTACTTGGCGGAGCAGCAGTTACAGGGAATCGGGTAACAAAATCCGTTCTGCCATTTTCACTGTAGGCAACGATACTTCCTCGATGTAATTCAATCATCGATTTGGCAATCGCCAGGCCGAGACCCGTACCTCCCGTTTCACGGGAACGCGATTTATCCACACGATAGAATCGATCAAACAGATGTGGCAGATCTTGTGCCGGAATCGGTTCACCATAATTACTGATGCGGACTACAGCCTCTTCACCTTCAAGGGCCAGCCCAATCTCCATTAGTTTACCCTGCGAACCATACCGAATGGCATTGCTGAACAGATTCTCATACGCCCTTACAAGCTCCCCCGGAGCAGCTTTTATCCATAGTGGCTCTTGCCCGCCGATGATTTTGTAGGTCATGCCAGCATCCTCCAGCATGGGAGCAAACTCTTCAGCCAGCTGCATCAGAAACGAATTCAGGTTCAACGCTTGCAAAGACAACGGAAGACTCCCGCCACTCACACGCGTATATTCGAATAAGTCATCAATCAGCTTGCGAAGGGTCAGGGATTTCTCATAGGCGATGCTAACGTAATAGCGCATCTCAATCTCATCCTGGTAGCGATCCTTCTCAATGTACTCCAGAAATCCCAGAATAGAAGTGAGCGGTGTTCTCAGATCATGTGATATCCCCGTAATCAGGTCGTTTTTGGCAGCAACTGCATTACGCTCTTCCTGAAGAGATAACTGCAATTGTTCAGCCATCTGATTAATGCTTGCAGCAACCACTCCGAATTCATCCGAGGTCTTCACTTCGATGCGATGGGATAACTCTCCTTTGGCAACCTCCTGAATTCCTGCCGTAATTTCATCCAGAACCCGCATCACCTTACGAGAAAACAGGAAAAAAAACAGCACAAAACTGAGCACGCCTACCACAATCATCAAAGGCACTGAACCAATATTATTCACCAACCACCTGATCCCCTGAGCCGGAATGGAATAATCCGGATACGTCTGAGCTTCCAGGATGGTCTGCCCCACCTGACTGCCCCCGTACAAAATAACTGCAGTTAATATTCCGCTCAGTAGAAATGCATAGATAAATTTCCATCGGACTGTATTAATCAGCTTTGAATTCATAGTAGGAACTCCCTGCCTGTGTTCATGTCACATGACATCCTGTGGATGTACAAGTTTATTGCGGTTTGATCATCTTATAACCAACACCCCATACGGTCTGAATGAACTTGGGATGTTTGCTATCGAGTTCAATCTTCTCACGAATCTTGCGAATATGCACCATGACGGTATTGTTCGACTCCATGAATTCTTCTTTCCAGACCTGACGATAGATCTGTTCCATACTAAGTACTGAACCTTGGTGACGAGCCAGTAGTTCAAGAACAGCAAATTCACGCGGAGTCAGACGAACCGGCTGCTCATCCACCCATACTTCATGTGTATCGGTATTAATGACCAGATCATCAATAACCCACTCGTGCTCTTTGTTCTCCCGACCTTCATTGAAGGTATGATACCTGCGCAGCTGGGATTTGGCCCGTGCCACAAGTTCAAGCGGGTTAAACGGCTTGGTCACATAATCATCAGCACCGATGCTTAGCCCTGTAATTTTATCCATATCCATACTTTTGGCGGACAGCATAATAATCGGCATTTTCTGCTCTTCCCGAATTTTCATACAAGCTTCGATTCCGTCCATATTTGGCATCATGACATCCAGAATAATGAGATCGATCGACTCTTTTTTCAATTGTTCCAACGCTTCAAGCCCATCATTCGCGGTGAGAATCCGATAACCCTCGTTGCCAAAATAAATTTCCATCAGTTTAATAATCTCCTGCTCATCATCCACAAGCAGAATAGTTGCTGGCTCTGCCACGGCATTATTCCTTTCCCTTCCATAATTCATGATCTGTTCAAAGTATACCACCGCGGGATGAAACTGCGAAAATCATCGTGATCTTCACGGACACGCTCGATCTTGGCCATCATCTCAAGCGTATCTTCAGGCTTCACCTGCTGAATCCACACCACAGAAGACACCAGCGCCATAGCCGTATACAGTGAATACAATCTCCAGAATAACTCATCCGGTTCATTGCCATCGCAATAGCCCTGAATTTGACCTATGGAATATGGAATACTGATCTCCGAAGCAAACAAACCCAGCTTCAAAAATTCATGAATGGGATCCCCTTGATCATAACGATTAAAATCAATCACTCCTGCGAGTTTATCCTGCTTAACGACAAGATTGCTCGGGTGAAAGTCATCATGCTGAAATCCATCTGGACGATTTTTCATCCAACCGAGATGGTCTGCAATAAACGTTAGAATGGCCTGATCCTCTTTCATCACGATCGGGCACTGTTTATAGCGCTCCACGTAACGTTGATGCTTGGTGCTCTTGCGTATGTACCATGATTCGATCTGTTCCTCCATCGGCAACTGGTGAATCAGCTGTAGCTGCGCTCCTGCTTCCAAACCAACCGCCCACTGCTGCTGTTCATTCAGCTTGGGCAATCTCTCGGAAGCATCTTCGCCTTCAATGTAGCTAAAAATCATATAACCATGCTTCTCATCCAATCTACCTGTGCCCAACGTTGCTGGACACAGTACGCCTAATTGTTGCATGCTTTGCAAACATTGATATTCCCTTTGTTTCATCCATTCCTCAGCAACATCATATACCCTCACTAGCACATGGCCTTGGCCAGGGACAAACATTTTGAATTTAGCATCCGCTGAATACCCCTTCATAACAGGTTCAATCCGTGTAGCCTGATCAAGTTCAGGAATCTGTTTTAACCTGTCAATCAACGTATTGTCCATCGATGCATTCCATGTATTATGTCGTTGCATACCAGAATCCTCCGTTATTTCACGTATAACGTGTAGTATCGTCGGTCTATTCCCACTTTAACCCATGATGTTTCCTATAACATGCTTATATGTATTCTATCTATTTCTATTTAAAAAGTACTGATTCGGGTTCTTTGCCCGTCAGGGTCAGCATCGTATACAATTGTCCTCTGTGATGATATACATGCCCCATAATCTCAAGTAACCACTCCAGCCGACTATAGGAAGCTCCCCAGTACGAATCCGTCACATGTAATAACTCTTCCGTGTTAAACTGCCTGTACCGTTGGTATAGATACATCTGGTTATCAATCAAAGCCTGCTTGATCTCACCGAGCGAATGCACCTGATTCTCTGCATAGAATTGAGCCATCTCTTCCTCCGATGCACCTTCGGAAATATAAACATCCGCTCGGCAGATCACAGACAGATGAGCTAGTAACTCTCCAACAGGCCGTTTACCTTCAATTGGAGTCAAAGCCAAGTCTTCTTCCGACAACTGATCACATATATCAATCAACGATGTTACGGCCACGTCAATATGTTTGAACGCAGATTGAATCAACAGATACACTTCCTTTTTATCCCATTATACAGAACATATGATCGGTTATCAACCAAGATATCCCTCCCTAATATATACCCCAAATCTATATAAATTGAACAAAACATTTACACAAAACGTAGAGGACAGAAAGGACCTGAAGAAGCGGAGCTAAAAGCTTTCTGCAAGAAAGCTACTTCGGAAGCATACACTTCGCCTACAAGCTTTCTGCAAGAAAGCTACATCGGAAGCATACGCTATCCCCGGATTTCCCCTTTATAAAAGGAATCAAAAAAATCTGGGGATAACAGCGATCGGAAGGTTGTTCTGTCATCAATTTATATAACAATTTACGAACAAAAAAAGTCCTTCCTCCTTCTTATAGACGGGATTCAGGACATTTTGTTGCCTATATGAGTTCAAATCTTTGCTCAACTTGAGTATAACGAACAATACGTTTGCTTGAATCGTCCAGCCTCCAAGTCAGACTTGCGAATGAAAAATTGCAGTTCCCCGCAATCCCACCATTGGAAACCAATAGCATCATGTGTATCTATCTTCAACAGCAGCAGCGTATCGGATAGTTCCTGCCATGTCCGATCCTCATCACCGCCGTAATGCTTGGTCAGCTTCTTCTCACACTCCTGCTCATTATAATCGTACTCTTCTCCCAATGCGATCTGTAACAAGGCCCGATGCTCGGCATCCGGATGCTGCCCGTCAGGATATCCAAACATTCCACCCCAATTCAGCGTACTTGGATGATTCCAGCTCGACTCGAATTCAAGGTATCGGTCATACAGACTCACTTCCGCTTCGGTCTCATCCGTCTCAAGCCGAGGCGGCGAGAGCTCATTCAGCGCGTTGGCGTCAATATATGCATATGTAGGAAACTCAAGATTAGGCAGTACGGTCACTGAATGTGCAACAAACGGTGCTCCATCCAGCGCGGTATCACCTTCTGGCTCTCGCCTTATCAGGTTATGAGAACTCGGCTCAAAGATCACACGATGTTCAATGGGACAAGCAGATTCATCCGTGCCAACGAAAAAGTATAACATTCCACGTTCAGGCAAAGTTCCGCGCCCATCATTCGGCGTATACGGCGACAAATCCACCAGGTTCAACTGGGCCAGGAAAGTCATCGGGACTCCTTCTTGTGTTACGGGCCATTCCATGCGACTCGGCAAATCCGGATGTCCGCCCACACGTGAGTTTCCTGTTCTGCGATATTCGTCCAGTGTGGATACATCGAGGCGAATTCCCCAGCGGCTTGAGGATAACAGCAGATCGGCAGCAACTCCCAAACCATATTCCTCAAGTGTTTTACGGGCTTTTCTGGTCAGACGTTCACATTGTTCTGGCTTAATCATATAGATCCTCCCCTTTTGACAATACACCTATGCTGAGACATATTCAGGTTCACACCTGTATATTCTTCCGCCCGGACGTCTTTCCCTGCTTCTAGCAAAAAAAGAGACTGACACTCCTTGTCAGTCTACTTCCTTATCCTATATTCCATTTAACGATTTGGATCAGAAGACTTTTCCTGATAAGCGCGCATATGCTCCTCACCATCCAGGAATTCATGGGCCTGATGGGCTGCCATCACACCATGATAGCTGATATCCAGACCCAGATCCTCCTCTTCTTCTGTCGAACGCACAGGCACAATTTTGCCAATCAGCTTTAACCCGATCCAGGTCATGGCGAATCCCCAGATGACCAGGGCTGTAAGGCCAAGTGCCTGAACACCCAGCAACCTCCAGCCGCCGCCCATGAATAGTCCACCATCCGTGGCAAACAGACCTACAGCAATCGTGCCCCACATTCCTGATGCGGCATGCACCGGGAAAGCACCAACTGGATCATCAATCTGCCGACGGTCCAGCCAGTTGGTGGCAGCCATCATCAACAAGCCAGATACTGCCCCAATGAATATCGCTGCTACATCACCAACAAAAGCACAGCCTGCCGTAATACCCACCAGTCCCGCAAGCGAACCGTTAATGACCGAGGGTGCATCTGAACGATTGAAGCGGAATAACGTATACAACAGCGTAACCGCCCCACCCGAAGCCGCAGATAACATCGTGACAATCGCAATGTGACCAATTCTTACATCCGTCGCGCTGAGTGTACTACCCGCATTGAAGCCAAACCAGCCGAACCATAACAGAAATGCACCTACAGATGCCAATGGCAGATTGCTCGGGAGTGCAATGGCACTTACGCCAAGTGGCGTGTACTTCCCTTTACGCGGACCAATGATAATCGCAGCAGCCAGTGCTGAGAATCCGCCGAGCGCATGGATGACAGCCGAACCGGCAAAGTCCTGCATCCCCAGCTGACTAAGCCAGCCGCCGCCCCATGCCCAGTGTCCACCAATTGGATAGATGATCGCCGTCATCAATATGATATACAGAAGATAAGCACGGAAGTTGATCCGCTCGGCTACCGCTCCTGAAACGATGGAAATAACGGCAATGGTAAAGGCCGCCTGGAACAACCAGAATGTCTCCAGAGATACCGGCACGTCCAGGTGAGACAAATCCCCACTCAGGAAAAATCCCGTTACTCCCGCAAAACCGCCTACGTCCGAACCATACATCAGTCCAAAACCGATCGCATAGAACAGCAACGTTCCAATCGTAATGTCAGCAAATACCTTCATAATAATGTTCACACTATTTTTATAACGCACAAAGCCAGCCTCGAGCAGGGCGAATCCACCCTCCATCAATAAAATCATCGCTGCACTCAGTACGACCCAGACCGTATCGATCCCGGTGCTTAACGTCTCCAAAGTCATGCTTGTACATCCTCCGTTTCACTAAGCTGTCTGAGCTCACGGATTGTATCGGGCGCAAGCTCAATCTCGTCCCGCTCAATGCTGTCCGGATGCTTAATTCGCTCTGCGATCTGATCCAATTCACGTATGCGTCTGCGAATCTGTTCCATCTTGCGAAAACGTTCCTTCACCTGAACCATATATTCCACCGCCTGATGATGGGATGCGGGGCGTCCCGCAAACCATTTGCGTACGGGCGACAACGATTGATAAGCGACCTCTTCCGCTCGACGCTTTTGTTCGAACTGTTCGATCTTCTGCTTGAGCGTTTGGATCTCACTTTCTTTTTTGACCTTCAGCCGTTCGATAAGGTACAATAAATCGGACGATGATATTTGCAATGCTGTATGGTGATACACCTCGTCGATTACTAACATATCATGTCAGGACTCCTTACATATCAAGTTACTTGTACCGATTATAGTTTGCCGGGGTCTGCCCGTCAATCTTTTTTTGGACTTGGGATGGATTTAAATGAACCGTTCATGGAGAACGGCTTTTTTTATTTGGCACAGATTACATCTAACAAAGGCTAATCTTGCCTAGGTTCGCATTCACTCTTTCCATTCTCAATGCTTATAGAATAAGCATCCACATTTGGGGTAATGAACATACACAGACTACTCGCATCATAGAACCTATATATAAGGAGAGGATTGCACAATGTTTACTCGTAATGACAATATACGCAACCAAATCTGGGAAGCAGTCTCTGGACTCGAAGAAGAACAATTGAACCAAAAACCTTCACCCCAACAATGGAGTATTATGCAAGTACTACGACATCTGAATCTGATGGAAGATGTCATTGGAAAACAAGCCCGCCTAGCCCTCGAGAAGGAACAGACGGTGTCTGTGGACAAAAAACCATATGAATTATCGTTGGACCGCAGCCGCTCCGTCGAGGCACCACCCCATCTTCAGCCTCCAGCAGCGCCTGAAGCACTTGCAGACGTACGCAATGATCTGGACGAATCTCACCAAGCGTTAAACAACTTTGCATTGGATCATGATCCTGACCTGCTGCGCAGCAAGTCCTTTCCTCATCCTGTATTTGGTGAGATGGATCTTACCCAATGGATTGACTTTACAAGTTATCATGAGGAACGTCATCTGGGACAGATCCAAGAGATTAAACAGCAGCTTGGCGTATAAACACAACCTCCTTTTTCACATAGCGAAGAATAGAGTCGAACGACAAAAAAACCTCCAATCCTATTAATTTAGATTGGAGGTTTTCAGTGTTCTTATGTTACGAATAAGAACGACACTTATATTTTTTTGCCCAAAATCGCCAGATCTCTATTCACACCATCCAACACGGCCACTTCGGGATAATAACCCCATTGTTCAAAACCATGCTTGCGCAATAACCCCAGACTCGGTTCGTTATGCCCGAAGACAAATCCCAGAATGGTCTTAATTCCAAGTGTAGGACATGCTGCAAATACCGTTTCGAGCAAACGTCCGCCAGCCCCAATTCCGCGGCATTGCTGATCCACGTATACACTGACTTCCACCGTTCCATTATACGCAGGGCGTCCATAGAACGAGCTGAGACTTGCCCAAGCTACCACCTGTCCTGCCTGCTTCATCACCCAAAGTGGACGATGTTCCGGTGTATGTTCCTCGAACCAAGGCAACCGTTGCTCCACCGTCACTGGCTCCAAATCCGCTGTTGCCATACGACCCTCAATAGTAGAATTATAAATCTCCACAATCCTCGGCAAGTCCTCCAGGCGCGCATGTTCAATCTGCACATCTTCCAGTTTCATCGCTACTCCTCCATCATTCCAGATCGTTCTATTATCATAGAGGATATTATAACGGAGAAGAGAAGTTTTCGTCACCTCTAACATTCTGACAGAGAAATCTGTATATGTTTAAGTAAATATTTACACTACAACGGAGAGGACAGAACCAATCAGAAGAAGCGAAGCTAAAAGCTTTCTGCAAGAAAGTTACTTCGGAAGCATACACTGTGCCTTTATCCCCGGATTTTCCCCTTTATACAAGGGAATCAATAAAATCTGGGGATAACAGCGATCGGAAGATGGTTCTGTCCGCGTAGTAGTTAAGTGTAAATTCAATGCTTTAACTTATATATAGAATTACTCTGGAAGTCCCTGTATTGTGTTCCCACGAGTTAACTGCTGAGTCTGGTCTGCCCAACGAATGTTAATTGAGCGAGATGTGAACAGATCCGGGCCGTCCGATACCTGGAAATGCAGATGAGCTTCACTGGAGTTCCCCGAATTACCAAGCTCACCGATAGGGTCTCCCTGCTTGAGCTTATCTCCTTTTTTGACCGAAACACTGCCTTCCTTGATGTGTCCTGTGATGCTGTATTCACTGTTGCCATGGTCGATTACCACATAGTTACCAGCCGGTTCTTCCGGATTCATGACACCCGGCACATTGTCCGGTATATCGTTCTTGATATCGACGACAGTACCATCGGCAGCTGCATAAAGCGGTTCACCAAAAGCATAATAGCTTTCGTTTGACGTTGCATCACCTTGATAACTGGATTGTTCTTTGGTCCGAACGATATCTAGCGCATACCGCTGCGTTTCGTGCTCATAATGATAGTTTGACAAGGCATCATTGCCTCCCCAAAATACGTACCATTCCCCCTTCATCGGCAATTGAAATTCCGTTTTGGTGAATTTGGCATCCGTGTCCTCATGAGCTTGCAGTGGTTGGATCGAGAGACCTTCAATTTGATTTTCTTCGGAAAAATAGGCTCGAATCCCTTTGGTCCCAGTCTGATCCTTCCAGGCCACCTCAGATATTTGATTCATTTTGGCGTCTACCACTTGCTCCCATGATTCAACACCCTCCAGAAAAGGATCAGCGGTCGTTTTGAACTGTTCAAGTGTTAACGTCCCCTTTAATTCCGGAGAGAACTGATTATAGATTGCATCCTTTGAACCGTTCATCAACGTATCTATGAAATTGTCCGGTGTAACCACCGCGCTCACCTCTGAACTTGAGTTCTGCTCCTGATTGGAGTTCTCGCTCGCTTCATTATTGGACGCCTGTTCGGCTGACTGCTGCTCCGCCTGGTCGGAAGTAATGGAGTTACTGTTGCCGCAAGCAGACAGTATTACGCAAGCTCCAAGGGTAATCGCAAGCACCTTCCAGCCCTTTTTATTCTGTAATTTTGAATGTGTATTTTGTTCTGATTTCAGATGACCTTCTCTGTTCATTCTCAACATCCCTTCTACTAATCGTTATACTTTCCAGTTAAGTGTACAGAATGAGTCTTATCCTTCGTCTAACCCCAACTTACCAGTAGTTAAACTCGTCATGCCCTCTAACGCTGCATAATTAAGATTCCGTTAAGATAGCTCGTACGCTATACAGCCCTCTTGAATGGTATGATTAGCAATACACACAACGGAAGGATCAGGAGGTCATTTTTAAACTATGGATAACGTCTCATTACTGCTTGTGGATGATGAACAGGCTATTCTGCATATGCTCAAAACCGTTCTGCTCAAAGAGCAGTTTCTCGATATTGATACCGTTACAACAGGCGAAGCTGCCATTGAGGCATGCAACAACAAGACGTATCATTGCATCGTGCTCGACATCATGCTTCCTGGCAAAAGCGGACTGGAAATCTGTCCTTTTCTACGACAGGTCACTGATGCGCCCATCCTGTTTCTGACGGC
Organism: Paenibacillus sp. FSL R7-0026; assembly: GCF_038004485.1. NCBI lineage: Bacteria > Bacillati > Bacillota > Bacilli > Caryophanales > Paenibacillaceae > Paenibacillus > Paenibacillus sp. FSL R7-0026. Next base: position 32,529 of record NZ_JBBORG010000002.1, read on the forward strand.
CAAAACAACCGATTATGACAAATTAACCGGATTCGCCGTTGGTGGCGACGATTATGTTGCCAAACCCTTTAATCCTCTGGAAGTCGTTGCTCGAATTAAATCATTACTGAAGCGTTATTTACCTTCTAAAACCGCAGCAATCTCGGATCACGTCCCATCTAACGTAAATACGTCATCTCTCAGCACATCGGAAGGCGTGTACGACTTTGGACGGTTTCAAGTGCTGGAGTGGGCTGGTGAACTTCGGGTTGAAGGTGAGTCCGTATCCTGTCCGGCACTTGTGTTTCAACTGTTACTCTTTTTCTGCAAACATCCCAATCGAATCTTCACCAAATCAGATCTATATGAACGTGTCTGGGGCTCTGAAGCCATTAGTGATGACAATACCGTGATGGTTCATATTCACCGCATTCGGGAGCGCATTGAAGCCGATCCTTCCAATCCGGTGTTTCTCGTGAACGTCCGGGGTCTGGGGTACAAACTGATTCAGCCTGAACATGTGTCACGCCCATGAGTATTCGTCGCAGGTTAATGACCCGGTTTATCGGGATGCTTGCCGGTGCAGTCGTTCTTATCATCCTGCTTGGGTCTGTAGCCACCTACTGGGTTGTGCAAAAGATAAATGAAGTGAATCTGGTGGATGATTTTGCTGTTAATGGTCTGGACCAATTGATTAATACAGCCGAGATTCTGCCAGATAATACGATCCGATATGACCCCGAATTGCTGAAACAAGTGGATAAAAATCAAGGCTGGCTCCAGGTTCTCGATGAACAAGGTTACGCCATTGATGAATATCACACACCTGCTGATGTTCCTACTCACTATAAACCGGGGGAATTGATTGCATACTGGGAAAGCCAGAAGCCGTTTCCTTATCAGATTGTCATGCTGATCCGGGAGAAAAACGGGAAGGACTTCACCTTGTTATATGGCGAGAGTAACCCGGCCAAGTCCTTAATGAATAACATTCGTTCAGATCTTGCTTTCACCAACGGGAAGCTTGATCTTCAGCCCGACCAACAGGAGGCGCTTCGTGCCGCTAATGCTTATCTTCAAGTATTGGACGCGTCAGGAAGCGAACTCTCCTCCTTTAACAAACCGGCCATGGGCGTACCAAGCGAATACACCATTCAGGAACTGGTTCTGCAAATTCGCTATCCGAGTCGATCAGGTATGTCTGTTGCCACGTGGTACGACGAACAGAATGAAACTACCTGGCTGATTAGCATACCTAGCGATCCATTGGCGACCGGAAACCAAAACCCCTACAATTTTATTCTGGAACCGGCATTGGTTGTATTGATCGTGTCCATCATCATTCTGCTCATTTTGCTTGCCTTCTGGTATGCCAACCGATTCGGTTCACCCATGCTGCATATGCTCCAATGGTTACAGCGTCTGGAACGAGGACATTACGAGGAACCTACCGGAGCCTTTGGGGTGCCTCGCAGTCAGCGTCGTAACGGAAAGTGGAAGCGAAAATACAACGTGTATGCTGAAGTGCTTCGCTCCATGCAGGCCCTGTCTCACACATTGAAGCAAGATGAAGAACTTCGGAAACAGACGGATTCTTTGCGGGAGGAGTGGATTGCTGGCATAACACATGATCTGAAGACCCCCCTCTCCTCCATTCAGGGATATGCTCATATGCTTGAGGCAGATAAGTATAGCTGGACCGCGGAAGAAGTCAGGGAATTCGCAGGTATAATGCTCGATAAGTCCATGTATATGGACAGACTTGTCAACGACCTTGCCATGACCTATCGATTACGCAGTGGAGGATATCAACCTGTGGTGGAAGAGACTGACGTAAATACGTTGCTCCGTGATCTGATCCAACGCGCTGAACGGAATCCGGCATATGGGGAAGGTCGCATCGTATTCCAACCTTCTGAAGTGCCTGTGTATGGACTTGTCCATATTCCGTCGTTTGAACGAATTGTGGATAATCTGACCGCCAATGCCCTTCTTCATAATCCGCCCGAGTCCATCCTGGTTGTCAGTGTGCATTCTGGTAAGCAGGCAGATGAATTCAGCATTCAGTTTGCCGATAATGGACGAGGCATGGACCCCGAGACGGTATGGAAGTTATTTGAACGATACTATCGCGGTACAGATACAGGTACATCGGACGTTGGATCAGGGCTGGGCATGGCGGTAACCAAAGGTTTGATCGAAGCCATGAATGGTCGTATTGAGGTACAGTCCACCCCTGGTGAAGGAACGATCATTCGCTTAATATGGGATGGGCCGTCCGAAACCAATTAAAATGTTCCGCTTGACCTTTCCATTTTCAGTCTATATAATCGACACTCAATAACACCTGTTCCAATATATTGATATTGAATGCAACACATTTCAGGATAACTTTAATGAGTTGATCTAACATATTTGGCGATGACCAGAGACATGATTTCGTTTGCGTGCTGCCCAGAGAGAGAGGGGATTGGTGAAACCTTCTTCAGCGAACGGACCGGAATTACCCCTCTGCAGCCGTGACCTCGAACCTCAGCATTTCGGACCTCCTCCGGGTGTTCGGCTTGTTGCCAGTAGAGTTCACCGCCTGATCCCCGATAACGGATTCCAATGAGGGTTATGATGTTTCCTGTTCCGGCGGCTGGCCGAGAGCAGGGTGCACCATAACCAAATTAGGGTGGAACCACGAGCCAAGCGCACTCGTCCCTTTTCCGGGACGGGTGTTTTTTGCGCTTTCATTTTAAGAAATGGAGAGTGGTTCACATGAGCAAACAAGAAAACAGTAACTCAGCAAGCAACAAATCAGGTAACGAAATAAACAATCAAGCAAATGATCTTCAACCATCCAGTCATTCCATTGAGGTCCGTCTGCAAGGTGGCGCGGTACGTTCTTACGAAGCAGGTATCACTGTAGGTGCGGTTGCCTCATCTATCAGCACAAGCCTGGGAAAACAGGCTATTGGCGGTATTGTAGATGGTCAAAATGTCGATCTCGATTGGGTGCTCAAGCAAGATTGCGAACTTGTTATCGTTACTTTGGACAGTGCGGAAGGTCTGTATCGTTATCGTCACAGCGCAGCACATGTGCTCGCACAGGCGCTCAAACGCATCTACGGTGCAGAACAAGTGAAACTGGGTATCGGCCCAGTCATTGAAGATGGATTCTATTACGATGTTGATCTGGAGCATGCCTTGTCCATTAGCGATCTGGCTGCCATCGAGCGGGAAATGAACAAAATCATTCAGGAGAATCATAAGATCAGTCGCCGGGTCGTTAACCGGGAGGAAGCCCTCCGTATCTTCGGAGAAATCCAGGACCCCTACAAGCTTGAACTCATTCAGGATCTGCCAGAGGATGCCGAACTTTCGATCTATGATCAAGGTGAGTTCTTCGATCTGTGTCGTGGTCCCCATCTCCCATCCACTGGTCGAATCAAAGCGTTCAAGTTATTAAATGTCGCTGGTGCGTACTGGCGGGGTAACTCGGATAATAAGATGCTGCAACGCATTTACGGCACTGCTTTCCCGAACAAAGCCCAACTGGATGAACATCTGCACATGCTCGAAGAAGCAAAGAAACGGGATCATCGTAAACTTGGCAAAGAGCTTGAACTGTTCATGTTCTCCGAAGAAGCGCCCGGCATGCCCTTCTATCTGCCCAAAGGTATGACTGTTCGCACTGAACTGGAGCAGTTCTCCCGTGAGTTGCAATTGCAGGAAGGGTATCAGGAAGTTCGGACTCCTCTCATGATGAACAATCGTCTGTGGGAGCAATCCGGTCACTGGGAGCATTACAAGGACAACATGTATTTCTCTGAAGTAGACGATGCCACTTTTGCACTGAAACCGATGAACTGTCCTGGGCACATGCTGATCTTCAAAAACACACTTCATTCCTACCGCGAATTGCCCATTCGCATGATGGAATTTGGTCAGGTTCACCGTCATGAATTCTCAGGTGCCCTGAACGGCATGATGCGTGTGCGGACATTCTGCCAGGATGATGCTCATCTCTACGTCATGCCAGAGCAAATCGAGGACGAGATTAATCAGGCGATCTCACTGATCGGACGTATGTACGATATCTTTGGATTCGAATATAAGATTGAATTGTCCACTCGCCCGGAAGATTCCATGGGATCGGAAGAGCTGTGGGATCAAGCCGAAAGAGCATTGCAAAATGTACTGGATCGCCGCGGCGTGGAGTATCGCGTTAACGAAGGAGACGGTGCCTTTTATGGACCGAAAATTGACTTTCATATCCTCGATGCGCTGAAGCGCAGCTGGCAGTGCGGAACAATCCAGCTTGATTTTCAAATGCCGGAGAAGTTCGACCTCACTTACATTGGCGAGGATAGCCTGAAACACCGTCCGGTCGTGATCCATCGTGCCATCTATGGTTCCATTGATCGTTTCATCGGCATTCTGACTGAGCACTATGCAGGAGCGTTCCCACTCTGGCTCGCGCCTGTGCAAGTGAAGCTGCTGCCTGTATCAGATCATTACGCAGACTATGCACTCCAGGTACAGAGCCAACTCCGGGCTGCGGGCATTCGGGTAGAAACAGATCTGCGCAGCGAGAAGCTCGGGTACAAAATCCGTGAAGCCCAGATGGAAAAAGTGCCTTATTCGCTCGTGCTTGGTGAGAATGAGAAAAATGCCTCATCCGCTTCTGTCCGTGCATACGGTCAGGGAGATCAAGGCATCCAACGTATTGAAGCTGTTATTGAAATGATCCAACAAGCTGTGAAGGCAAAAGTCTGAACCTCATCCGCATTACAACTTCTCGTCAGGCTTCAGCCCCACCTGTTCTTCGCTCCACGTCCAGAAACGCTCAGCTGAAGCATCATCAACGGCATGTGCCTTCAGCTGCTGCTCTTTCTGTTGATAGAAGTAACGACCGGTGATGCCGACGACTTCAGGACTTGTGGCCAGATAAACAGCCGTTCGCGCCCCTTCTTCAGGGGACAGAAAGAATGGAAGTTTACCTGCAAACGCCATAATGCGTGTGCCAAATCCAGTATTGCGATCTACGCCAATACTCGTTCCCACCGCACCAGGGTGTAGACAGTTCACTGTGACAGACGTACCTGACAGTTTGCGAGCTAGTGCACGAGTGAACAGCACGTTCGCCAATTTGGATTGAGCATAACTTTTGATCGGATTATAACCTTTGTGCAGATGTGGATCTTCGAAATGGATTTTGCCGGCCTTGTAAGCACCTGACGAAACGTTCACAACCCGTCCCTGCTTCGCGGCTTTCAGAGGCTCTGTCAAAAGTAAGGTCAGCAGGAAATGCCCCAGATGGTTAATGCCGATACTCTGTTCGAACCCGTCTGAGGTTTCCTTCCGCTTGACCATCACCACCCCCGCATTATTAACCAGAACGTCAAGGCGATCATGACGCTCGCGGAATGCGCGGGCAAACTGGCGTATACTTTCGAGTGAACCCAGGTCACACAGCATCAATTCAATCGCAGAAGAACCGGACTGACGCACAGCTTCCTGAAGAGCCTCCTGTCCGCGCTTCTCACTGCGGCATGCCATGATTACGTGATATCCTTGTCTTGCAAGTTCAACGGTGGTTGCCAACCCCATACCTGAGTTAGCTCCTGTTACAATTGCTGTCTGATTGGACATGAGGTACTTCCCTTCTGAACCTGAGGTTCCGAAATTAGAGGCGCAACGACGGACAATATGAGATAATGATAGGATCACATCTCGGTTTCCATGGGAGGACAAGTATGCTGACCAAAGAAGATTTTAAAAAAGTTAAAAAACAAGCCAAACTTGAAATCGCAATACTCGAACAGGAATATCAGGAAATCTTGCAGAACGTTGATTCTACGCTGTATGAAAAATACGGTATTTTGGACAAAGAAGAAACACGTGAGCTCACCCGAAAACGCAAAAACCGAAGATATGCTTCACTGGTCATCGAACTATGCGCCATTACTGAACAAATGTTACATCAACTGTACAGAGACGTATATCAGAAAAAGTTTAATTCGACCCAGCTGATGAAAACTCCTGCCTACCGTGCACGCTCCAATATGGAGATTATTCAGGCCGAACTGAGTAAAGAGTTCATTGCTCTGGAATCCGAAAAAGAACACTTTGCTGAAGCCCTTAGCCTGGTGTTTCAGACGAGGAACAAACTTGTCCATGATAATTTCTCATTTGTCACTATCGTTAAGGATGGCAGTAATGAAGAAGAAACGTTCGAAGCGCTGCTCCATACGGTAAAAAAATATAGAAAACACTTAAAATATAATCGCCCTGAATAACAACAATCATTGCTAAAAAAGAAAAGGAGGTGTACCGGACTACGGTCCGGATAACCATGAGCCATCCAACAACTTCGATTACTGTGCTAAATCTTCAGATTCCCACACCTTCCGGGAACAGCCCCATATTCCCCGTCATGCTTCGTGATGTAGATGGCGTTACCTTGGTGGATACGGGCATGATTGGACAATTTTCCGAACTTCAATCTGCATTGGAACAAGAGGGCGTACAACTCTCGGACGTCAAACGTGTGATTATTACCCATCAGGACATCGATCATATCGGTAATCTGGGCGCTCTGCTTGATGCTATTCCCGATCTGGAAATCTGGGCACATGCCGATGAGATTCCATATCTAACCGGTGAGAAGCCTTTGATCAAATTCACGCCTGAACGTCGTGCTCTGCTGCCCGCGCCCGTTTTGGCACTGGCAGACCAACTGCTCTTGCAGCTGCCTGAAGTGAACATTAGTAAAACTCTGGCGGACGGAGACTTGTTACCCCTTCAAGGTGGTACACAGGTCATTCATACACCGGGACATACGCCAGGTCATATCTGCCTGTATTTCGGAGAGCAACAGTTCCTGCTCGCTGCCGATGAACTTCGTGTGGTTGATGATGAACTGGTTGGCCCTGCACCACAAGCGACACCGGACATGCCTGAAGCGCTGCGAAGCCTGAAGAAACTGACCAACCTTAAGCTCAATAAGGTTCTCTGTTATCACGGTGGAGAGTACACGAATGATCCGACTCAGCGCATTGCCACACTTGCGGAGAGCGCAGAGTAAGTAAAGAACGCGGACTTGTGAGTGCTTTTGAATGACACAAGCATCCTATTAACGCTGTTTCTCTTCGTGCGGCATTGTGCGTTGTAGCTCATTCAAGATTAGGATGACACATACATTACAATCAAGGAGCTGTCCCAATGTCATGAACTTGACAGGGACAGCTCCTTTAATTAATTAACCACTCACTTCTACTACTCTACTGCACTGGTGTTGACCGTACGGTAGCACCTATTGCGCACACTATTCATACAGAAATGCACGCAGTATCTTATATTGCACCACGGCATGTGCACAGTATCTTTCCCCTGCCCGTTTGGCAAAACAATTCACCGGAAAATCCGTAACGTAAGTGTCTACTTTCTTCACAGAGTTTCACCTTTAATGAATTAGGCACAGTCTAAACGCTATAGTTGTTTTGTAACGAATCTCAGACACCCTATACGCAGTATTTTGAGTATCAAGTTTTTCTAACGAACTCCAGACACCCTAGTTACTCATTTCATTCGTTTTTCGGCAGGTTTCTAGTGAATTTTGGCGATATAGCGCGGCTGAGGTTCGTTAAATTCTACGACCGCCACCAAACCTCTATTTAAGGTGCGTCATGTTCGTTAGAAAAATTTTATTTAGATCGATTCAGATTCAGATTCAGGGCACTTCAGTCAGGGCTTTGGTTCAAGATAAGCGGCAACCGTTCGTTTTAAACTCACTCCATTCGCTACCTTACGGCGAGACCAATTCGGTGCGACGCTGTCCTGCAACACTGACTTTATCTCCATTGACCCCGACTCAGCTCTCCGGAGTTAGTACAATCAGCTTGTCATCTCCATCACGTGGCGATCCTCGTCCATCCCGATTGTTCGTAAGCACATATAACTTCCCGTCCTCACCAGCACTCACATTACGAATCCGGCCCCATTCATCTTCGAAGATGGGTTCCACCTTCTCCACCTGTGTGCCATCTTCCGAAAGAGTGACCTTCAGCAGCTGCTCTCCACGCAGATTTGCAGCAATCAGTGATCCAGCCCAAGGTCCTTCTTCTACAAAAGCTACACCAGACGGCGCCCATGTATCGTTCCCACTATGTGCAAGCGGAGCCTGATATGCGCCATTGTCATCGTCGTCTCCTTCTACCTCGGGCCAGCCATAATTCTCCCCGGCCACAATCCGGTTGATCTCATCATGATTACGCTGACCATGCTCCGTGGAATAGAGGTAACCGTTGTCCGGATTCCATGCCAGTCCCTGTGCGTTGCGGTGTCCCATACTGTATACAGGTGAATTCGGCCATGGGTTGTCTACCGGGATCGATCCGTCGAGACCTATCCGCAATATTTTACCTCCAAGGCTATCTTCGTTCTGTGACAATTCCGGTTCATAGCGCTCACCTGTCGTGATATAGAGCAACTTGTCCGGGCCAATTTTGATCCGCCCACCATTATGATTTGTTCCACCTGGAATGTTACCAAGCAACTCTTGATCTATGACGGCTTTGCCATCATTCACCTTGAGGCGTAACACTCGATTGGCAATGTCATCGCCTTCCAGATAGGAGTGGTAAGCATACAAGTAACCGTTCTCCTCAAAGTCCGGATCTGCTGCAAGCCCCAACAGACCTCCCTCACCTTCTTCATTAAACGGGGCTGAGAATTCAATCAGTGGTTCAGGGGCTAGTTTTCCATCTTCAATGACCCGAATCGCACCAGGGCGTTCCGTTACAAACATCCGACCATCAGGCACACTCACAATCTCCCATGGTGCATTCAATCCTTCAACCAGAACGGAAGCCTGATACGGAATAACCGTCTCTCCCTGCGCTCCACTCTCGTTTCCACTTGCACCGGTATTACCTCCATTGGCTGTCTGTCCCTGACCGGTTCCCTGCCCCTGAGACGTTTGCCCTCCCCCTCCCGTTGAGGGTTCACCTGAAGAACATGACGCTGTTAACAGTGCCACACTTAATAATGAAGCATACAGCGGAACGGTTACTCGATTATTCATGATTACATCTCCCTTCGTATATCGTTCTTTTGTATAAAATAAACAAGTCAAGCTTCAACGTATTGTTAATGTATTGTTCGCTATAGTTGTGGTGTTATTATTCATCTGTATAGCGGTTTCGCCCTGTATTACCCTTCATATCAGCCGCTTAAACCGAGAATTCAAAGGATTCCGAGGATATGAAATCACTGCGGTTTGGAATTCCATCATAATCTTTTATAATAGAAGAATAGTATGAATGGAAAGGTGGACAACTACACTTATGAATCAAAACCCTTTATCTCGTCTTGAAGCCGATCTGTCCGGGCAAGGATTGGACGCCATGCTGATCACAGATCCAAAACATATCTACTATTTAACTGGATTTGCGAGCAATCCGCATGAACGCTTCCTCGGTCTGGTTCTGGCACGTGGCGAAGAACCCTTGTTGATCGTACCTGCGCTTGATGCTGAAGCTGCCACAGCCGCTTCCTCGGTATCCAACATTGCCACTCACACGGATACGGATAATCCCTACGCTTTATTTGATCGTTATCAGGGGCGCTTGGGCCGGGTAGGTCTCGAAAAAGAATACGTGACGGTCGCACGTTATGAACAACTGACCGCCGCGCTAGGTGCTGCCAGCTTTGAAGATGTTGGCCCCCTGCTTCGCACATTACGTGTGAAAAAAACACCTGATGAGGTAGCACGCATTCGCCACGCCATTTATCTGATTGAAGAAACATTGCGTCAAGGACTCTCTCATGTTCGCACAGGTGTAACCGAGATCGAACTTGTCGCCGAGATGGAGTATCAGATGAAAAAGCTGGGTGCCGATGGCCCTTCCTTTGATACCATGGTGCTCACGGGACCCAAAACAGGTCTGCCACACGGTACACCGGGTGAACGGAAACTGCAACATGGTGACCTGTTGATGTTTGACATGGGTGTGTATGCTGGAGGGTATGCCTCGGATATCACGCGTACATTCGCTTTTGGTGATATCTCACCTGAACTCAAAACTATCTATAACACTGTGCTCGCAGCGAACGAAGCTGCTATCCAAATCGTGAAACCAGGCATTACCTGCGCCGAAGTGGATCGTGCAGCACGCCAGGTCACGGAAGAAGCGGGATACGGCGAGCGTTTTATGCATAGAGTAGGCCATGGATTGGGTATCGACGTACATGAGTATCCTTCTCTCCATGCAGAGAATATGGACATCCTGAATGAAGGTACCGTATTCACGATTGAACCGGGCATCTATACCGCAGCAGGCGGCGTCCGTATCGAAGATGATGTACTTGTGACCGAGACGGGTGTGGAAGTTCTGACAACATATCCAAAAGAACTGCAAATCCTTACTGACTAATCCAATTGGATGTATGTCAAAAACAGACCATATACATCAATGCTCAGCCGATATTATGCATCATGAACTAAACTGCACGAGCCTGTGCTGAACTATATCTTCAAAATAATATACTCTTTTCGCGTACGCCTCAGGCCTGTATACAGAAAAAGTAGCACGTACACACGCGAACGAAAAAATCCCGCAAATCCATGAATATCATGGGTTGCGGGATTTTAATTAATACAAAGCATATCCTAAATTACTCCGTCTGCTTTCTACGTAATTTTATTCCTGCTCACTCATTTACCATTAGTCAAACTCATGCGTGATATCTTGCCAAGACTCCAGCTGTGGCAGCTGTTGCTTCCCCCAGTAATCTAGAAACCATTGAATAATCCCAGTCGTATCTGTTGTTCTGCAGCTGTAATGTCGGAAACCGCCCTCGCCTTCCTGCAAACGAATCTCCGCCACCATTTGCCCCGGTTCCTCAAGCGCAGCAGCCTGCATATACATACTTCCCTCCACCAGCTCGGAAGGTACAAGTACTACGAATTCCTGCAATTCCAGATTGGAGATCAACTCCACCAATAACGAGGCATTAATGCTATCATTCTCGTAGGTTGTGCCATTGCTTTCCAGTGTATAACGCAGTGTAGAGTACATGTGCGATTCCCCTTTGTATGAAAATCATCTTTCCTAATGATACACGCTTATAACGACAGGTCGTTTATATTATAACTTTTTCATAAAAATGTAAAAAGGATTTTTCTTGTTTCGGGTCTTTTCTATGAAAAAAAACCCTTGCAGAGTCCGAATTACAATTGACTGCGCAGAGTTTTTTTTTAAGTGATACTCTTTGAATACTGTCTAAGCTTCATCCTTAAACTTAAAGCTACGTGCCGCATACAGAAACGGCGTTCCAACCGCAGTTAATACAAATTTGATAATATACGTTGTCAGGAAGATTTCCAGCCAAACATCCCAAGGGTAGATGAACGCAAACGCGATCGTGCAGAACACCAGTGTATCTACAAATGAACTGATGATCGAACTACCGTTGGTGCGAATCCACAACTGATTGCGCCCTGGAGCCACCTTGCGTAGCCAAGAGTACAATCGAACATCCAGGAACTGACTGATAAAATAAGCTGTCAGACTTCCGAGTGCCAGACGTGGCAGCAGACCAAATAATGCTTTCATCGAATCCTGTGCAAAGTCCGTCGGTGCCGGTTCAAAGAACAATACCATCTGCATCAGAACCGTCGTCATGATAAGCGTGAAAAATCCAAACCATACGGCTTTGCGTGCCTCACCTGGTCCATATTTCTCATTGAGAAGGTCACTGGTCAGGTACATGCTGACATACATCGTGTTGCCTAACGTCAGTACGATTCCCATGATATCTATCGTTTTGGTCACCTGAATGTTGGCTATAACCGTAGCCACACCAATCCAGGCATAGAGACCTTTTTTACCGAACAAGCGGTAACACAGCAGGAAAAATCCATAAGTTACGAGAACAAAAACTGCTCCCCACCCTAAGTTAAACATAAATACATACACTGCCTTCCTAGTTTTGATTACGCGGGATGGTTACGAACCGCGGTTTGGCTCAGGGCCAAAACATGAATACTCTATCACATTTCTCGTCCCATGAACAGAACTAAATAACTCCAAGTGTGCCTGAGTGAATACGATCCCTGCTATATTCCTCCCATGTCCTCTCGACCATACGACTGTTTTTGTATCTCCTTGCCTTGCACCATGTATCGAAAAAGAAGACTGCATCACACACCGTGTAAAGTATAATTTGATTGCCACAAAAAACCGCCCTCCGGATTCCTCCGAAGGACGGCTTTTCTCACTAGATTTGTAGACGGCTCTAGCTATCTTAATGTGAGCTTCTATCTAATCCATTCTGTATTAAGCCTGAGCCGCAGAATCCAGCTCACGACTCTGATCGTTAAACGTGTCCCGATCGTTTTCCTTCAAAATTCTGCTCGTTACGAGTCCTGATGTCATCGACCCGTTCACGTTAAGCGCTGTACGACCCATGTCGATCAGCGGCTCCACGGAAATGAGTAGTCCAACCAGAGCCACAGGCAGATTCATGGTGGACAATACGATAAGGGAAGCGAAGGTTGCCCCGCCGCCAACGCCAGCCACACCAAACGAACTGATCATGACTACGAGGATCAAAGTCACAATGAAGTCCCAGCTCAGCGGGTCGATGCCGACCGTCGGAGCAATCATAACCGCCAGCATGGCCGGATAGATCCCGGCGCAGCCGTTTTGCCCAATTGTAGCCCCAAAGCTTGCAGACAGGTTCGCAATGCCGTCCGATACGCCGAGTTTCTTCGTCTGTGTCTCCACATTCAGCGGGATCGCCGCTGCACTTGAACGGGACGTAAAGGCAAATACCAGTGTTGGCAGCACCTTCTTCAAATACGTAATCGGGTTGAAGCCGGACAGAGAGATAATGATCAGATGAATAATAAACATCACGATGAGGGCCACGTAGGACGCAATGACGAATTTGATGAGCTTTAATATCTCTTCCGCATTGGTTGTCGCCGTTACCTTTGTAATCAGTGCTAGAATCCCGTAAGGCGTAAGCCTCAGCACCAGCGTAACAATTCGCATAACCACCGCATATACCGCATTAACCATACCGCGGAACGTCTCCGCCTGCTGAGGTTTTTTGCGATCCAGTCCAAGTACGGCTACACCGATGAACGCGGAGAAGATAACCACCGCCAGTGTGGATGTACGACGTTCTCCTGTCATATCTGCAAATGGATTCGAAGGAATGAATTCCAGCACTTGTTGCGGGATGGTCTGATCCTTCACATCAACAAGCCGTTCCTCCACCTTCTGAATCTGCGCATTCTCCCGGTCTCCTCCTTGAATCTCAATGGAAGTCAGGTTAAAGCCAAGGCTCGTTACAATGCTGACACCTGCGGCAATCGCTGTGGTGATCAACAGAATGGCAATAATGGAAACACTCATCTTGCCGAGATTTTGTTTGCCCTTCAGATTCATAATGGCCGAGATGATGGACACCATGATCAATGGGATCACGACCATTTGTAACAAACGAACATATCCTGAACCGACCAGATTGAACCAATCGACTGATTTCGTAACTACATCAGAACCTGATGTGTACACCAATTGAAGAATAACCCCGTACACAACCCCCAGTCCCAAACCCGCAAATACGCGTTTTGTAAAGGAGATATGCTTTTTCTGCATCCAGTAGAGGATGCCAAGTAAGGCAAGCATAACCACTACATTCAATATGACTAGAAAAGTATCCATTTCTTTTAAATCCTCCTCAGGTATGTGTGTAACCGGAAAATATCCGATTTTCTCTTTTATCTTTTGTACTTCCGACAAAGACATTTTACAATATAACATATAACAAACTATTCTGGTAGGTATTAATTGATATTATGTAATATGCATGTAACAGATTCATCTATTTCTGAAAAAAATACACCAAATCGTGAAAATTGTGCTATTCAACCTCCGGTTAATTTTGTAATATAGGTATATCCGCTTATTCCCAAGTTTTCTCAACGTTTAATTTAGGTCTTTCTTCATTGGTAGATAGGTCTTATGATTACGGAAAAGCGACAATGTTAATGAACTTGACGTGAAAGGATGATCATATGTTTCGTAATCGCACCGTTGCCGGTAAAATCAGAGGCACCTTGTTCCTCGTTCTGCTGGTTGCTTCCCTGTTGTTCAGTATCAGTTTTTATGCCGTATCGATGAATATTATTCAAAGCTATGTGCTGCCGCAGTTTGACAAAGTCCTAAACACGTCCATTCAGGATATATACAAGAATACTTCAGCATCCAAAATCCTACAGGTACAGAGTGGCGGAGCCGGTTCTGAAGGTGCTGCCATGACCGTGGAATCGTATCTGGCAGATAAAGCAAAAGAACATAATTTGGATGCGGCTTACGTTGTTGCTATTCAAGATGGCACAGCCAAAGTGGTTGTTGCCAACTCTTCCTCAGGCATGAAAGCCCAGGATGAGATCAGTGTAGAACCCGCAATGAATGCAGCTATTGAAAACAAAGAAATGGTAATCAGCGAGGTCTACTCCGATTCCTTTGGTGTACATAAAGCAGCCTTTATCCCCATTGCAGGAAGTAACATGATTATGGCTGTGAGCATGGATGCCCAGTTCATTCAAGACAAGATTACTCAAATTTTCTGGTTGTGTCTTGGGATTACAGCATTAGTGTTTGTGCTCGGCTGGCTTATCTCCACTAGTATGATCAAAAGAGTTACCAAACCAATCATCAAGCTTGTCCAACATAGCAAACAAATATCCCAGGGTGATCTGACCGCTGAACTAGAGATCAAAGGTAAAGATGAAATTGCCCAGCTTGCCGCAAGCTTCCAGACGATGACGCATAACCTGAAAGAAATGATTAGCCGTGCCTTGTCCACGTCCAATGAAGTTGTATCAGGCTCCAATGACCTGCTTCAGCGGGTTGAATCGATGTCCGGTATGGTTCGAAACTCCAGCCGCTCCGCAGAAGATGCAGAAAAAGGCAGCATCAGCATTGCGTCAAGCGCATCCGAGAACGCCAGAGCCATGGAAGAAATTACGCAAGGTATCATGCATATTGCTTCTTCTTCCGCTGAAGTGTCTGACCAGATTGGTGAAGCAGCCAACGAGGCAGTTAACGGTAACCGACTGGCTCAGAATGCCATTGAGCAGATGGAGCGTGTAGGCCAGACAGCAAGCGAATCGTTGCGTTATGTGGAAACTATGAATGAACGTTCGGTAGCTATCGGCACCATTGTTGCTTCCATTTTTGAAATCACCAAACAGATTAACATGCTGTCACTCAATGCCTCCATTGAAGCAGCACGTGCCGGAGAGCATGGCCGCGGATTCGCTGTTGTTGCTGGAGAAGTTCGCAAACTTGCCGAGCAATCCAAGACAGCCACCGAAGAAATTTCGGATTATCTGGGTACCATTCGTGAAGACGCTGAACGCTCGGTTGACGCCATGAACCGTGTAACCCAGGAGATTGGTTCAGGCACAACGGTCGTTCAACAAGCAGGCTCAGCCTTCCAGCAATTGAATGAATTGATTCAGAACGTGAATCTGACCATTCAGACCGTCTCTGCTTCTACACAACAGGTATCTGCTGGTGCTGAAGAAGTGAGTGCATCCGTTGAAGAAACGGCACAGATTACGACCAAATCCCGTGAAAGTATGTTACAGATTGCTTCAACAGCAGATCTTCAGCTCAGCGAGATGGATTCACATTCGAATACAGTTCGTCATCTGCATGAACAAGCTGTAGAGCTGCAATCCGCTATGAAAAATTTCAAAATAAACTAACAGGTTAACCATTAACCTATCATCACCTGTTTTAAACCTCATTTAATCATAGGATATACAATACCCCCATGCCGCTAACATTCCGTTTCTAGAGAACGGTTTGTCGGACATGGGGGTATTGTTGTTTCACTCGGGTGCCTGAACACCCATAATCTCGTAAACGCGCTTCATATCCAATGCCGAACGCAACGATTCGGCTACCCGATCAAACTCCATCTCCTTACGCTCATGTACACTATATGTCTCCTGAAGTGGAGCCAGTCCCTTTCCTGCACGCAAGGCATTCAGCCACGAACGTCGGAATTGATCACTTTCAAACAAACCATGCAGGTAGGTTCCCCACACGCTGCCATCTACTGAGCCCCAGCCTTCTTGGAAAGGTTGGCCACCTGGATGCGAGATTTCAAACAACGCGGTTACACGTTCAGGCTCGTGGCACTCCGTAACACCCATATGAATCTCATATCCATTAACAAGTAATGAAGCATCTGTTACATCTTGCTCACCATACAGACGAATCGGGTGATCAGGCTGCACCCGTCCGGAAGCTCTGACGGTCTGCTTTTCCTGAAGAAACGTTGTCGACAGCGGGAGCCAGCCAAGCCCTTTCGCTTCCTGGATCTGATTCGCCTCCACAGCAAAGGGGTCCTTCAGATGACGTCCCAGCATCTGGTATCCGCCACATATCCCTACAAGCTGAACATGCTCACGCTCGGTCTGACTGGCAATCGCCTGCTCCAGCCCAGACTCACGCAGAAATGCCAGGTCACCTATGGTATCCTTCGTACCCGGTAGAAGAATGGCATCCGGACTGCCCAATTCCTCTGGCGAGGTCACGTAACGCACATTCACATCCGGTTCACGGGAAAGTGCATCAAAGTCTGTAAAGTTGGAAATTCGTGGATATCGGATCACCGCCAGATCCAGCTCGGTTTTGCCGGATTTCCCATGACGCATGGAGTCCAGTACCACTGAATCCTCTGCTTCAATCTGAATATCTCTTATGTAAGGCAATACACCTAGTACTGGAATGCCTGTCCGTTCTTCGAGCCAGTCGAGTCCTGGTTGCAACAGGGACAGATCACCGCGGAACTTGTTGATAATGAATCCTTTGACACGCGCCGCCTCATGGGGTTCCAGCAGCTCTAGCGTACCTACAATGGAAGCAAACACTCCGCCCCGATCAATATCGGAGATCAGAATCACCGGCGCATCGGCCCAGCCTGCCAGATTCATGTTGACGATATCCCGGTCCTTCAGATTGATCTCGGCCGGACTGCCCGCTCCTTCCATCAGCACCACATCATAGGTGTCCCGCAATCGGTTCAGCGCATCCATCACCGTCTGCTTTGCTTCAGGCAGGAACTTCTGGCGATAATCTGATGCACTCATCTGGGCAAAAGGTACACCTTGTACCACGATCTGAGAATGCATGTCCCGCACAGGCTTGATCAGGATCGGATTCATATCCGTCGTGGCTTCAATACCGCAGGCTTCGGCCTGCGCGCCTTGGGCACGGCCAATCTCCTTACCGTCTTCTGTTACGTAGGAATTCAGTGCCATATTCTGTGACTTGAACGGGGCTGGCTTGAAGCCGTCCTGCTTAAATATACGGCACAGCGCCGTTGTGATGACACTTTTGCCTACATCGGAAGCCGTTCCTTGCAGCATCAGTACCGCCGCTGGTTGTGATGGCCTATCTTCCACGCTCTCTCCCCCTGTCTCCGTGTTATATCCAGATCACCTTGCTACCAACCTCATGCATAACACTTTCCATACTGCTTCTTACTTCAAAAGTTACAGCCAGAACAGTCCTTGAAGCACGCTCAGCACGGTCAACAAAGCCGCCTCCAGCAGCTCATTCATGGCACCATACGTATCCCCGGTTAAACCACCGAGCCGTTCACTGATCCGGGCAGCCACGAATCGGCCGATATAATAACACGCCACAGGCAGTACAATAACCGCCGTCACCGGGTATAGCCACCATGGCAGTGTTCCCAGCCCACTCACCATCGCATCTGCAATCCCCATATCCGGCTTGAAAAGCCACACCGCGGCAAACGTAAGTGCCCCTGCGACCAAGGTTAGGCCTACAGCTGAACTGCGTGCACGCTGGACCTCCTTCCGCTCACCCAGACCTTTAAACAATACGGCAAGTCCATCATCTTCGCGCGCATTCGGCCAGGCCGACATCGCATACACCATGAACCAGCGGCTCCAGATCATGGGCAGGATCAGCAACGCACCGTACATCCAGTGGCCCCGGGCAATAAAATCGGCGATCAGCGCAGCCTTCATCATCAGAAGCAACACGCAGGCGATCACTCCCATGGCTCCTACACGACTGTCCTTCATAATCTCCAGCATCCGCTCACGGGTACGATAACTGAGCAAACCATCCGCCGTATCCATCCATCCGTCAAGATGGAGCCCTCCGGTGAGCCATACCCATAACGTCAAGGTTAGGACGGCAGCCGGAAAGGCGGGAAGCACTGCACCACTTAAGGCTCCCAAGAGCCAGACACACAGACCAATTGCTGCACCGACCAGCGGGTAAAAGACAACACTTTCCCGCAGCAGCGGCGGGACAAAATCGATTTGCATTTTGACAGGGAAACGGGACAAAAATTGAAAAGCGGCTGCCGCCGCATATTTACGCTGAGGAGCAGGCGTGCCATCCTTCATAAGCGGTACTCCTTGCTTTTTAGTTCAATCGCAATGCCTACGGTCACCAGAAACACTTCACCACATATCGCCGCAATGCGCTGATTCAGTACACCGGCCAAATCCCGATATTTCCTGCCAAGGGCATATTCCGGTACGATCCCGTCCCCCACTTCATTTGTAACCAGAACAAGTAAACCCGGATAGGTGCGAATCGCTTCAACCAGCGCGTCCAAATGTCCCTGTAACACCTGCTTCTCGTCATGCTCATGCGCTAACAAAACATTCGTCAGCCATAGCGTCAGGCAATCCACCAGAATGGTGGGTGCAGAAGTTCCTGTATGCCCTTCACCCATGCGGCTTATCAAAGCAGGCAGATGTATCGGCTCTTCCGTTGTATGCCACAGATACCCCGATGCCTCGCGTTGCTGCTGATGCATGGCGATACGCTCACGCATTTCATCATCGTACGCCTGAGCTGTCGCCACATACCACGCCTCCGAGGAACGCTGCATGCAGAGACGCTCGGCAAAGGAGCTTTTGCCACTGCGTGCGCCGCCTGTCACCAGTACACTCATCGGGAACTCTCTCCTTGCAGGGATGAATCAACCGACGCTGCGGAGTCCGAAGCATGGCTTGCCCCGTCTGAGACACCCGCACTTGCAAAGGTTGCCATCTCGTTCAGAATGAGACATGCTGCGTCAATCAGATGAAGACTAAGCACACCGCCTGTGCCTTCACCCAGACGCATATCCAGATCCAGCATCGCTTTCAGGTCCAGTTCACGCAGCAGCGCTCCATGTCCATTTTCGTGTGAAGTATGAGAAGCGATCATATAAGCTGTGCTCAGAGGTGCAAGTTGTCTCGCAACCAGCGCTGCGGCGGTAGAGATGAACCCATCTACAACGACTGGGCAACGATGAGCTGCTGCTGCGAGGATAACCCCGGTGAGTCCGGCAATCTCCAGTCCACCCACCTTGCACAGAACATCCAGTGCATCTTCCGGGTTCGGTGCGTTTACGCTAAGCGCCCGGCTGACTACAGCAGCCTTGCGTTGCAAGCCTGCATCATCAATGCCGGTTCCTCGCCCCACGGCGGCAGCTGGTGCAACTCCGGTTAACGCGCTCATTACAGCAGCACTTGCGGTAGTATTTCCAATTCCCATCTCCCCGGTGACAAACAGCTGTGTTCCCTTCGCCACCTCTGCCGCTACAACTTCGGCTCCTGCAAGGATAGCCCGAACTGCCTCATCCCGGGTCATCGCTGCCCCTCGGGCCATGTTGGCCGTGCCTTTGCGAATTTTACGGGAAAGCAGGTCCGGATGTTCAAGATCGGCATTCACACCGATATCCACACAGATCACACCAGCTCCGGCGTGACGGGCAAGCACATTCACCGCAGCGCCTCCAGCGAGGAAATTCAGGACCATCTGCGGAGTCACTTCGGCAGGAAAAGCACTGATGCCCTCTTCCACTACGCCGTGATCTGCGGCCATGACAATGACCGCTCTGTGATCAAAACGCGGACGTGCATTGCCCGTCATTCCTGCCAGGCGGATCACCAACTCTTCCAATTTGCCCAGACTCCCCGGCGGCTTCGTCAACGAATCCACATGTGCAGAGGTTTCTGCCGCCACTTCCTGGTCAGGAGCAGTAATCTTTTTCGTTAATTGCTCCAACACCTGTTCATTATTCATACAACCAGCACCTCCTTCATCAAAATATGGGTTGCCCCGCTTCATTTAATCGATGTCCCGCCGCAACAGCAGTTGAGGTATGGCATGGTCGGGATGAGAGACAATCGCGGGTTTGACGCGAAATATATCCTGGATATTCTCATCGTTGATCAACGTATGAGGCGTTCCCTTTCCAACCGCCATGCCCTCACGCAGCGCCAGAATGTGATCGCAAAATAACGCGGCCAGATTCAGATCATGCAGCACAGCCACAATCGTAATGTTATTTCTCTGTCGCCATGCCGATAACAATTCCATGAATTGCAATTGATATTTAATATCCAGAAACGTGGTCGGCTCGTCCAGCAGCAGTAACCTCGGCTCCTGAGCCATAACTTTGGCTAGTGCGACCCGTTGCCGTTGCCCGCCGCTGAGTGCATCCAGCGGTCTGTCCGCCAGCTCTGTCAATCCAAGGTCTTCAAGCACCTTGTCCACTACAAGTGCCCCATCGCCCACTTCCCGCCCCAGCCAGTTCTGGTATGGATAGCGTCCCATCTCCACCACGTCTCGTACAGGATAGGAGATGGCTGGCAAGCCATCCTGTTGCAATACAGCGATCATGCGCGACAGGTCCTTACGGCTGTAAGAGCCGATGTCTCGACCATCGATACGAATCTGACCTTCGTTTAACTGTTCCGTTCCGGCAATAAGCTGGATCAGGGTGGACTTGCCACTGCCGTTTGGTCCGACAACTCCCCACCAGTCACCTTCGCCAACATGCCAGTCTACATTGCGCAATGCCTGATGATTGCCATATGACTTCCCTGCTCCCTTAATGGAGATAAGGGAAGTCGGGTTGGAACTGGTACTGGAATTCATGGCATCATCCCCTTCTGCAACTTTTTGTTCCGGTGCAGCAGGTAAGCAAAGAACGGCGCACCAACAAAGGCGGTGACAACACCGAGCGGAATTTCAGTTGGCGCCAGCAACGACCTTGCTATGGTATCTGCCCACACCATGAAGATCGCTCCACCAATGGCAGACAAAGGTACCAGCAGTCGGTAATCCGGTCCCACCAGCAGCCGCAACATATGCGGGATCACCAATCCAACGAATCCGATGACACCCGATACCGAGACAGCCCCAGCAGTCAGCAGTGTGCCAACTGCCAGCACGGACAGCTTGAGTCTGTCCACTCCGATCCCGATATGTGCCGCTTGACGTTCTCCCAGTGCAAGCACATTCAACGAGCGTGCGCGACTCCAGAGAAAGACCAGCCCTAACAGAAAATACGGGAAAAGGATGGCCGTATACGACCACCCACGCAGAGCCAGACTTCCCATCGTCCAGTATATAATTTCATTAATCGTCTGTTTCGACATGGTCGACAGGAAGGAAACAACTGCGCCCAGGAAACTTTGCATGACCACACCAGCCAGAATGAGGCTGTGTGTTGGTATTTTACGCCCTTCACGAGCCAGTGCCATAACGAACCACAACGTGATTACACCCGTCAAAAACGCCACCAGTGGCAACGTCCAGATTCCGATCAGTGCATACTGCAATCCGAAGAAAATCAGAAAGGCTGCACCCACCGAAGCACCGGATGATACGCCCAGGGTGAACGGGTCTGCCAGCGGATTACGCAGCACACCCTGAAAGCCCGCACCCGCAATGGCTAGTGAAGCACCCACGAGCACAGCAAGCAGTACGCGTGGAAAACGGACTTTCCAGATAATCTGTTCGGCTGCCTTATTCCAATCCGGTGTAATCCAATCTCCCACCCAGGGGATTTTGTGAATCAGGATGCCTGCAATATCCCGGATTGGCAACGCTACTGAACCAATGCCCGTGCAGATGAGCACGGTGAGCACCAGCAGCACCATGCCCGTCGTTCCGAACAGGATCAGCTTTTTACTCATTGGAACAAGTCAGGGTAGATCGCTTTGGCTACTTCTTTCAACCCTTGAGTTACCCGTGGACCCGGACGGCTCAGCAGGTTGGCATCCAGGCCAATAACCGCGTCATTTTTCACAGCCGTAATTTGATCCCAGCCGCTGCGCGCCTTGATGATCTGATCCAGTGTTTTGGAGTTTTCGTCAATTACATCGTTGGCGTACAAGATCACATCCGGGTTGGAGGCAATCACGTTTTCTTCATTAATTTCATACCAGCCCTCTTTGTCCGATGCAATGTTGCTACCACCAGCTACAGTGATGAGTTCATCCATGAATTCGCCTTTACCCACAGTCCAGCCTGGGGAGAACTCAACGTATACTTTTTTCTTCTCTTCCGGTTTAACTGCTTTCACCGCTTCCGTTACATCCGTCACGTCCTGTTTCATCTGGGTGATGATTTCTTGTGCTTTTTCCTGATGATCCGTGATTTTACCGAATGTTTCGATATTGTTCATCACATCGTCAATGGATTTAGGATCCGTTTTGAAAATGGTAATGCCCAGTTCGCGCAGCTTTTTCACCGCATCCTCACTCATCGAGATACCTGTGAAGACAATGTCGGCTTCAGCGGCAATAATGGACTCTTCATTGGGCTTGGTAATACCGCCCATTTTAGCTTTGGTTTTTGCCGCTTCCGGATAATCGTCATAGTCGGATACACCCACGATCTGCTCGTCCAATCCAAGAGCAAACAGGGATTCTGTCTCAGCCGGAGACACGGATACGATTTTGGCCGGTGCCTTTTCAAAGGTGAACGATTCACCCGTTGCATCCGTAACGGTAAGTGGATATTGTGTTTTGAGGTCCGTCTGCGCCTGGCCTTGGGACTGCTCCTGTGCCGGTTGCTGTGAAGTACCTGTACCCTCGTTTGTTGTTGCATTGCCACATCCGGCCAAAGCCAGTGCGAGTGCCGCTGCACTTAGCAGGGACGCTACGTTTTTCCAATTCTTGAAATTCATTCTGTTATTCTCCCCTTCTCTATTTGTACTATTTTCTTGCATCGTGCTCGAACTCTTATTCCCCATGTCTTGGTGTTCCTGTGTAAGGTTTGAACTGCAACATTTACACGCTAACGGAGAGTGCAGAACCAATCTGAAGAAACGAAGTGTTCGCCTTTATCACCGGATTTTCCATTTCAAAAAGGGAATCAAAAAATCTGGGGATAACAGCGATCGGAAGATGGTACTGCAATCGGAGTGACCTCGTGTAAAATTGGTCTCGGTTCATCTTACATGAACAATAAAAAATCCCCAATCCTTGGACAAGGATCAGGGATGACGTCTCGCATATGGCGATCTGTACATGTTCAACCAAGGGTTGTCCATGCGCATAGAATAGCCCGAAACGCTGTCCTTTCCTCGAAGGAACACCGGTTTGTACGTCCAGGGCAGGTAACCTGACTTACAGGAATCATCCTGTTTTACAGTGGCGGGACCGTGCCGGATTTGCACCGGCTTCCCCATTTCACCCTTGTGTGTTTCGTGTTTCGTGACTCGTACTAATCTGCCATGAAAACAGCCTTCACACGCGGGACCCTTGGTCGCTGATATGGTAAACCATTGTCGTGTAATTTCTGCATGTTGCATACTCGTTCAGGCTTCACAACCTGAAGCGTATCTGTACCACGCTGAAGTCACACTTCTGTTGTGATTATAGGGTATATTGTACATCCTTACAACCCGATTGGCGGAAAAGTCATTCTGCTGCCAAACCACTCATTCCCCTGTTGTTCAAGCTGAACCTGAATCGCCTGTCCCGGTACGACATGTGTATCCCAGAACCCAAGCCCGGCAATCAGACGGGACAAGGCATATCGGATGACACCACCATGCGTAACCACAACCATGGTTGGCACTTGCCCCTCATCAACGTGCATCGAAGGACGATCCTCCAACAACATCTCTTGGAGGAAGGAATCCAACCGTCCGGTAAAATCCTGCCACGATTCCCCCTCAGGCGGAGTGACCTCCTGCGGGGCATCTATCCAGTTTCGGTACACAGGGTTATCCTTGAGCTGCTCATACGTCAGCCCTTCCCACTCTCCAAAATCATTCTCACGCAGACGCGAGTCGAACTTCACCTGTCCGATGGCATCAGGAAGAATCTGTTCCAGCGTCTGCCGGCAGCGAAGCAGATCACTGCAATATACCTCGTGCCACAAAACACCGCTCAATTGTTCATGAAGCGGAGCCAGTTCTTCTTTGGCATTTGGCAGCAGACCGATGTCGGTATGCCCCAGATATTTTTTTTCCACATTCCACAACGTTGTCCCATGACGGACCCACAGAATATTTCGTTTCAGCGGCCCAGGCTGATTCGTATGTACTTCATTGCCTGCATTTATGACCATAACAGCGTCCCTCCTGCCAGCCACACGCCCAGCGTTATGAACACGCATAGTACCACAAAAGCCCCTGCCGACCAAAACATCAGGCGTGACGTTTGCACAATATCCTCGGCTCCCATTGGCCGTGTAGCCTCGCCCATGTAGGCACGAAATGAAGCAACGCCGTGATACACGTTATGTCCGCCAAGCCGGATGCCCAGTGCTCCAGCCACCGCAGATTCGGGAAAACCGCTATTCGGACTTGGATGTAGTCTTGCATCCCGTGCGACCATGCGTGCTGCTCCTTTGGCATCCATCTTCATGACCCAGGCACCAACGATTAACAGAACCGCGGTCAGCCGGGCAGGTATCCAGTTCGCCACATCATCCAGACGGGCCGAGGCCCAGCCAAGATGCAGATACTTGTCATTTTTATATCCGACCATGGAATCCAGCGTGTTGACGGCCCGATAAGCCATAGCTAGTGGAGCGCCTCCAATGAGTGCATAGAATAACGGCGATACAATGGCATCAACGATATTTTCGGCAACTGTCTCTACCGTTCCCCGCACAACCTCCGGTTCATCCAGATGCGCTGTATCACGTCCAACAATCATGCCCAGTGAACGTCTGGCCGCCGGCCAATCCTGCTGCTTCAGATGACGATACACCTCCATACCTGCATCCTTCAGCCCTTTTGAAGCAATGGTCGTTGCAATGAGTACCACTTCAGCTACCGCTGCAATGACAGGATGAATCAGCCCAAGCACATATACGAGTACCCAAGTGATGGCAAAAGAACCCCCCGCAATCACCATCGGGAACAACAGCCCGGCTCTCTTCAGCCCCAAATCTGTGCGTACACGCGAGCGAATGACACGCTCCAACGCCGAGATGCCTTTTCCCATGCCAATCACCGGATGGGGAATCCAGCGCGGATCTCCGATACATCGGTCCAATAGGTACGCCAGTATAATAATCCAGGCTCCCGCCATGCCTGTCCAGAACGGCCAAGTCCATAGATGCTCCAGCTCAAAAGTCATTTGTGCCTGATCCTCTCTTTCCATAACAGTCCGGCCCGAAGGCTCTCCGTCACCGTGTCGTATACCAATCTGCCAATCGCCGCCCCTGCCGTAGTTGCTGTCCCGGCATAAGTGATCATCGGATGAGGTTCCTCCACTGCCTGACGTACCGCCAACACAATGGCATCGGTTGTGGTACCGGTGGCGGGCAACCCGTTCTCCGAATCCAGAACACCCGCATCCGCCAGCGCAGCCGCTTTGGCTTCCACCGCCGTCTGTACTGCATTCACCATCGCCCCGGTGGTCATGCGTCCATTCAACCAGAGCATGATGTTAATTGTACCCGGGACATAGGGGTGAATCGTTAGATTCCGTGCTGAAGGAGCAGAACGCTCCCTGCCGGAAGACATCGTCTTATTTCCCGCCGCATCAAATACCGTTCTCTCCGACCCCGCGCGTGCGGCATTTGATACACCCGCAGTGGTACAGCACAGAAGACCAAATTCATCACTTGTATATTCCTGAATGGAGGTATGCTCCAGTCTTACGGCCGTCAATAATCCGGCACATTGATCGCGTGGCTCATGCCATTCGTTCAGCGCTTGTTCGATATCACGCGGCGGATCATCACAGCGGTAATACCTGTCCACATAGATGTTAAATATGCGATCCAGTTCAAGCATCCCGCCGCCATATACCGCACTCGACAGCGCTTGGGCAGCTCTTGGGCTCTGTGCTTTGATATGTCGTTCATGTGCAGATATGTTTAGTCCCGGCCAGGAAGAGGAAGCATATTCATTCTCGTCTGTTTCTCCATTCGTAAAGTAGTTATAAAACGGGAGTGTCATTGCCGCTTCCCTCCCTGTTCCTGTTCCGAATCTTTTGTCTGCTCCTGCTGACTTGATTCATGAATGGAGGTCTGTTCGACATTCGGATATCCCTTGGTTTCCAGCACGCCGCCCAGCACTTCGAGTAATGTAGCATTGGCATCTGCATCCTTGACCGCGAAACGTACATGCCCTTTGTCAAGCCCCGGATACATGGCACAGCTGCGAATCAGAATGCCTCTTCGGCCCAACGCCTCCTGCATTGATGCCGCTGTCCAAGGGGCCGGCACACGTGCCAAAATAAAGTTCGCCTCTCCCGGTGTCACCGTAAACCCGTACGCCTGCAGTCCTGCGATGAGATGCCCCCGTTCCCGCGTGATCAGTGATATGGTTTCCTGTTCGTACCGTTCTCCGCTGCGCAGACAGGCTTCCCCTGCCATGAGCGCCAGACCGTTGACACTCCAGGTCACCTGTTTCTTCGTCATCGCCTGAATGTATTCGGCACGGCCCAAAGCATACCCGAGACGCAAGCCCGGAATAGCATAAAACTTTGTCATTGAGCGAATGATGATCACATTAGGATAGTCATTCAGTTGTGCTGCCAGGGACTGACGCCGGTCTACCGGAATAAAATCCATAAAGGCCTCGTCAATGACAAGTACGGTTCCCGTTTCTTCCGCTTTGCGGGCAAGCCTTTGTAATACCTCAAGTGGATATTGTACACCGTTTGGATTGTTGGGCTGTCCGAGGAAGAGCAGGTCTACCTTTTCCATGAGCTGCTCGATGTCCTCGGGTTCCGCTCGCCACGCCAGTTCTTCTCTGCCCTCCGTATGCACAACTTCGGCACCGAATTGTCGTGCCAACGCCCGGTACTCCGAGAATCCCGGTTCCACAGTACCCACCTTGCGCGGGGCAAGCCCCAGCAGAATGAGCGCCATGCTTTCGGCTGCGCCGTTGCCCACGGAAATCTGCTCCTGCATCACACCAAGACGCTCGCTCAGTAGTGCTTTGAATCCCCGATGCGCCGGATCGGGATACCGAATCACCGACTGCAATCCTTGCTGTATAGCCTCCAGCACTCCTCTGGGTGGACCGAGCGGATTAATGTTGGCACTGAAGTCCAGAAAATCAGCGGCTTCCCTCCCAAATCGTGACGCAGCCGTCTCCACGTCCCCGCCATGTCCGAACACTTCGATATAACTGGTCATTCTTCCGTCATCCTTTCTGTATGTCCTTTTTATTATGGATGGCACGGGAGGTGTGGGTCAATCCTGTTTTCTTTGTGTCCCAACCATAATTCGTTTACAATAGAAGAGGAATTTCGGTTCCTTTTGATATACAAGGTTCACTACATAAGGGACTAGCACTCCCTCACATACATTAATGGAGGAATGACCATGCTGTTTGTAGACAACCAGGGCATTACAGATCCTTCTGTAAACCTCGCCATTGAGGAGTACATTCTGAAGCATCTGCCGATGGAGGATGACAGCTATCTGCTGTTTTACATCAACCGTCCGTCGATCATCATCGGAAAACATCAAAATACGATTGAAGAAATTAATATCGAGTACGTTCAGGATAACGGTGTGCAGGTGGTTCGTCGTCTTTCGGGAGGCGGAGCGGTATATCACGATCTGGGCAACCTGAATTTCAGCTTTATTACAGCGGATGACGGTCAATCCTTCCACAATTTCCGCAAGTTCACCCAGCCTGTGGTTGAAGCTTTGCACGAGCTTGGTGTAAATGCCGAGTTGACCGGGCGTAATGATCTGCAAGTCGGCGAAAAGAAAATTTCGGGCAACGCCCAGTTTTCCACACGTGGGCGTATGTTCAGTCATGGCACATTGATGTTTGATCTGAATCTGGAGCATGTTCAGGCTTCCCTGAACGTCAATCCCGAGAAATTCAAATCCAAGAGCACCAAGTCCGTCCGCAGCCGGGTCGCCAACATACGGGATCTGATTGACACCAACCTGACGATTGAGCAGTTCCGCGATGAGCTGTTACGTCACATTTTCAGAATGGAGCCTCAAGACGTTCCACAGTACACGCTCACTGACAAAGACTGGGACAAAATCAAGGAAATCTCCGCTGAGCGTTATAACAACTGGGACTGGAACTATGGCTTGTCTCCGGAAAGCAATGTGAAGCACACTCGCAAATTCCCTGTAGGCATCATCGATCTGCGCATGAACATCAAGGATGGACGCATCGAAGATATCAAAATCTTTGGCGACTTCTTCGGTGTAGGCGATGTGGCGGATATCGAAAATATGCTGCGCGGCAAGCGGTATGAGGAATCCGATGTGCGTACTGCACTTGAGGGCCTGGATGTAAAACATTACTTCGGCAACCTTGAGCTGGAAGACTTTATTGGCCTTGTTTTCCTGGAAGAGTAGGTATATAAGTTCAACCCAAGAATGTTTACACCTGCCACTCCGATGACAGAATAACCTTCCGATCGCTGTTATCCCCAGATTTTTTTGATTCCCTTCTTCAAAGGGAAAATCCGGGGATAGCTTATGCTTCCGATGTAGCTTTCTTTCAGAAAGCTTTCAGGCGAACGCTCCGCTTCTTCAGGTTTTTTCTGTCCTCTCCGTTCTCGTGTAAAACGTTTAGTTGAACTGATATAGATTAAGTCGGGTATAGATACAAATAGATACAGATAAAAAGGAGAGAAATACAGATGACCTACAAATTAATTGCAATCGACATTGACGACACACTGATCAACGACAACAAAGAAGTAACCCCTGCTACACAGACTGCACTGGAACAAGCGGTTGCCCATGGTGTAACTGTAACGCTGGCGACTGGACGTGCTTATGCTTCCGCACAAGCTCTTGCTCGTCAAACCGGACTTAACGTTCCGATCATTACGTATCAAGGCGCATTGGTGAAAAACCTTCTGGACGAAAAAGTCCTCTACGAGCGTTACGTTCCACAGGAAGCTTCCCGCAAATTGTATGATTACTGCCTGGAGAACAATCTCCACCTTCAAACATACATTGACGACAAGCTGTATGCGCGTGAGGAAAACGACAAACTGCGTGATTATGCCAAATTAAACGGCACCCAATATTACATCGAATCTGATTTCATCAAAGTCATCGAACAAAAAACACCGAAGCTGCTTATTATTGATGAGCCAGACTACTTGGATAAGGTTGCCGTTGACCTGCGTGAATTGCTCGGACCACAAGTGCATATCACCAAGTCCAAACCTTACTTCTTGGAGATCATGCACAATGAAGGAACTAAAGGCCACGCCCTGACCTTCCTGGCTGACCATTTCGGTCACCAGCTCAGCGAGTGTATTGCCATCGGCGACTCCTGGAACGACCATGAGATGCTCGAAGTTGCTGGTCTTGGTGTAGCGATGGGGAATGCCATTCCTGCGCTGAAAGAGCTGGCGGACTACATTACGGCAAGTAATAACGAAGACGGCGTAAAAGAGGTTATCGAGAAGTTTGTGCTGAACGCAGAGTAAATAAGATCAACGAACAGCCCAGTCGGCGAATTTCGCCGTGCAGGGCTGTTTTTTTGATTTTAAAAAATATGTTCATTATCCTATTTAAACGATTATATTAGGTATATTTTCTCTGTTATTTTTTATGTTTTGAGAGCAACAATGCGCTGATTAAGGATAATTGTAGTGAAATCGTAATCACCATAGATAAGATGACACGATTTGTATCTGGAACATCGGCAAAAAATAAAACAATAAAAAATACAATAAATGAGATTACAATGCTAGCTATGAAATTTAAAGTTATTCGTTTCATGTTTTGCCTACTTTCACGCACCACGATTTATTGTTTTACTTGCTCATGGCATGCTGGAAAGACTCCAACAGTTTCTTGATTTGCCCATCAAATTCCAGTTGAAATGACGGAATGATCTCATCTATTCTTTGCTGGAATAGCTCCGGATCTCGGACACCCAGCTCTGCTCTTAACTCCATTTCTTCTTCGGAACCATTGTCGTTCAGGATCATGTTCAGGATTTCACCTTTAAAGTATTCACTTGGAGGAAGGATTAGAGCATTCATCAGGAACTGGGTAAAAAAGAGATGTTTATTATTTTCCTGACTCGCCTTTTTCATCGCCTGCTTAGTAAACAAGTTTATATACTTCTGAGCAAAAGCAACCCCTTTCATTCGGGAAGGCCCAACATGTTCGACCCCTTTCCAACGCAGATCGGCCACAGAACTAAGCCACCAGGCCGGTTCAATGGCTTGCTGCATACGAAGCAACACTTGGCGCTCAAACTGCGGCTCAGGATGCATTCGCTGCTCATCCAAACATTTCGCTATGGTCTCGGCTTCAATTGCAGCGACCGTCATGCCTTGACCATGGATCGGATCGAAGCTGCAAAATGCATCGCCAAGGACAAGTAATCCGGAGGGCCAATTCTCCATCAGTTCAAAATGTTGACGAACAGACTCGGAGATACGGTATCCCCTCGGCCCTTGAAAAGGCTCCAGCTGGTCTGCCAACGCTACGATTTCATCCGAAGCAAACAGATGTTTGATTTGCTCTTGGAACTCATCCGGATGGGTTGACGGATATTCATCTCCTCCTGCGTTGAACAGTAACAGTCCAGCGATATCATTTTCAATGCGCCACAACATGCCTGCACGAATTCCTTGCACAGGATCGGACTCTGTTATCACCGTTCCCCAATCATTTTGAATAGAGGATGGTATCTTATAATAGCGGGTGCTGTAACCAAGAGACACCTTCAGCACTTCCGGCTCAGGCACGGACAACCCTATCTGTTCAAGCCATCTGATCAATTTGGAAGAACGCCCCGTGGCATCAATAACCATATCTGCTGCAAGCATTTCTTTCCCATTATCCCGACCTCTTTCTTTGATATACACGCCTGTAATCGAACGCTGATCTTCTGATGCCATTAACCCGGTAACTTCTGTACTCGTTAAGAAGCTTATATGATCTATGTTCCGGACTCGCTGACGCAATACCCATTCCAGCAGAGCTCTGCTGCTCGATGCAATTTTGAATGAAGAAGCAGCATTCGCTTTATTAACTAATGTACCGTAGCGATTGGCAATCATAAACTTCTCTTCATGTGAAGGAATGGCACCAAGCGCGACCAATTCATCATTGTATCCGGGAAAGTAATGTTCCAGAATGAGTCCGCCGCGCGGTAATACACGATGTGGATGAAAGGATTGAGGCACACCCTGCCGATTCGCCGGCTCAGAAGGCAATTCATCTCGCTCAATGATACATACCTCATCATAATAATCAGATAACATCCTTGCAGTGATTAATCCTGCAATACCTGCCCCAATTACCACAGCTTTTTTCATGTTGGACATCGCCACTTCATCCTCTCTAATCCATCATATTTTATCTACACTTGTAGCCCTATCAAAAAATTACTTATAATACCAATATACACTTGGAATCTCGCATCAAGTAAGAATCAATATCAGGATACTATATAGCTAAACTACAATAAGGAAATGATGTAGATGAAAATGATTGATAAAAAGGTGGATTTGAGAGTTACCCGAACTCATAAATTGTTAACGATGGCGCTTCTCGATCTGTTATGTGAGAAAGGTCAGCTATTCAGCAACATCACAATTAATGAGATATGTGAAAAAGCTATGGTTCACCGAACAACGTTTTACAAACATTTCAAAGATAAATTTGCTTTACTGTCCTCCACCCTAACATGGGTCCTTCGGGATTATTTACACATGAATGTAGAAAATCGATTACAGCAGCCTTTGCAAAGCGTATCTAAAATCCTGTTCGGAAATGTACTGGAGACCATCGTGCAGAACCAACAGACGGATGAGGGGTTTAACAACTTTTTCATACACTATATTGGAGAGTTATTCAGACGGGATTTTCTGGAATTGAAGAGAAGAGGTAAACAATTTTCACTTCCCATAGAACTTGTAGCCGAGTTTCACTCGGGGGTGATTCGTTTACTTGTGATGTGGTGGATACAACATTTCGAAGAAAATGTTACGGCAGAACAGATGGATGAATATTACTACCTACTGGTTAACGAGAATATCATGTCGGAATAACAAACAGCTCAACCTAAAATCAATGGCTGATTTTGAGATTGAGCTGCATACTTTCAAACTTTACCTATTTTAAAACAGATTCGGAAGCCTGCACTGTCATCCTCGCACGACTTCTTTTCTTTAACCAGCCGCTCACCTTCTCATTCATCGCCAGCAGACCTGAAACGACCAGCACCACACCGATCCATGTAACCCAGCTGACATGCTCACCGTAGACAACAGCACCAAGCCCTACGGCAATGGGTGGTGAAATGTATAACCATGTTGCTGGAAACAACGGGTTGGTACGCGACATAATCCAATAGAACAGACTATGCCCCACCATGGAGCCAATGACAGTCAGATAGATCACCGACGACACAGCAGGCACCCAGTCCAGAGCAGACATATTCCACGATTCCGTTCCGACCGAGAGCAGGGATAACAGCAATCCCCCATACATCATCTGCACCGCATTGATCGCTACAGGACTAGCCTCCTTGAACTGATGAATAACCTTTTTGGAGTACAATGCACCTGCTGAATAACAGACTTCCCCTACCAGTACCGCGATACAACCCCACATAAACAGGGAACCTGCACCAAGCGATACACCTGGCAACACAACCAGAACCACACCGGTGAACCCGATCAGGCAGCCCACAATCATACGGGCAGATGTTTTTTGCCGTAACAGCGCAGTCTGCATCAACATAATCATCAGAGGCCCTGTCGCTGACAAAATGGCACCCACACCCGAGCTCACATGCTGTTCAGCCCAATATAATGTGGCAAAGGTGCCAAAGGTCAGCCCCGCTCCCGTCAACAGCATCTCCTTGCGGAACAGGAGCGACCAGCTCACTTTGCCCTTCATCCTCATCCATGCAAACATCAGCGCTCCCGCGATTACAAATCGTAATCCGGCTGACAGAAAAGGCGGCATGCCTGCCTCTACTCCAATTTTAATAGCCAGAAATGTTGTACCGAAAATAAGACACATAACCGTAAATGCAATCCCCACCATGATAACCACTCCTTTATCTGTTCTCCATCATATCTCATGGTCTACAGAACAGAATGAACAAAACAGAACAGTTTTCTCCCATTAGCTGTTACAATAGAGTTCAAAAGGAGTGTGAGCCGGGTGGGCAGAACCATGATGATGACAGATAACAGCCTGAAATTATATGAGCAAGTCATCCATTATCTCGTTGTACGTATAGAAGCGGGAGAGTGGGCCGAACATGAAAAACTGCCATCTGTACGAAGCCTGTCCGAGCTACTCGGCGTACATCGTCTGACCGTATTCAAAGCCTATCAGGAGTTAAAGGAACGTGGGAGTGTTTATGTTAAGGACAAGTCCGGCTATTATGTCAGTCCAGCAACTCCATTCTCAGTAACGGATCAGGCGGATGATCCCGCCGTGTCTGCCTGGCTGCATTGGGATTCACTTGCACGGGTACAGTCCCTTGAAGCAGAATACCAATTTTCCAAATCGTTAATCGATCCCTCTCTGCTGCCCAACCGTTATTGGGGTGAACTAATGCGTGATCTGCTGGATCAATATCCCCGTTTGCTCGGAACGTATTCCACAATTCAGGGTGATCTGGAATTGCGAAGTGCGCTGGCAAGCCATCTAACGAAAAAAGAACGCTTCTACCTCTCTGCAGACGAAGTGCTCATTACTTCGGGGGCGCAGCAAGCGATTGATGTCATCTCGCGGACGCTGGTCAAACCCGGAGATCGGGTGTTGATGGAACGGCCTACGTATGGACCAGCAATGGAGATTTTCCGCAAGCAGGGTGCTCGTCTGATCTTTACGGATATTCACTCGGATGGTTATGATCTGGAGCAGATTGAGCATCTGATGAAATCGGAGAAACCACGCTTATTCTACACGACGCCAACTTTTCATAATCCAACCGGCGTTAACGTTCCAGTAGAACAGCGCAAGCAGTTACCCGAACTTGCAGAACAGTATGGATGTTTTTTGCTCGAAGACGATAGCACCTATGATATCTATTTTAAGGAGAAACCTCCTGCACCCATTTTCACCTACGACACTACTGGACACACCCTGTACATCCGCAGTTACAGCAAGTATGTTGCACCCGGGCTACGGATTGCAGCCATCATATGCCGTCAGCGTTTCATGCCAGGACTACAGGCTGTAAAATCACTGACAGATAACGGATCGCCCCTTCTGAATCAGAAGCTTTTTCTCCGTTATTTTCAGTCAGAACGTATGCATCAGCATCTGTCCAAGCTGCGGACCGCCATCCAGCTTCGAATGGAAGTGATGGAACAATCTCTGCTGGAAACGGACTGGACGTGGACCCGGCCCGAGGGCGGACTCAACTTTTGGGTAGAGCTTCCTGAGGGTGTGGATACAGGGAGACTGCTTCACCGATGCATGGAACAATCCGTTGCCTTTGTACCCGGAACCGTATTTGATTCTTCGGATCATTCAGCCAGTCGCAAGCTGCGCCTGTCCTTCTCTTATGCACATGAGCAGCAGATTCGGGAAGGGATGAGCAGGCTCATTACGCTTGCGAAAGAAATGTAAGGTTTGGATATAAATCGAAAAAAAGCCCAGAAGGTCACATGACCTTCCGGGCTACTATTATGAGCTGGATATGACCTTATCCACCAATCCATATTCGACTGCTTCAGCAGCGGTCAGGAAATAGTCTCGATCCGAGTCCTTCTCAATCCGCTCAATTGACTGTCCTGTATGGTCGGCTAACAGCTTGTTAAGACGTTGACGATGCTGAATGATGCGGTTAGCATGAATCAGCATATCCGACGCCTGCCCTCGCGTACCGCCATGTGGCTGATGGATCATGATCTCACTGTTGGGCAGCGCCATACGTTTACCTTTTGTTCCACCTACCAGCAATATCGTACCAAAGCTTGCCGCCATACCTGTACAGATCGTGGAGATATCCGGCTTCACAAATTGCATCGTGTCATAGATCGAGAATCCTGCTGTCACCGACCCACCAGGACTGTTGATGTACATCTGGATGTCCTTCTCCGGGTCCTCTGCAGTCAAAAACAACAACTGGGCCACAATGGCATTTGCCATCTGATCCTCAATCTCTCCGGACACCATAATAATCCGATCTTTGAGCAAACGGGAGTAAATATCATAGCTCCGTTCTCCGCGAGCTGTCTGTTCCACCACATAGGGTACTACATTCATGTGTGTCGCCTCCTCGGTTTAGGCAACCATGGTGACCGTGTACCCACCTCCATACGACATCGAGTTCATGCCAGAAGTAGAGTACCCGTACATCATTGGCTGCATGGATGGAGACGGCAAAGTCTGCTGCAAAATCGTCCCCGCCACAGCCATCGGATCATCCGAACGATTCAGGCACAGATCAATGATTTGAGCAGTATCTCCATTACGAAATGCCAGCAGATAACTGCGCAGTTCCTCCCGATTGTCCACCACTGTGCCCTCTTCATACTGCAATTCACCGTCTGATTGTTCCAACCTGTGCCTCACCTCGGCTATGGCAGAGCGGGCACGACTTAACGCTGCTTTCACAGCGCCTTCTGTTGTATCCAGCATTTCCGCAGTCTCTGCCGCCTTATAACCCATTAATTCACGTAATACATATATCACTCGCTGCCACGGTGGTAGCGTATTTACAAGAAGTTGTACGGCAGACTCCATCTCCTCGAATCGTCTTTCCTCCTCCATCTCGTGCAGGAGCGGCTTCAAGCTATCCAGTTTATATGCCAATCTCTCTCGCTGACGTAAGATATCAATCCAGCTGTTGCGTGCAATACGGATCAGATACGCTTCCCAGTTTATATCTTTATTCATCCCGGAAGTTCCAACTACACTCGACGACAACACTTTGAGACAGGTCTCCTGAACCAGATCCTCCGTGTCTGGAACTGATTTCGTCAGAGATAAACAATACGCATACAACGAACCCATCAGATCGGGTAGTACGGTATGGATGCTTTGGTTCAATTGATTTTTTTTGGCGTTGCCATTGAATTCAATATCGAATTTATCTTGTTTACCATCATCATGTGGTCTGTTGATTCTGCAATCCACGGACTTCACAAAGGCCATCTTGGGGGCCCCCCTTTGCTGGTTCCTGATTGATTTTGACTTACACTATGTAAACGAAGAACCCCTTGTAAAGGATACGCTCTTCTGAATTTATTTTTATTACGCTAGTTAAGTTGGGTTACGTATTCGTTTCCAGCTTTAATGTTCCAAGCGGCACCTTCATCCCGGTAAGGGCAATCGTAATACGTTGATCCAGATTATAATTCTGCCGTACATCGACGTCATGAGACATATGTGTAAAATAAGTATGACCCGGCTTCAGTTCCCGCAGCAGCTCCTGCGCCTCGCGCATATCGTACACGGAACGTGTTGAGAATTCCGCAAGTTCATGCACAAAGCTTGTTCCAAGCACCAGCAGATCCAGTCCGTGCAATGGCTCTTTCTCGGCATCCTTCAGGTCAATAGCATCTGAACAGTACGCCCAGCTATACCCGTCTCGATCCAGCCGATATGCGTACGAATATCCGTTATGTCCATGACATACTTTCCAGGAATGCACCTTCCAGCCGCCTAGTTCAATACCATCATCCGTTTCCAGAAAGTCCATATGACGCCCCAACCAGGGAAACTGTCCCTGAATGGTGGCAATCACTTCACGTGGTGCATACAAACGCCCTTTTTCACCCAACCAGCGGCACGCATTCGCCCATTCTGGCAATCCTCCAATATGGTCAAAATGGGCATGCGTGATGAGTAGCGTATGCACCATACGTAATCCCTGATCCTCCATCTGTGATCTCCAGTCCGGTCCGCAGTCAATCATGAACTGTTCACTCGTACCGTCCCCACCACCGTCAATCAGAACAGAAGAGCGTTTCCGTTTATTCTCTCCCGTAAGCCTCGCCTCTGTACATACTTCGCAATCACAATACACACGTGGAACGCCCATCGCATCGCCAGTGCCCAGAAATGTTAGCTGATTCAATCCGCATTCCCCCTGAATTAATGATATGTAAATTGTAATCGTCCACCTCTGTTTTTGCAAAAAAAAAGACCATCCCGCTGCAGTTCTCCACTGCAATTCGGGACAGTCTGTGGTCTGACCGTTCACCGTCAGACTTTAATTCCATGCTTCGCTCCATTCGGGAGCGTACGCTTCGTCAGCATGTGGTGCAACCTTATAAGCGGGTCATCCGCATGAAGATCAGGCCTTACCTTTTGAACAGGCCACGACCGATTAATTCGAGTCACATCCACTCCGAGCTGGAACTATACCAGTGCCCGCAGCTTCAACGTCAGTTCCTGACCCGCAGGTACATCCTTCGAATCCGTAATGACCCAGTTCGATGCAAGCCGCTTCGCCAGTACCTCTGCCTGCTCCGGTTTCAACTGTAATCCGGTAACGATTCCTTCACCCACTGTGAAGTCTCTCTCTGGCTGTACCTTAAAGGCCTTTTCCAACCAGATTCCGAGTCCACCACGCGTGTTAAAGGTAATCCGGTAGCCGTCTTTCACTGCTGCCTCCAGATTTTCACCATGCTCGTCCGCATATGAGAAAAATTCATTATATCGGTATTCCTCTTCAGACACGGCGTCAAAAGCGGAAACGTCTTTGGCTTGAATGGCTTTTAATATTTCTTCCTCAGGCATCCCCTTACCGCGGGCCTGCTCCAGTCGAATCGCTGTACTTTGGGATAATTTGATCTCTGCACTCATCCAACTCACACCTTCCTGCTAGTACTATGTAACAATCATGATTCAGTATACCTCTATTATAACCTTTTGGCAGTAAAAAACCTCCATCTCTACTTCCATTGAAATGAAGGTTTTGTATCCACATGCTCGGTTACCTATTCGATTACATCAGCAATACTCATAATCCAGCTAGCACCTGATACCACACGCCGCGTTTAGAGTACAACGTACTGCGTACCTCGTCCCATCCACCCAGATAGTTGATATCAAATAGTCCTTCTGGCGTTGGGAATGTCGACTCCGTCTGTGCAAATACATCCGGATCTACTGAACGAAAACCATGCTTGGCAAAAATACGCTGTGCTTCTGGTGTACGCAGATAGGCGACAAAGGCTTCCGCCAGTTCACGATTCCCATGTTTGTCGGCATATTTATTCACCACAACTGCCGGGTTCTCAATCAGGATCGTATTTTTTGGAATGACGATGTCATAATCTACACCTTTAGCGATCCGGGCAAGCAATTCATTTTCATACGTGACGATTACATCACCGACACCATACTCGAATGCCGCCATCGAAGAACGCCCACTCTTGTCCAATGATTCAACGTTACGATGTACCTGTTCGAGAAAAGCCTTGGCTGCGGCAGGATCTTTCTTCCCCTCTTGTTCCTCCGACAGTTTTAATCCAGCACCGTAAATGGCATTAATGTCCCATTGTGCGCCCCCGGATGTCTTTGGATTAGGGTAGAGCACCTTCACTCCCGGCTTGGTCAAATCCTGAAAATCATGAATTCCGAGCGGGTTGCCTGCTCTTGTGCCCAGAACAACAATCGAACGGGTGATCATCCCCTCATTAGGGGTCTGTTTCCAATCGGAGCTAACCAGATCGGCTTTGACCAGCTTCTCGATATCACTCTCCATCGCGAGCAAGGCCACATCAGCCTCGAATCCACCAACGATGGCTCTTGCCTGTGTACCCGAAGCTTCATAGGATTCCTGGAAGTTAATTGTCTGTCCGGTTTTTGCCTTCCACTCCTCTTGGAACTTGGGCAGCAATTCGCCTACAGCGTCTTTTGCTACACTATAAGCACCAATCACAAGCGTATTGGATGAATCGTTACTAGAGGGCTCGTTCTGTTCGCTTGCCCCCTCCTGCTTGCTGCACCCAGCGGTCATGCAGACGAGCAGAAGCATGAGGGCAACATATAAGAGTATGGCTTTCTTCTTCCTCGTCTGCATGGGCAGCCCCTTTCTTCCACTTGATCTAAATCATCACCGGCATCGGATCTTCCTTCAGTCGGTTCTCAACCACCCAACTGTTGGAGTCATTGAACAGGTATGCACGGTGTACAAGGACT
This sequence comes from Paenibacillus sp. FSL R7-0026, assembly GCF_038004485.1. Lineage (NCBI taxonomy): Bacteria > Bacillati > Bacillota > Bacilli > Caryophanales > Paenibacillaceae > Paenibacillus > Paenibacillus sp. FSL R7-0026. The sequence continues at coordinate 71,912 of NZ_JBBORG010000002.1, forward strand.
CTAATTTGTTGACCGATCTCCAAGGTCGTTTTTTCCAGGGAACGATATGTGATTAACTTATGACCCTGTACGTCCACCTCTACCATCCATTCACTGCCCCGGAAATGAAGATGTTTGACTGTACCTTTTTCCGTTGCAGACAACATGGTGAACTCATTTTTCAAGCCGATCTCAATATACTCTGGTCGAATAAGCGCTTTGGTATGTTCACCCTCGACAGCATGTTCGAATCCTTTCAGCTGGGAAGCATCCTCCACAACCGTAGACTCCCCGATAAATGTAGCGACAAACGGTGTCTGCGGGTTTTTGTAGATATCCCAAGGTGTGCCCTTCTGTTCCAGACGACCTTGACTGATAATCATAATCTCGTCCGCGACTTCAATCGCTTCATCCTGGTCATGCGTTACAAAAATCGAAGTAATTCCTACCCGTTCGATTAGCTCCCGCAACCATGAACGCAGTTCCTGACGGATCTTGGCATCAATGGCAGCGAACGGTTCATCCAGCAATAACAGCTGCGGCTCCGGGGCGAGTGCTCTGGCAAAAGCAACACGCTGACGCTGCCCACCAGATAACTGATGTGGATAGCGCTGTTCGAAACCTTTTAACCCGGTCAGTTCAACAAGTTCCATCACCCGATCACGGATCTGGGCTTTTGGCGTCTTCTTAACCTTGAGTCCAAAGGCGATATTCTCAAATACCGTCATATGTTTGAACAAGGCATAGTTCTGGAATACAAATCCGATGCCACGCTCCTGTGGAGGCAGATGGTTCACGACTTTTCCGTGAAAGCGAATCTCACCGGAACCCGGATTCTCCAGGCCCGCCAGCATCCGCAGAATGGATGTTTTCCCACCTCCGCTGGGTCCAAGCAGACCGATCAGATGGCCTTTGGCAATATCGAATGAGACATCTTTTACCGCATGAAAATCACCGAAATGTTTGTTCAGATCACGGACTTCTACATGCATATCAATGCACTTCCTTTCGCTTCTTGGCCCATTCCATCATGAGCAGCAGCCCGACGGAGAAGGTGACCAGCACCAATGCCACACCATTTGCGGCAGCCACATTAAAATTCTCAACATCCTGGTACACCAGGGTTGTTGCGGTCTGCGTTTTGTTCATAATATTACCGGATACGACCAGCACTGCACCAAATTCCCCGAGCGAGCGCGCAACCGTCAAGACTAGACCATACACTACTGCCCAGCGGATCGAAGGCCAGGTCACACTCCAGAACGTTCTCCAGCCGTAGGCGCCAAGTGTAGATGCAGCCTCCTCTTGCTGAGAACCGAGTTCCTGCAGGACAGGCATAACCTCTCTGACCATCAGTGGAAAGGTAACAAATAACGTTGCGATCACCATACCCGGGAAGGCATAGACCACATTGAATCCAATCCCTTCAAAAAAAGCGCCCATAATGCTGTTAGGTCCCAACATCAACACAATCATCAAACCGCCAATGACAGGAGATACGGCATAAGGCAGGTCTACAATGCTGTTCAGCAGCCCTTTTATCCGTTCACTCAGCCATCCGGCACGAACCAGATACAGAGCCATCATGATGCCAAACAATGTATTTAACAGGGTGACCACCAGAACCACCAGTCCGGTCATCATCAAGGCATGTAACGCCTCAGGACGCATTAACCCTTTCAGGAATCCACCTGCCCCGTCTTCAAATGCGCCAATAAAAATGCGTCCGAGCGGGATGATCAGCAGTACAATAAATACCGCAAACGTCAGTCCGATTAACAGTCGTCTCATCGTCTTCTCCCCCGCATCTGCACCAGATTGATCAGCCAGAGGATCAGGAAGGAGAGCGTCAGGAGCAACACGGATACAGCAGCAGCTCCCGTTGGATTATCACTTTCAATCTCCCCGTAAATAAATACGGAAGCAGTCAGTGTTCTGCCCGGAATGTTACCAGCAACCAGCACAACAGCTCCGAATTCAGCCAGTCCTCTGGAGAAAGCCAACATCCCCCCACTGATCATGCCAGGTGCCATAGAAGGCAGAATAACCTGCATGAATGTACGAGCCTTGGATGCCCCCATCGTGTACGAGGCTTCTTCCTCCGAAGGATCCATTTCTTCCAGCAAAGGCTGCACTGCACGGATAACAAACGGAAACGTGACAAAGGTCATCGCGATAACAATGGCGGGCTGGTGAAATACAATCTCAAATCCCATGGATTCTGCCAGTTTCCCGATGGCACTGACCGGACCCAAAAGCAGCATAATCATCAAGCCGCCCACCGCTGTTGGCAGTGCAAACGGGAGATCAACCAGACTATTGAGAAACGATCGGCCCACAAAGCGATACCTTGTCAACACCCAGGCGATCATCGTGCCCAAAACCACATTAATCAGCGTGGCAATCACGGCCAGCCGAATGGTCAGCAGTACGGCTTTCCACGCGATGGGGTCCATAATGCTCTGAACAAAGTTGCTCCATCCTTCAGAGAAGGAATTGACGTACACACCGATGATTGGAAGTACAATAAGTACGATAAAATATAACAATACGGTACTGCGAAATCCCCAAGTCCATCCCTTATGACGAAGAACGGTATTCATTGCTGCGTTCCCTCCCAGCCTCCGGCTTTAGCTCCGGTCGGCAGTCTTCCTGGCTTCAATACGACATTTTTCCTAAGTTGGATGATATTACTTTAATATTATTCCCATTAGTCTACTTGGTTTTGCTTTTCTGATACTTTACCAGTTTGCAGTGCTAATCGTCAATGCTTTTATTGAATATAATTGGGCCACACATAAGAACGATTAATAAAAATCGCACTGTACACTGCGCGGCCAGAACAACCTTCCGATCACTGTTATCCCCAGATTTCTTTGATCCCCTTTTTTAAGGGGAAATCCGGTGATAAAGGCGAAGCTTATGCTTCCGAAGCAGCTTTCTTACAGAAAGCTTTTAGCTTCCGCTTCTTCAGGTTATTTCTGTACTCTCCGTTATTGTGCAATTCACATATCCGTCTGCATATGTGGTTTGTTTGGTATGTAGTGGTTAAGGTACAATCGAGGGTAAGAACAGAGATGATAAGGAGTGATCTAACATGTTATATACGAAGAATATATCCACTTCCACACGAGATGAAATGAAGGATATCACATGGGACGTAAAGCAGGTTGTCCAGAGTAGCGGCGTACAGAATGGGACGGTGCTCATCTACTGTCCTCATACGACGGCGGGGATTGCCATCAACGAAAATGCAGACCCGGATGTGAAACACGATGTATTGTTGCGCCTGGACGAAGTGTATCCTTGGGAACATCCCGAGTATCGACATGCCGAAGGTAATACAGCTTCTCACCTCAAATCGATCACAACGGGGCCATCACAGACGGTGATTATTCATGAAGGCAGATTGCTGCTTGGCCGATGGCAAGGCATTTACTTTTGTGAATTCGATGGACCACGTGAGCGGGAGTACTTTCTCAAAATCATGGAAGGTTAGTTGGGTCCAATAGGCCTGCCACCCACTCGTTCATTTTTGCAAACACAAACAGGCGGTCCACCCTCATTCCGGGTCGGAGCCGCCTGACTTGGTCTGCTGCGCATACTAACTTTCGCGAGACAACGTTATAAAGAATTAAAGTTATGACAAATCACCGCCCTGAAGTGTAGGGGTGCAACAATAGCGCCATTATTGGACGCCAGGCTGCTGACCCAGATTGCGGCACAGCACTTTGACATGAGACAGCGCAGACGATTCAATCTCCACAAACGTTAAACGGTCCTGAATGTAATAAGAAATGAATCCGTGCATAGCCAAAAATAGCGTACGCGGTACCCTTTGAATATCCTCTTCCGTACAGTTCTCTTCATTCATATACTGCCTTATAATCGATGCAAACAATTCGAAGCAACGTCCCTGTTCGGTACGACAATAAGACAATAGTTCTTCGTCCCTGATCATAAACATGATTTCGTATTGATAGGGGTTCTCCAGACCAAAGCGAATAAACTCCATCATAATGTGCTCTACCTTGCTCACATCATCACGAACCGGCCTGACCATGGCTTGCAGCAGTAAATGCCCCAGATGATTAAAATCTTCAACCACAATGGCATAGAACAGCTCTGCCTTTTCCTTAAAATGATAATACAGCGACCCATGACTATAGCCCAGATGCTGGCCGATGCTTCGCATCGAAATGGCGCGGTATCCTTTGGTAATAAAAAGGTGCCTCGCCGCCTCCAGTATCCGCTCCCTCGACAACTCCTGTTCGACTGCTCTTCTAGCCATATATTTTATTCCCCTTCAATAAAATAAAGCCGCTGTCCCTCCGTGATCCGGGATTGCCCTTGCGTCAAATCCGTGATCCAGGCTATAAAAGCCTCGGTTTCACTATCCGGCGGAAGACAAGTCAACGTAACCTTATCGGTGAATCCAGTTTCACCTGTACGGACTTCCCGGCTTCTTAACTCATTTTCCACTTTACCCAGCCACGTATAATCGAGTTCAACAAACACTTCACGATGCAGCACGTTGGTAATGGCTTCTCCGGCTTCAATGGCTGCTACAGCTCCATCCGTATAAGCACGAATTAACCCGCCAGCTCCAAGCATAATTCCCCCGAAGTATCGCGTAACCACAATTGCCACATTTTTTAATTTCTGATTTTTGATTACTTCAAGAATAGGTTTCCCTGCTGTTCCGCTAGGTTCCCCGTCATCGGATTGCTTCTGGATCTCATCGCGCTCCCCAATCATGTATGCAGAGCAGTTATGAGTTGCATTCCAATGTTTTTTCTTGATCTCATCGATGAAGGCAACAGCCTCTTCCTCTGTCGTGACCGGCATAATATGACCGATAAATCGCGACTTCTTGATTACAATTTCCAGATTGCCCGGTCCTCGAACCGTGCGATAACGTTCAATCATCCTAAATCCAACTTTCTGATCTTTTCCTGAGTCCATTTTACAAGAAAGCAGTTCACCGCGCGAACGCGGACGAACTGCCCTGGTTATCTATATCCGGGAACCCTGCCTTTTACACGAACAATGATTCCCGGTTAGATTTACATTACCTTATTCAACTATATGAGCAGACCGATGAATTATTCGGAAAGTCTCGCTTCAAGCGCTGCTTTCTCTTCTTCAAAGCCTGGTTTGCCCAGCAATGCGAACATATTTTTCTTGTAAGCTTCCACGCCTGGTTGGTCAAATGGATTGACGCCCAGCAGGTAGCCACTGATACCGCATGCTTTTTCAAAGAAGTATACCAGATATCCGAAAGAATATGGAGTCATATCTGGAATGTTCACAATCAGGTTTGGTACTTGACCATCCGTATGTGCAAGCAGTGTTCCCTGGAACGCTTTTTTGTTAACAAAGTCCATGGTTTTGCCTTCAAGGAAGTTCAAACCATCGAGATCGTCCGGATCGGATTTGATCGAGATATGCTCTGCAACTTCAGTAACCTGGATAACAGTTTCGAAAATATTCCGGCTACCTTCCTGAATGAATTGACCCATGGAGTGCAAGTCTGTAGAGAAATCAACAGATGCAGGATAGATCCCTTTGTAGTCTTTACCTTCACTCTCTCCAAACAGTTGTTTCCACCACTCGGATACGAAGTGCAGGGATGGCTCATAGTTTACAAGAATCTCAGTTCCTTTGCCTTTGCGATACAATGCGTTACGAACTGCAGCATATTGATATGCTTCATTCTCAGCTACGTTCGGGTTGCTGTATTCTTTGGATGCGTCAGCCGCACCTTGCATCATTTCTTCGATGCTGATACCCGCTGCTGCGATTGGCAGCAAACCTACAGCCGTCAGAACGGAGTAACGTCCACCTACATCATCCGGGATAATGAAGGATTCGTATCCTTCTGCATTTGCGAGTTCTTTCAGTGCACCGCGCGCTTTGTCTGTTGTAGCATAGATGCGTTTGCGTGCTTCTTCTTTACCATATTTCTCTTCCAGTGCTGCACGGAAGATACGGAAAGCAATTGCCGGCTCTGTTGTTGTACCGGATTTGGAGATAACGTTGACGGAGAAATCTTTGCCTTCAACCAAATCCAGCAAATGAGTTACATATGTGGAACTGATATTGTTTCCTGCAAAATAGATTTCAGGCGTTTTGCGTTTGTCTTTTGGCAGATTGTTATAGAACGAGTGAGTCAGCATTTCAATCGCTGCACGTGCACCCAGGTATGATCCACCGATACCGATAACGATCAGTACTTCGGAGTCGCTTTGGATTTTGGCAGCCGCTTTTTGAATGCGTGCGAACTCTTCTTTGTCATAAGCCGTTGGCAGGTCAATCCAGCCCAGATAATCGGAGCCTGTTCCTGTTCCGTTGTGAAGCTGCTCGTGAGCCAGACGAATCGGTTCTGCGAAATAATCCACTTCGTGCTGATTTACAAATTGCAATGCCGTGCTATAGTCAAATGTCACTTTTTTTGCCATGATCTCAAAAACCTCCTGATTTCGATTATAGTGCGTGTTCAAACTTAGTAATCAAAAGCGGACTTTTTGAACAACCTCTTATATTATGTCCGTATTCCATTCTAAACAACTTGCCTTAAGGATACTTCAAATCCACGGGGCTGACAAGCTTGCAGCTCGAACTTTGTCGTTAGAATTCAAGAAGCAAAAAGGGTAAACCGAATCCGCGCGTTGCGGTTCTGCTTACCCTTCTTATGTTATTCCGCCGGGTACGAGCAGACGTAGTCAGTAACGCTGCGTATCTCCAGTTTAAATTTGGATTCGGCAGGCACGTGGAACGTAGCTTGACCTTGAATCTCTTGCCACTCTTCTTCTCCGGGAAGCAATACTTTCAGATCTCCGGACAGAATCTCCATAATTTCACGGGAATCCGTACCGAACTCATAACTGCCTGGAAGCATGATGCCCAGAGTCACTTTGCTGCCATCCCCCAAAATAACCGTTCTGCTGGTTACCTGACCATCATAATAAATGTTGGCCTCTTTCACTACACTGACTTGATCGAATTGTGACATGCGTACCCGCTCCCCTGAAGTTAATGAAAACAAAAGGCAAAACAGATCAGGGCGATAACGAACGAATCACCGCCCATCTCTGCGGAAATAACTTACTGCCATGGATCAGGACAGCATGATGCCCTCCCAACCATAGCAGCGCTTATGAAGCTATAAGTGTTCAAAAAGTCAGGTTTTCAGTATCGAGAAGATGGGATGAAGCTAGAAATGGAGTAGCGGAGCGTAGGAGAAAACTACGTGAGCAACGGACATTTCGGCTGAATCCCATATTCGACGCTGATGATGCCGTGAGGCATCCTTCGTAATCAAAAGCAGACTTTTTAAACAACCTCTATTACAGCAATGCTTTTACGCGGCTAACCACGTTATCCACTGTAAAGCCATACTCTTGGATAACACGGTCGCCAGGCGCGGATGCACCAAATGTGCTGATTCCGAGAATGTCACCTTGATCTCCAACATATTTCTCCCAGCCCATTGGATAAGCCATTTCAATTGCAAGACGAGCTTTAACATCCGGAAGAAGAACGGACTCTTTGTAAGCTTTGTCTTGTTTCTCGAACAGATCCCAGCTTGGCATGCTGATTACGCGAACTTGAATGCCTTGTTCTGCAAGTGCTGCTTGAGCTTTAACAGCCAATTGCACTTCAGAACCTGTAGCGATAATTTGTGCTACCGCTTTGCCATCTTTTGCATCAGAGACAACATAAGCACCACGTTTCACGTTCTCACGTGAACCTTCAACGGTACCTTCGAGGATCGGCAGGTTTTGACGAGTGAGTACGAGTGCAACCGGGTTGCTCTTGTTCTCAAGCGCGTAAGCCCAAGCAGCCGAAGTTTCATTACCATCAGCCGGACGAATAACTGTCAGGTTAGGAATGATACGCAGGGATGCCAGTTGCTCGATTGGTTCGTGCGTAGGACCATCTTCACCAACAGCGATACTGTCGTGAGTCAGAACATACGTAACAGGCAATCCCATCAGGGCAGCCAGACGAACAGCCGGACGCAGGTAATCGGTAAATACGAAGAACGTACCTCCGAATACTTTCACACCGCTGTGCAGTGCCATACCGTTCATTGCTCCAGCCATACCGAATTCACGGATACCGAAGTAGATGTTACGGCCGGAGTAATCTTCAGGTGTGAAGTTCTCCAGGTTGTTCAAGTGAGTCATTGTGGAGCTTTCCAAGTCAGCAGATCCACCTGTCAGTTGTGGCACGTTGTGTGCCAGACCGTTCAGAGCGTTACCGGATGCTACACGAGTGGAAAGAGCTTTGTCTGTTGCTGCATATTTAGGAAGATCACGGTCCCAGCCTTCTGGAAGGTCGCCGTTAATCGCTGTTTCGAATTGAGCTGCCAGCTCAGGGAAAGCTTTTTTGTACTCGGCAAATTTCTCGTCCCAAGCTTTGTTAGCAGAGATACCACGATCTTTCACTTGTGCAAAGTGATCGCGAACTTCAGCTGGTACGTGGAAGTTTTCTTCGTAAACCCATTTGTAATACTCTTTAGTCAATTTGGCTTCGTCTGCACCCAGTGGAGATCCGTGAGTACCGCCGTGGCCGCCTTTACCTTGTTTGTTCGGGCTACCATAACCGATAACCGTTTTAACTTCGATCAGTGTAGGACGCAGTGTATCTGCTTGACCTTCCTGAATTGCTTTTTCGATTGCAGGCAGATCGTTACCATCTTCAACGCGCAGCACTTGCCAGCCATAAGCTTCAAAACGCTTCGCGATGCTTTCGGAAGAAGACAGATCCAATTTACCATCCAACGTGATGTCATTGGAGTCGAACAACATGATCAGTTTGCCCAGGTGCAAACGTCCAGCCAGGGAAGCTGATTCATGAGATACGCCTTCCATCAAGTCACCATCACCACAGATTGCGTAAGTGTAGTGGTCAACTACGTTGAATTTGTCTTTATTGTATGTTGCGCCCAGTTGAGCTTCAGCCATCGCCATACCTACAGCCATTGCAATACCTTGACCCAGTGGGCCGGTTGTTGCATCAACACCTGCAGTATGTCCGAATTCCGGGTGACCCGGAGTTTTGCTTCCCCATTGACGGAACTGTTTCAGTTCTTCCATTGGAAGATCATATCCGCTCAGGTGCAGCAAGCTGTACAGCAACATGGAGCCATGTCCTGCAGACAGGACAAAACGGTCCCGGTTAACCCAAGTTGGGTGGTCCGGGTTATGAGTCATCGTTTTTGCAAAAAGTTGGTACCCCATTGGAGCGGAGCCCATAGGCATACCCGGATGTCCGGAATTTGCCTTCTCAATTGCATCAATCGCCAAAGTACGTACGGTAGTAATCGACAGGTTGTCGATTGTAGTGTTCTCGTCCTTTTGAATCGCTTCGTTCTTGTCAGTCATGGTTTGTCCTCCTCATGTCTTTAGATAAGTCGGGTGCGCAAGCGAATCCCTCTCATCATACAAGCAAACCGAATTTCACAATAAGTGAATCCGCTTGAGTGTTTCATTTTGACTTATTCACTTTTGTATTGTATCACTTGGCGTGAAGCTTTTCCATAACCTTCTTTTAGAAGTTCGTGAAAATCGGTGGTTTGTGATGAATAATCCTTGGCCTATCAAGCAAAAATCGTACTGTACAAGGTACTAAATTCCAAAAGCAGACTTAAGGAGCCTCGCAAATCCATCGCATGAAGTATAACCTTTTACCTGAAAACCATGCATTTTTTAGATATTCATCCTCAATTCACATATAATGTTCCTTAATATGGATTACGAAATTCGGGCTGTAGTTTACTTCTCAAATGTACATGCGTCAATCATAGGAGGTCTCGATCATGCCAGATCCTGCTGCTCACCCATCCCCATCCGTAAAACATTCATTACCCTGGATATCCGGTATTTTAACGGGAATTCTCTCGGGAGTTGTCCTGGGATTTTTCCTCAAAATGATTCAGGCCAACACTGGTGAACAAGTATATACTCTGCTGCTGAATATTGATTTTGTGCCTGGTCTTCCGGCAACCTTACCCGAATTCATTGAATTTGCTTTGCATCTCATCGTGTCCGTTGTCATCGGTATCTTCTATCTGTGGTGGGTAAGGCATTCAGGCTGCCCTATGAACAAAGGAATTTTACTTGGTGCAGTCTCGTCCCTGCTCTATATCCCACTCTCTCAATTGTCATCACGTGTGCCAGACCTGTACGATGTGTCCGCCATCATCTACTGGATTGTAGGACATCTGCTATTCGGTATTGTGCTTGGCTTGTGCGGAAAGTATGTGTATACAAAAATAGCGACTCCCGCTTCGTAAACGAATTGGGGTCGCTTTTTTGTTAGTCTATTACGTGGTTCCGAATCAACCTTGCACAGTATTAAAGCGTGAGCTTAAAATACAACGGTTTTATTTTCATGAACAAGAACACGGTCTTCGACATGCCATTTCACTGCACGTGCGAGCACAACACGCTCAATGGTACGTCCAATACGCTTCAGCTCGGTTACATCGTCCCCGTGGCTTACACGCTGCACATCCTGTTCAATAATCGGACCGCCATCCAGTTCTTCCGTAACATAGTGCGCTGTCGCACCAATGATTTTAACACCACGGTTGTACGCCTGCGCATACGGTTTACCACCAACAAAGGCTGGCAGGAACGAATGGTGAATATTAATGATTCGATTGCGGTAATGCTCAATGAACATCGGAGAGATAATCTGCATGTAACGAGCCAGAATGATCACATCCACATCGTTGCCGATGACGTCCAGTTGGCGCTGTTCCGCTTCTTTTTTCGTATCTGCTGTAACTGGGATATGATGATATGGAATGCCAAATGATTCTACATAATCCTTCATGTCCAGATGGTTGCTGACCACAAGCGCAATATCTGCATCCAGGTCGCCTGCCTGCCATTGCCACAACAATTCAACCAGACAGTGATCTTCTTTGGATACAAAGATAGCCAGTTTCTTCTTGCGGCTAACCGCAGATAACGTCCATTCCATCTGGAAACGGCTTGCTACTTCTGCAAAATCGGCTTCCAGTTTCGGCAAATTGACCAACAATTGCGGAAGATCAAACTCAATTCGCATAAAGAACATGCCGCCAGCAGGGTCCATTGTATATTGGTCCGACTGAACAATGTTTGCACCATGCTGGTGCAGGAAGTGAGAAACGGCAGCTACAATTCCTGGACCATCCGGACAGGAAATAAGCATGCGCGCACGATCAGCGCGGTTTTTAGAATCAGGGCGTACTTGTTTAGCGTGGATCTCCATCGGGTTATTCTTCCTCCTTCAATTAAGCCATGACCTGCGGGGTTAACCCGCAAGCCATGCAATCAAGCGATGATTCAGTTGTTCTTCATTCAAATGCGGGAACAAAGCAGCTTCAGTCACCATGTCATAGAGGCGTTCCAGCGGTTCGCGCGGATCTGCCTTTTTGGCTTTGGCATCATTTTTGAGCAACGTCCACACATCCAGAATATACGAACGAGACTCAATCTCTTTACCTTTGAAAAAGTGTTGCAACTGTTCTACTTCTGTCAGGAAATCCTGGCCGAATCGACCGGCAACATCCCCACGAAGCAGCGCAATCTCCACCTCATACATTGGACGCTGTGTCTTGGCCTCTTTACCAATCCAAGGTGTCTCCAGAATAAATGGACGTCCTTGAAGCTTCTCATGGTTGACGATGCGGTTAATCGCCTCAAACCCGATCCAGCCAGAACCAATTGGTGTATGACGGTCCTTATGCGCACCCACAGCATTCTTACTATCATTAATATGCATTACGGCAATGCGGTCAAGTCCTACCGTACGATCGAATTGTTCCAGTACACCGTCAAAATCATTAACGATATCATATCCGGCATCATGAATGTGGCATGTATCCATACACACAGTCAGGCGCTCGTTATACGTTACTTTCTCAATGATCTGGGCGATCTCTTCGAAACTGCGCCCCATCTCCGTACCTTTGCCAGCCATGGTCTCCAGAGCGATGTTCACATCCGTCTCTTTCACACCCTCCAGCACTTCATTCAACCCTTCTGCGATCCGTCCGATCCCATAGTGGGCATCTTTGTCTGTAAATGCGCCGGGATGTAATACGATGTTTTTCACACCAATGGCATGTGTCCGACGAATCTCTTCCTGAAGGAAATCTACAGCAAGTCTAAACGTGTTATCTTTGTATGAGCCAAGATTAACAATGTACGGTGCATGGACAACGATATCTTCCATTCCACCCTCTTGCATGGCTACCTTGCCTTCTTCAATATACATGGACTCAATTGGCTTGCGACGTGTATTCTGTGGTGCACCCGTATATATCATAAACGAACTGGAACCGTACGAGGACGCTTCCTTCGTTGCACTCAATAATCCCTTGTCCGAAAAGGACACGTGGGAGCCGATTTTCAGCATTATTGATCCCCCTTAATCTGAATTATCCCTTATTCTAACGCGATTATCGAAATAAATCTAGAAATGCGCTATAATTCGGGATAGAGGCTATTTTTTACAGCTAATATGTGGAACATGGTGGGCGGAATCCGTCTTTCCGTGAAAATCAATGAACCGAGGTGATTCCGCAATGATTTTCGACTCCTACGCGATGATACTGACCAGCTATTCCCCCAGCAATTGGTTTATGAATACGATCGCATTCTGGACTTTTTTATTGCTTGGGAGCATGTGTATCGGTGGATTTTTTATGATGCGCAAGTTTTTGAAAGTGCTACCAAAAGCAGACGGAAAGTCCAAACTGGATTGGCAGAATTATTGGGTTGAAGCCAGCCGTCATTTATGGACAGATGAAGCCAAAGCTTTTTTGGATCAACTAGTGGAGCCTGTGCCCGGGCCATTTCGTGACATCGCCAAACATTCCATTGCAGCAGAGATCGGTAAGATTGCAGTTGAAGACAATGCCACGGAAGTATCGAGAGATCATTGCATCAAAGGATACATTATTGCCACACCGAAGCGGGATAATAAGTTTTTGGTAAAATTTTTGGAGAAAAACAAAATCGATTATTCCCCTTATCAACATTTGATTAAATAAAATAAAAGATGAGTTAAGTGGCATATAGATTTGGTTAATTAGATACAGATATGCTCCGTCAGGTAAGTTGTTCCCAACAGGCATTGCTTACCGTACGGGGCTGTTTGTCGATCCAACGGTATGTATCAGCGCAGTGAACTTACAGAGAGGATGTTTGATATGAAAATTGCCATTTGTGGAGGTACCGGATTTGTAGGAGGAGCACTTGTAGATTACTGGCTGCAAGCCGGGCACCATGTGAAAGTTATTACACGAAAACTGCCTGACTTGCATAATCCAAGTAAAAATCTTACATATATATCGTGGGAACAAGTCGAAGAACAACCTCACTTGCTGGAAGGTATGGACGCTCTCGTTAACCTTGCCGGAGAAACGCTGAATCAACGATGGACAACCAAGGCGAAGCTGGAGATTGTTGAATCCAGAGTCACGACCGTAGCGCGGGTAGCCCGATTGGTGGAATCCCTGGAACAAAAGCCGGAAGTCGTCGTTCAGGCTTCTGCCATGGCCATCTATGGAACCTCTCCTAACGAAACCTTTGACGAAAGCAGTCCGCAAAAATCAATGAATTTCCCGTCCCGGGTCTCGGAACAATGGGAAGTTGCTGCAGATGCAATCAAAAATGTAAGACTCGTTAAAATCCGGGTAAGTCTGGTTCTTGGACATAAAAGAGGTGCTTTTCCATTGATGAAACTTCCTTATATGCTGGGTGTTGGTGGCAAGATCGGCAGTGGCAAGCAATGGACTAGCTGGATTCACATTATGGATATCGTAAGACTCATTGATTTTAGCATTCAAAATAAACAAGTGTCAGGTCCGGTCAATGCTTCCTCACCAAATCCTGTTACCAATGATGAATTCGGTCGTACAGTCGGTAAAGTGTATCATCGCCCTCACTGGTTCCCCGTACCCAGCTTCCTGATTAAAACCTTGGTCGGAGAACTATCCGTTGTCGTACTTCAAGGGCAGAGAGTCATTCCGCAAAAAGCTCTCGACCACGGATTCCAGTTCACCTTCCCAACCTTAACCCAGGCACTGGAAGATCTGAAACACCGCGGCTTATCTGACTGATTGAACTATGCCTTATCCAACTGACCGATAAGTGTAGACTGATTCTGCAAGTGTAAATGTGTCTCCATTCGCCAATGGATACTCCTTATACGGAGCAAGAATATTGCCCTGAAGAATGGTGCCATTGACGGAACCCAGATCCTTAATCACATAGCCCGATTTGTTCCGGCTCAATTCCACATGAGCACGGGACACGCCGGTCGCTGTGTCCACCCACTGAACCATGTCTGCTGATCTTCCGATGACAAAAGATGCACCTTGCACATCCATTCGTTCATGTTGGTCACTGCTTCCAGATCTTCGTTCAAGATAATAAGACGCCATCACCGGGCCTGCCCCTGTAACATTACCTCCACTCAGATTCTGCAAATTCACGGTTGCCTCCGCAACTACATCATGTCGGATTACCTCTGAAGTTGAAGCTATCGTTTCTACCTGGTGCTGAACGAACGGTGGTTCGGATTGTTCAGGTGTCATATGCAGACTTTGAAAACGGGAATGCTCGCTACCACCTTCTGAGGCGGATGCAACCATTTGGTTTATGCGTTCCTCTTTCCTATCAGCTGTATTCCAGCGCCAACTTTCCTGAAATTGTTCCTCTTCATCTTCCATTTGCTTGCCTTTGTTCTTACCTAAATTGAATGAAAAAGACCGCTTATTCTCTGAGTCATTATGAGGGCTTCCCTTGCGCTTCCACGTCCATCCTGCTACACCAAGCAAGCCAAGGCTGAGTACCATGCACAGGATCATCTGTGTCTGTCCCGGTTGCTCCATGTAAATAAATCTCCATACCAATGCCATGGCAACCATGCAGCCCAATATGATATAGGTTACTTTGGAAGATCCAGGCTTCTCCTCCACTTCCATATCAACACGCTCTAGCGAATCATACGAGTTACTTCCTCTCTTATCCATACCGTTTGAACTCTCTAATGGAAATTGCTCAGGTGAGCGCTTGCCTGGAAAGGTTCGAGATCTCACCGGAATGTCTTCCACCTCAGATTCACTCTTATTGTGCGGCTGACGGAAATTTAGTTGCGGCCCCACAGCAGCATTTTGAATGGGAGCACCGGGTTGATATGGCCGAGAAGTACCAGTGGCTAGCCTGCTATCTCGCTCAGAAATTGACGAATGAAGATCACCTCTTGATTCATTCGGTGTGTCCAAAGTTCTGGACGAGAGAAATGCTGCGCCTCCTCCATTCTCTTGCTCGTCAGCGTATAATTCCAGCAGAAGCTCTCGTAACTGTCTGATATCCCAACGTTCGTTGTCACATAACTGCAGAACACGCTGAATGCCTTCTCCCTGTAGTTCCTGTACATGTGCCATCAGCCTGATCACCAGCTCACGGAATTGCTGAGGTGTTGGATCAACTTCGACCGTATCCATGATTGGTACATATACCATCCCAAGTTCACCCTGTTCGAATGAACCATTGATGAATAAGTACTCTTCCTGGATCAATAATTTACGGGGCTCCAACATGTACTGTCGGCATTCCGTGAAGGCATCAGCTAGTTGGAACAACAAACCATACAGAACACGCAATTTGATTTTGCTTGACTTTAACATCTGGGATAACATCTTGTACCCTGATATGTCGTACTGCAAAGTTACATTTCGATCGACTTCCCGAATATGAACAGGAAGAAGTCGCGGAATTTGATTGGAGGACAACATCCCCATCTGTACCCGGCTTAATTCCTCCATTCGTAACCCTTCTGCTTTTTCCAAAACCATGAAAGCCCCACCATTACGAATAAAATCTCTCGTTAGTCCATACATGCCAATCCTCTCTTTCCATTGCTATTCTCAAATTTTTCGACTCCTTCACTTAAGGGAAAAGTCCTGAGACAAGCACCGTGATAAATCCAGGTAACACCGCCAGCATAAACGGAAACTTCAATGTCTTCTCTTTGTTTACCAGCTTGAGCGAACCGAGCATGAAAAAATCTGCAAGACTACCTGCCATGCCTCGAATTCGTTTCGCTGAATCTTTACGGAATAGAAGTATTACTAGACCAATTGCGCCCGCGTACAAAACGGAGTAAATAATGACATGAATGCCAAAAGTAAGTCCCGTCCATGCACCAATTCCACCAAACAATTTCACATCTCCTGCCCCTACGGCTCCAATCGCATACATCAGAAACAAAATGCCAAAACCTGCTGCAAATCCAGCGGCTGAAAACAAGAAACCATCCCAACCTCCCCATATGATATGGGCCAATACGCCAGCAACAGTCACGGGTAAAGTCAATCGATTTGGAATTTTCATGGAACGAATATCTGTAATAAAAGCTGCAATGACGTATATGCCACAGGCAAAGTAAAACCACTCCACCTCCATCATCCCCTTCCTTATTTTCTGGAGGCCACATTAAACGTAGTCTCCGTCTTGGCACCGTCCCCTGTCTCGACAACAAAACTCCATGTTCCTTCTGTTGTCCGAGTACCAACAAACCAGTTCCATTCAATAATTCCATTCTCATCTGCGGTAGCCCAGCCGATGTGCTTCGCAGAACTTTCACCTGACTTGTAAAATATCGTTAAGTTGGCTGTCGCTCCTGGTTCTACCTTCACCTTGATCGTTGCATTGTTGCCTATGTATGCCGGGTCAGGCTTCGACAGCACCGATGCTGAACCCGCATTATCTCCGTCTCCTGCGCTGCCATCTGATCCTTCTCCGGTATCTCCAATCCATACCCGTTCTGCCGCAGCAGCCTGAATCCGTAGCGGTTTACTGAGAAAGGGGACTTTTACCGGCAATTCATAACTCAGTTCAATTCGGAAATATGGATTTGTTTTGTTTTTAAGATCAGGGATGGAGATACCATTCACATGCACACGTTCCATATCCAGAAGAGTTGGTTCAATGAATGGTTGAAGCAGGGGTTTTACCATGGGATCAAGTACGGTTTCCAAGACGGATGTCTTGATCTCCTGTAGTGGCTGTTCACCACTGGCCGCAGCTGAACGTACCCAATCACTTAATGGCTCGGGTAGAGAAGATGCATAACCTTCTGCCCATTCCGTCAGAGATAACTCTGGTATCTTCCAACCCCCTCCAGAACCTTCTTCTCCGGCAGAATCAGAAGGTGTGAATGCAAGGGAAACGGGATATATTTTCGTTGATAACTGCTTCACCGTTTCACCCGCTGTGCTTTGTAACGCTGTGGAGATTAGAGTCATTTGCACTATGAAGATGAGAAACATGATAAAGAACAAGAAGACAGGTAACACTAGTGAGGCTTCCAGAACCATGCTACCCTGTTCCTTTTTCGGAGAACATATCTGCTTTTTGAGAGACTTCAAACGCTGCAATCTGATTATTCTTGTTAAACGAATCTGAAATTGTGCGCTATCTTTTTCGTAATGTTGCTGCTTGTCCATAATCCCTCCACCGAAACGATCCTAATTATTCAATAGGAATAATCCGCCTTCCGCTCAATGAAAAATCGCCCATCTTCAACCTGGTCCGCACTACCCATAACTGCACCTATGCTTCTAACCACCCCTGGTAAAAACCACAGCTTGATGCTACTACGCATGTTACCCGAAGCATACGTCTGTTTCTCATCTGGATTCACACCGGTATTCAATCGAATTAGCGCCAGCATTCTGGACATTTTGCGTTCATTGTTACTATGCATCAATAGGAACAATCGGAGATGGTCCCTGTACGACAGTTTGACTTTGATATACTTGGACAATTCCACACTGCCCTCTTTTGCTAGTTTCACCATATCCGCGATGGCGTTTGTAATCCCGTATAAGATTGCCGCCGATAATACCAAAAGTGGATTCCCCAGCTTGCTGTGCTCAATTAACCCTTCTGCCGTCCGAATAGCCAGCCGCATCCCAAATATCTCCGCATATGCCGCAGCGATGTTACCCGAAGGATTGTGAAACCCGTAAACGATATACTCCAGTTCCTGATTCTCCAGTTTGAAGACATCACCAGCATCTCCACCACCTTCAATCCAGGTAAATAACTGACCAAAATCCATGGAATTGAAATAGGCTAAAGCATATTCATTCTGAAATAATTCGTCGCCAAGACTGTCCAGCAGACCGGACATCCCACTAAACAAACTGTCCATTCCCTTCATGGCATCGCCACCAGAGTCATAGGGATCACCAGCAATCTCTGCCTTTTTGGCTTCCTCACGACTAGCCTCGTTAAAAGAAATATTAGCGTTGTAATATTCCTCCAACTGTTTGAAAGCGTCCATGGACCCCGAACTTCCATTCTGAATCTGCGACAACATTCGTTTGACTTCCTTCAATTTCCCTTTGGATTCTTTGTCATTCGCTTTGCGCTGGGCATCCGACCCACGACCACTCTCCAGCTGCTGTTTACTCTGTTGGATGAGATTGGCAGGACCGCTACGTACATAGGTGTCCATATATCGTTCCGTAACCTGACTTGACTGTCTGACCGCCGGTTTAATCGGAACACCGCTCATGGCCGTGACACTGCGAAGCTGTGTATTCAATTCCATGTTGTCTCTTTTGACGTTAGAGAAGTCCGAATTCTGAGAAACAACCCGTGCCTTCAACTGATCAAATAGGCTATCTGCCCTCACAAGCTCCGAAGCGAGAGAACGTGTGCTTTTGGCTTCACTGCCTGATCCAGTAGATGAAGGACTCGTCCCAGGCAAACTCGAGTTGCCCACGTTGTCATAGCTGGCATTCTGTGAACGGTTCTCCCCCTCCGCAATCACACGTTTCATTTCCTCATTAATCTTGCGTGCTTCTTCGATTTTGGACTGTGCTTCCTCCAGCTTTGTTTGATGGGTCTGTAACGCCGGTTGTATGATCATGCTGATGCCTGTCACCACATTACCAACACCCGTCCGATAACGAGCCAGTTCCAATATGTATTGTTGCTCTCTGAACGGCAGTCCCTCATCTGCCTGTTTCTTGTTCAGATAATCTGCATAACGTGCTGCTGCCTCGGCAGCTGTCTCTGGTGTTTCTTCCAACATTTCTTCATAGATGGCTTGTGAAGGCCGGTCCATGATCAACTTTGGAAGATTCTTCAGTTTCTCCGCGGATTCCGTCTGATTGGCAATGGCTTCGTCCAGTAGTTCTTCACGTTTGTCATATAACTTCTGTAATTTTTTCAGCAAGTCTACCGTATGCGCGGCTTCCTTCATCTCATCCGATATCGGTTTGAACCGATTGATCACTTCAAGGGTAAAATCAACCGGAGCCCGATACTTCATGTCCTCCTGAATCTGGCGATTAAATATATCGTATCTGCCCAGTTCACGCTCCATGCTCAGCGAAGTTGTATCCCACTTGATATCCAGAATGGGGAATCCATCTTTTACAGCTGAAGGCTTCACGCTATCATTCAACACTTTAGCCATAATTGCATCCCTGCTGCTGTCCCCATACCCGAATAAACCATACTCCCGGAGTGATGTGTCATAGGCTGACATGACGGATCTCATCGCAGCATGAGTCATGCGTTCGGTCTGCACCTTGAATGCCGCTATACGAGCGTAATCAATAAATATTGCTACAAACATATAAACTCCGGCCAATATTAATATTAAAAAAAGGGTTACGGCTCCCGACTCACCGTCTTTTTTTCTAAACAGCTCCGCCCTCCTCCTTTTCTCACTTTTTGCTTTTGCCAAAATGCTGCACAACCTGTCCGGCTTCTGCCGCTGTACTGGTCGCCGCACTGCCTTTGCCTTTAAACTTGGCTGCGTAATAACGGACCAGATCTACCGTTCGAATGAATTCAACCGGTTCAACAACTGCGGACGATCCTTGAGTGAGGACACGTTTACCTGAATCGAACAAAAAAGAAGGAAGAGGCAAAGAAATTACTTGTTCCAGCTTGGTTGTTACTTTCCGCTGAATCAGAGAATTCTGATACTCAATCATCCCTTTCATAGCTGAGGGCATATGCTGCACCGCTTGTGCTAATTTCTGTTCCGAGAGATTGCCGCCTTCACCAGCAGGTATAGAAACGCTAACCTGATTATCCGCTCCCGCCCAGCCAAACAGCGCTCCAAGCATACGATCGTCCGTGAGTCTCCAGTACAGATTGTCATGTTCTCCAACAACATATTCACCTGTCATCGCCTGCTTATGGCCGTTGTCCCAGCTATATGCTGCACGTTCGGAAGCTGCATAGGCGTGTTGATTCAGGAATGTCTTTTGATACATGTACATGGTAAAGAAGAGCAACAACACAAGAATAAACAGTACAACAGGGAAGATCAGGGAGGCTTCAACGGTGAAGCTCCCTTCTTCCTTTTTGAACTTGTTATTCGAAGAATTCATTACTTTTATTACTCACATTAGTTAACAGTCTTTCTACCAATTTTTTAATTTGGTCTTTAAAAATCAAAGCAATAATGATAATAACCCCGATAATCAGAATCAGCTCCAACGTGCCGAGTCCGTCCTCTTCTTTCCAAAATGCGCTTACCTTGTTTTTTAACACTTCCATCATCTCAATTCCTCCTACATATTCATCATCATAAAAGCAGGTGCCCCGATCATGACCACAATCGTAAAAAATATCAGTACCATCGGAAACACCAGTTTGGAAGAAGCCTGTTCTCCCTTCGCCCGACTGACAGCCTTGCGTTTCTCCCACAACACATGTGACAGATCCCGCAGCGCCAATACAAAGTCACCTCCCCCACGCCGGAAATTCAGCAGCACCGTTGTCGTAAAAATCGTCACTTCCTGTACACCGCAGCGGCGACTGAACTGTTCAAATGATTGTTGAAACGAGTAACCATTATTCCAATCTCCCACCGTCTTTCTGAGTTCGTTGTACAACGGATGATTCCGTTCACCCTGGCTTGTGACACAGTGAACGATAGCACGTTGCACGGTCTCCCCTGCGCCAACCAGCAGTACAATTCGGTTCAGCAGCTCAGGCAGTTCCATAAGAATATCCTGGTCTCTTCGCTGCACCTTCGTATTGAGGTCTTTGTAGAGCGCAAAAGGCAACGCTGCACCGAGCGCGAGCCCACCTACCATACCTCCGATGCCCATATCTCCAACGAGTGATAACAGGCAGCCCACCAGCAGCATGAGCCACGTGTAGGTCAACATTTCAGCGCAATACAGCATCGTTTTCTCTCCACTGTGCTGTATGCCATACATTTTCTGAATGGCATGTTGCATTCGAAACATGAGCACTGGCAATCTGCGTCCAATCTCAAACTTGTCCAATATAAACAGGAAGGGGCCATGCAATTTTTTCAGTCGTAATCCTTCCATATCCAGCTTGCGCAGATGCCGGTAGGTCTGTCCCCGGGTTCGATCCAGCACCAGCCATCCCGCTCCGAGCATCCCTGCGACTATAACGGGAAGCAGCATCTTTTCAGCTCCTTATACTTTGATATCCATAATGCGATTAATCCACAGATAACAGCAGGCGAGTACTGCCAATGCACCACTAGAGATGAGGTACCCCATCCCGCTATATAACGGCTCCATAAAGTCCTTGGCGGTCAGATTGAGGAATATCAGAAAAATAAATGGAGCGGCAAACATCACCTTTGATTCGAATTTTTTCTGCGATACCGCGACCATAATATCCTGCTGAATGTCCAGCTTCTCACCAATCACCGCAGAGGTACGACGCACAACCTCAACCAGATCCCCGCCAGTTCGTTTGCACGTAATGAACACATCTGCAAAGTTCGTAATATCCTCAATCTGAGACCGATCCGAAAAATCCTGTAGTGCCTCTTCGATTGGTTGTCCATACTCCATCCGTGTCCGCAATATCGTGAACTCACGAATCAGATCGGTATCCGCTTCCGGGTTCAACATCCGCAGATCCTCTACGGATTCCTTGAATCCATTTTCCACCGATTTTCCTGCGGCCAGTGCCGAAGATAACGCATATAATGCTTGCTTAAAATGTAAACTGAGTGTCATTCTTTTTCGTTCCAACAGCACTTTAGTCCAATGTTTTGGTACCCATATGCAACCCGCAGCCAGGATCGCTCCAGCCAACCAGTGATGGTAGAACAGAATTCCGATGCCAAAAAACAGCAGACCACTAATCAGCATACAGACCATTCGTTGTCTCCGGGAAAGCGTATATACGGTGTAATCCGTCAACATCTGTCTGGCTTCACCCAACAGTAATCACCTTCCAATGGCTTTAATTCACGTTGTTATCTGACAAATCTTTTTCAACACTATATTGTTCTATGTATCCATCCAGCCATTCCCCGAGCCCAGCCATCTGAATTTTATCCACCTGATTCAAATTTCCAACCTGTACTAACCCGCCAATAATTTTGCCTTCACGCTCTTCTTGTTCATGGAAACGAAACAGTGGATTCAGCATAACCTCACCGTCCTGCATGCCAATTACTTCACTAATCTCTGTCACCCGCCGTGAGCGGTCTCGTAGCCGGGACAGATGTACAAAAATATCGATTGCTGAACTAATCTGCTGCCTTACAACCGCAATAGGAAGATCTGCACCGCTGAGCACCATCGTTTCGAGTCTGCTGATCATGTCCGAGATGGTATTCGCATGCCCTGTAGACAATGATCCATCGTGGCCAGTGTTCATGGCCTGTAACATATCCAGCGCTTCTGCGCCCCTGACTTCCCCAATCACAATCCGGTTTGGACGCATCCGTAAGGAAGACTTGATCAGATCCCGAATAGATATCTGCCCCTTGCCTTCGGTATTGGCATTCCGCGTTTCCAGTGATACCAGATTCGGTACCGTAACAATCTGTAACTCAGCCGAATCCTCAATGGTAATAATCCGCTCATCGGCAGGGATGAACTGTGATAATGCGTTTAGAAAGGTCGTTTTTCCCGACCCGGTCCCGCCTCCAATGAAGATGTTGTATTTGCTCCGTACCAATTGCTGCAATAATTCTGCCGCTTCTTCATGCAGGGCTCCCTTTTCAATCAGATCAGCCATCTTCATCGGTTCACTGGGGAATTTACGAATCGTCATCGTTGGGCCTTTCAAGGCAATAGGAGGCAACACGATATTGACCCGCGAACCATCCTTTAAACGGGCATCTACGATTGGAGAAGACTCATTCACAATCCGGTTTACCCCGGACACGATCATCTGGATAATATCCTCGAGCCGTTCCCTGGACTCAAATTCGAGGGTGATCTGGCTGACTTCACCTTCCTGCTCCACAAAAATCTCCTTGTGACTATTGATCATAATTTCCGTAATATCCGGATGATCCACAAGTGGCTGCAAAATATCCAATCCACGAAAGGAGTCAAACAATCGCTGTACCAGCGTATGACGCTCTCCTGAGGTCAGATCATCCAGCTTCGGGTCAGTGAGAACTTTGCGTTCTATCCCCTGCCACAGTTCATCATCTCCTGCGGAAGAGGTTAAATCGAGGCCAGCCCTGACTTCCCTGCGCATCATCTGAAACTGTTCTTCACGATCCAGTATTCGATTGGATGAATCCGTCATAGTGCCCACCGATCCTGCTTCTGAATTCGTCCTGTCTGCTTCAATTCTTCTTCGCCATCTTGTACCAGCATGGCACATAATCTCTTCACTTCACGTTGGAAGATCGGAGAACTAAGCATGACTTCCTCCTGACTGAGTTGCTTCCAAGAAGGGATATAGGGCAACACTGCATCCAGATGCAGATCAGGACGTGGGAGTGCATTAACGACATTGTCCCGATATTTGTTAACCACAAAGCGTGAACGCTCCAGCATACCCTCGTATAAATCTGGTTTCGTACGCTCAGCATGCTGTAACCATTGTCCCCATCGATGCATGGCAGATATATCATCCTCGACCAACCAGACAAATGCATCTGCTGCATCCAGAACCCCTTCACTGCGCCCATCCCAACCGGAATCCCCATCCAGAATCAACACGTCATATTGTCCGCAATCCGTTAAATAACGAAGCAGATTCGACGTATCCTCACGAGTCATTTGCAACAGTTCTTTCCGATTCGATAATGGCCAGAACACATCGGATTTCAGCGCTTCATGTCGGACCACATATCCATCTACGCCCTTCGATTGTATCTGTAACTGCTTACCGGATTCCTTCCTGCCCACCTTCAGATCGTATAACAGGCGGGACAATCCCGTCTCCGCATCCGGGTGACGCTGCCCACTTCTAATTAGTCCCTTTTCCAGAAACGGGAACGTGCTGTCCAGCGTCTCCAGATTAAGATAGAGAACAGCATAACCTGCAAGTCCCAATTGCTTCGCCATATGCAGGGCCACTGCCGTTTTGCCACTTCCACCCGAAGCTGATACTACACCGATGGAGAGAGTCTCTTGCCCCGGATGGTGAACCTTCTTACGGCGTGGCTGCCGGCAAGCATGCATCACAGCATCCAGCAAAGCAGGCAAGGGCTGATATTTCATCAGCCGCTTGGCCTCATCCACCTCTTCCATCCCTTCACTAAGCATTAGCCAAGGTACACCTGATACTTCTCCCCCGTTATTCAGCCAGTCATTCAGAAACTCCGTTTCCGCAATAACCAGATCCGGTAATTCTCTACCTTCTTGCTCTTTCATGTGATCCCTGAACGAATCCTCTTGGGAGAATGCCGTGAAACGCACATGAAGACCAGACGAATTTCCCTGTACATAATCAAGCCAGGCGCTAATGTAATCTCTATCCTTTGAAACCAGAACAACCTTCAGTACAATCAATTTTTCCTTCCCTCCCTGTCAAAAAGCACAAAAAAGCACCGTCCAATAACCGCATGAATATGCAGTATATGGACGGTGCTTCCGTCACGTGCTATGAATGTATGGATAATATAGCATACAATTTCTGGGGGAGCAAGGGATTTATTCTAACCCTTTTTCCCTTAAGAGTTGTACGGTGAATCGAACTCAATAATGTTACGGTCCGGATCAAGTACAAAAATCTGCGCGAATCCAGCCACACTGTCAGGTCTCGCTTCATACTCAATTCCCTGCTGCTCCAGCCAGACTATAGTCCCTGAATAACTGGTGACCCAGATCGCAAAGTGGCCGTCTGTTGTGTCAATCCCAGCCTCACGTAACGTGTGACCCTCCGGGTGCTGTAACAGATGAAGCTGCTGACTACCGATGCCATACCATGTACCTGTGGAGCGGAAAGGCGGACGTTCAATCTCCTGCATGCCCAGTAACCCCGAATAGAATTTCTTCGCGATTTCCAGATCACGTACAGCCAGACTAACATGGTGGATGTGTGCATATTCAATCATCTTTTATCTCCCCTCTTTACTTCAATATGACTATACTATAACACCTTGAACCCTGACCATAATCTCCGCTAAACAGAAAAACACCCCTGATTCTAATCCGGTAAACCTCTCGGCTCACACAGATCTAGTTCAGAGGTGCATGTTTTATTTCGCGCTATCCAATGCTTCTTGTGGAATCTTGATCTCTTCCACTTGATCCTGGTTGGAGAACGTACTGGTCATCTTCATATCCATCGTCATTTTCTGTCCATTCTGTTCCATCTCCATGACCATGGTTACGTCCGTACTTGCAGGCAAATAGGTTTCTTTGTTGATCATGTATTTCATCTTCATGCTGGTGATATTCATCTGATCAAGCATGGCTTGCATCTGGGCATCCGATCCGTTTTGCTCCATTACGGCTTTGGCCAGTTCCTTCACGTTATCACCGGATACGTCAGCGTTAATCACATAATTGTCGCCTTCTTCGGTCACTTCAGTATCTTCTTCAATCTTTTTGAATTGCTCCAATTCACCTTCGGGATTCATGCTTGCTTTCATCTGCTCAACCAGTTCCTTGGTTTGAGCTTCAGGAATCGCAACCCATTGATCCCCAACTTGAGAGTAGATTTTATCCGAAGTGATATACTGCTTCACGTTCTGAGCTTCCTGTCCCGACATTTCCATTTTCATCTCTTGATAGATCATCATTGGATCTTTGATAATATCCATCTTGAGTGATGTTTTAACCTGTTGATCCTGGGACTGTTCACCAGCATCCAGTTTCAGATTCTGATCAATGTTTGCTTCAGTTGTGAAGCTTTTCATTTCTTTGGTTGCTGCATTGGTTTTGGTAATCAATTCGTCCAAGGTAGGGATCTTTGTTTCCTGCTCTGCAGGTGTATTACCCTCGTTAGATGTTTCGTTGTTAGTCGCTGGCGGCGTTGCCGTATTATCTGTATCGTTACCGCATGCTGCTAAGCTCACTGCTAATAATGCCCCGATAAATAATGTAGTCCACTTCTTCAAGTTGTTTTCCTCCCAAAATAGATATGATCTGTAGTCATTACCCAATTATTTCCGTTATTAATCATAAAAATCGATCTTTGATCTCTGGGGTAGGCAACATGCACGCTTCATCCTTGCCAAACCAGCGATAACGGTTGCGAGCAACCCAGTTATAGACTGCATTGCGAATAAATTTCGGTACAATAATGAACACATATAACAACGGATAAGGAAACTTTAGACCTTTGGCCAATCGCAGTGCGGCGGTTGAACGTGTATAGTATTTTCCATTTTCAATCAGCACAAAGGTGTCCATACTGTCTGTCGACAAATTGCCTTTCTTCAGCAATTCCTTGGCTACATCCGATTGAAGCGATGCAAAATGATATTTTCCTTCCGGGTCACGCTTGATAATCCATTTGGTTAAGCCCTGGCAGAAGTGACAGACACCATCCACCAGTACGATGGGATGTCCCTGATGCACATCTGTTTGATTTGCTGTCATATTGGCTGCCTCCTATTGTTGCGGTTAGAGTAACTTACCCAATCTGGGCCTTCTTGTTCACTAATTCTAAATTTATTTCTAGAGGTAGTTCAAAAAGACTGAACACCGCTCTTTTTGAACACGCATTAATGGGAAATATAAAGAAAAAGAGCGCAGGCATTGTGCCCACGCTCGTATCTGTCCGACAATTACTCCGTAACTGCCTTTTCCATCCATTGGTCATCGATCATCTGTTGATGCAGGTCACTTGCCCACTGGTCCATACATTTGCAAATGAAATCTTTGCGACATACTGGACAAGGCGTTTTCTGCAGACGGCTGATATTGGTCATCTTCCATTCCGGGGAACGGGTGTAGAATACACGGCATTTTGTACCGTCTACCAAATTCATTTTGAATTCATACAATCCGTCTTCCTTGTTACCATAAGCTAATTCTAAATCTGCAATACGCGGTCTATAAGACATGGATATCACCTGTTTAATTCAAATTTGGTTCATGCAATGACACTACTCAGTACTAAGTTATATTAAAGAAAATTCAGATCAATGTCAACTCGCGCATGTCTACCCGCCAAACAGAATATCCAGAATAGTCCCTACCTGCCCCTGTTTTTTCCCTTTCAAGACATCCGGATCAAATACTTCAACATACCCGCAGGAAGCACAAGCCACGAACAGGTAGTGGTTATGCTGTATATCAAACATCTTGCTCAGGCCTGCTCCTGACATGGAAACTTCCTTAATGTTACAATCCGTGCCTCTGCATTTCGTGCACACAAATCGCCGCTCGATCATCTCTTCAATACTCATCTTCGTTCCCCCTTTATGGAATGTGTAGCATGAAGTGAGAGTGCAATTATGTAAAATAGTACGCGATCTGGCATCTAATCTCCTGCATCATATCCTTATATGAAGATCAACACAAAACCCTGCCGATTGCCAGCAGGGCTTTGTAGTCGAACATCAGGTATCTGGAATACCCTGCTCTATATGTTCCCTTTACTTACCAGGAGTCAAATCTTAAACTACGTTTAATACAACATCAATGTTGCCGCGTGTTGCTTTGGAATATGGACAGAAATCATGCGCCTTGCGGGCCAGTTCCTCTGCTTGACTGTGATCTACACCAGGCATGCTAACGTCCAGACGAACAGACAGCTGGAAACCGTCATCCGCAGGGTCTTTACCAATGGATACGTTACTTGTAACGACCACATCCTCCAATTTCACACCTGCTTTTCGTGCTACATTGGCAAGGGCACTTTCATAACATGCTCCATATCCAGCGGCAAAAAGCTGCTCAGGGTTAGTACCTTCACCACCGGAGCCACCAAGCTCTTTTGGCATTTTCAGATCATGCTTAAGCACGCCATCCGAAGAAGTCACCGAACCTGTACGTCCACCTTTAACTGTCGCTACTGCTGTATATAAAGCTTCCATTAAGAATCTCTCCCTTATCCATATAGTTTTTTTACTGCCTTCCTTTCAATTTAAACTTCTGGCTCATTTTGAAACGCAATTTTATATCTTTATCAGCTTTCACAACTTTATTATTTTCATGCATTTCAATGCTATGGCTGTATTTTCCCTAAGGTTGGGTAATATACGAAGGGGCATCTTCAAGCTACAACCGAAATCTTGTTCTGATACATAAAAGTTGCACTAGACAAAAATAATTGAAGGAGTACAATGTAACAATAAACATAAAAACTTAGATATATCATGAGCGGTTTGTACCGCATCAATATCTCCAAATCAATAATTCAAAGTCAGGTGATTATCGTATGAGTAAAAAAAATCCGTTCAACGCTCCTTCAAGAGAATCATTATCTACTGCGGGCATGGCCCCTTCCCTTGGAGAAGCACATAGTTCCATGAAAGTTCCGCAGAATGCTGCATGGTGGAAGAAATTCCTCGCCTTTGTAGGCCCAGGATACCTCGTTGCCGTAGGTTACATGGACCCCGGGAACTGGGCAACAGATATCGCAGGCGGCTCGCAGTTCGGGTATACCTTGTTATCCGTTATCCTGTTATCGAACCTGATGGCCGTTGTCCTTCAGTCGCTGGCTGGCAAGCTCGGCATCGTCACTGGACGGGATCTGGCTCAAGCCTGTCGTGAACGATTCAGCATGCCTGTTGTCATGATGTTATGGATACTGTGTGAGCTTGCCATTGCAGCCACCGATCTGGCTGAAGTCATTGGTTCTGCCATCGCGTTAAAGCTGTTATTTAACATCCCCATGTTATACGGCGTTATCATCACCGCAGTTGATGTACTCCTGATTCTTGTACTGCAAAACAAAGGCTTCCGCGCTTTGGAAACTCTCGTCATTGTGCTCATGGCGACCATTGCCCTCTGCTTCGGGATTGACCTCTTCCTGGCGAAACCCGATATGGGCGGTGTTCTCCATGGTTTTGTACCAAATGTTGAGATTCTGCAAAACCCGGCCATGCTCTATATTGCCATTGGTATTATCGGAGCAACCGTGATGCCGCATAATCTGTACCTGCATTCTTCCATTGTGCAGACCCGTCAGATCGAACAGACACCACAGGGCAAAAAAGAAGCCATTCGGTACTCGACCATGGATTCTACGATCGCGTTGACACTGGCCCTGTTCATCAATGCGGCAATCCTGATTGTATCTGCCGCTGTATTCCACAGTGCTGGTATGACGCAGGTTGCCGAGATCGCAGATGCCTATCATCTGCTGACACCTCTATTAGGTACTACGGTTGCAAGTATCCTGTTCGGTGTGGCGCTGTTAGCATCAGGTCAGAACTCTACCCTTACAGGTACACTCGCTGGGCAGATCGTTATGGAAGGTTTTCTGAACATTCGAATTCCGGCATGGCTGCGCAGACTGGTCACACGTCTGATCGCCATCATCCCGGCGGTAATTGTGACAGCCATTGCAGGAGAACATGGCACAGAAGAACTGCTCATTTTGAGCCAGGTCGTGCTGTCGCTTCAATTGCCCTTTGCTGTAATTCCCCTGGTGATGTTCACAAGTGATAAAAAAAGCATGGGTGCATTCGCCAACAAATTGTGGCTCAAAATCATCTCATGGGTCATTGCCGCGATTATCGTTGTGCTGAATGTATATCTGATCATTCAGACGATTCGGTTATTCTAATCTCCTTCTTATCGACTAAATACTAAAAAGGCTGATCAACTCCGGTATTCTATACCCAAGTTGATCAGCCTTTATTGTTGCAGTACAGCAACATATTTCTTTTGTAGTAAAACTCTAAACTCCAATAAACAATCATCTGAATCTAATCCTGATTTGGTATCAGTAACGGCAAGAGTTGATCCAATGAATCAACAGTCCAATCCGCACGTTGGTCATCCGATAATTCTGGCTGGAATCTTCCGTAACCCTGCATAATTCGAATCGTCCGCATGCCCAGATTCTGAGCAGGTATAATGTCGTTATCGATCCGATCGCCGATCATGACAGCTTCCTCCGGTTCACAACCGGCCTGTTTCAAGGCCACAGCGTATAACTCAGGGTCTGGCTTGGACACCCCTTCTTCAGCCGAACATGCCAGAACATCAACATACTTCCGCAAGCCGTAGCTCTCCAGTCTCTCTTCCGTTCCTGGACTCTGATTGGCAATAATGCCAATGCGATAATGCCGTGACAACTGCTGAAGAACGGAATCCGCTGAAGGAAAAGGACGTTCAAGATCTTTTTGAAACTTCAGCTTGTCCTGAATCTGTTTCTGGTGTCCCTCGTCTTCAACGAATGTGCGAATCGCCACTCTCATCGGCCATTGCTCATATTTTCGGTAACAGTTGGCAAACAGTTCGCGTACCGCCTCAATTTTCACTGGATACCCTAAAGCACAAGCTTCACGGACGAACTGTCCGATAATATCATCAACCGGCTCCCATTCATCCACCAGCGTATCTCCAACATCAAAAAACAACCATTTTAATCCACCTACATCCGGCACGCCAATTCCTCCTTGTAACCATAAAAAAGAAGACTCACCATCATGCATGAGTCTCCTCAAACTTCCGTTTATCGATACATTCAATTATAACAGGCACCTTACACCTGAGCAATCACAAGCTATGGCATTAACCATTGAGGAGAAAGCCAACTTCCCCATTGAGCGAATATACAATCCGGTCTGCGCCCATGCCCCGATAGATGCCCTTTGGATGGCTTTGCTCCGTAATGACGCACAGGGATTTCGATGTCCATGAAC
The DNA here is from genome assembly GCF_038004485.1 of Paenibacillus sp. FSL R7-0026. Classification (NCBI taxonomy): domain Bacteria; kingdom Bacillati; phylum Bacillota; class Bacilli; order Caryophanales; family Paenibacillaceae; genus Paenibacillus; species Paenibacillus sp. FSL R7-0026. The sequence continues at coordinate 102,953 of NZ_JBBORG010000002.1, forward strand.
GGCAGATCTGTAAATAACGACAGGTCAGATTCAGGCTGTTTTCGAAAATAAACACGTTGCCTACGCTGCCCTGCGGCAAAAACCATTTTTGAGCTGCAGCCGTGTTCATGCGAATGACATGTTCTACTCCGATTCTACGGAGTCTGCGCTCTTCCCCTGCACTGTTGGTTAGAACGGCAAACGGCATTTTTTTGTACATCAGTAATTTGATAAATTTGCGTCCTGCTTCATTTGGAGCAGTCACTAAGATCATCTCAGTATCCATCATTCGTTCCTCCCTTGGCGTGAAAAGACAACAAAAAAGAAGCGTGGGGGACCAAGGCCTCCCGAACGCTTCTTAAAGAATCCATGGCGAAAACGCCATGAACCAGCGTACGGCTTGTTGCCTCTCCCTTTAACGCTTACGAGGTTAGCTGACGGATTCGGGCGCGAGAGTCGCCCTATTTCCGGCTGTCACCGGAAAATTCACCCCATGAATGCCTACTGTCCTGGACAGCGCATTCCGTTGGTTCCCCCGTTTTCCACTCATGAATGAATGGAAACTCAGCGATTAAAACATCGTTCGTATATCTTAAGATAAGATCGAGCGATATTATCGTTTGTTTCGTTTTTCATATACAATTTAGTTTAAATTGAAATTACGTTATGAATCATACACCCGTGCCATGACGGTGTAAAGTCCTCACAGATCACCGAATCGGCAGATTTTTGCCAATACTCATCCATAATAACGCTTACAATAAGGTTATACTCTATCCATCTCTTCAAGGCTATCTAATTCTCACTCTGACGAAAATCCCTTCGCAATTCATTCACGTATTCCGCACAACTTGCCTGTTTTGATTCTTTTAACACCATATTAGTTTTGCAATATTTAATTGCAACCAATATAATAGAAGATATAAGAGTAAATAAATGGAGGCGATTTAGATGACAGTCTACGATTACAAAGTGAATACCCTTCGCGGTCAAGAAGTTGAAATGTCCGACTACCGTGACAAAGTGCTCCTGATCGTGAATACGGCAAGCTCATGCGGCCTTACCCCTCAATTCAAAGGTCTTCAAGAACTGCAAGACAAGTTTCAAGATGCTCCATTTGAAGTTCTTGGTTTCCCAAGTAACCAGTTTGCACAGGAAAAAGGATCTTCCGACGATATTGCCGAGTTCTGTCAGATGAATTATGGCGTGAGCTTCCCCATGTTTGAGAAAATTGATGTGAACGGATCAAGCGCTCACCCTCTTTTCCAACACCTTAGTACAGAAGCTCCTGGCCTGCTCGGCTCCAAAGCAATCAAATGGAATTTCACCAAATTCCTTGTGGATCAGAACGGACAGGTCATTAAACGTTATGCTCCCAAAACAACACCGGACAAGATTGAAGAAGATATCAAGAACTTGCTGCAAAAATAATACACAGGCCACCCGTAGCCGGAAGGTAGAGCAGTATTGCCCCGGTAATGGATGGCTTTTTTTTCTCAACTTTGATGTCATACTGTTCGAAAAAGACAAAAAAAGAAGCTTTCCAATAACGGAAAGCTTCTTTTTAATCGTTCATATGATGCGGTCGAGAGGACTCGAACCTCCACGGGCATACGCCCACTACCCCCTCAAGATAGCGTGTCTGCCATTCCACCACGACCGCATGTCGTAAATAATCGGCAACAGAATTGATTATACCGGGTTCAGAACTAAAAGTAAAGTATTTTTTAATACTTCTTTTTCAGCTAGGCATTTTCATCAAAAATCGCATAATCTCGTCATCTTTACCCATGAACTGCATATTATTAGATTTGATCCCCTCTTTTTCGGTAAGAGCCGATCTTGTTGATTCATTTATATATAGTCCTTCCTTATATATGGTCCTCCCTGCACTTCGCCACATAAATAACACAGTGAGTTATATAAAATAACACAAATATTGAATTTCAAATTTAATCCATTAAATTTCACGGATACTATTGACAAAAAGCGGACATTTATGGGATGATAACTATCATATAATTCGGATTTTTAAACAAAATGCAAACAAAAAGGGATATTAATGTCACTTAAAGTAACATTTAACGAACACAGGAGGCGAATGATTGTGAACCGTGGGAATAAGCTGCTCGATTATGTCAAACTGCTTGATTCCTCTATTCAGGTTGGAGGGTTCACCCATTCCTTCGGCATGGATATCCATATCAGGGAGGGTACCATTCGTAATGCTGAAGATCTCGAATCATTCATGCGTTGTCAGTTGCATCCCAGCATCGTTCGTCTTGAAGGTATGGCCATCAAAGGCATCTATACCGCAGCAGATCACAAGGATACATGGCGGATAGCTCTGATCGACAAGCTCGTCCATGTTCAGCGAACCCCTGGAGATCTCAGAGAACAAGCTGCCGCCATGGGTAAACGATTGATCAGACTTGCACGCGCTCTGCACCCCTGGATTGAATTCAGCCAGCTCGAACAGATCTTTGCCAAATACGATTCGGTTGGCTGCCTCTCCACTGTTCACGCCTGGATTAACCACCACCTCGACATCCCGGTCGAGGAGGCGGTCCTTGGTTACCTGCATTCAGCCATGAATGCCTGCATAACCGAAGCCTCCAAAGTCATTCCCCTGAACAACGATACAACCAAGGATCTGATGGTCCGCCTGGCCACAGATCTGGAGAATGAATGGAAGACCGTCAGCGCCTCGGCTGCGGATGGACTGGCACAGCCAACCTCGATGTCCATGAAATCGTTTTTCCCCAGTTTCCATATGCTTGGAGCTGGACTTCATGCCTACAGGGCCTAATCCTCTTCCTCCTCATACCTGCTCCCCTTTATTCAGACAAACTAAAAAACACGCGGCAACCTCCTTGCCGACGTGTTTTTTGTCATTTTATTTGTTTTATTTACGTATTTACGCCATTTATCATCACAAAATACACTTTTTTCCGTCTTTTTTAATTGTTAGATGACGAATTTACGTATATAATGAAACATACAGCTCGCATTTCTATATATTCTACATGAAGAAAGGGCGGCTGAATACTACATTCTAACCAGGGGTGAACCCTTTTGAACAAGAAGAAACCAGTTACTCCGTTCGGATGGGCCATCAAACGACGGCTAACCGAACTTCAAGTGGACCAGAAGACCTTTTGTGAACAGCATGGCATCCCACCCTATCGTTTATCCAATCTTATTCACGGCACACGCAAAGCAACCCGATTCAGGCACCTGGTCGCTGATATTTTGGATATTCCAGATGAACTGAGATAAGATTTCTGCCAAAGGAGGGTCTCATCCATGAGACATGTTACATCCGATCTGGAGAGGCTGTCGTTCCAGTCCATACGTCACCAGCTCATCATCGTTGATGACAATTGGATTATCCAAAGTTGTAACCGTGCCTGGCAACAGGGACTCGGTCAATGCTCACCAAACCCGGATATACACAGTAGTCATAGACATTACCTGAATCTGACGGAAGCCTGGGCAAAACGAGGCAAAAACGCTAACATGGCACTTGTCGCACAGAATTTGAAAGAACGCGGAATACCCTTTAATCGAAATCATACATATGACATCTGCGTGTATACTGTATACAACGAAAAGAGGTGGTTTCGTGTAGAACTCACCCCTCTAACTTATTCAAATTCAATTCTGGATACCGATCTCGCTTTAATTGCACACATGGATATTACCGAACAGAGAAAGACAGAACACCAATTGAAGAAGGCATTGTCTGAAGTGCGCACATTGCGCGGACTGCTGCCTATTTGCGCCGTCTGCAAACAAATCAAGGACGAAGAGGAACACTGGAACTCCGTTGAGAGTTATCTGGAGAAGCATACCCACGCCGAATTCACCCATGACATCTGTCCGGAATGCATCCGGCGGTTATATCCGAAATACTCGAATATCCTGGACAAGCGTTCCTGAAACCTCTCCACTCGCCACACTAACTACAACTACACGGAGAGATGATGTTCAAACTGCGACATATCCAGTTCTTGCGGTGTCCCATGCAGGGTTATGGTCCCTTTGTCCATGATATAGATGTAATCTGCGGCACTTCGTACAAAATCAATACTCTGCTCTACCAGCAGAACCGAAAGGTTCCCCTTTGCCTTGAGCTGCAAAATAACCTGCCGAATGTCCTCCACGATAGAAGGCTGAATGCCTTCTGTCGGCTCATCAAGGAGCAACAACCCCGGACGCGAAGCCAATGCCCGAGCGAATGCCAACTGTTGCTGCTGTCCACCACTCAGATCCCCGCCCTGCCGTCCATACATCGTAGCAAGCACTGGAAACATCGCCAGTACATCCTCTGGGAACGTTTTTACTCCCGGCGCACTTGTCTCCAGACCGAGCAATAAATTTTCTTTCACCGTAAGCTGCGGGAAAATTTCCCGCCCCTGCGGTACATAACCAATCCCTGCCCTTGCCCGCTTGGCTGTGTCCAAGGTGGATAACTCCTGATTTTGCCACTGAATACTGCCCTTGCGTGTTTTGAGCAGCCCCATTAATGTTTTCATCAACGTTGTTTTCCCTACACCGTTACGGCCCATCAGACACACCACCTGTCCAGGCTGTACATCCAGGTTCACACCACGAAGTACATTACTTTCCCCGTAGCCGGATTCAATTCGTTGCAGCGACAGCATGGTCATCCCTCCTTTTGCCCAGATACACTTCGGCCACTTTCGGGTCTGCCTGTACCTCCGCCATCGTACCTTCCTTCAGCAGTTTCCCTTCATGCATCACCGTTACCTTGGCTGCGAACTCTCGCACAAACTCCATATCATGCTCCACCACCACAACCGAGCGTTCACGCGCAATCTCTTGCAGAAGTCGCCCGGTCTTGTGTGTTTCTTCATCCGTCATGCCTGCGGCTGGTTCGTCCAGCAACAACACACGCGGCTCCTGCAGAAGCAGCATGCCAATCTCCAGCCACTGCTTCTCCCCATGCGACAACGCTCCTGCACGAGCATCAACGCGGTCTTGCAGACCAATCTGGAGGGTAACAACCTCCATGGCAGCACTCATTTTCCCATATCTCCGAATACCGATGGCTTGCAAAGGAGAACGACGAGTCTCCGCTGCTAGTGTCAGATTCTCCTGCACCGTCAGACCCGCAAAGATGGATGGTGCCTGGAATTTGCGTCCCACACCTTTGCGAACAATCTGATGCTCCTTCAGTCGTGTTAATTCCGTGCCATCCGCCATCTTCACCGAGCCGGACATGGGTTTTGTTTTGCCACATATCACATCCAGCATCGTTGTTTTCCCAGCACCATTGGGTCCGATCAGAAAATGCAGGTCATGTTCATGCAGCTTCAGATTCATGCCTTTGACAGCAACAAACCCACCAAAGGCCACCGTAATATCCTCGGCTACCAACACCGCTGATTCCTCAGTAGACTTTAGGTTTTTCCCGAGTGACTTGGACATGCGCACTCTCTCCTCTCCGCTTCAGCAAGCGAACGACATGACGATACACTCCTACAATTCCGTTTGGCATGAACAAAACGACCGTTACAAAGAGCCCACCAATGACGAAGAGCCATCCTTCGGGATAAGCCTCACTTATGCCTGTTTTGGCTGCATTCAGCACCACCGCTCCGATGACCGCTCCAATAAGCGTACCGCGACCACCCAATGCAACCCACAGGACCATCTCAATGGAGGGTACAATCCCCATCATCGATGGTGAGATAATACCCACCTGAAGAACAAACAACATGCCCGCGATGCCTGCAAGCGCACCGGAAAAAGCAAAAGCCAGCGTTTTATATCCTGCCGGATCATATCCAAGGAATCGCACTCGATTCTCTCCATCCCGCGCAGCTTCGAGCACTTGACCGAACCGACTGTTCACCATTCGACGACAGAGCATATAAGCGATCACCAGAACAGCAAGCGTTATATAGTAGAGAGCAATCGTCGTTCCAGCGGAATGAAGTGTAAAACCAAAGATCGAATTATATCCGGTAATGCCATTTGTTCCACCCGTCCATTCCTGTTTACCTACAAAGAGTGTTACCGTAATGAGAACCAAGGCTTGAGTCAGGATGGTAAAATAAACACCGGTGATCCGGTTACGGAACGTAAACCACCCCAGGGCAAAGGCCAGCAATGCCGGAAGGGCTATCCCCAATAACAGCGCCACCGGGAAAGAGCGAAAGGGTTCCCAGAACCATGGCAGACCACTGAGACCACTCCATCCCATGAAGTCAGGAAGTGTTGCTCCACTGGCCTGAAGCTTCAGATACATCGCCATCGCGTATCCACCTAGCCCAAAGAACACACCATGCCCAAGACTCAACACACCACCATAACCCCAGATCAGATCGAGACCAATGGCCAGGATTGCCAGCGCCAAAAACTTGGCTAACAGACTCAGACGAAACTCCGTGGAGATCAGTGGAGCAAGACACATCATGATGAGTACAACCGCCCAGATAATCCTCATTTTCAGACTGCCAGTCTTGAGTAATGCCGACATAAACTAACCCCCTTCTTCACGTTAATCGAGACTCCGTGTGCGCATCGCGACCAATCCGCGTGGTTTCCATTGCAGGAAAGCAACGATACATACAAACACAAGCACCTTGCCAATGGAGGCAGAGGTATAGGTTTCGAACAGCGTGTTGAACATACCAATCCCCAATGCACCACACACGGTTCCGACCAATTTCCCTACGCCACCCAGAACAACGACCATGAACGCATCCACAATATAATACGTACCAAGTGAAGGACCTATCGGACCAATGAGCGTTAATGCACAGCCAGCAATTCCTGCAATGCCCGAACCAATCGCAAAGGTCATGCCATCCACCCGCCGGGTCGAAATCCCAAGACACCCCGCCATGCTCCGATTTTGCATTACAGCCCTCATTCGTCTTCCGGAAGATGTTCGATAGATATAGAGATACATACACAGCAGCACAACCGCAACCAGTGCGATAATGAAAATTCGTTTATACGGAAATACAATACCATCCGAGATCGCCAGTCCCCCATTGAGCCAAGCCGGACTGGATACTCCCACATTTGGCGCTCCGAATATTGTACGGGCCAGTTGTTGCAGCATCATGCCTACACCCCATGTCGCAAGCAGACTGTCCAGCGGCCTGCCATATAGATGCCGGATCAGCACCACTTCAAGCAACCAGCCAATCAGAGCAGCTACAATGAACGCAATCGGTAGAGCCACAACAAAGTAGGCACCAAACCACGCCGCTGGAGCATAGGACATGAACAGATTTTGTGTTACATACGTTGCATATGCACCAATCATGATCAGTTCACCGTGAGCCATATTGATGACATTCATCAGCCCAAACGTTACTGCAAGCCCCAATGCAATCAACAACAGAATTGAACTGATACTCAGACCGTTGAACATCTGCAGGATAAACATATCCATCGCTATCCCCTCCTCCATACCGTGACTCTCGACATTTCACAACTTAAATTAGCGGCAGCAACACTTCTCACATCACAGTAACGCTTTACCGCGATACGGTGAGAGGATGTGTTGACACACCCTCGTTTATGTTTCGGCTGCATTGAATCGAGTTACCTGTTTTATTGCGAGGTTTCTATGTTATTTAGCGCTGAGGGAAGCTCCCCATTCATACGTTTTCAGATAAGGGTCCGGCTTGACAGGCTCACCAGAATTCCACAATTCCTTGAACTGCCCATCTTCCTGCACCTCACCGATCCGTACGGTTTTGTAGATATGCTGATTCTCTCCATCCACGGTTACCTTACCTTCCGGAGCATCAAACTCCAGACCCTTGGCAGCTGCCTTCACCTTCTCCACGTCGGTTGATCCTGCTTTTTCCACCGCCGCCTTCCAGAGATAAACCGCCACATATCCCGCTTCAATCGGATCCGCTGTCACTCGATCAGCGCCGTATTTTTCTTTATATTTGGCAACAAATGTTGTATTCTCAGGCGTATCTGTTGTCTGATAATAATTCCACGAAGCCAGATGTCCCTTCAATACGTCTGCGCCAATACCACGGATTTCTTCCTCCGCCACACTTACCGAGAGGGTCGTCATCTGATCCGAGGAGATTCCGGCATCCTTCAATTGTTTGAAGAAGGCCACATTACTATCACCGTTCAGCGTATTGTATACAATATCCGGCTTCGCAGCTTTGATTTTGCTAATGATGGTACTGTAATCGGTATGACCCAGTGGTGTGTACTCTTCACCCACCACTTCGCCGCCTTCTGCTGCGAGTTGTGCCTTAATGACCTGATTGGCCGTTTTCGGAAATACATAATCTGAACCGAGCAGATAAAACGTCTTGCCCCTGTTCTCCAGTAACCAGGTTACGGATGGAACGATCTGCTGATTGGTTGTTGCTCCTGTATAAAAAATATTTGGCGACGATTCCAATCCCTCATATTGCACCGGGTAAAACAATAAACCTTTATTCTGTTCAAACACTGGGAGCATAGCCTTCCGACTTGCAGAGGTCCATCCACCAAATACAGCAGCGACCTTATCCTGTTGCAGTAACTTTCCAGCCTTCTCCGCAAAAGTAGGCCAATCCGAAGCGCCATCCTCAATTACAGGCTCGATCTGTTTACCCAAAACTCCGCCCGCGGCGTTGATCTCTTCAATGGCAAGCATCTCCGCATCTTTAACAGATACCTCACTGATCGCCATCGTTCCGCTGAGAGAGTGAAGAATGCCAACTTTAATCGTATCACCGGATGCAGCCGGCTCTCCTGTACCACCTGAACCCGAAGCCTCAGGTGGCGCAGCACCCTCCACACATCCTGTCATCACAATGACCGCACCGAGCAAAATACTCCATAACTTGACCGACCTCTTCTTCAATAGCCTACACTCCCTTTTTTTAGTCTATTGACGAACATTAAGGTCATTTGCGTCCGAAATGTTCGTTGATCCAAATTATGGAGGGTCACACCCTTCATGTCAATATAGCTTACATAATTTTATTTCATGCCTACTCGTTTCATGCATACTGCTAATATGCCTTGAAGCTTATTGACAAAGGATTCACCCTGTGTGAGTATATTTAACATATAACATGATCCATGAACATATCAGACATTATAAGCGAAAGGTCGGATTGCCTTGCACTGGACTGAGCAGGAAAAGGAAAAACTCCTGATTACCGTGGCCGCTAACCTCTCCCGTGAACGAAGAGCACGCGGACTCAAGTTGAATGTTCCCGAAGCCATCGCGTTGTTGACCTCCGAACTGATGGAACGAGCACGGGATGGAATGAGTGTTGCCGAATTAATGAGATACGGAGGCACCATCCTGACACGTGAAGACTGTATGGATGGTGTTCCCGATATGATTCCTGAAGTACAGGTAGAAGCCACATTTCCTGACGGTACAAAACTGGTTACCGTACATGAACCTATACGCTGAGAAAGGCAGGAGAAACCATGATTCCTGGTGAATACCGTTTGAAGCCAGATGACGACATCATCTGTCATCCGGATCGTTTAACCCTACGACTCCTTGTCCTTAACCGCGGCGACCGCCCCGTCCAAGTCGGCTCTCACGTTCACTTCTATGAAGTTAATGCAGCACTGGACTTTGATCGCACGTCAGCTTTTGGACATCGTCTGCACATTCCGGCAGGCACCGCAGTTCGCTTCGAACCCGGTGAAGAGAAACCGGTTGAACTCACGACCTTTGGGGGCAAACGCCAGATTCACGGGTTCAACGGATTAACCGAAGGCTCTGCGGATCAAGCCCCCGATCCAGTGAAACTGGAGGCATTCCTGAAGACGTTCTCCCCTCCCATACAAGATGGGGGTGAATCTTCATGAAACGAATGAGCCGTGAACAATACGCATCCATGTTTGGACCAACAACCGGTGATGCCGTAAGACTTGCAGATACCGAACTATGGGCAGAGATTGAACATGATTATGCCGTCTACGGAGATGAGAGCAAGTTCGGAGGTGGTAAAGTTATCCGCGACGGAATGGGCCAGTCCACCACTGCTCTGCGAAGCGACGGCACTCCTGATACTGTTATCACCAACGCTATCATTATCGATCATTGGGGCATTGTAAAAGCGGATATCGGCATTCGGGATGGTCATATCTGCGCCATTGGCAAATCCGGTAACCCGGATACAATGGATGGTGTTCATCCCGCACTGGTCATCGGTGCTTCCACCGAAATCATCGCCGGTGAAGGCATGATTGTAACCGCTGGCGGCATAGATACCCATATTCATTTCATCTGCCCACAGCAGATTCAGACTGCGTTATCCTCCGGGGTCACGACCATGATCGGTGGCGGAACAGGACCAGCAACAGGAACCAAAGCCACCACCTGCACACCAGGAGCCTGGCACATCCACCGGATGCTGGAATCGGCAGAGGCTTTTCCCATGAACATCGGTTACCTCGGCAAAGGCAACAGTTCCAGCACCGCACCTTTAATCGAACAGATTGAAGCGGGTGTAATCGGCCTGAAGCTGCATGAGGATTGGGGTACTACCCCGAGCGCTATCGACGCTTGTCTGACTGCCGCTGGAGAACATGATGTTCAAGTCGCTATCCATACCGATACACTGAATGAAACCGGATTTCTCGAAAACACGCTGGCTGCGATCAACGGCCGGACGATTCACACGTACCACACGGAAGGCGCTGGTGGCGGACACGCACCGGATATTATCCGGGCCGCTGGGGAGTCCTACGTTATCCCCTCATCAACCAACCCAACACGACCGTACACACGCAACACTGTAGAAGAGCATCTCGATATGTTGATGGTGTGTCATCACCTGGACCCTTCCATCCCGGAAGATGTAGCTTTTGCCGATTCGCGGATTCGTCCCGAAACCATCGCAGCCGAAGACATTTTGCATGATCTTGGCGTGTTCAGCATCATCAGCTCCGATTCACAGGCCATGGGCCGAGTGGGCGAAGTCATTATCCGTACCTGGCAGACAGCCGACAAAATGAAAAAACAGCGCGGCAAACTTGAACTCAACCCGGATTCTCCCTCCGATAACGATCGGATCAAGCGATATGTCGCCAAGTACACCATCAATCCAGCTCTCGCACACGGAATCGGTCATCTCGTCGGTTCGGTGGAAGTTGGAAAGCTGGCCGATCTAATCATATGGAAACCAGCTTACTTCGGTGTTAAACCCGAGATTGTCATCAAGGGTGGCATGATTACATTCGCCCAGATGGGTGATCCCAATGCGTCCATCCCGACACCTCAGCCCGTATTTGGCAGACCGATGTTCGGAGCTTATGGTAGCGCCATTGCCAGCGGATCAATCACCTTTGTCTCCCAAGCCGCAGCAGATGCGGGGATCAAAGAGTCATTGGGCCTGAAAAAGCGGGTTGAACCCGTTAAAGGCTGTCGCTCAGTCAGCAAAAAAGACATGATTCATAACGACGTCACCCCTGTCATTGAAGTCGATCCCGAAACCTATGAGGTACGCGCCGACGGCGAACTTCTCACCTGTGAACCCGCAGACGAGTTGCCTATGGCACAGCGGTACTTTATGTTTTGATAGGAATACGGATTAGCTGATAAGGGGGCACTCATGATGAATAGTGGCACGAAGCTACTCCGTTATGTTCAGCTGCTGGATTCGGCCCTGCCCATCGGTGGTTTCTCCCATTCCTTCGGTCTGGAAGCTTTCACGCATGATGGCACCGTGCGGAATACCGCGCAGCTTGAACAGTTTATTCGCAGCCAGCTTCACTCCAGTCTTGTACGACTAGATGGTCTTGCCATCAAAGGCGTCTATCAAGCGATAAAACAGCAAGATGCCGCTCTACTTGCCCTGTATGATAAACGTGTCCACGCCCAGCGCTCCCCTCGGGAACTCAGGGAAAGCGGCCACAAAATGGGAAAACGACTGCTCAAACTGGCCCGTTCACTCTATCCATGGATGGACTTTTCCCTAATTGATGAGGCTATCCGGGAACATGGCGCGTATTGCGGCATCACGACCATTCACGGTTATATTAACTATCAATTGGAGATTGAATTGGATGAAGCCGTTACCGGGCATCTGTATACCTCAGTGAACGCTTATGTGAACAGCGCACTTCGCCTGCTGCCCATCGGACAAACCGAAGCGCAGATGTTGATTCAGAAACTGCTTGATGATATCGAAGCGGAATGGGCTCTCATTCGGGAAAATGACCCGGAAGATATGCACAGCTTCGGAATCGCCCAGGAAATCTACGCCATGCGGCATGAGACCTTACCCGCGCGGCTGTTTATGTCTTAACTACAACTTTTATCTAACTTAGGAGGAATTGTTATGTGTGGAGGAGCTAATCATACGCATCATCCGGAGTGGGAACGTAAGGCATTTGATCGGAGTCGTCCGATGCGAATTGGAATTGGTGGACCGGTAGGCTCAGGTAAAACAGCCCTGGTGGAGAAGCTGTCCAAGGCACTGCGTACACGTTATAGCCTTGCTGTCATCACGAATGACATTTATACCAAGGAAGATGCCGAAATCTTGTTGCGTCAGAATGCACTGGCACCAGAGCGCATTATCGGCGTAGAGACAGGCGGATGCCCGCACACCGCTATTCGTGAGGATGCCTCCATGAATTTCGAAGCGGTTGACGAGTTAATTGAACGTTTCCCGGATCTGCAACTGATCTTCATCGAGAGCGGTGGCGACAATCTCTCTGCTGCATTCAGTCCGGAACTGGCTGATGTGTTCATCTACATTATCGACGTTGCTCAAGGAGAAAAACTTCCTCGCAAAGGCGGTCCCGGCATCACACGTTCAGATCTGCTGTTAATCAACAAAACCGACCTCGCCCCTTACGTTGGTGCAAGCCTGGAAGTTATGAAAAATGATACCGAGCGGGTACGCGAAGGCCGCCCTTATGTCATGTCTAATCTAATGAGCGGTGAAGGTGTATCCGAGATTGTCCACTGGCTTGAACATCAATATATGGATGACGATGCTTCCGCTGCACATCTGCATTCACACAGCCATGAACATGGCACTCACTCGCATTAATTTATCTTCTGTCCCCACGGGAACAGAGATAAATAGGAATGAAAGTGCAGGTGCGCCCGTCACACGCCGCAGCGAGCTTCGGGCCACCTTTGCCTTCCAAGGCGACCGGACTGTCATGACTGATCGTTATTACAGCGCACCGCTCCGGTTTAGCCGATCCTTTCGACCTCCCGGAGGCGGAACCGAATTATGTGTGTACACGTCAGACGTCTCTCCCGGAGTCCTTAACGGGGATCATTATCATTCCGAGTGGGAATTAGGTGAAGGCACCCATGTCATGCTGAGCAGCACATCTGCTACCAGACTTCATCCTACACCTTCCATTCCCTCATCCGTTAATCATCACTTTCGGTTGGGAAAAGGGGCCACGCTGGAATACTTTCCTGAATGCGTCATTCCCTTCAAAGGAAGTTCTTCTTCGCTCGCTGTAACCTTTGAGCTGGAAGAAAGGGCAATCTTGGCCTATGCAGATATCTGGTCTGCCGGACGGATTCATCGGGGAGAAGCTTTCCAATTCGAGCGTTACCGTAGCTTGACGGAGATATGGCAAGGTGAACAACTGGCTGTCTGGGATCGATTCGGACTCGAACCGGATACCGATGATCCCAAACACTCCGCGTCTCTCCTTCACTATACCCATACCGCTGCGTTGTGGATGATCGCACCGGGGCTTGGTACTGCGGAGTTGGAACAAGTCAGATCCACTCTGCCACCAGATGGACGAATGCTCGCAGGCGCAAGTTTGCTGGCATCAGGTGGAATCGGTGTTCGACTCCTTGGCATGGCAGCCTGGGAACTTCAGGAGCAGTGTCTTCAGATCTGGAACACACTCCGCCCACATCTGCTGGGCAAAGAAACTCTTGTCTTTCGTAAATAAGGGCATGAAGCATGCATGGTTAACACCAAAAAACCTCTGAACTGTCTCCGAGTGTGTTCGGATTAGTCCAGAGGTTTTTGTACATTAAGTCTATGGATGCTGCTCATATCACTTACGCTTCGTTTTCCTCAGAATCGTTCTCTGATTTGTTCTCAGGTTTGTAGCGATAGTCGCCTGCATCCTTACTTTCTTTCGATTTGCGGTAACGGGTGAACTCAATATATTCGCTGATAAAAGACTGTTCCACAGTCGATAATTCACTTTCTTGGCAATTCAATTGCCGCAAAACGTCAAAAAAATAATCCTCCCGTTTTTCCCGAACCATCGCTTCCTTCGATGGACGTCCAATCATGAGCCAGTCGAGGCTCACATCAAAAAACGAAGCAATCTCAATTAATTTATTCGTACTCGGAATAGACTTGCCACGTTTCCAATCACCCAGATTGCCTGTGCTAATCTTCAGCTGTTGGCAGAAAGCCTTCTTGGTCATTCCTCGTTCGGCAATCAGGTGTTCAATTCGCTCATAGATCGACTGCATACAAGAACCGCCTTCCAACCGTAATAATCAACTCATCTGCTTGAATTATACCACATTATTCCTGAATGCTCAGCCTTTATATGCCTGGAACAGGATGAGGTATATCGTATAACACAAAGATAGACTCCCATGAATGATCATAGAAGTCTATCTTATGTTGTTGCTGTGATGCGGTCGAGAGGACTCGAACCTCCACGGGTATACACCCACTACCCCCTCAAGATAGCGTGTCTGCCATTCCACCACGACCGCATATTCAATTGTAAAAATGGTGAGCCATGAAGGGCTCGAACCTTCGACACCCTGATTAAAAGTCAGGTGCTCTACCAACTGAGCTAATGGCTCTTGCTGTAAACTTCACCGGATGTGCCACGCTTCATTCTTGTCTATAAGAGCAATGACTTTGAGGATTACTCATCGAAAATTAGATCTCATGAGGTGGTGAAGATATGACCCGTAGGGGATTCGAACCCCTGTTACCTCCGTGAAAGGGAGGTGTCTTAACCCCTTGACCAACGGGCCCTAATAACAAGTTGTCTTTCTTGGCGACAAGAATGAGTATACCACAGGACAATTTGAACTTGCAATACTTTTTTTAAAATTTATTTTTCAAGCCTTTTTGCCCATTGCATACTGTTCTTCAGAGCCCCGTTATTAGCCATCTCCCCATTCATGCCAGTGTCATCTCCGTGCAGGAACAATGTAAATCATCCATTAAAACACTTATAAAAACTTACGTTCACTTATAACATTGCAAATCACATTAAAAATACTTATAATTAAAGTATCAGTATAAGTACGGTCATCCATACACTCGGAGGTGACATGTTTGTTTCAAGAAGAACGAATGCAGCTCATTGTTGAACATCTACGCAAACACAATCGCATCTCAGCCGATGATATTGTCGCCTTGTTTGATGTATCACGGGATACTGCACGCAGGGATCTGATTAAGCTTGAGGAACAGGATGCCATTATCCGAACCCGTGGCGGCGCGATTCTCCCCCCTCCTCCGCAAGAATTCAGATCCTACAAAGACCGTTTACTCGATGTATCTGAGGAAAAGAGGGCTATCGGCAAACTCGCTGCGGCCATTGTAAGGGAAGGCGAGATCATTATTCTGGACTCTTCCACGACTGTGCAGGCCTGTGCCGAGAACTTAAACGGCAAATCCTGTACCGTCATTACTAATTCGATTCATTCCGCTGATCTTCTCTCCAATCACACTGCTGTCCAGATTCGTTTGCTCGGAGGCAAAGTAGATAAGGAACAACGTTATGTCTACGGTACCTCTGTTATCGAGACCCTCTCCCACTATTATGTAGATAAAGCCTTTATCGGAATTGGCGGTATCACCATGGATGGCTTCAGTGCTTCCGAAGAGGAAGGGAAAATTAAACACCAAATGATGAAAGCTGCCAAGAAAGTTGTTGTTCTTGCAGATCAATCCAAGTTTGATAGACGTTATGGTTATCGTTTTGCCGACTGGTCATTGGTGGATGTATTGATTACGGATCAATGGCCAACCAAAGAATGGCTTGTTTTTCTAGCCGAACAACAGGTTGAGATTCTCATTCCTGAACCAACAGATGATAAGGAGTTGTAAATATATGAAATTATTTGCCACAGATTTAGATGGAACTTTGTTGAACATAGATAGCCAGATTAGCCCGGAGAATGCCGCAGCCATCCAAAAGGCCCAGCAATCCGGTATGAAAGTTACCATTGCAACAGGACGTGTTTATTCCGATGTTGTGACCATCAGCCGCGAAGGCGGAATCCAAACCCCGATTATCGGCTCCAATGGAGCGACAATTCATGATGCAGACGGTGAACGTTTATTCCATCTTCCGCTCGAGCGTGACACAGCAGCTTCCGTCATGCAGTGGCTGGAAGATCATGATGTCTATTATGAGGCTTCAACGCAACAAGGCATCTATGCCCCGCGTAGCAGTCATGAGACCTTGCTCGCCGAGATGGAACGTGTTCTTGGTTCAAACCCTGGTGAGGACATTGCACGCATGATTCGCTCCATCAAGAAACACTATGACAAAAAAGACTACCACCGCGTAAACAGCCATCTCGAAATTCCGGCAGAAGCCTACATCTATAATATTATGGCCTTCTCCATGAATCCGGACAAAGTAAAGACAGGACGAGAATACTTCGCTTCCCGATCCGATGTCGCCATGGTTGTATCCTTTGAGCATAACTTCGAAATGCAGCACCCGGACGTATCCAAAGGTAATGCCCTCACCAAACTGGCGGCTCACCTGAACATCTCCATGGAGGATACAGTAGCGATCGGCGATAACTTCAACGATGTCTCCATGTTAAAAATGGCAGGACTCGGCATCGCCATGGGTAATGGCGAACCCGAAATCCAGGCATTAGCCAAAGCCATAACGCTGACCAATGTGGAGCACGGTGTTGCCCATGCCATCGAGTGCCTGCTTGAAGGTAAACCAGTGTCCCGTCCGGAAACGATTGTCGGAGAGGGTCAGTAATTGAACCCATACTGAATTAAGTACTGAACCTGCATGATCACCTGTTGATCCATGCAGGCTCTCTTCATTTCAACTCCGCAGATCGAACGTGAGGCACATCCTGTAATAAAATAATTAGTTGCTCTCCCCGGTATGAACCGGGCAGTTGCAATGTGAACTCAAGCACAGTCTCTTCCACGGAGTCTTTGCTTGTTTGCTGTTCAGTCTTAAATCCGATGACTGAGATCTTCTCCTGTCCCAGCAGTGCCAAAACAGTCTTCAGGGCCTCTCCCTCATTTTGCAGATGGATGGTTAAAGTCTCTGTTCGGGCAGATACCAGCCAGCGTGTGGGTCTATGTAGTAACATCTGTGCCACGACAATAAGCAGTGTCACGCCCGCACCCGTCCAGTACAGACCTGAACCCACAGCAAGTCCCATGCCTGCCGTAGCCCATATGCCAGCCGCTGTGGTCAATCCCCTGACCGTGTGCCGCTGTGTGAAGATCATCCCTGCTCCAATGAACCCCACACCACTAACGACTTGTGCAGCGATCCTTGAAGGGTCCAGGGACAGATTGTCCCAGCCAGACTGATCCTGGAATCCGTATTTCGATACAATCATCATCAGGGCAGCACCAACGGCGACCACAAAATGAGTACGGATTCCCGCTTCTTTCATTCGATTCTTGCGCTCATATCCGATTAGCACACCACATATTCCAGCTATGAGTACACGCATCAAATATTCCACTTCCATGCACATCACCTCTCTCATTATGTATATGCTTACATGAGTCTATCTTTACTATTACCCAATCTTTCCCTGACTAATAAAAAGCCTCAACTCAGGTCAATTCTCTGCCCGGAAATTTTCCCCTTGTCTCTTGCCCAATCCGAAATAATGTCTGAAATTATATATCAGCGGATGCCATTCCTCTGGATTAATTTTGTTCGGTCCAGATATTAGTCTTGTGTGCGCGTGCACCTTCAACGCTTTCACTTCAACAATCGCCATGAACGGTGTGTGTTCAGGAATACGTATGTGTTGTACAGCCGCTTCAATCTGGAGCGGACATTCAACTATTTTATCTGGTGCCACCTGAACCGAGCATTCAGATGTTAGTCCAGCTACAGTGAATTTATCAGGACAATATTCATAGCCCATCTTCCTTTTCTCCTCAGGAACCGGTGTGACTCCCGTATAACGACCCAATGCCTCAACCTGTTTCCACATGGTCGCATCCGGCAGATTAATTACACACTCCGGGTGTCGACTCAGATTTTCATAGGCTTTGCCCTGTGTACCTAGACCGAGGACCAGACAATCCCCCAGTGCCCAAGACGAGGATAATGGTGACAGGTTGGTTGATCCATCCTCATTTAATGTGCTTAGCAGCACTACAGGCGTACCATAATATAAAATACTGGGATTAATCGTCTCATGTTGAATCACTGCTGGACTCGCGGACAACTGCTCTGCAGCAAAGTCCTGTTTCGTTATCTTTTTCATCCTGTACCTCTCCTGTTCCCATTCCAATGCTTTATAAGCTCAATCTGACCCATATGGGACGATACAACTCGATTGTAATACATTAATAGTTCAGGTATGATCGAAGTATGAATGTATATCCGAATATTACTGTTATTGCGTCGTTAATCGCTGATCCAAGCCGCGCTATTTTTCTGTCATCCTTACTGGATGGCCGTGCGTTGCCCGCAGGAGAGCTTGCTCATATGGCAAGTGTCACTCCCCAGACGGCAAGCAGCCATCTAGCTAAACTCGTAGAGGGAGGATTACTCGAAGTTGAACAACAAGGACGCCATCGATACTACCGTCTTGCAAACAAAGAAATTGCTAATCTGATTGAAAGCATGGCCAGTATTGCCCCGCCTGTACAGATCCGCTCTCTCAAACAATCCGATCAGCTTCAACAACTGAGTCATGCACGGACCTGTTATGGTCATCTGGCCGGGAAATTGGGAATCTCGCTCTGTGAAGCCTTAGTACAGAAGGGGTATCTTTCAGACCCCGAAGAGGCACACAGCAAGGATTATCAAGTTACAGAGGAAGGAATACAGTGGTTCACCACGTTTGGTATTGAACTTCAGATGAAGCCGGGATCACGCCGTGCCATAGCTCGCAAATGTCTGGATTGGAGCGAACGCCGTCATCATCTCTCAGGTATGCTTGGGGAACAACTCAGACATCAGTTAGCGGAATTGGACTGGATTCGTCAAAAAACAGGAAGTCGCTCTGTCGAAGTAACGGAAGCAGGCAAGAAAGGTTTATACGAGGTGTTGAGCATTTCACTTTAAGCAGAAGCGTATACCAGGGATAATCAAAGATCAGTAAACGCAAAAAAAACCCCTTCACACTGACCGTTAACCGGTCTAATGTGAAGAGGATTTTTTGTGCAATCAGAACGAAGATAGAGGGGTACTCTCACTTCGTTCGAGACTGCGAAGTATTGCTAACGAAGCTTATGCTCCGACGAACCTTTAGGGTTCTCATCCCTTTGCAGAGAAGTTTAATTCAGAACGGAGAGAGAGGGATTCGAACCCTCGCACCGCTTACGCAGTCTAACCCCTTAGCAGAGGGTCCCCTTATAGCCACTTGGGTATCTCTCCAAGAAATGGCTCCCCGAACAGGGCTCGAACCTGTGACAACTCGATTAACAGTCGAGTGCTCTACCAACTGAGCTATCAGGGAAAATTAACTTGAATAAGATTAATCTATCATGATTAATAATCCAAGTCAACAGACCTGTCAATATTTCCTAATTGTATTGCTTTCTTCCTCTCAGAAGGAAGAGGTCATCGCCAGTTGGGTAGTATTTTGGATCATGTCCCTGTCTGCTCGTGGAAGGCAAACACTTACTTTGAATACGTCTCCGTCCACTTGTATTCCCATAGAACCTTCATGCAATTCAACAATGCTTCTGGCGATGGACAAGCCTAGACCTGAACCCTCCGTTGAACGGGAACGGTCCCCACGCTTAAAACGTTCAAAAATCTCATCCGATGAGAACTCCATCTCGTATGCGGATACATTTTTGATCGTAAATTCCAATTGATTTCCTTGTTCGATCAGTTCAATATAGACTCTGGATTGGGGCAGACCATATTTCAAAACGTTTCCCAACATATTCTCCATAACACGCCACATCCGACTGCCGTCCACCATTGCGTATACAGGCTCAGTCTCCTCTCGAATTCTTATCTGTAACTCTGCCTGCTCGAACGAATCACTATATTCTGCTACAGCCTGTCGAAGTAACTCCCCCATGTCTATCTGTTTTAAATGAAGTTCCACATCTCCGCTCGCCATTTTCGCTGCTTCAAATAAGTCCTCCACCAACAAACACAGACGCTGCGTTTTCCGCTCCAGAACTTGAATGTATCCAGCCTTCTCCTCCTCTGTGCACTCATCGCGCTTAAGCAGATCGATATAACTAACCAAAGAGGTTACAGGTGTTTTCAGATCATGAGAAACGTTAGCGATCAACTCGGATTTCATACGCTGGCTCGTAACCTGTTCTTTCATTGCATTCTGGAGCCCTTGTCTCATTCCGCTCATCTGTGTCGCCAATGGTTGCATTATGCCTGTTACATGCTCTGGGAACTGCACATTGAACCGGCCTTCTCCCATTTCCTTAGCCGCTTGCGTAAGTTGCTGCGCCACATGAATCAGTTGAAACATACTATATACCAAGAAAACACTAATCAGAACTGTCAAAAACACAAATGGAGTGACCATTGAAGACTTAATGGACGCGAGAGATATAACCGCTAATTGCATAAGACATTGCACCATACATAATAAGATTAAACGCTGAATTCTTTTTTTGTCAGTCAGCTCGCCTTGCTCCAAAATCTTTTTCACCAAACTGTACCATTTCCATACCCATATCTCGTTTCGTATTGGCCTATGGCTGGACATATTCCCGATATACCGGACAGCCCCCCTTACATGCACACCAACAAACCACACTCCGAGACCAGCGATGAACATGCCTATAAAATAAACAAAAATATCATTTATCCATCGACGAGTGAAAAAGTAAGGAGTTATCCCATAATCTGAAGTCACCCCGTTTAGTGCTTTTAACAGTAGAAAGGACCCTATACATAAGGTAATAAAATGTGCATCCAAAGAAAGTTTTTCACTCCACCAGATTGTCACCTTCCGATATTTGCTATTCTCAGGCAAAGGAATACGATTTGCAGTCACAAGTAACGCCGTACCAATGACTAAGAGCAGGATCAAAGGTATAACACCAGATACATTCCAATCTTTATAAATAAATCGCATCTCATACCTCAATGAAGCAAGCTTCATAAACACCAGTGTAAAACAAATCATCGCTGCTATCCGAACTCCGTAAGCCAGCATATTATTCTTCCAGTTTGTAACCAATACCCCACACCACCTTTATATATTTGGGTTCTCTGGGATTAAATTCAATCTTCTCACGGATTCTGCGGATGTGAACAGCGACTGTATTTTCCGGTTGAAAGGCAGGCTCTTTCCATACACGTTCATAGATTTCATCAATAGCAAAGATCCGGCCCTTATTCTCCATAAAGAGCCTAAGTATGTGAAATTCGGTTGGCGTCAGCCTAACATCTTCTCCTTCCAAGGTCATTGTTTTCTTCTGTTTGTTATATACCAGGCCACGAACCTGAATCTCCTGTTCTGCATCTTCGGAACTTTGATGTATCTGCGCACCCAGGCCGGTGAAGCGTCGTAACTGGGACTTTACCCTTGCCATAAGTTCCAATGGGTTGAATGGCTTGGCTATGTAATCATCCGCACCGATGTTCAAACCTACGATTTTATCATAATCCTCTGTTCTGGCAGACAACATTATAATTGGCACATTACAGGTTTCACGAATTTTCAGTGTCGTCTGCAGTCCATCCAATTCAGGCATCATAATATCCATAATAATGAGCTGAACAGAATGAGCCTGGAGCTTTTGCAATGCCTCTTCCCCATTCGACGCCTTGTAGACCCCGATTCCTTCACTACGCAAAAAAATTTCGATCGCATTGCTGATATCGGGATCATCATCAACAACCAATACACTGTGGGCCTTCAAAGGGTCACTCCTCCTTTTCATTTAAACTGGATTATGTGGACTGATGAACAGTTTACATCAGATAAATGACAGGAAATCCAACAAAAGATTTACAAATTTCTTAAGATCCATCCGCTCTATACTCCAAAACAAAATTACTTTATGTCGTGAAGGCTCAGCTTTCCCGCGCAACGACCACAGCGATAACGCTTCGGATCTATTTTCCGCTTGCGCAAATATTCCGTACCACAGCTCTTGCACACCAGCTTATAACGATAGGGTAGTGGCTTTCTGCCTTTGCCGTCAGGCAGGGATTGGCAGAACCGTGAGCCTCCCACCTTATGCAATAAAGCTTTGAATTCCGGATCACGATGCTGATAGCCGCGCCCACGAATATGCAAATGATAGTGGCACAGCTCATGCTTGATGATTTTCTCAACCTCATCTCGCCCATAGGCTTCGAGTTGATGCGGATTGATCTCAATCCGGTGACTTTTGAGCATATAACGCCCACCCGTCGTGGTCAGTCGACTGTTAAACAACGCTTCATGGGTGAACGGCACTCCGAAATGATCCAGTGATACCTGTTCAATCCATTGTTGCAATTCCTCATTTTCCATCAGTATCCTCTCCTTGCACCCCCTCGGAGCATTTGTTTTTCCGGCATAATACTTGAATTTTAACCGTTTCGTAGGCTACACTGTCAAGTAGAATGTATGAGGGGAGATTATTACTCGTTATGCCTACAATGCGCTATGTCATCCTGCAGCAGGAACAACAATTGCAGTTCGTGGAAATGCCGGCAGATTACGCCTATCAACTCAGTGCGCTCAACCTGCGCCTACACAAGGAAATTGATAAACTCACTGCAGCAGATGTCCCTGTCCTGCCTTGGGCGATCGCCGAATGTGACAGCCTCGATCTCCTAAACGAAAATCTTACTATCATCGGCGGCCTTGATTATATCAATGCGCTTGAAGAATCTTTTGCAGTACTACGTGAAAGCCATTATCCCTTGATTTCTCTGCTTACCGAAATCCGGGCTCTTCAGGCCCAATTGGAACAATGGTATGAAGAAGAGATGGAAGCTCTCTAATTCACCGCAGGTATAATTTTATAATGATGAGAACAAAAAGCACATTTCCCTGAATTGGGATTTGTGCTTTTTTTTGAGTGAACAAGATTGATTTGCCGGAGGCCTCCACTTATCCCGCACAGTCCAGGCTATTGCCACATATGCTAACGTACAGATGAATTATGCAAGAGGAGGAGATACCCTTGCCTCAATGGCTTTGCAATCAACTGATGCGTGCATTTCACAAAAAGGATAGCCGGCAAATCAAGTTGCTGAACGAATGCTGGTTCTTTTATCGTAACAAACCAGCAAATGGCACACCACGCAGCGCGGAGAACGAACTTTAAGAGGTAGTTCATAAAAGTCTGCTTTGGATTACGAAAGATGGCCTTTTGAACACTCACTTTAAGAAAATGCACATATTGCCCACCGTACTTACTAGAGGAATTAGAACGGATAACGGGACTATTACTGTCGACAACAAACAGCCTTCCTTGTTAGGGAAGGCTGTTCTCCAATCCTACTATTTAAGAAGACTGTTGCGCAGAAGCAGGCTTCTTCATCGTAAGGCCGACACGGCCTTTTTTGGTATCCACATTCATAACCCAGACCGTTACATTATCACCTACAGATACAACATCCATCGGGTGTTTAACATATCCGTTGCTGAGCTGTGAGATATGGACAAGCCCATCACTCTTGATCCCAATATCAACAAAGGCACCAAAATCAATAACGTTCCGAACCGTACCTTGCAGCTCCATGCCTTCCACCAGATCCTCAATTTTCAATACATCTGTACGGAAGATTGGCAACGGCATTTCTTCACGCGGGTCACGCCCCGGACGCTGCAAGCTGTCCAGAATGTCACGCAATGTAGGCACACCTACGTCCAGTTTCACAGCCAATTGTTCTGGCTGTTGCTCTGACAGTAATACCGACAGTTCCTTGCTGCCCAGCTTGTCCAGTGCAACCTGAAGCTCCTTGAACAGCTGATCCACTACCTTGTAAGACTCAGGGTGAATAGGTGTGCGGTCCAGCGGGTTCTCTCCCTCACCAATACGCATAAATCCTACGCACTGCTCATAGGTTTTGGCACCCAGACGTGGCACCTTCTGAAGCTGACGGCGGTTCGTAAACCGGCCATTTTCTTCGCGGTACTTCACGATGTTTTTGGCAATCGTAGCGTTAACTCCGGCAACATATGACAGCAATGAAGGTGATGCCGTATTCACATCCACACCCACATGGTTAACTGCGGATTCCACGACAGCCTTCAGGCTTTCTTCGAGAATCTTCTGGGAGACGTCATGCTGATATTGACCCACGCCAATGGCTTTTGGATCAATCTTAACCAACTCCGCCAGCGGGTCTTGTACACGACGTGCAATGGAAGCTGCACTGCGCTCCGCAACATCCAGATCCGGGAACTCTTCCTGGGCCAGTTTGGATGCAGAATATACACTCGCGCCTGCTTCGTTAACAATCAGATACACAAGACTTTCATCACCGTTCTCCTGAATGATCTCGGCAACAAACTGCTCCGTTTCACGTGATCCGGTACCATTACCAATGACGATCAGTCCGATATCATATTGCTTGATCATCCGGTGGAATACTTCCGCAGCTTCACGTTTCTTGTTGTGTGGTGGCGTCGGATAGGTTACAGCCACTTCAAGCAACTTGCCTGTATCGTCCACTACAGCCAACTTACAACCTGTACGATAGGCGGGATCGACCCCCAACACACGTTTGCCATGAATCGGCGGTTGAAGTAACAGGTTACGCAGATTGGCTGAGAATACCGATATGGCCTGATTTTCACCTTTTTCCGTGAGTTCTCCACGAACTTCACGTTCGATGGAAGGCGCAATCAGCCGCTTATAGGCATCTTCAATCACATCACGCAGGATATCCTGCACGGCAGAAGCACCACGAATGATCTGTCCTTCCATGTGGCGATGGGCCGGTTCTGCCTGTACGTCCAGGCCGACTTTCAGAATACTCTCACGTTCACCGCGATTAATCGCGAGAATACGGTGTGGAGGCATCTTTTTGGCTAATTCGCGGTAATCATAATAATTCTCGTACACGGACTCCTCTTGAGCATCCTTCGCTTCCGAAGTCAGCATCCCGTGATCCAAGGTGTACCGACGAATCCAGGCACGAATGGCAGCATCGTCTGCGATGTTCTCTGCGAGAATATCTTTGGCTCCCTGAAGCGCCGACTCCGCATCTTCTACACCCAGTTCAGCATTGATGTATTTCGCAGCTTCCTGGAGTGCATCTCCTTGTTTCGGTTGACCCCAGATCCATACCGCAAGGGGCTCAAGACCTTTTTCCTTGGCCACACTGGCACGCGTTTTCCGCTTCTGACGGTAAGGTCGATACAAGTCTTCCACTTCCTGCAGCTTCACAGCTTGCGTAATGGATTGCTTCAGTTCTCCGGTCAGTTTGCCCTGTTCCTCTATAATACGGATGACTTCCAATTTGCGATCCTCAAGATTGCGCAGATAAACAATGCGTTCTTCAATCGATCGCAGCTGGTTCTCATCCAGCTCTCCAGTCATTTCTTTACGGTAGCGGGCGATAAATGGAATCGTATTGCCTTCGTCCAGAAGCTCCGACGTTGTGCGGACCTGCTTCAAGGACAGTGACAGTTCCTTGGCTACCTGTTTGATGATTCGTTCATGGCGTTCTGCCTTTATTGTTTCTTCATTGGGTTCCAGAACCGTTTCCTGTTCAGACAAAATAAATCCCTCTTTCCTTCCTGAATCGTTCGTTACAATCATTTCAGGGCAGCTTTGCTGCTGTAATTACAGTATAGTTGAACCATTTGTTTCTTCCACTCTACCCTATATTATCACAGAATCACGTCCAGATTTCCATCAATCCGCAAGCATACAAGTTCTGACAGAATCATGTTATCCTCCAGCCTTCCCCATTACGGCAAAAAAAGACCGAAAAACGTCATCACGACGCTCCCCGATCCTTCCTTTTTTTAAAGCTTTAAATAAAATAGCAATCTAATAAGTGAAACTGCTCATTTACACAATAACGGAGAGGACAGAAAAAACCTGAAAAAGCGAAGCTACAAGCTTTCTGCAGAAAGCTACTTCGAAAGCATACACTCACCTAAAAGCTTTCTGAAAGAAAGCTACATCGGAAGCATACGCTATCTCCGGATTTTCCCTTTGAGAAAAGGGAATCAAAAAATTCGGGGATAACAGCGATTGGAAGGTTGTTCTGTCATCGTAGTATCCGTGTAAATAAAATGCAGTTCACTTATCTAGACGCGCTCGAACCGGAACATCTCGCTCAGATAGTCTCCTGATGTGCTGCCTACCGAAATACCGCCATACATCAAGGCATCGCCGGTAAAGGTCTCCGATCCGCCTTTCAGACGATAATCCGCATTAGGATCTAATCCTTTCAGCTTCAAGCGTTGAAGTGGCGCATTAGGCTCAGAGAGCACGCGGAAGTAGAATACAACTGCTTCGCTTCCGTCTGGTGCAATAAACATCCACGCTGTCTCATTGCCTTCAAATGGACTGAGCAAACGGCGGAATGTTCCGTATTGAACCGTTCCACGAATCTCTTTGTACAGCTCAACCTGGGCTTTCACGATGTCGTTCTCTTCCTCCGTGAATTTCGTCAGGTCCAGCTCGTACCCGAAGTTGCCCGACATCGCAACATGTCCCCGAATCTCAAGCGAAGTGATCCGGTTGACCTGATGATTCGGTACCGCTGAGATATGCGACCCCATCGAACTTACCGGGTATACAAGACTCGTACCGTATTGAATCCGCAGACGAGATATCGCATCCGTGTTATCACTTGTCCACGTCTGTGGCATGTAATACAGCATACCTGGATCGAAGCGGCCACCACCACCTGAACAGCTCTCGAACAGAATGTTCGGGAACGCCGAAGTGATTCGTTCCATCACGTCATACAACCCCAGCATGTAACGATGCGCTGTCTCACGCTGTCTATCTGCCGGAAGCAATGCAGAACCCACTTCCGTCATATTGCGGTTCATGTCCCATTTCACATAAGTGATTGGTGCAGAACCAAGTACGTCTGTTAACATGCGTACAATCTCATCACGTACATCCTGACGAGAGAAGTCGAGTACCAGTTGTTGACGCCCTTCTGTCCGGCGACGATCAGGCACATGCAGACACCAGTCCGGATGCGCACGATACAGCTCACTGTCTGGCGAGATCATCTCAGGCTCAAACCACAATCCAAACTGCATATCCAGACCTGTTACGCGGTTAGCCAGATCATCCAGTCCCTGTGGCAATTTGTTCTTATCTACAATCCAGTCGCCCAGCGAGGAGTTGTCACTGTCCCGGTGTCCAAACCAGCCATCATCCAAGACAAACAGCTCAATACCCAGCTTTTGTCCAGCACGAGCGATCTGTTCAATCTTATCTGCATTGAATCCAAAGTAGGTTGCTTCCCAATTATTGACCAGAACCGGACGTTCCGCATTACGGAACTTACCACGCGCAAGACGCTCCCGATACAATTCGTGGTAGGACTGAGACATACCATCCAGACCTGCATCCGAATATACCATAACCGTCTCAGGTGTCTGGAACGCTTCCTGTGGATCCAGCTTCCAGCTGAACTCGAACGGGTTGATCCCGAGCGATACACGGGTGGTGTGGAACTGATCCACTTCAGCCTGTGCGGTGAAGCTGCCACTATAGACGAGACTGAATCCGTAAACTTCACCTTGGTCTTCATCCGTGCCTGGTGTCATCAGCGCAATAAATGGATTCTGCTGGTGACTGCTTGAACCGCGACGGCTCTCAATCCCTTGCAGGCCTGACGCAAGCGGTCTGCGAACGATATCACGTTCCCGTGTCCATGCACCTGACAATTGCAACAATTCATAATCCGCGTGCGGGAAATCAACAGATGAACTGAGCGCACGCGCCACATTCACTGAGGTAGCGCTCTCATTAACGATACGCATGGAGCGTGTAATTGCATTAAATGCCGTAAAGGCTGTATAGGAAAGCTCGATCTTGATGCCTGCAACGCGGTCTTCCAACTCAATAACCAGCGTCTCTGCTTCTTCATCGGATTCAACATACGTTGCTGGCAAACCAGTAAGCGCTGTCTTTCCTTTGACCAATCGATGGCCTGTATACGTAAACTCCGAAACCGTCGAGCCATTCTCAAGTTCCAGTTGGATAGCCGGATTACGGAAATCACTTGTGCCATACACGGGTAGTTCCACTGCCAATGTATCAAATGAGATCGTACGATCCTCTGGCACCGGGTTAGGACTAAAGGACGCTCGTTCTGTACGAACATGCAGCCAGCTCAGATCGGTGTCGCGTAATTTTTTGCCATAGTACAAATGCACCAAATATCCTGAAGGCAGTACCTGAAATACGTAACTGGCCTCACGGGTCTGTAAATGAAATTGAAGTTTCTCTTGATTGATGTAAATGCTCATATGTCTCCTCCACCTCTATATATAGGTCTATCGGGTAAACGGTTTCTCAGGTTTCATTATAGCGAAAAGATCGCCAATGTTCTACGCTTTCATCAAGCTTTAATCAAAAGAGCGCATAACAGCCCGAAGGATGTCATACGCTCTTTTGGTTACAGTCTGAATTCAGTGTGTTCCCTTACAGGAACATCCATTGCCAACGGACGGCAGGCAGCGTACAAGACGCTGGTTGCTGCCTTAAAAATCGATTAAACCAAGGCTGATCTGTAAGGCTTCATTGACCAATTTCATGGTCTCCTCGTCCAGATGGGTAATCTTGTCAGTCAGCCTCTGTTTATCAATCGTCCGTATTTGTTCGAGCAAAATAACCGAGTCCCGGTCAAAGCCGTGTGCCGCCGCATCGATTTCAACATGCGTTGGCAGCTTTGCCTTCTGGATTTGGGCGGTGATAGCCGCCACAATACAAGTTGGACTGAACCGGTTGCCGATATCATTCTGGATCACCAGAACCGGCCTGACTCCACCTTGCTCGGAACCGACAACGGGAGAAAGATCCGCAAAAAAAACGTCACCACGTTTTACGATCAATGTCTACACCCCGCTAACTAAGCGGTCCAGAGTGCTGTCCGCATCTTCCTCCGCATGAAAGGCTTCGGATGCCATGGTCAGATTAATTTTTGCCATCTCCATGTACCCTCGCTGCATCGTTTCACGGATGTAACGTTTCTTACGCTCCGTTAAATACAGCTTCATAGCCTGCCTAATCAATTCGCTGCGGTTGGAATTCTCCAGCGCTACGATGCCATCCACTTCCTGCAAAAGATAATCAGGTAAACTGATCATGATCCGCTTGGTGTTCTGCAAGTTGGCCACCTTTCTTCCACCCCCACAAACCTTTCGCCATTGTGAACCAGTATTACGTTTTTCCAGAACTTTTATACAAAGGAATATATATGCCCCGAGTATATCAAGTATGCTGTACTCCATTATAAACACGGGGAACAATATTCGTACAGACCAAACATCTCAATTCAGGAATTAAATCCTTACCGTCATACATAATTCGAGATGCTCCGACAGTTTTCCTTCTGTTCTGAAAAAAAGTTTATTGGGAATGACGTCCAGTTTACCTGTCAGGATGTCAAAAGTGGATTGATTCTGGCGACTACTGCTCCCCCGCGGGTATATACCCGTGGAATGCGGTGCGCCATCATGCAGATCACTTCATAAGCAATCGTACCGAGCTGGGATGCCACCTCGTCTGCGGTTATTACGCCACCAGACTGATGACCGATGAGGACAACCTCTTCGCCGACTTGAATTTCTTCCGCCTCTTCCGCGAAAGATTGTAACGACACCATACACTGATCCATGCAGATTGTACCGACGACAGGGACGCGGCGGCCGCGTACAAGCACTTGAGCTTTACCTGTCAGCATTCTGGAGAATCCGTCTGCATATCCGATCGGTAGGGTCGCTATTCGTTCATACCCTTGCGTAAAATAACGGGTTCCGTAACTGATCCCCCAATGGGGTGGCAGTGTTTTAACCAGAACCGCTTTTGTCTTCAGCGTCAATACCGGGGACAGCTTCACCACCTGATGATTCACCTCAGCCGAAGGATACAGTCCGTATAGGCTTATTCCCACACGTACCATGTCATAGGACAATTCCGGTGTATCAATGGCAGCGGCGCTGTTCGCCGTATGTATAATCGGGATGGAACATCCCTGATCCCTGAGCGCATGAACTACGCTTTGGAACCGTCTATACTGCTCCAGTGTATAGGTTTTGTCTTCTTCATCTGCTCTGGCAAAATGGGTAAACATGCCTTCCAGCATCACCTGATTGAGCGAAGCTACTTCCTGAATGAAAGCCAATGCCTCATCGCCAGGCAACAGACCTAATCGACCCATGCCGCTGTCGATTTTAATATGAACCTTCAGTTGGTTAGCGAATGTGCTCGCATCCAGATGTCGGATGGCGTCGAGCACTTCCCTGCTGAACAGTGTGACGGTCACATCATGTTGCCATGCAACAGCGATTCCTTCAGGCGGCGTATAACCCAATACCAGGATTGGAATCGTAATCCCATGTTGTCGCAGTTCCAGAGCTTCGTCAAGAAAAGCCACACTTAAGTAATCCACACCCACTCGTTCCAGTTCTCTGGCCGTCTCCACCGCTCCGTGTCCATAGGCATTGGCCTTCACACAGGCGAGGAATTTCATGCCCTGAGGCAATGCCTCGCGGAAAGCTTCTACGTTAGTACACAAATGATCCAAATTGATGTCCGCTTGGGTCGGCCGATATTGTCCTTGCACGTTAAGTCACCTTCTCTAATCATCTTAATCCGGCTCACGTCAGACTCCATCGTAATGCTCCAGCATGTGACTGTCAAATGAACCGAAGTTTCGCATTCAAAAACAGATGTAAGGTGCGCCGTTTGAAGAACAAATGCGAACACAGAAGAAGACCGATAAGCGAGATTAGCAGGGCAAAATTCCACTTTCCACCCAAGCAAAATCTGCTTATATCGATTATTTACCCGGTTCCCTCTGCGTAGAAGCGCATTTTGCATTATTGGGTGTATCGAGTAAGAAAAACGGCGCCAGATGAATACTGTCTTACATCAAAGCAAAGCACCGGAGAACGGGTCTCCGATGCTTCTTAGCATTCCTTATGTTTATGCTACTATTCGTTCATTTGTTCAAAAATCATTTGCCTGACTCTTCTTGCATCGATGTTGCAATGCGTACCATTTCGTTATCAGGCAGGTCGGCACTGGTGATCCGATATTCTATGCCATCTGTCGTCCATGTCAGTGTCTGCAGTGCATCTCCGCTGACCATCCCTAGTGTGAATCCCAGATCCAGTACACGGGATGGGGCAAGCGACACAGCACGATCCTGTGGTCTGGCTTCGAATATCGTGTAATTGTATGTTCCTTCATAACGAAGCATGACGGAATAGTCTCCTGCTTCCTCCAAAATCTGATCATCCTTAAGCTGCACACCTTCTGGCGCATAGGTCGGCTGAATTACGCCGAAGCTGTCTGCACCTTCCGGTTCTGCGAGTGTTGGCTCTTCGCCCTCCTGACCTGTTGCAGCACCTTCTGTACCTTGCTGCTCTGTATCCCCACCTACACCTGTCTGTCCATCAGTGACAGCTCCGTCAGGTTCCGGCGCAGTCTGAGGATTGGCAGGTTCTTTACCGCTCTCATTACCGGTTTGCTCCGCAGGAGTCACACCGGAATCCGTTCCTGTTTGGCCGCCTTCTTTTGTAGCAGCAGTCATGTTACGTTGCATGTCAAAGGCATCTTTCTCAAATTCAGTCCCGAATTTGAAGGAATCAAATTTCACATCGACCACAACATTGGCATTGGAGTCGGATACCTCCACCTGTTTAGGTGCATAATCACTTTTGTTCAGCCAGATTTTCTGTCTGACAAGTGCATGTGTATTATAATTGGCAGCTACATCAAATACATAGCTCTCCTTCTCGTCCGCAAACTGGCGGGTTGTATCCCCCGTAATGCTCCGAATCAATGTTTCATAGAGATATACCTGTCCCTGATTATCTGGCCAATTGCTCTGGAAACGGAAGCTTTTGTTCTGGCTCGGCGTCAAAACAAACACACCTTCATCGTTACGCAGTACAATCTGTGTTACATCCTTTTTGGCATTCGTTAACGCAATACGATAATAGGAAGGCTTCTGATGCCATACCTCGACCTTGTACTGCTGCGGCGTATCTCCGGTATGCAGCGTCATCACGCCTGCCCCCTGGTAACTTTCCATCTCTCCTACGACTTCGTTCAGATCTTTGACCACAGCTGCCGCATCCTTCTTCCCGCAGGCGGCAAGTAAGGCCGATAAGACCAATACCATGGCAAGCATCCATGATATTCGGCGCATGACATCATCCCCTTTAGCACATGTTTTCACTTCAGGATTGTGCTTGCAGCAGAACCCCTACTTGATTAGTACATGTTATGAGGGACTTGTTCGATATATGCGGACTAGTTTGACAAGCAATCGGTGAAGTCCGTTAATACGGCATTGCTACGCTTGCATAGTCCTACCACAACGGAATATACACTGGGTAACTCGCATCCTCTTCCTCGGCACCAGGGCTTCTCTTCACCCACAATCTGCGCAGATCAGGCAGACCATACCCCGCAAGACGATAATCTCGCAACGAATCATGATGGGCGTGTTCTTCCTTGAAGCTGTATGTGGGCAGAAGCAACGCCTCCTGAATCAGTCGATCTTCTAGCCGAATCAATCTATTCAAACGCTCCGCGGATTCCTTAATCATGACAACGCGTCCACATTCCTCCGAATGTTACTTCGGAAGGCAGAGGAACAGAATCAACATCTGCCGTGTGCAGATGCATCTTGATTTCACTTTTCAGGCAACTTTTCGGACAACAAAATAATCATCCTAGGGAGCCCAGCAGGCTCTCTTTTTCATGTCCATGATCAACGTTTATAAGTAAATGATCTTTAACATTTTGTATATTATAGTTTACATTTAGTCAAATATCATGTACATTAGGTTCATGGAGGTGAGCAAGTGGAAGAATTACACAATCACGTTCGGGAGTTACGAGCCAGAGACCGGCTATCCCAAGCGGAACTCGCCAAACTCATTGGTGCATCCCGTCAAACCATTGCCCTGATTGAGCGTGGGGATTACTCTCCGTCGGTCGTTCTGGCACTAAAAATAGCACATGTATTTCGTGAACCTGTCGAAAAAATCTTTGAACTGAAAGGTGGAGATTAAAATGAAAAATTCATCATCCTCGTCCATTAAAAAGCGTTTGCGTCTTCCCTTGTATGCAGCCGGTGGCGCTGTAGTTGGTTTTCTCGGAGCTAGCGGAGTCAGTAAACTCCCTTCTGACTTGAACTGGACGCTGTCCGTGTATTATGACTATGATCTTTTATTCGCAATCCTGGCGGCTCTTGTGGTAGTTACGACGGTATGGAACATCTTCAGTCTCTCCCGCACGCCATCTGTCCCTCCCATGGAAGATGAAGCTTATGGAGACTCCGATTCACTCATCTCTCCCGCAGAGCGCTCCCTCGGAAAAGCGATGATACTCAGCGGATTCAGCGTTATTCTTACGTTTACCTGGGCAGCACTTGCTTTGTCATTGTATGCATCCAACCGAACCATGCCGAATTCTCCAGAACTGTTTAACCTCTTGAATCTCGTTGCTTCGTGCATCTCTATTATCATCGTTGTGGTCGTACAAACTCTGACTGTGAAGCGATACAACCGTTATTTCCCTGATCGTGCGCTGGATTTGAACTCGCGCAATATGAAAAAAAATCACTTCGAGAAACTAGATGAAGGTGAGAAATGGATCGTGTATCGCGCAGCCTATCGTTCTTTTCAGATGATGAATGTACTTCTTGGTGTCGGAATGGTCTCTATGGTTCTATATTCGATGCTCTTTACCTTTGCTCCATTCCCGATTGTAGTGCTCTCTGTGATCTGGATTGCCAACATTGGAATCTATTATCGTGAAACCTATCGTGCGAGTAATCAGTAATACATGGGTAGGTAACTATTTTGTAAATATTTTCATAAAGGAGTGTTTGCATGCATTTATCCAAACGAAAGACCCGTTTCAGGTTCACCTCCCTAACAGGAGCT
Organism: Paenibacillus sp. FSL R7-0026; assembly: GCF_038004485.1. Classification (NCBI taxonomy): domain Bacteria; kingdom Bacillati; phylum Bacillota; class Bacilli; order Caryophanales; family Paenibacillaceae; genus Paenibacillus; species Paenibacillus sp. FSL R7-0026. Next base: position 137,160 of record NZ_JBBORG010000002.1, read on the forward strand.
TTTATGGCTGCCGTTCTGTCTCTCAGTCTGTGGGTACCCGCAGTTCAGGCGGAGACCGCGACTCCAGTAGCTGCTGAACAAGGAAAGACGAAAGCGCTGACAACTGAATCGGCTACAGCTTTTCTGGATTCATTCTTCAATTCACCTGAGGCAAAACCCCATTATGTGGGAGCCTCCGTTGTTGTTGTGAAGGATGGCAAAGTTCTGGCGGAAAAAGGCTATGGCTTCTCCGATGTGGAGAGTGAAACAGCGATCGATCCGAAAAATACGGCCTTCCGTGTAGCCTCTGTCTCCAAAACGTTCACGTCAGCTGCTGTAATGCAGCTGGTAGAGCAAGGCAAGGTTGATCTGCAAGCTGACTTTCAGACCTATGTGAAAGGGCTCGAATTTGATAATCCTTTTGACAAACCTGTAACTGTGGAGAACCTGCTCACACACACGACCGGATTCGAGATCCGTGATCCGCAGCAGGAAGACATCCATACTGATTTCGACAAGTACATAGCGATGGAGGATTACGCACAGCAACATATGCCTCCTGTCGTTCGAGAGCCTGGTAGCGCCTACATGTATGATAATTTCTCGTTTTTGCTGCTTGGCATGATTGTCGAGAATGTAAGCGGTGAACCCTTTGAATCCTACATGCAACAACATATCTTCAAACCGCTAGGAATGGATAACAGCAGTTTCATGCTGGACAAAAAGTTCCAAAAGCAGCTGGCTACAGGCTATGATGCGGCACACAATCCGCTTGATCTGTACACCATCTCTCCAACACCAATGCCTCAAGGTGGCATGTTGTCTACCGCTGAGGACATCGGGAAGTTCATGATTGCGTTCCTGAATGATGGCGTGAAAGACAACAAGCGGATTTTCAAGGAATCCACGGTGAAAAGCATGAAACAGTACCGTTCTTCCATTCATCCACTGTTACCAAACACCACATATGGATTCGAAGCTGCATTTCAGCTTCCCGGAGCAGGAAGTAGCCCAAGTATTATTACAAAAGGAGGCGACCTGACCGGATTCAGCTCTTATCTCTTCCTTATTCCCGAGCAAAATACAGGCGTTTTCCTGACGTATAATCAAAATGGAGCACTTCGTAATCTGTTCTACCCTGCATTCATTCAGAACTTCTTCCCGCAGTATGCAGAGCCTGTACAGTTCAAGGAATACACACCGCAATCCGCAGCTGAGCTACAACGTTTCACCGGATTGTACGCGGATCTGCGAATTAGCACGATCGTCAGTTCCTTGAAAAATGCTGGTACAGAGCCTGGACAACTGAGCATTTCGGACGTTTTTCTGGGTCAACGCAACCTGATTCAAGTGGAAGATAATCTCTTCAAAGATGAATTGACTGGTCAATTCACAGCATTCAAGAAAAATGCTGATGGAACCATCTATATGAAAGAACCTTACCTCAACCCTATGGGTTATGAGAAAAAAGGACAAAAGCCTATGGGCTTCCGGGATGTTCGTGAGAACAGTCCTTATGCTGAAGCAATCTATGCCATACAATCTCTTGGATATTATGAGAATGATGCTAACAAGTCTTTCCAACCGAAATCAGCTGTGACACGAGCTGAATTTATTGAGAACACGCTTAAACTGAGTGGATTGAAGCCTAGCAAAACAACGCCTCCTGCAGGCACCGACTGGGCAGACCATGCAGCAGCCGGATATATTCAACTTGGATATGAAATGGGTATGATCACTGGCAAGGATGAACAGCAGTTTAAGCCGGATCAAGTAATTATCCGACAGGAAGCCATGGTCATGATGTGGAGAATTCTGCAACTGCAATATCCTAGTGAACTGTTCACGGATGTCAAACTTGCGGGACACACGGACCCATGGGCTGTACCAGCCGTTCAGATGATGGCGAAGCTTGGTATCCATGGACCTGAGGTAAAAGTGCTGGAAGATGGATCCATTGATTTACTTTCCCGCAAACCTCTGATTCGTCAGGAAGAGGCTGCGATTATGTATGCGTTGCTTACCCAACCAACAGATCAAATCGTCGCTGAATTGATGGCTGCTAGGCAGCCGCAAGCAGAACCTGCTGAAGAAGCCGAAGCTGCAGAGGAGACATCTGAAACTGCACCGGTTCCAGTACCAGCGCCGGTCCCTTCTGCGACTTCAGCACAATAAAAATAAAACATCTTCATACCGTTTAGATTTATCATGCTTATGAGGCAAGAAAAAACAGGCTTGTTCAGAAGGGTACGATCCTTCTTGAACAAGCCTGTTTCGTTACTTTTCATAACTTATTATAGCGATCTGTTACTGAGTGATATCCGTCTCTATTCGATCAACGAAGATACATGGTGGTTCCCGTTGCGCTGATCAAACTTGGCTGAAGCGGTCTGAGCATGCTCCGCAAAGTAATCGGCCAGCTTGAGCAGGTCGCCTGGATCACCTTCATACGGGAAGGACGCCGGCAGACGCAATCGGTATTCTGGAGATTCTTCCGCCCAGCGGCGAAGCAACGATGCTGCTCTGGCGTAAAACAACATTTTGGCGTAAGGATCTTCATGATCCGCAGCAAACACCAGTGTTTCCTCCAGCACATCAATGCCTTTTGCCGGATTTGTACGTGTGAGATAATCCATCTGCTCCGCAAAACTCTGCACAAAATCGTTCTGTCCTTTAATCAGGCGATATCCCTTGGTCTGATGTTTATCTGCTTCCGCAGTCCGTCCCAACCGATATAGCGGCATCAAAATTTCAGACAAAGTCAGATGCGGAATCTCTGCACAGCTCATACGCCCTTTCAGGATAGGCTGTGCCGCCTCCAACACCTTCTCATCGTCTCCTTTTAACAAGAAATATCGCATAATCTCATCCTGCTCACAGGCTTCGCAGTCACTCATAAAGTCACGATCCATCGTTCTGAATCGATCATAACTGCGTCCCGCTTCCTCCAGCTCCCCAAAATCCATAAAGATCCGGAACCGATAATACCAGTAGGAGCGTTCGCTGTAACCGTAGGACTTGAAACGCCGTCCGAAATCCTCCAACAGCTCCAGGATCTTCTCGCGTGATATTTCCGGGAAGTCGGGCATCTTGCCCAATATCCATTTGTACGACCACATTAACGTTTCTTCATCATATTCTTCGGGTTGTTGATCGAACTTGCCCAGCTGCCAGGAAAAAGCAATCAGCGCTTTCATCGGATAACCGCAGAATGTTGCTGTCTCCACAATCTCCGATCTTGCTTCGTATGCCTCTTCCTCCATGCCGTTCACATCGGCAACTCTTGCCGCTTCCTCCAGCATACCAAGCTTCGCCGGACCATTGGGCAAACCATAGGCCTCGTCCATCAGTTCTTCAAAATCCATCTCTGTCTTCATCAGGCATCCCCTTACGATCTGTATTTGCACGCAAACCCCAATCAATAAAACGAACAATGCCCTGATTTAACACTTCAAGCTCCTGCTTGCTCATGGCATAATGCCCCATCATCAGTGCATTGACGTATAACATCTCGATGGCAATCGGTGTCATCTGATCATCCGGTGATGTCAGTACCCGCTGAATGATCGGATTACTCACGTTCAAATACAAGGTTGAGTACCCTGCTGAACTCATGCTAGAAGACAATGAACCCAGAACAGACGAGAACAATTCCGTGCTCTCCTCGCTTGCTTTTTCAAGCGCACGAAGTGTTGAGGATTCCTGAGACAGCGTGAACAACACCGGCAGATCCGATGGCTTAAAACCTTTCACCTCAGCCCGACAACGGAAGCGCTGTAAGGCAGAATCGGCCAGTCGCAATGCATCATAATACTGATTACGCTCAGCGGGTGGCACATCGGTAAAACTCATCGAGACCTGATCCGGCTGTAGCCGCTCCGTCTGTACATTATGCACAGCCATCGGCAATGTCGCCATCAACTCACCGTCATAGATATAACCACCATTAATCACCAGCATCGATTGTGCGGATGCCACATGATGAATCTGACGGTACTCATCAACAGAGGAAGTGAAGTACAACGTCTCTCCTTCATCTATTAGCTCACCAAGTTCACGGTGACCCCTCGTACTCTCAAAAGGCAGCCAGCGATGAATCATCGCGTAGAATGCTTGATCCTGCACAGCCAGTGCCTTCATGGATAAGGCATGCAAGCGAATCAGCTTCTGTAGCCGTTCCGTCTGGCTCTCAGCCATGTCGGCCAGTCCCTTGCGAAGTGCGTCTCCAAGTTCGGAGCGAACTTCCTCCAGCTTTTCATTTTCATAAAAATGTTCCCGTGATGCCGTCGGTTGAAGCTCATCTGTCCAGATCAGACATTTCACAAAGAACGCCCACTCTGGCAAAATGTTCTCAGCCTTCTCCGAAATCAGCATTCGCTTCAAGTAAACCCGGTGAGAACGCTTGGCATTCAGATTAACCGCGTGTGGCAGTACAAAAGCAATACCCCCGGTACGGCCTGAAGCCGTTGTCAACGGAATGAAGTCCTGGAACTGCTCGCCAAGCAGACGTTCACCAAAAGCCAATACCTCCGCTCTGCGTGAACGTGCGAGTGCAGGGTCCATCAGCCAGATCGGTGTCTCGCTATTCACCACATGTTGCGCGCCGTCATGATACAACGTGACCGGATACGGCAATAACGCTCCATAATAGAACAGAGCTTCTTTCACATAATCCGGTTCAAAGTAGTGCGCCGCGTCCGGTGTGCAACGCAGATATACTTTGGTCCCCGGGGACAGCTGTGTGTCCAACTGTCGAATCGTATAGGTGCCATCCGGCTTGCCCCGCCACTCCATCGAAGGGCCGCCCTTCGCGGATTGCGTCAGCATGACAATTTCGTGACTCACCATGAAACAGGATAACAACCCGATCCCGAAACGCCCGATAAACGAAGTCTCTCCTTCCAGCAGCGCTTGCTGCCCCCTCTTCGAAGATTGTCCAATCATCGCCAGGAACTCATGGATGTCAGCTTCAGTCAAGCCGATGCCGTTGTCCTCCACCATCATGGTCAATTGTTCACCTGTTCCCGTCAGTTCAACACGCACTTCACCCTGATACCCTGGCTCCGCCTCCGTTCGTGCGGTAATCGCATCCGTCGCATTCTGCATCAGTTCACGCAAGAACACCTTAGGACTGCTATATAGATGATTGGATAAAATCTGGATCATCCCGCTCAGGTTCACTTGAAAACGATATTCATTGGATGCTGTCATGACTCACTCACCTTCCTCTACGTCCAAACACAATATGTACCCATACGATGTATTCATATGGATGTGTTAGACGAATTCATTATGTAATCGTTAGAAACAGACGTTTTCCGTGACAGGCACGCCAAAACATCACGTCAAGCCGGCCCTGGATAACCAAGACCGGCGTTATATGAATATTAAAGGCATTCATGAGACGTAAGGCCTTATCTTCCATTACCACGTTATGAATAGCAATGAAACGGATGTTCTACCCTAAAATAAGGATACATGTTACAAGCCATAGTGAAAACAAACCTGAGACCCGATTTCAGACAGACTTCAGGGTAAATGTGCATCCTACATTCGGGACTATTGAAGGAGGCATAGATCTTTTTTGTCGTCCATTTGAACGATATCAGCCTACCACACGTATAATCTCCAAACTCAGATCGGACGGTGAATATACATGATCGAAGTACGCAACATATCCAAGCAATTCAAGGTGCATCAAGCACTGCATGATGTCAGTTTCACAGTTAAACAAGGCAGTGTCACCGGGTTGATTGGGCCCAACGGTTCGGGCAAAACCACACTGATCCGTATCATGAATGGGGTCTTAGGTGCTTCCGGTGGACAGGTAACCATTAACGGATTGGACGCCGCTCGTGAGGCGGAGAAAGTACTGGCCATGTGTGGCACCCTTACCGAGCAAAGTGGATTATATGAAAATATGAGCGGGCGTGACAATCTGACTTTCTTCGCAGATGTTTTTGGCCTGAAGCATGCCAAGAAACGAATCGACAAGCTTGTAACTCTGTTCGAGTTGCAGGATTATCAACATCGAAAAGTCGGCACCTATAGCACAGGCATGAAGAAACGCTTGGGCCTTGCACGAGTACTCTTGCACCGTCCTTCCATCCTGTTTCTGGATGAGCCCACCAATGGCCTGGATCCGGATGGAATTCAGATGGTGCTGCGCATTATCCGTCAGTTAAATAAGGAAGAAAAGATGACAATCCTGGTCTCATCCCACGTGCTGTCCCAGCTGTCAGCCGTCTGTGATCATTATATTTTCATGGAAAAGGGGCGCATCGTTGAGGAAGGCACGGAACAGGAGATTGTTAGCCGGTACCTGTCCACTCCGAAGCTCGAAGTAGAAGCCGACATGCCCGAAGGATGGCACACGGCAACCGACTTTACGCCTGAAATAATCTCCGCACATCAAGCAGTATTTCAGCTTACATCGCGTGAAGATATTTCATTACTGCTAAGGCAATTAACGGAGCATGGTCAAGTCTATCAGGCCCGCATCACGGGCAGTGATCTGGAAAGTATCTATTTTGCCATAAGGGAGGCACACCACCATGAATAACCGCCAAGCCATACGTGCACTGGTACGTAAAGATATCCGGTCCGTCACAGCCAGCATTCAGCTCTGGTTGCCCATGTTGATCGTTCCACTGATTATTGGAATCATTATGCCCTCTGCACTCCTGTGGGCGGCTTCCAGAATGGAACTTCGTTCTCTGGGCAACATCAGCTTTCTACTCGAATCATTGGATGCGTTAACCCATAGTGGACAGATTCCTCAGCTTGCTTCCATGCCTACAGATAATCATCGTATTGTCTATTACTTGGCCATGTATATGTTCGCTCCCTTGTTTCTCATCATTCCTGTGATGGCCTCCAGTATTCTGACGGCCAATAGTTTCGCTGGTGAGAAGGAACGCAAGACGCTGGAAGGATTGTTGTTCACACCGATCAGTATGAACACTCTTTTTAAAGGCAAAGTGCTAGCTGCCCTGATCCCTTCCATTCTATTATCCTGGGTTACTTTCCTGATCTATGGAATCATTGCCAATATTCTGATGTACCCCATGTTTGGAACGTTGATGTTTCCCAATCTGAACTGGATCATACTTGTCGTGTGGGTTGTTCCCGCTTGCAGTCTTATGGTCATTTTATTGAACGTCCTGATCTCGGCCAAGGTCCGTGGGTTCCAGGAAGCCTATCAGCTCGGCGGATTAATTGTCCTTCCCCTCATCGCCTTAGTCGCTGGTCAAGCCAGTGGCATGCTGCTCATTGGTCCTTGGATGTTACTCATGATTGGAGCAGTGCTCCTGCTCATAAGTGTGGTTCTTCTTCGTCTGGTCACGGCGTGGAATAGTCGTCAGCAACTGGCGGAAAGTCAGATCTGAATGATGTGGAATGTAACGAGGAAAGTCAACAGATCACACTGTCGCTCCGCTATACAGATTGAGAAATAAATATACGCGGGTTATGATGTGGAGATATATGCTATGGCATGATTCTAGAGAGGAATGGAACAACGGTATGGAATCCAAACTACTTCAAAAATTAAAATATGCTTCACAATTAACGGCACAGGAGAAGCATATTGTGAAATATATCCTGAGCAACCCCGAAGTTGTATTTGATTCTACAGCCCATGAACTGGCTCAGCAGACCTATACAAGCTCATCTACCATTGTTCGCCTATGCAAAAAGCTGGGTACCAAGGGGTACCCAGACTTTCAGCTCAAGCTTGCTCTTGAATACCAACAGATACCTTCCGCGTTGCAGACGCAGGATCATGCAATTGCAGAACAAGGCAACGTGCTGGCTGCCATCGACTCTGTTCCTTACCTGTACCAGCAGGCGCTGGATGATACGCGCCGGATGTTAAATGCTCCTGTTTTGCTACGAATCGCTAGCTGGGTCAAAGAGTCCGTACGCATTGATGTCTATGGCAGTGATATGAATTATTATCTGGCTCAACAGGCTTGTGCCAAGTGGAATGAACTCGGCATATCTGCGATTGCTCACAATAGTCCGAACATGCATTATTTGAACACGATGAATCCCAATAGCCTGACGCTGTCTTTTGTTATCTCACACACAGGTGAGAACCAATCCATGATTGAAGCCGCCAAAGTGCTTAGCAACAAACAGATGAAAGTCATCGCGGTCACGGGCAACAACCATTCAACCCTGTCCAGACATTGTGATGAAACGCTGCTGGCTTATGGATACAATGAACAGTTAAGACTGTCCAAAATGTCTTCAATGGTCTCGGTACTTTATATTTTCGACATGTTGTACATGAGCAGCATTAGCGATACGTATTAACGATTAACGCTGATCCGCTGCAAATACAATCCCGGCATCCTTGCGTGCACTCATGAGTACATTCATCACAGACTGGCTGTGTTCGAGTAGTTCGTAACACCGTTTGTGATCCCCATTTGCATGGATGTCCCTGAACGCTTCCCACTCATAGTACAGCCAATTGGATTTGGTCTGGGCATTATACTCCTCAGCAGGCTCATTCCCGATCTGAAGCTTGATCTCCCGGCAACCGTTTGCTCCTCCCACAACCTGAAGATAACCTTTCTCGCCCTGAATGAGCACAAAGTTCATGCTGTTTGTGTCTTTGGCACCTACACATTCCGCAATAAACTCCGGATATTGGAGAACCACAACACCTGACGTATCAATACCGTTTGCATGCTGGTTCGCGGTATACGATACGGTATTCGGACTGCCAAACAGATTCATGACCAGATGCAGATTATAAATATTGATATCCATCAGCGCTCCACCAGAGAATTGTGGATTAAATACATTTGGTGTTTGCCCTGCAAGCAGATCATTGTATTTGCGCGAGTATTGACTGTAGTTACACTGGATGAGTTTGATCGGACCAAGCTTTGGTAGTTGTTCCTGTATGACTTTAATATTGGGCAGATGAATGTTGGAGATGGCTTCAAACAACAACAGATTCTTTTCTTTTGCAAGTGCAATCAGCGTTTCTGCTTCCTGAAGCGTGGACGTGAACGGTTTTTCGCAGACGACATGTTTGCCATGTTGAAGTGCCTGATAGGCCTGTTCATAGTGCATGCTGTTTGGTGAAGCAATATATACGAGATCTACATTTGTATCTGAAAATAGGGATTCCAGGTCCGTACAGATGGTACCGACCCCATACTTACCCGCAAGCTCCTGTGCTGTCTCTCTCTTCCGGGAGTACATCGCTGTACACGTAATATCTTCCAGTTCATTGATCGCAGATAAAATGGCATCCACAATGGACCCTGTACCAATCGTTGCTATATTCATCATATCGTTTCGCTCCTGTCGTTGGTTGTTTGTCAGTTGGCTCTCTTCGCTGCTTCGATTCCGTCATGTAAAATATCCAATACATATAAAACCTCTTCATCCTTGACCGGTTTATCACCGTTATGTCGAATGGCTTGAAGCAGTTGATCATATAAAATGCCATAGTCCGTCGCTTCCGAAGGAACTTTCTCCGTATGTGATGTTCCCTCATCGTCCACATAACTAATCGTACCCCAGTTATCCTCCGGTTCAGCTTCAATGGATACCCTCGTTCGCCCATCTCCATTTTTCTTTTGATGCCCACTGCTATATTTAACAAAGCTCCCTCGATCCCCGTGTACAATGAATTTTGGATGTTCGATCTTTACAAGCAGACTGCACTTAATCGTAGCCTTCATTCGTCCATATCGAAAATCAATATCGATGTAATCATCGGATTCACCCGGCGCGATCAAACTCCGAACATCATAATTAATTCGGTCAGCTACGCCATAGATGGAGATTAACTGATCGATGGTATGCACGGCCAAGCCATGCAACAATCCAAATCCACTTCTCGCGTACTGTGGGTGAAAATAATCGTGGGACTGGATTTCAACAATATTCCCCAGTTTGCCGCTCTCAATCACTTTTTTCAATGTCAGAAAGTCACCATCAAATCTGCGATTTTGATTCGCCATAGCGATGAGATTTTTACGATTGGCTAGTTCAAAAATATCTTTGGCTGCCGCAGAAGTGGAGGCAAAAGGTTTCTCCACCAGCACATGTTTTCCGTGTTCCAAGGCCAGCTTGGCGTACTCAACATGGCTATCCACATGGGTGGCAACAACAATTAATTCAATCTCATCATCCTGCAATATGTCTTCGACATTGGTCGAAAAAGTAATCTCGGGATAAAGTAATTCACGCTCTGTATCGCCAACCCGGTCTTCCTCGCGACGGTATATTGTCTTCACCTTGATATTTTCTTTCTTGTCCAGATAAGGCAAATGATAATTCACCACTGCATTCCCAAATCCGATGATCGCCATATTCAATACCATGATCGCTCACTCCTCTGCTCTGGTTGAGAGTTATGTTATCACGATCAAGTCAGGCGGAGAATGCTTTGGGACGGGATTGGCAGCATCATGCGCAATTCGATTTCAGGTTGGATTGTGTATGAAATTCAATTTCATTCTCTTCTTTTTTCATGTTTGAGATCTAACATATCTTCCATAGTTTACCGATATAACATAAGGAATTAACGACATACATATAGAAGAACGAAGGGGACGATGAACGAATGAAAACAGGGTATACATACTTACAACGCACCATCTGTACATTGCTGTTATTTACACTCATTGCAGCAGTGACATTGGGAGGTGGAACCGCAGCCCAGGCAGCTTCACTTAGCCAATCCACAGTGTATTATGAGTCCGACGGAGTTTTGTACAAAGTATCCGCGGATGGCAGCAATACAACAGAAGTATTAATTGATTTCCAAGGTGTAGATTTGCTCGCGGCAGGCTCTTATCTCTACTACACGCAGACTGCTTCTTCCACAACCTTGCTTCGGGTTCCAAATGACGGATCCAGCGATGCGGCAGAGACATTTGCTACAGATGTACTCAGCTATTATACGGATAACGGATTCATCTATTATCTGGACGCCACAGGTACCATTTATCGCGCGAATGGCAATAGTGACGCTTCAGCTGTCACCAAGATTGCTGACAAGGCTGATACCGACTTCCCATTCCTCCTGGTAACCAAAGGGCGTGCCTACTATAATGCGTTGGTTAATGGAAACACGTGGATCGTGTCCAAAACGTCCAACGGTTCTGGAGCTGTGCAGCGGATTGCCGCAGGCGCAGTGGAAGGTCGTTATTTTACGAATCAAGCCAAAAACGAACTGCAACTGATGGTAAATACAGACCCGTACGAGGAGTTTTACTCCACCAATGCTGTTGTCATGTATAAGGTGAATTACAACACTGGCAAAGCAACTGCGGTTAATCCCAAAGCCAAACTGGATGTGAATGCTGTATATTCCGGTGGTTGGGGAAACAATCTTTACGTGTATAACAAAGGAATCGTTCTCGACAGCAATAAGGATTACAATTATGCCAAAGGCAAAGCGTTTGCTTTAACAACTTCAGCTAAAACACTTCAGCTTCATAACAAAAGCGTTCGTGAAGTAAGTGCCTTAGGTACAGACAAGGTTGTCCTTATTGATGCAGACAAAAAAGCTTATGCCAAAACGGTCTCGGGCAACAAAGTGACCAAGTCTGCCAACCTGAACCTGACAAATGTAACGTATGTGGCGAATCAATTGACCAACGGCACACCTACGGCTGCTTACATCTCGGGCAACAACGGTCTATATTCGGTTAATACTGCTCTCAAGGTAACCAAACTTACCAGTGACGAATGGGATGCATTCCATATCAGAGATGATGTTGCGGGCCTGTTTTACATTAATGCCAAAGACCAATATCGCTTGTATCACGTGCAAACGGGTGGAACAGGAAAAAAAGTAATGAGTGACGTTTTCCTCGACAATATTCTATTGGTGACACCGTACTAACATATATTGTTGATTCAGGCGTATAGCCCATTCAACGGACTTCTCCATAACAAAAAGGATTACCTGGTAGCCATAACGGCTCTTGGTAGTCCTATTTTGGTTGCCGAAAACTATTTTTCAAAAACATCTTCCATATGAGAATGATAATTGTTATCATTAAGAAAATAAGACAAAAGGATGGTCCGTATGACTGAACAGTTTCCCTTCATTGCTGAAACCTCATCTCTACCGCTCCTCTCCTCCATGTGCCGTGTGCGTCGTGGGGAGAATTTCCGTGTGCAAGGCAAGACGGTGTCACGGCCCATGCTCTGTCTTATTTTGCAAGGAGACGGTGTTCTGGTCCTGAATGATACAGTCTATACGGCACAAGAGGGCAACTTGTTTGTCCTGAAGCCAGGAACAACCATTGAGGCCGCTGCACGCTCGAATGTGACCGAATGTATATTGCTAAGCATGGATACGGTTTGTTTGCAGCAAGTGCGCGGTGAATGGAAAATGACCTCATCACCCGCCTTCCCGCTGGATTGGCAGACAGGCAGGTTGCTGGTTCGTCATGAGCAGCAGGCTGTATCACGTATAGAACAACTGTATGAAACCTATCGCGGTCTGCAACCGGATCACTTTATTAGCATACATAGCCAGCTGCATGAGCTTCTGCAGTTTCTCTCGGAGAACCGGCTGGAAGCCAATCATGAGAAAGTGGACCCTGCCTTGGAGCGCAGTATTATGTATATGCGACGTTACATGAGTGAAGGAATCAGCATGGATCAGCTTGCCAAGATTGCTGGACTCACCCCCAGCTCTTATTCACGCAGTTTCAAGAAGGCCAAAGGCATGTCACCGACCGATTACCTGAATCGTTTACGTATAAACAAAGCCAAAAAACAGCTGACAGAGGAATCCTGTATCCTCAAAGACGTCGCGGTATCTGTCGGGTATGGCAATGAGTATTATTTTAGCCGCAAATTCAAACAAACCTTGGGGATTGCTCCCAGCATATATATGAAAAGAGATCAACTTCGCATAGCTACGGCATCTATTATGGGATTTCATGAGAACTTGGCCTCGCTTGGACTGCGTCCGGTAGCTGTGCTGGAAGGTGAAGGTGTGTTTGACCGAGAAACGGATGAATATGAACAAGAACGCCGATTAACCAGACAATTCGATCAACTTCGGCAGGCGAAGCCAGACTTGATCATTGGTGATTTTTACCATAAGCCCTATTACGATCGCCTGAAAAATATTGCACCCACCATCATCTTGGAGTCCACTGATGACTGGAAAGAGAACCATATTCGCATAGCCGAACTAGTCGGACGTGAGAAACAAGCGTTGCTTAATTTCAAAGAACTTGAGTTTCGCAAGCTTGAAGCAAGCCTGAACCTGCAACCCTATTTCGGACAAAAACGGTTGGCTCTGATGGAGGTTACGAATCAGTTCATTCGCTTACAAGGGACTGGCGAGCATCCATTAAATCACTTGTTGTATGCTGAATTGGGACTTCAGCCTGCTCAGCTTGTATCTCCCGAAAGTTCCAGAAATGAGTATGTTGCGGATAGTATCCCCGTGCTGGATACGGATTACCTGTTGATCCATCGTGCTTCGCTTCAGCCTGCCAGTGAAAAGGTATTCCGACGCATGAAACAAACGGCATCATGGAATCGATCCCCTGCTGTATTGTATGGTAACGTTCACGATATATCGAACTGGCAACGGTTATGCTGGACCCCGGGTGGCCGGTTGCAGATTCTGAACGAACTGGAACAGATTACTCAGCAGTCTGTAGTCTTTCCTCAGGCAGGTCTGATCGGACATTAGATGTGAACATAGGTCGATACGATGGGCAAGATTATCTTTTACATCGTGTTCCTTCATTAATAATTCAGTAAGATATCGCACAGGCCAAAGGGCCCTCTCCTATAACGGAAAGGGCCCTTTGCATGTAATTATGAATGTTCCTTGATCTCTTCCTTCGGAACAAGCTTGTATATCTCTTCATTTTCCATGGTATCAATCAACCGATCCAACCATTTGTAATATGCTTCCGCTTGCAAAACTTTGTGTTTGTCTTCCATCAGAATGTGGATAAGTTCAGCGTCTGCCTGCTCATCCAGACCTTCGACTAACCGATTCAGTTCTTCAATTGATTTGCGTAGAATCTGAAGGTTACTCTCCACGGCTTTTCTCCATTTAATCGCAAAATAATCCGTAAACGTCTGATGCCAGTCGTATTCCACTTCATATAGGTCTTTTCTGGAGCCCTTGCTCCACACTTTATTTACCATTTTCAAATCCAGCAGTGTTCGTACACCTGTACTCATACTCGTTTTGCTCATTTCCATTTCCCGTCCCATATCGTCAAGGGTCATTGGTTTGTCTGCAAAAAATAGCAATCCATATAAGTGTCCCGTAGACAGCGTAACCCCGTAAAGATCCATATTACGTCCAATGGCTTCAATGACGCGCTTACGAATCTTCAGCACGGTTGCCTGCTGTTCCTCTTGTAAATGGTCCAAGCCCATGCTTGCAACCTCCATTCTGAACATTCCACAGTCTTTGGCGAAATAATTGCAACACTTTAAAAGTCCTGCTTACATGGGAAAGCACTCGGCCGGACATCATATATGCCAGAGGGCTTTCATTCACCCAATGTATGAAAATGGGAACTTTACCAGGCTACAATTGCCTATGACTATCTTTTAACCAAAAAATTCAGCTTCAATTCAGCTCATTTTCTATTGTAGGAAAAGCGATATCAAATGTAAAGGAACCTTATTAGGCAGAATAAGGAGACTGATGGAGCATATGCGAGGAAAACTTTGTACAGTTTTTACTGTACAAACATTATGTACTGTTTATTCGGTTGATATACTGGTTAAGTATTGTTAGACTTAAAAACGTTACCCAGAAAGACGGGAAGCGAAGCAACAACTACCGGATTTCGTGGCTGGGCGCATAAGTGTATGGGCTTATGGATGCTGAAAGCCGTTCGAAGTGCACAACACATCAGAAGGGGTGAAAACATGACCATACTTGAAGTGAAAAACGTAAGTAAATTGTTTGGCCCCCAAACCGAGCAAGGTCTGCAATTACTGGAGCAAGGTTGGGGTAAAGAAAAGTTGGCCAAAGAAAAACAGATAACGGTTGGCGTCAACCGGGTCAACATGGACATTAAAGAAGGCGAGATTTTCGTTATTATGGGTCTGTCCGGGAGTGGTAAATCCACACTGGTTCGGATGTTCAATCGTCTGATTGAACCAACATCCGGAGAAATTCTGGTCCATGGTAAGGATCTACGCAAGATGAACAAAGAACAATTGCGCGAAGTGCGCCGGAAAACGATCAGCATGGTCTTCCAGAAGTTTGCGTTGTTCCCGCACCGTACCGTTCTTGATAATGTGGAGTATGGATTGGAAATACAAAAAGTAGATAAGGAAGTACGCCGGGAGAAAGCAAAAACCTCACTTGAGCTGGTTGGCCTGAAGGGCTGGGAAGACAAAATGCCGGATGAACTCAGTGGCGGGATGCAGCAACGTGTCGGCTTGGCGCGTGCACTTGCCAATGACCCGGAAGTATTGCTAATGGATGAAGCCTTCAGTGCACTTGATCCATTAATTCGTCGTGATATGCAAGATGAGTTGATCGAGCTTCAGGATAAAATGAAAAAGACGATTATTTTCATTACCCATGACTTGGACGAAGCGCTGCGCATCGGCGATCGTATTGCCCTCATGAAAGACGGCGCAGTTGTGCAGATCGGTACACCGGAAGAAATCATGATTCAACCGGCCAACTCATATGTGGCCCGCTTCGTCGAAGACGTGGATCTGTCCAAGGTCCTTACAGCATCTCACGTAATGCGTCGCCCTGAAACAATTACGCTTGATCGTGGTCCTCGTGTTGCCCTCGAATTAATGCGCGAACGTGGTATTTCCAACCTGTTTGTCATTGACCGTTCGATCAAACTGCTTGGTGTTATTACAGCTGAAGATGCAACCCGTGCCATGCGCGAAAACAAATTATTGAAAGATATTCTGATCACGGACGGGCCGACGGTGTCGCCTGAGACCCTGATTCATGAATTGTTCGAGATCGTAAGTTCTGCCCATGTGCCGCTCGCTGTTGTTGGTGAGAATGGCCGTCTGCAAGGTGTTATCGTCCGCGGTGCCCTGCTGGGTGCACTTAGCGGTGAAGTTGCAGTAAAGGAGGAACTTGTGAATGATTCCCAAAATACCACTCGCATCGTGGATTGAATCCATCGTTGACTGGATGAGCTCCTCGCTCTCCGGATTGTTTAATGTAATCTCTATTGTTATTCAGGCAGTAGTTGGATTCTTCTCCGGGCTGTTTATGCTGCCCCATCCACTCCTGTTCATTGCTATATTGGGTGTTCTTGCGTTCCTCGTAGGTCGACTCCCTCTGACACTATTCACGGTTATCGGGTTCTTGCTCGTCGATAACTTGGGATACTGGTCCCAATCGATGGACACACTTGGTCTGGTTATCACTTCAGGATTGGTTTCGATCCTGCTTGGTGTACCTGTCGGAATCTGGCTCGCATACAGTAAAACTGCGGCACGTATCATTACACCGCTGCTTGACTTCATGCAGACGATGCCTGCATTTGTCTACTTGCTGCCTGCGGTTACATTCTTTAGTCTAGGTGTCGTTCCAGGTGTTATCGCGTCCGTTATATTTGCGATCCCGCCAACGATTCGTCTGACTCACCTGGGTATCAGACAGGTATCTGGCGAATTGGTTGAAGCAGCTGATGCATTCGGCTCAACTTCCATGCAAAAGTTGTTCAAAGTACAACTTCCACTCGCTTTGCCTACCGTGATGTCCGGTATTAACCAGACCATCATGCTATCACTGTCCATGGTTGTTATTGCATCCATGATCGGTGCACAAGGTATTGGTGCGGAAGTCTATCGTGCTGTAACACAGCTTCAAATTGGTAAAGGTTTCGAAGCCGGTCTGGCCGTTGTTGTACTCGCGATTGTACTGGACCGTTTTACACAAAATGTATTTATGCCAGGTCGCAAAAAGACCTCACGCATTACAGCCAAGCAAAAAGCATGGATCACTGCTGCGGCAACATTCCTTGTGCTTGTAGCTGGTTTCTCACAATACTTCGTTGGTGGCACAACTTCGGCTGGTGGCAACAATTCAGCAGCCAATGCTGTAGGTCAAGAAGTGAACTATCAGATTATTGGTATCGATCCAGGGGCTGGTATTATGAAGTCTGCTGCAAAAGCGATCGAAGACTATAAATTAACTGACTGGACTCTGATTGAAGGCTCTGGTGCAGCCATGACTGCCACACTGGACAAAGCGATCAAAAATGAAGATCCAATCATTATTACAGGTTGGACTCCGCACTGGATGTTCAACAAATATGATCTAAAATATTTGGAAGATCCTGAGAAATCTTTCGGTGATGCTGAAGAAATTCATACCATCGCCCGTAAAGGTCTGAAAGAAGATCACCCTGTTGCGTTTGAATTCCTGTCCCGTTTCCAATGGACCTCGGATGAAATGGGTGAAATGATGACTGCTATCCAGGATGGCACATCCGCAGAAGAAGCAGCTAAAGCTTATGCTGAGAAACATGCCGATCAGATTGCTGAGTGGACCAAAGGTCTGACCCCAGTGAACGGTGATGCATTCAAACTAAGCTATGTGGCTTGGGATTCCGAAATCGCAAGTACAAACTTGCTGAAATATGTGATGGAAAACAAATTGGGTTATAAAGTTAAAGCTCTGCAAGTCGAAGCCGGACCAATGTGGACGGGTGTTGCCTCAGGCGACGTAGATGCCTCTCCAGCAGCTTGGCTACCATTGACACACGCAGACTACTGGGAACGTTACAAAGACCAGGTGGACGATCTGGGTGCCAATATGACAGGTGTACGTACAGGCCTCGTGGTTCCTAAGTACATGACTGAAGTAAATTCGATTGCAGATTTGGAGACAGGTGCCGCTTCTTCCACTCCATCGGCAAGTGCCAATGTGGGCGAAGAGGTTAATCACCAAATCGTTGGTATTGATCCGGGTGCCGGAATTATGAAATCCACAGCAAGTGCCATTGAGAAATACGGTTTGTCTGACTGGAAACTGCTTGAAGGTTCAGGAGCTGCAATGACAGCTACGCTGGATAAAGCTGTTAAGAATAAGGAACCGGTTATCGTTACTGGTTGGACACCGCATTGGATGTTCAACGCATACGACCTGAAATACCTGGAGGACCCGGAAGGGGTCTATGGTGAAGCTGAACAGATTCATACTATTGCCCGTAAAGGGTTAAAGGAAGACAAACCTGTCGCTTATGAATTCCTGGATCGCTTCTCGTGGACAGCTGAAGATATGGGTGAAATTATGGTAGCTATTCAAAATGGAGAAGATGCTCAACAAGCTGCTGCAGCTTATGCAGAGAAGCATAGTGACCAAGTAGCTGAGTGGACTAAAGATCTGACCCCGGTGAATGGTGAACCCATCAAACTAAGTTATGTGGCGTGGGACTCCGAAATTGCAAGTACCAACTTGCTGGAGTATGTTCTGAAGGAAAAACTCGGTTACAATGTGACTTCCCTTCAAGTTGAAATCGGTCCAATGTGGACCGGCATCGCCAACGGTGATGTAGATGCTACACCAGCCGCATGGTTACCACTTACTTCAGCAGATTATTATAACAAGTACAAGGATCAGATCGATGATCTGGGTCCGAATATGGACGGTGCCAAAACGGGCCTAGTTGTACCAGCCTATATGGACATCAACTCTATTGAAGATTTAAAAGATAATTAAACCAGATTGAGATGATTAAACCTGAATTTGGTAAAAAGACCACCGAAAATTTTCGGTGGTCTTTTTGAGTGTAACTGTTACTTGGGAATGGGAATGTCTTCAAATCTAATGAAAGCCTGAATGTACCTGAAGTGCCGTTAAAGTGGATTATCTCCCTTTTAATGAAAAGCTTCGCTCTGGATAGGATCAGGAGTCAGCTACTCACCCACGGTTGGAGCAGAGCAAGTACAAGCGCTAACGAATCGGAGACGTCTTATTCAAGGATATAAAGTGATTCCAGAAATCTAAAGAACCTGAGACACGTTATATCAGAATAAAACAGTCGTTTGCAGTGTTTTTGTTAGGGATTCCAGTAAATAACGTGTCTGATGTTCCTTACTTTGTAAAAAGAAGAGCTGAAGGCGAAATAAGGCATCCTGAGTTCCTTGGAAAATTTCTCCCTTTCCCCAGGGTATAAAGGCTTGGGCTTTAAGACATTTTAAAATGCTAATCTCCACACACCCTAACTAACCTCGAAAATCTCAAGCATAAAGCTAAACGTACTAATCGTTACCTTCTACATTAAAGGCTATGAAACTGAATTATGTACTCAGGCTGCAATTTTTTTCTTTTCATTTCTTTTCTTCTCTTCTCTTCTCTTTTCCTACACTTTACCAACCAGCAACAATAGTACACCAATGGCAATCATGACAACACCGAGAATACCATACACCACTCTTGCGCCCTGCCGTCCAATGGTCTTTACAAAAATCCCTGCTCTAAAACTCTTCATAAACCAGTCCCAATTGTTGATACCACCGAGCAAACTAAAAATTCCTGCCGCTATGGCAAATAGTGCGATTAAAACGGGTTGATCTTGCATTACGTCAACACTCCTTCAATATAATCCTGTCTACTATACCTTCACTTGGTGAAAATTAACAGGCATTAATTGGGCGTATCTCAAAACTCGCTGAAGTGCATCTTTCACCGCCTTTTCACCCCCTGCTGTGTCACTTTCCCTTGACGTGCCCCGGCACGCCTGCAGAAAACTTCCTTGCTTGAAACGAAAATTCGGCAAAATCTACTTCCTTCGGAGTTTTCAGACACGCCCTAGTAAAAAAACAGCTTGCAGATGGGAGTCTGCAAGCTGTTCTAAACCGTCTATATCATGCATTTTATTGCTTTTGCAACTCGCTTGCTGACAATAGCAGGGTCACCACTTCAGCACGTGTTGCTTCGGCGAGGGGGTTAAACATATTTTTTCCTGTTCCCTTCACCAGTCCTGCATCATATGCAGCAGCGATATATGGAGCAGCCCACGCCGGTACTTTATCTGCATCCGCGAAACTTAGTGCCGGATTGGATTGTACCGGAAGACCGAGTGCTCTGACGAGCATAACCGTCATCTCTACCCGCGATACTTTGCCCGATGAACGGAACGTATCATCCGTATACCCACTAATGATGCCTTGATCCACTGCCTGTGCAATAAAGGATTGCGCCCATGCAGGTATCCCAGCAGCATCTTTGAACGTCAATACCTTGTTGTTGGCTGGAAGTTCAAATGCTCTCCCTAACATAACAATGAATTCGGCGCGTGTGGCTGGTGCATTCGGACGGAAATTACCATCCTGATACCCATTCACAATTCCCCGGGAAATGGCCTGCTCAATGGCAGCAGCTGCCCAGTGATTTCCGATGTCCTTCAGGTCTACGACCGGAGTGGTTGGATTAGTACCTCCTCCATTACCAGGAACGGTTGGCGTAGTTGGGTTTGTAGGATTGGTTGGTGTAGTCGGTGTGGTTGGGGTTACAGGCGTAGTAGGTGTTGTAGAACTTCCACCACTGTTACCACTGCCCGGATTACTTCCATTATTGCCGCCACCATTACCAGGATTGCTTCCATTACCGTCCCCCGGAAGTGGCGCTCCCTTCAGATCCGTACTACGTCCTTCCGTCTTTTGATCAACTGTACCTACACGGTCCAGATGTTCATGGAAGATTTCATAATCGACCAGATTTAATTCGTAGAATCGATTATCATCTTTCGCCATTCTCATAGCACGATAGAAGTCTCCACCGTTAGCCATGAATGAATTGGTAGCGACGATATAATACCCATTCGGATCGATATCCGTGTACGTACCATCTGCATTCTTAATCTGAACTTTGACTACACGTTGACCCACTTGGGTTACGGTGTTGGTTATTGCATCAATTTTCTCGCCTGGTTTCGTGGAATCGTAGTAGAACCGCATGCCTGCCACTTGCGGGAAGCGCCCTTCTCCCGTTTCCACACCACTAACGCCATTTTCCAGCGCGGCTGTGATTTCTTTACCTGTCATTTTCAAAGCAGACAGATTATTACCGAATGGCATCACAGACAGGAGATTGCCCAGCGTAATATCCCCTGTCTGGAATGAAGCTCGAATGCCACCGCCGTTCTGGATCGCCACGTATCCTTTGACGTCATTTTCCTGCACAATGGATTTCACTTTCTCCAGCATACCGTCTGTCATCAGGTTTCCTAAATTGGTTTCCTGTTTCCGCACAGTGCCACGTTCTCCATCCAGGAAGACATTCGTTTTACCAATAACTTTTTTCTTGAATTGTTCCAGCTGAGGCGCATATTCTTTCAGCTTGTTTGCGGCTTCCACATCATCAGCATAGACGAATTGGCCGTTTGCATCTTTGGCATCCAGACTCAGCAATTTGCCGTTCCACTTTTTCAATACGCCTGCTTCATCAAACGTAACATCCAATTGACCAAGAGAAACATCATATTCCCCAGTCTGCACAACCAAAGTTGGGTCCGCATGGGTATTCACCAAAACTGGTGCGTTCAGAATGGTGTGTGAATGACCACCAACCACAATGTCGATTCCTTCTACGGCTTCAGCCAATTTGAGATCCTCTGAGTAGCCCAGGTGAGTCAAAGCAATGATTTTATTGATGCCTTCATTTTGCAGCATCTCTACAGTTGCCTGTGCACTTGCTTTGTAATCCACAAACTTCAAGTCATCCCCTGGTGAGGAAAGAGATACCGTGTCCGGTGTCGTCAGTCCGAAAATACCGACTCGCTCACCATTCACCTCCGTAATAATCGCCGGATAGATTTCGGCTTTCTCACCCGGATTCCCGATGTGATTGTTGTACAAACCACTTAAATTCGCATCTTTTGAATAATCAATATTGGCACTCACAAACGGGAACTCTGCTTTTTCAATAAATGCTTTCAGTACGCTTGGACCTTTATCAAACTCATGATTACCAAAGGTCATGGCATCATATCCGATCATGTTCATGAATTCCAGATCAGCCAGACCGTTAAACAGATTGAAGTACAATGTACCCGAGAATACGTCCCCTGCATCCAGCACCAGGGTATTATCATTGCGTGTTTCCTTAATTGCCGTTACTCGGCGCGGGATGTTATCCAGATGCGCATGCGTATCATTCGTGTGCAGTACGCGCAGGTTAAAGTCCCCCTCTTCCACTGGATCTCCAATACTTAATTGTGCGAGCAGTGGATCATGGTCGCTCACTCGTCCATCTGCTGTCTCAAAATCGGCATTTACATGTACCACTTCGATGGCTGCTGTCTCAGTCAGATTTTTACTCACCAGAATGTGATCCAGTGTCTGAGAGTTGCCGTCATAGATGTAGGAGTAACGCTGATTTTCTGGTAGTTGGTTTACCAGGTTGTCCAGTTCATTACCTTCAACAATGTTCAATGTATTTGAGAATTGGAAGTCATTGAAATCACCAAGAACAGCGACATTCACCTCAGGGTCTCTGTTCAGTAACTCTTTCACAAACCCATTCACCAACGCAGCTTGCTTCGCACGTTGAACTTCACTGCTTCGAGTGGCAGGCTGTATGTTTCCAAAAGGTTTCAGGTCTCCACCTTTGGAATTGAAGTGGTTGGCAATCACCACCACACGTTCACCATTGAATTCGAATTCAGCAGCAAGTGGTTTGCGGGAGCTGGCGAACGCCTCATCCCCTGGTGCAATACGACCCGGATTATTGGAAAGACTACCGTCAGCTTTGACTGCGATCGCTGTCGTAGCATTTCCTTTTCCGATACCAGTAGCCAACGATACACGGTTCGGTTGATACAGAAATCCTACACGAATATTGGCACCAGGTGCCCCGCCATCCTTGTTATTTTCCGGAGAAATCTCACTATATCGATATGTTGGTCCGTTGTTCGTTTTGATTGCATCAATTAGCGTCTGAAAGCTCTCATTGGCCGCTGTTGTGCCCGTGTCGGCATCGCCATCGTTATCCTGAACTTCCATGATGCCAATGATGTCTGGCGTGTTCAGATTATCCACGATGATTTTGCCGATTTTACTGGCTCGTGTGGCATCTTTTTTACTGAAGTTCTCCACATTAAACGTAGCAATGGTCAGTTTATCTGCCGCTTGTTCAATGGAAGTAGTCGCTTGTTTCGTTTCTCCCGGGATAACTGCTGGCAAATTCCCTTCAGGACTCACCTTAAAATTGCCGCTAGAGTATGTCATTACTCCGATTACATTCCCATCCAACTTATCGCCTGTTTTAACTGCTTTGGAAGGTTTCTTGCCGATAAATAGACGCTGCGGATTGAGATCACTCTCATTCATATCTTTCTTGTTATCGGTCAGAATAACACCACCATGAGGTGTGCGAAGTGGATTATTCTCACCATTATCCACAACAACGGCCAGACCCGGTTGACTGGAGTAAGGACCTATAATTTCAGGCTTTTCCAGTTCAACACGCATGCCTTCCAGGCTTTCATAGAAGTCTATAGCATCCGTCTCGGGATTAAATTCTGCAAAAGAGTCCGAGTCAATGACTATGGGAATGATACGTCCATTGACACCCAACTTCACAGGTGCAGGTAGATCGACCTTATCTATTACTTTTACAATGGTACTCGCCGTAATTTGCGTGGTGGTTAATTCGTTAACCGCCCCATATTCCGTAACTTTGCCAGATACCTTCACCTGGTTGCCAACGATAACTCCATGACTCGGTTTATATACCTGAATGGCTTCGGAGGTGCGTTCATCCGCATCGACTTTATCCGGAAGCTCTTGCATGTAAAAACTGCTTGTACTGACAGAGGTAACAATACCTTCAATATCCTTAACATCGTATCCGTTAAAAACAGAGGTATGTCCTGCCCCCTGAATATCATGGATACGCACGTTTTCTTTATCAGGAAGTATTTGATACGTAAAGGTGTAAACTGCACTTGATTGTCCATTAAAAATGGCAACAGCTTTGATTACAATGTCTTGATCAATCACTATTGGACTACTGTACACGGTGGAAGAAGAAGTAGGCTCTGTATTATCCGTTGTGTAATGTACAATTGCATCCTTGGCTGGAGAGGTTAATGTGACTTCATTGTTCCGGGGAATCCCGCCAGATGGAACACTTGCCATCACAGACAGGCTATTTTCTACAACATCTGCGGCTGTTCTAGGCAAAATCTCTAATCCGTAATTACTGTTGAATGTCAGAACACCCTGCACATATTCGTAGGTTTTGCCAACAGTTAACGCGGTAGGAGAGTTTTTGGCATAAATCGTCATCTCAGCACCATGACTATCCGTAGCGTAAAACGTCGAACTACTGCCCCGTGTTACCTGAATATCTCTTACTTCGACAAACATTCCCTCATACTTTTCGCCCGGACCTTTGTTACTTTGGTCTGCTGGTCTGACAAAGTCTGTGGACACCATATTTTTGGGTCCGGGGAGTGTTACATTTTGCTCAGTTACCTTCATGTATCCTTCGGTAAAACCTGACTTATCCTTCTCGATCTGGACGAGTCCGCTGTAGTGGGTAATTGGACCATACACTTCAATGCGATCCCCCACATCAACCTGATTCTTCGCTCGGACTACAATGCCAGCTTCTTCGTCTTGAATATAATAATTCGTGAATTCTCCGGAGAGCTCACTGTACGTTACGACACCTGAAACGGCTACATTTGTATTTGGTGCAAGGACTCTCGCATCAGCAATGGTTATGATTCCAGTCCCGTCTGCTTCCTGCGCTTCTGCATTATCCGTCTCAGCTGGTTCTTCACTTTCAGTTCCATCAAGAACACCATCTTCGTTGCTCGGCGACTCTGTCTCCTCTAGATCTGACGATTCTTCCGTTGAAACAGCATCCGGTATAGAGGTCTCCTGTTCACTTGTTTGCGGCTGTTCCGTTACTACACTTTCCTCATCAGCATATGCGGTGCTACTTAATCCACCTATTGGTGCCGCACCTGTAACGACAAGAACGAAAACCAGAAACCCTTGTGCCCAACGTTTCACTTGCTTGTTGTTCATTCGTCCTACCCCCATGTTTTCAACTTGGCAATCATTTGTTCAGCCAGCTTGTACATTAGTTCAAATATAAGATAACTGAATAACAGACTTGTGTAAACAATATTTCTTCGTTATGAAAGAAAATAGAACACTTATATCACATTTCTAAACTAATCTCTACAATAATGAATAAATAGTACTAACTTTTAACTAAAAACACGTTATTAAGCCTATTAAAGTTATATAAGTGTTAGATATACGAATATTTAACGTCAATTAAATTAACATTTATAATGAATATATATACGAATTCGACATTTAGTGACAGTCCTCATTTCTTTAAACCCACTAAAACCTGAGTCTTGAGACATGCATTTTCACATAATAAAACGATATGTACGGATCACTTTAGATCACCACATTAACTGAGTATAAAAGAGAACTATTAAGCGCAAAATCAGTATGAGTTAATAGAATGTTAATTATTACCTGATAATAAACAAAGACAATTAACCACAATAAAAAAAACCACAAGAACATCTCCAATTACTCTCAGAGACTTTCTTGTGGGATAATATAAAATATGAAAAATGATACTGATTTCACTTTTTCGAAATGTTACAGACGGTTTTCAATACACTTCTGTGTCGGGTGTCAAAGTAATATTACTTCCATAGGGTTCAATTAATCCTTGTTCCTCCAAGTACTGGTCAACGTATCGATCTGCATTCAGTGAAGTTGACCCGATCCAGTCTGAATATGTTTTTCCAAACATTTTATATAGTATGTCACTAGTATATTCATTACTTAATTCCCCAAAAACAGTATACAACTGTTTTACCGTATTTGTGTGTTTTTTCCCCTCTAAATCGGTCCATGTTACTTTTTTATTCAGATCTACCTTCCTAATATCCTTAGTATATATTTGTACAGTTGACCCATTGACTTTGAAGTACACACGGATGCTTTTTTCGTAAGGATGACCCTTGAGAATGCTCCACCCTTTCATATCTCCAGTAGCTGGCACAGCATAAAGTTTCCCTTTTGTTGGAGTTGTTCCTGTTACACTGTTTTGTTTTTGAGGTTGTTCAATATTAATAGTCATTTTACCTTTACCAATGGATATTTGCATCTGCTTAGCTTTAGAGTTATAAGTCAGTACTCCATCCAAAGCATCTGAGAGAACAGAAGCAGGAAACAAAGTTACGCCATTTTGAACAAGTAGTGGTGACTTGAGAGTTAGCGGCTCTCCATTTAACGTTGCTTTTGTTCCCGTTTTCGGAAGAGTTAGTTTGTTAGAACCAACTTTAATATCGAAGGCGTCCTGTTGAGCAATGTAACTAACACTCCCTCCCAGTGCCTTGAATACCTCTTTCATCGGAACAAGAGTCACACCATTTTTTATGTATCCTCCATCAATTGCTTCATCCAAGCTACCTGAAATAGTAACTGATCTTTCAACATTTTCGACTTTAACAGTAATTGTTGAAGAACCTACACCTGTTACCTTTACCATCCCAGTGCTCAGCACTTGAAGTATATGAGGTTCACTGATCGTATAATCTGTTTTTGTAAGACCTGTATTTCTTCTGTAGTATGGATCGTTATCACTATGTATTGAATTTTCGTCATCATATACAACAACTATATTAAGATTAATCTTACCACCGACCGAAACTGAAGTATTAGGGATGAGTTCAATATCTTTAACTTTAAGTTCCTCCGCATAAACACTTGAAACAAACAACAACATAAATGCCATCATTAGAACCGTTACTCTTTTCATTCACTTGTACTCCTTCTTATTTTTAATATTGTCCATTGTTTTTCATGAATCCATGTATTGGGATACCCCTTTCAGCTTCCTATTCTATTTTCGGATGCATTAACAAAAAATGTTAGTCTTTTTTTAGTAAAACAAAAAAATTGAATGCAGCTCAATCACTGCATTCAACCTGGATATAAATTAGATTATTTCTTCACCGTACTATTATATTGCGCAATCTTGTCTGTAATTTGTTTAGCTGCTGCATCCAATGCTTCCTGTGGTGTACCTTGTCCATTCAAGACCGTTTCAATCGCTCCTTCGACAAGTTGTCTGGCTTCCGGGAATACTCCCATTAATGCCCCGGATGTTGCTGTCGAATCCGCGGAAGCGTGCAATTGATCGACTGCTGTCTGGAATTGCGGGTACTTCGCCATATTATCCTTTAATACTTGCTCATTGTAGGCTGCTGTCGTAATAGGGAAGTATCCTGTCGCAACACTCCAGTTCGCTTGTACCTCTGGTGTAGCCAAGTACTTGATGAATTCCCACGCCGCTTGCTGTTGCGCTTCCGATTTGTTATTCATGATATACAAGCTCGCTCCACCCACTACAACGCCGCCTTCTTTGGCATCCGCTGGACGAGGCAGGAAGCCTGTTCCCAGTTCAAACTTGCCACCTGAACCTTCTACGATTTTGCGCAGGCCAGCCGTGGAATCAAGGGTCATACCGATTTGCTGAGCGGTAAATGCTGCTGTTGTATCGTCTGTGCTACGTCCCAGATTGGAGAGGGTTTTCTCGTCAATCATCTTTTTCCACCACGTTAATGTCTTCACTCCAGCTTCGGAGTTCAGCAGAGACTCTGTAGCTGCCTCAGTTCTTCCGTTTCCATTGTTTACATAATCTGCATTCTGGTTTGCAAAAAATTGCTCCATAAACCAGCCGTAGATCGCCATGGATGCACCTGGCTTACCGTCTTTTGCCAATGCTTTCGCCGCTTGCTCAAATTCTTCATACGTCTTCGGCGGGTTCTCCGGGTCCAGACCTGCTGCTTTGAACATATCCTTGTTGTAATACAGAATCGGGTTCGATGTGTTAAACGGCATCGCGTTCAATTTGCCATCGATGGTGTAGTATCGGATGATGTTTGGCTCCAGTTGGGACAGGTCGAACTGATCCTTGTCGATGAACTGTTGTACTGGTGTAATCATGCCCGAATCGATCATGAACTTGCTACCAATCTCGTAGACCTGGATAATGTCTGGACCGCTGTCTGAGCCCATGGATGCTTTGAGTTTGTTCAAACTTTCATCGTACTTCCCTTGATAGATGGGCTTCACCTGAATATCGGGATGGCTAGCGTTAAAATCAGAAGCGAGTTGATTAATGGCTTTCTCCCCAGCGCCAGACATGGAATGCCACCACGTCAATTGTGTTGTTTCGGCTGCAGCTGCTTCTGCTTGAGCTCCACTTGCCGGGCTGCTTGTTTCCACTTTTGTTCCGCAAGCGGAAATGACCAACATGAGTGCAGCCAGCATTAATGCAAATGTTCCTCTTTTTTTCAAACGAAATCGCTCTCCTTTTATATGGCTCGCTTCAACATAAGTGCTTTGGGTGCTGCAAGGTGGCCGTTCCGGATATGAATCGTTCTTTTGATCGCTGTTACCCCCGGATTTTTTTCATTCTCCCTTTCAAAGGGGAAAATCCGGGGATAAAGGCGAACGCTTCGCTTCTTCAGAATCGATTCTTCTCCTTCACTACTTTTGCAGCTCTTCAAGTGACTAATTGAAAATACGAGCCTCATTTTATTCGCTCCTGGTATCCAAACCTTAGACCTTGTACGAAGATACAAGGTTTAATTTAAAACCTTTAATCAAAACCTCTAAATTAAAATCTTTAGATCAAAACCTTCAGAGCTTACACTTCAATTAAATAGTATTAAAACTTACTCTCCTTACCCCTTCAGCGCGCCTGCGGCCATTCCGCGGACAAGCTGTTTCAACCCGAAAATCAATAACAGTAAGGATGGTAGAATAACCATGGCTGTTCCGGCAAATACCAGATTCCACGCTGTGGATTCCTGGAACTCCAGCATCGAGATTCCGATCTGCGCGGTTCTCATTTCTGGTGTGTTTGTCACCAGCAGCGGCCAGAGATACGAATTGTACATGCTTAAGAATGAATAGATTGCCAGTGTTCCAAGTGCCGGACGGGACAAAGGCAAGACGTGCGATATGAAATAGCGAATATGACCACAACCGTCGATCCTCGCCGCCTCGAACAATTCCTTGGGTAGCTGCATGAAGAACTGTCTTAGCAGGAATGTACCAAACGCCGTTGCCAGAAACGGCACCGTCAGCCCTTGATAACTATCCAGCCAGCCCCAGCTACGAACCGTGAGGTAGTTGGGGATCATCGTTACTTCCCATGGAATCATCATCGTTGCGACAAACATGCTGAAGATGACGTTTTTGCCTTTGAACTGCATTTTTGCAAAAGCATAGGCTGCCATACTCGCTGTAATCAATTGACCAAGCGTTGTCAGTCCTGCGACAAGAAAGGTATTGCTGATAAATCGGCCGATCGGAACAATATCGAACACTTCGCTAAAGTTGGACAGATCAATTGAATTTGGAATGATATGCGGCGGATAAGCGCTCGCATCTTCCGGCGTCATCACGGCCATGAAAAAGGTGTACATCACCGGATACAGCACAAGCGCTGCACAGATCGTCAGTAGTACATACAACAGCGTTTTGGTCCATGTCGCACTCATTGGTAATGCACTTTCCTTTCTACCCATTTGAACTGGATCAGGGTCAGCAGCATAATCACCACAAACAGGATCAGTGCCTGCGCACTACCTGTACCAAAGCGAAAATTAACGAAGGCTTCCTGATAGATGGAATAGACAAAAACATTTGTACTGTCCATCGGGCCACCCCGGGTTAGAATGTTGATCTGACCGAACGATTGAAAAGCACCAATGATTGATACGACCGTAACAAAAAATAACGTTGGTGACAGTAGCGGCATCGAGATTTTGCGAAACGTCAGCAAGGGTCCTGCGCCGTCAATCTTGGCGCTCTCATAGATCTCATCCGGGATGCCTGCCAAACCACTGGATAGGATAATGTAGTTGAATCCAAGGTTCATCCAGATTGTCATGATGGAAATTGAGATCAATGCCCAATCTGGGCTGGTAAGCCAGGGAATTGGATCAATGCCTACTTTGCCAAGCAGATAATTCAGCATGCCCAGTGTCGGATGGAACAGAAACTTCCAGATGACCGCTGACGAACCCACGGATAACACCACGGGCAGAGAGAATACAAACTGGAACACACGCATTCCCTTGAATCGGTTGTGGGTCAGTGCAGCCAGAATCAGAGCAGCCAGCATGCCCGTAGGCACTGTAAACAGGACAAATAGTAATGTCACTTTCATCCCTTGCATAAACAGTCCTGATTGGAACACCGCCTTGAAGTTATCCAGTCCTACATAAGCCGCAATCTGCCCCGTCGGATCTGTGGAATGCAGGCTGAGATACACGGACTTAAACATCGGGTAAAACAGAAACACTGCAAACAAAAGCAGCGATGGTGCCAGGAAACCATAGGCCAGCAGATTCTCCCGCATTCGCTGCACACGCAGCGAGGCTGTCCGGCGCTCACTCGCACCGGATACGCGCCGTTTGGCGGCGGGCAAGCTGATCCGGTTATCAAGCTCACTCATCGGATTTTCTTCCCCCTTGTTTCACGCATTCAGTGTGTGTGAAATGTTACACCAACTTCAGCACCACGTTATCTAGTGTAAGAGTCGAATGTCACAGCAAAATTCATTCTGAATCAACGTAACGTTAATCATGGACAAGGGACTTTACGCAAATGTGTATCTATTCGAAAGCGGTATCCAGACCGGATTTCAAAACAAAAAAACCGCAAGAACTCCCCTTTTTGGAGATATCCCTGCGGTTCGATGTGTAAATGGAATATGAACGTTTGCCTATTAATAAACGCGACTCATTTTACAATAATCTGTAAATCTTCCAAACAAGGTGAAGCGATTAACCGTTCGAGTTAACGATTAAGATGATAAGGTACCGTGGTGACAATCACGTCTTTGTAATTGATCAGATAGGCCCGGATCATGAAGCTGGTCTGGTTGTGCAGTACATTTTGCCACCAGTGCTTGGTGATGAATTGCGGAATTAGAATGGTGATATGATCGGTCTCAGCCGTTTTCCACTCTACTGTATCAATAAATTTCTTCAGCGGCCCCATAATGCTACGGTATCTCGATTTGATCACGACCAGACGAACACCTGGATTCCACTCTTCCCACTTCTGCTCCATCTTGCGTATCGCCTCATCATCGAAGCCAATGTACAGCGCGACCACGTGATCCGACATCGTCTGGGCGTAACTGATCGTATTCATGACGACCCGGGTAATGCCCGCAACAGGAATGACTATCGTATTGCCTTTTTTGGCTGGCTTATCAACCTGAATATCAATCCGCAGCTCATCGGCAATGTTGCAATAGTGACGGTGAATACGCATGAACACATAAACAACGAGTGGTAAAAAGATAAAGATGACCCATGTCTGTGTGAACTTGGTGAAAATAAAGATCAGGGTAATCGATAATGTAGTCAGCATACCGACGGTATTGACCAGCAATTTCATCTGCCAGCCAGACGGTTTGACTTTGATCCAGCGAATCATCATGCCAAGCTGTGACAGGGTAAATGGAATGAACACCCCTACCGCATAGAGCGGAATCAGGCTTTCCGTATTGCCTTTGAACCCGACCACCAGCAGCGCAGACATCACACTGAGGAAAATGATCCCGTTTGAGAAACCAAGGCGGTCTCCTCTGACCATAAATGCATGCGGCATGTATTTATCCTTTGCCATCATGAAGGATAACAGCGGAAAAGCCGAATAAGCTGTGTTCGCTGCGAGGAAAAGGATCAGTGCCGTTACACCTTGGATGATAAAATACATCGTGCCCCTGCCAAACGTCGCTTCAGCAATCTGGGAAATGACCGTTGCTTTGGGGTCAGGCTTCACCCCATAACCGAAAGCCAGTAAGGTGATGCCAATGAACATGGCTCCCAATATACAACCCATGAGCAGTAATGTACCCGCGGCATTTTTCTCGGCAGGCTGCTTGAAGTTCGGGATCGCGTTACTTACCGCTTCCACACCCGTCAAGGCCGAACATCCGGAGCTGAATGCTTTTAATAACAGAAACATACTCACATGGGATAGACTTGTTCCGAATTCAGGTGCAGCTGCTTCCATTCCCCCGGCAAGAAATTTGATTCCGCCCGAGATAATCAGAACCGCAATCGAAAAGATAAACAGATAGATGGGGATCGCCAGCACAGACGCTGACTCCGTCACTCCCCGCAAATTCATAATCGTTAGAAATACAATCATAATCAGAGCAATTACAACACTGTAGTCATGAAGCATAGGAAAAGCCGACGTAATCGCATCCGTCCCTGCGGACGAACTTACCGCAACGGTCAAAATATAATCGACCAGCAGAGATCCTCCGGCAATCAGACTGGATGTTGTACCTAGATTATCCTTTGCTACGATATAAGCGCCGCCCCCTGTTGGATAAGCAAATATCGTCTGGCGATATGAAAAAATTAAAATGACGAGTAATCCCAGCACGGCGATGGAAATCGGAACGGAGTACCACAGGGCGGCGAATCCGGCCGCAACGAGCACCAGCAAAATCTGTTCCGTACCATAGGCAACGGAGGATAGGGCATCCGAGGACAGGATGGCGAGCGCCTTCCATTTCCCCAATTTTTCTCCATCCAGTTCAGCCGATTTCATGGGCTTGCCTATTAAGATTCTCTTCATTTTGCCAAGCATGATCATAACTTCCTTCCATCTCTCATCTGTGAAGCATTGTTATTATGCAAAATCGCAGAGCCGTTGACAATACGTCATTTCACCCGAATTTCGCCAGCGCGTGATAATGCATCCTACGATTCAATAATCGATAACAAAGCCATTCTTGTTTAGTATTTTGAACTATTTTGAACCAAAACGACGTTTGTTAGCCGAAAAACAGAAAATGGCCTTTGGTTCAGTGAACCAAAGACCACCTCCTGTATATAACGAATCAATATTCTCAATCAGAATCACTACGCGTCAGATCAAGCTTTCAATTGTTGTTAACCTCGGATTAATTCGTTACACCTTCACGTCCAGAATGCCTGGACGAGGAGTAACACCAAACGCTTGTGCCAGTGTGGTCAGCTGTTCGTCCGTAATTCTCTGCCGGATCTCGTGACCAGCAACCAGCATATACACTTGGGCTGCCTTCTCGATGGTCTCAATGAGACCAAAAGCTTCGTCAATCGTTGTGCCTGTTCCAAAGATACCATGTTGCGGCCAGATGACCGCGTGGTATTCTTTCATTTTCTCAGCCGTTTCGCGGCCAATCTCGTTCGATCCAGGAATCATCCATGGAATAATACCAATCCCATCCGGGAATACAACCACACACTCCGTGCACATCTGCCAGAGGGTCTTCGTAAATTTTGCCTCATCCAATTCGTGGATAAACGTCATGGCCAATACATGAGTGGCATGGTTGTGCATGACAACCCGGTGGTTCGGGTCCAGCTTCAAACGTTCAATATGGCTCATGAAATGTGTAGGCAACTCACTTGTTGGGTTTGCCCCCGACTTCAATCCCCAGAGCACTTCCAGCTCCTGACCATCTTGCGATATACGTAGCAACCCCAGGTTGCTCTCGGGATCAGCGAGTACATTTTTAAAATATTTGCCCGATGCCGTCACGATAAAATACTTGCCTGCCAGCTCCTGCACCGAAAATGCCGGTTTGATCTTGCGAATCACATGATGGATATCGATATATTGGACAACTTCCTCTTCCTCCAGCAGATAGCTGACATTACCACCATTGCGCTCATCCCAGCCATTTTTCCACATATGTTGTGTAATCTCAGCCATCTCACGGACAAATGGAATATGGAAACCTGCAACCTGTGTTGTGTCATTCGTAAGGGTCACGTTCATAATCAATCTCTCCTTATATTGAAAATCATATGGCTTGCCACGTACATAGTAAGTTCTTTATTTCACATTCATTATACCTTTGTTTATCTTTGATAGTCAATAAAAAACAAAGAAATATACTTTTATTTATTTTTGTTTAGTTTTGTTTATTTGAAAATAAAACAAAAAAAATACCCCACCGGCGTCCGGCGGGGTCAGTCACACATCTATTTAACACGAGAAGGGGTTTACAAGACTTATCTTACCTCTGCTACCTTAATAGAAGCTGAAAGCGAAATAAAAAAAGCATGAAAACATATATCCCCTCTGGACAGAAATTTGAGTGCCTTCTTTTCAGTCAGTACATCTATCTATCTGTCCAAACGCTTTCGTCAATTCTAACATATGCTATTCTAGCTTTTCTCAGGAAAAGACATTCATAAAAAAGGAGATGAACCTATGGCAGTCCTTTCTACAGGCCCGATCGAGAACAATCTCTCCGGTGGCAGCAGGCCTACACAACAAGTCACCATCAAAATGGTCAACACCGATTCCATCAATACGTCCAATGTACTCATTCAAGGTTATTTCCTGAATGGAACGAGGACCTTATATGTGCTTCAATCCGTTAATCTGACCCCCGGGCAAGTCTTCTCTCAAACCTACTTTGCCAATCTGGATGGATACGAATATGTATTCACAACGGGTGGAGGCGCAGCTGCATCAACTGAAATTTCAGTGTGGGGAAAAGACAGTAACGGGCAAATCGTCACCGCACATCGCATTGTTTCGAATGAACTAGTTCTATAAAAGGGGGGAAACAAAGATGGCCACAATCTCATCCGGACCCATTGAGAACAATCTGGTATCCGGATCAAGACTCACCCAATCGGTTACTGTCAAAATAGATAACGAAGATCCAATCAACGCCTCAAATGTTCTTATCGAAGGATATGCGCTGAACGGAACGCGGACCTTGTATGTACTGGAATCTATCTCGCTTGCGCCCAATGAAGTCTTCACCAAGAGTTATTTTGCAAACTTGGATGGCTTCGAATTTATTTTCACTACCAGTGGCTTGGCGGAGAGCTTAACCGACGTTTCCATGTGGGGCAAAAATGCCACAGGACAATTGGTCGCTGCACATCGACTGGTGACTTCTGAGTTGCTGGGTGCTGAAGGTGGCACTCCCGACTTCGAGTGGGGACAGACAATTTACTGGGCGGATTCCAGTGCTCCTGGACCGGGTACCGGATCACCCTTTGATCCATTTAATTCTCTGCAGGCTGCTATCGACGCAGCCACGAACAGCCCTCTTGCGGTTACTTTTGGCATGAGAGCCCGGTTGATTATTCTAATTGCCGGCAATTCATCCTTCAATGAAGACATTGTTATTCCTCCCGCAAGACATGTGCAAATTTTGGGACTTGGCCCCTGGCAACTCGGAAATTCGGATCTAGCCAACTTCGCTTCTTCCATTCCCCGCAATGTCACGATCCAGACAAGCCAGGCTGCAGAAGATGTCTATCTGGTTCAAGGACCTGCATTTGATGCTCGTCCTGTTACGGTTATAGGAACGTTTAATGACGGCACGTCCGTCAGTACACACACCAACTACACGGACGGTGCCATTATAAGTGGTAACGTTACTTTTCAGAATGTAGCTGTTGGTGACCCGTTTACAACCATTGAATTCCAATTGCTTAATGCCAGAGTTGTTGGAAATATCGTACAATCCGGTCATATGGGTAATCTGAATACGTACCTGTATCACAGTCGCATCAACACCATGGTTCATAACGGTTTGAATATTCAACGGATGGTAGATAGCACTTCAGACAGCACCATTAATGTAAGAGGATACTCCCACATTACCAATTCCACGATTAATGGCAATGTGACCGTTACACTCGCCTTAAGTGACGTCCCTCCAACAGGCATATTCAGTAGTCAGTTTGCTACGATCACCTGGACAGGACCTTTAACGCTGGATGCCGCCTCCAACTATTATTTTGTTAACAGCGGATCTATACTTGTGGGAACCAAAACCGTATTATTCAGTATCGCCTAACATGTAATCCCTGTCCTTCACTGGTCGGGGGTTTCTTATTTTCGCAGCACATACGATGGATGCATCTTGCCTGTTGGTTCATAACGTTCATCACCTGTATACTCAAATCCCAGCTTGATCAAGATGTGACGTGACACTTCATTATCCGGATGATGCCCGGCAAACAGTGCCTTCACATTCATTGTGTCAAAGGCATAACCAATTACCGCCCGCGCCGCTTCCTGTGCATACCCTTTCCCCCAGTGATCCCGGGTTAGATGAAATCCTAATTCATAGATCTCCTCTTCAGGAGAATACGGACGCAGGCCACAACAGCCCACAAACACCTCGGACTCTTTCTCAAAAAGAGGCCAATATTGCACACCCGCTTCCTTCTGCCTTTGAATCTCCTGTGTTAATCTCGCTTCTACTTCATCCTCGCTCAGAAATCCCTTGCTGCTAATCCATTTGGCAACCTCATGATCGCCCCACAATGCAAACGCCAGCGCACGATCTCCTTCGTTCCAAGTCGCACATTCCAACCGTTCTGTTTCAAATAAGATTGTTCTATTCATCATCCACTAACCTCCTGTATGCCAACACCAATCTGCGTGCCGCCTATACCTTAAATTAATCGAATGACCGTCAGGATAAACAACATTTATAATCTGTATACGTTCATACCTTCTAATTACACTTATAATTGCTTAGCCAATTTCTCAAATTGATTGATGTGAGGCTTGATCTCTTTCTCTACACTTTTTATGAAGGAACTAAATTGCTTAGGATTATACTCATCTCCAACACCAACACTTTTATATACTTTTCCCTTTTGGTATGTAAACAAGAAAAAATAGTTATTCTTTAATCCATTCAAAATATTTCCGATATCTCCCCAAATTTCGAGTCTCAATTTCGAATCTTTGTAAAGAAACGAATATGGCGGATCATATTCTCCATTTCGTACATCATAGCCTGCAATCCACTGATCTTTTGCAAATGTCCCTGTTTGGATTCGCGATTCCAGCATATCTCCAGTCAATGCTATTTCGTTAACCTGAAGTTTACCTTTACCATCCTTTTTATCATTCCTCCAGTTCCCATCATACTTGGACTCTGTAATACTGTCCTCTCCGCGTGTTATAACTTTATATACGCCGTGTCCCGAACGTTTCCCCTGTGCCCAGCTTCCTTTGTAGGTTTTGGTTTTCCCCCAGGTCATGGTTCCATTCCCGTGAGGTTTTCCATTTTTGGTCTCTCCATAATATGTAGCCCCATTGCCATACTCCAGAGTAGCCAACTCACTCGCAGCCTGAGCAACATGTGGTAACAGAATTACAGACAATCCTAAGCTTACCCCCATAATATAGATGAACATCTTTCTAAACATCAAATCTCCCTTTCTCTCGTTGTATAAGAAATTCATTCTTATAACAACCTATTAATCAAATAATAAGACTCTAGTATAATATCACTTTCAATCCAGAAGGTTCCACATAAAAAAGAAAAACCCCTGCCGACAAGATGTCCGACAGAGGCCATTCCATTCCAGTCCACATCAATTACAAATCTGCTGTGGCAAATTGAATTGTTCCGGAAGCTGCACCGCCAAGGTTAGCTAACAAAGCAAACACCAGAACTCCACCTGCAGAAATGGTAAGGCTGCTGTTTACAGGAACAACGTAAGTGACTACTGGTGCATTAACACGTGTAATCACGAGAGATACCGGAAAAGGTCCAGCGTTGTTCACTGTAGCACTGGCATTGGTGCCTCCAGCCAAGTTTTCGTAGTAGGATTTGCCTACTCCGGCAGGAAGATTGTAAAACTGTTGCGGTAAAAGGATGGCCATTGAAATCACCTCCTTTTGCTGTGATACGGTATTCTATGCTTGAAATCTATTAAAGCAACGGTGAATTACCAGCGTCATAATGTCCAATTTTGATAGACTCCATAGATTGATAGACGAATGTACGCAAAAAAGCCCCACCGGACCATCCGGTGGAACCAACTTAGCTTACTTTAATATTACAGATTTAATTACGCATACAGCATGAAAAAGTTCAGTTCATGGCCCTGCTGTTTGAGATAGTTATACAGCTGCGAACGGTGATGGAATACATGCGTTACCGTTTCAATCTGCCATTGAACCTGCAAGTGACCATGTTCCATATAAAAAGCTTTTGTTGAACGATTCAAAAAGTCGTCTTCGCTCAATCCTTTGATATAAGCTTTGTAGGATTCGAAATTGCTCCATAATGTTGCTTCAAGCTTCTCGATATCTTCAATCCCCGACAGGCTATTCTCCACCAGTCCAACTTCAGCTTCACCTTTTTCCTGCATAATGGCAAGATCGGATGCGGTAATCTGGATAAAGTGATGCACAAGCTCCACCAATGAACGCATATTCTCCTGTGGACGATAAGACCAATCCTCCGAACGGATCAAGCGAATTAACGAAGCCCCCGTCCGTACGCCTGTTTCCAACTCATTCAACAAATGATCCCGAATCTGCAATGTTCCATTCATATATGATGTCTCCCTTATCTTTTATTCTCACGACTTCAGTATAACCGAAGGTGCTACAGATCTATTGTACAAATCGGACAACATTCTGCCATGCTCCCTGGCTGCCGTCAACGGAGTCTCTCCATAAAACTTCCGAAATTGCCGAATCAGATGGGCTTGGTCAAAGAAACCATGATTCTGGGCAAGCATTGCCCAATCTGTCGTGTTCCCCTGATGAATATCACTCAGCACACGATGAAAACGAACCACCTCACTGAATCGCTTGGGGCTGATTCCTACCCATTCCGAGAACTTGCGATGCAACTGCCGTTCACTGATCACTTCACGCATCGCCAGCTCTTGGACACTCATACGTCCCCCATCTATAAAGATGCGGTGCAGCACGTTTTTCATCAAATTGTTCTCAGATGTGCTTGCCTGCACGGGCAACGGACTCAAGTACGCATTCATAACCTCCACTCGCTCCGCAAAACTATTCGTTTCGGCCATCCGTCCCTGAAGCTCGTTCAGCTTCTCCGGCCAACATTCCTGAAGTGCAATTCGCTTATCCGTAAACCACTCCAGAGGCATGCCATGGAAGACATGCGCTCCACCCGGGAAGAACCGGACACCAAAGGTATAATCTCCAGCAGGGGAACCATCATCGGATGGCTCAGGTACAGCGAACGGCTGTGTATAATTGCCACAGTAAGCATAGGAGTGCTCTGAACAGACCGGGTCGTATGTAATCAGCATGTCCGTGCAACCATCCGGTAATACCCGGGCAGGTACCGTCGTCGTCATCGATCGCTCTGGACATTCTCTCTTAGCAACATCCGCATGTGTGTTCGGAAGAGATCCTGATTCCCAATAACAGGCCACATAAGCCACCAGGCCGGCAGCAGGTATTTTCTCAACATAATAACTGTCAGGGTACGTTCCATTTATCTGAATAGGCTTAAACAACGGGTGCAAGCTGTGATCCACAATTCCATCCTCCGGTCACTAGAGTTGGTTACACATTATGTATTTATCTATCATACCATCAACCGAAGAAATGAAGAAAAAAAGTGCCCTACCGGAGGACAATCCGATAGGGCCAGTCACACATCTATTTAACACGAGAAGGGGTTTACAAGACTTATCTTACCTTCCCAACCTTAATGGAAACTGAAATTGGGATGAAAAGAACATCAATTTTTCTTATAGTGCATGTCCGACAAGACCGTTTTTGAACAACCTCTTAAAGTGTCTTGATCAGTATGGATGCAATTAACACGGATGCTGTTGTGACCGTTGTGAATCCACCTACCAGCATCGGCGTTAAAATCTCATCAAGGATGGCTTTGCGTTCATTTTCATCACGTCCAACTGAACGGCTTACTTCCTCACAGATAATGTAGTCCCCCGGAAAACCGAATAGTGCAGT
Organism: Paenibacillus sp. FSL R7-0026; assembly: GCF_038004485.1. NCBI lineage: Bacteria > Bacillati > Bacillota > Bacilli > Caryophanales > Paenibacillaceae > Paenibacillus > Paenibacillus sp. FSL R7-0026. The sequence goes on from NZ_JBBORG010000002.1 coordinate 176,931, forward strand.
CAGTGCCACAGGCAGACCTTTGAGCGGGTCCCATTTGAACAGCTTAGAGCCAACAAATCCACCGATCAGCACCCCAATTACACCGATTGCGATAATGAACAACACTGGAATAATGGAACTAACCACCGCATCGAAAGTGATCGACTCCATACTTGTCATAACGACTACGATCAGACCTATCATGGCAATTCCCGATGTACTTGCTTTATCCAGAATACGAGATGGGAACAGTCCGATCAGATGTCCGAGAACCCCAAGCAACAGAGCCCAGATACTGTAGCTAAGTCCGGTTATATTGCCTAGATAAATGGATAGACTGCCCATAATGAACAAGAGCAACAGCAGGATAGGTGCGGTTTGGAATCGCTGTGGAAGGAATGTTTTGGCATTCGCTTCTTTAATGTTCACATGGCTTTCCCCAGCAACCTTGTTCTCAAAAGCGCCCTGCTTCTGCAGTTTCAGCGCATATCTGCGCAACATATTGGTTGCAATCGGCATCCCCACGAGGGAATGAATACCCAGAATAACAGCCGGAATTGTAATCAGATGACCCAGATTCATCTCCTGCAACTTCGTTGTTGTGATCAGATAAGAGATAATGCCACCAACAACCGGACTTGATCCGGCAACAGCCGTAGGATAACCATAGAATGGTGATACGATTAACAGGATAAGACCTGTCGCCGTGAGTGATGCGAACAATGAGATCAGTATAGCTTTATATTGGGAACGTATTAATTTCAGCGGTATTAATGTCCCCATGTGTACAATCAACGGAGCCACCATGAGAGCCCCGAACGCCGTCAGAGCAGAGCTGGATACCACTCCTTTAGGAAATAACCCCGCCCAGTTCAGCAGCAAATATCCGATCAGAATAACAAGCAAGGAAGGAATTCGCGCTTTGGACCAGATCGAAACCAGTTCCCCTATAGCTAAAATAACTAGTAATACTGTGGCGATATATATCGGTTGACTAAACATGGTGACTTCTCCCCATTCTCTATGTTGTCAGTGCAGTTCAGTTCACGTAGAACCATCTTTCTTATTTCAAGCGTTCACCTGATAAATAGACCTGTTCGATATTCTCTGTGTTTTCGAGCAGCCCAATATCCGTCAACGGATTCACATTCAGTACCAGCAGATCAGCAGCTTTGCCAGGCTCAATCGTACCGATCTCCGCTTCCATCTGCATCGCTCTCGCCGCATCTCTTGTTGCGGCTACGATCGCTTCCATCGGCGTAAATCCAACATCTTCAACAAGCAATCGAAGTTCGAGTGCATTCCCGCCATGCTCAACAGGTGCACACGTGCAGAAGTCTGTCCCTACTGCAATGGTTACGCCTGCCTTACGCGCGATAATCATGTTCTCAATATGCTCCTGATATACACTTTTGGCTTTGCGGATGCCAAATTCGGGAACACCGTATTTATGCCCTTCTTTGATGATCCGATGTACAATGGCCAGCGTTGGAACCAGAACCGCCTTTTGATCCAGCATCATGCCAATGCCTTCTTCATCAATGTAGATCCCGTGTTCAATGGTGCGTACGCCCGCTTCCAACGCATTTTTGATCCCCTGTGCACCTTGCGCATGTGCAGCCACATAAGACTGTACCGCTTCCGCTTCATACACGATCGCCTTCAGCTCATCCATGCGGAATTGCGACCAGCGAGGGTCATCTTTCTCCGAAAGTACCCCGCCTGTGGAACACACTTTAATGAAATCCGCCCCTTCACGGAACTGCGTGCGTGTTGCCTTAATGACTTCCGGAACACCGTCACACACGGTGAAGATATTCAGTTCCGTTGGAATCATATGGATATCTGCATGTCCACCCGTCTGAGAGAGCATATGACGGGAAGTTTTAATCCGCGGCCCCTTCACCACACCTTCCTTGATCAGATCACGAATGTATACAGCAACATGGCTACCGACATCCCTGACGGTTGTAAATCCTGCGTTGATCAGCTTCGGCAGATCCTGAAGTGCTCTCCCCATCTGGAGTTCATTGGCTTCCAGCGCCACCGCAGCCATATTTAGATTTTTGGCCCCGTGTACATGGACATGGGCATCGATTAATCCTGGCATCACCGTTTTGCCTGATACATCAACAAGCTCGGCATGTTCCGGAATTGGAACGGTTGCTTTCGCACCCGCAGCTATGAATTTCCCGTTCTCAACCAGGACCACACTATCGGAAACAGGCTCTCCACCTTGTCCATCAATCAACAATGCACCTACAAAAGCAGTAATTTGACTCATCTGTACTCCACCTCATTTTCAGACTTGGTTGCAAGTTCAACTATTTACAGCTCTACTGTTGTACTACGATGAAATTGTATCGTGTTAAAGTTAATGACATTATATAAGTTGCAAATGTATAATGTCATTGTTGATAACAACAGCATTTTGATATTAATTATGGTGATATACACAATATAAAATATAAATCACACAGCATAGTGAAGATCATGTTATATATGTAAGCATTTTGCCATGTGAACACAAAAGGAGTACGTTTGCTATGATTCATGAAGCGGTTCGCTCATTTATGGTTCAAGTCTTTGGGTCTGTTCCGTACGGAATCTGGATCAAGGATGAATATGATTTCCAGTGGAATAACTGGCTGCGTGAAGGAGAGTTACCTGAATATATAGATCAAGAACAGATTGAGTCATCCTGGAAGATTCTCAGGTATACGTTTGTTTTTTTGTCTAACATCAACATTCGTGTGGTTATCGATACCCAGAAGCAACTTACCCTGCTACAGAGTGAACGTCTGGAGTCTTTGATTCGGGAAGGACTGCTGAAGCAGCAGATTGAGAAGGAACGTGCACACAATGATCGATGGTTGACCGGACTGCGGGAGCTGACCTGTTCCCTAGAGCTGAACGATTTGTTACTCAAAATCATGGAGAATGCGCTCCATGTCATCCCCTCCCTTTCCTACGGACTGTTCATGATGGTTGATCCGGACTCTGGCAAGATGATTCCTAGAGCCAAAGTCGGTTTTCAGGATAGTGTGTATCAATATCAGGGCGAGCTGGATGAGGGCATTACGGGAAAAGTATACGAGGAAGGCATTGGCCGAATGTATAGCACACCGGATGATGCCTTTAAAGATATGGGCAATGTTAGTCAGGAGAATGCAGATATCATTGTAAGTTCACTGCCTGACGGTATTATGGCAAAAGGACTTATCGCCGTTCCCGTGACAATGAATACTCACAAAATCGGTGTAATGCTGGTATACCAATTTGAACAAAACAGACGATTTGCCCCACATGATCTGAATGTGATGCAGGGATTTGCGGATCAGGCAGCCATTGCCATCTCCAACGCCACCATGTATTCAGAACTGCTGGAGACGAACCGATATCTCGTTAGCCGCAATGAAATTCATAATCAATTCACGGCACTTTCCATTGAACATGTGAGCCTCGGACATATCATTGAGACGGTTGGGTCGATGCTGAAACTTCCCACCTATTATGTGGACATGGCGAGAAATGACTGGTACCCGCTCATCCCGGAAAGTGTCTTGCTAAGTGAGCTCGATATCTATACCGCTCTGGACAGTCAGTTTAACCCCATCACCTTATCCGGTGGAACGGATCATAGCGATTATTACCTCTATCCCATTGTGAACGGATCTCTGGTGCTTGGCTGTTTTGCCATCCAATTAGATCATCCGTTAGGTCAGTTGGATCATGTGATTTTGGAACAAGGCGGAGCTATTGTGATGCTGGAGATGGTGAATACCTACTCACTCACCGAAATGTCCTATCGGAAAAACCATGATTTCTTCAGCGATCTCGTACAATATAGAGAACCACAGCAGTTGGAGGCACGACTTTCCAGCTTTCAGTTGCCAGCCCATCAGTCCTTGTTCGTCGCTCAATTGCAGCTCTACGGGGAACATCCCGATATGAAAACAACTGAAAATTGGGTGCGCAAGTTGATTGGATTTATCGAAAAGGAGCTGGGTACCCGCGAACATCTATTGTTCAGTGCACATCACAAAATTACGATTCTGGCTGCTGCATCCGAGCCCAAGGTCAGACACTGGATCATCAGCAGGCTGGAAACGGCTGTGGAGAAATGGACCACCTCCAAGACTCCTGCCCTATCCATCGGTATCGGTGGACTTTATCAAGGGCTTGAGTATGTGTCCAAAAGCAATGACGAGGCTACACGCTCATTGTCCTTATTGCTGAAACAAAACAAAGCGGGCCTGATGCTCTACGAAGAAATCGGGATCAATCGCCTGTTTCTTAATCAGGAAGCTTCCGATATCGAGAACTACATTCACGAAATTCTGTCCCCTCTTCAACAGCAAAAATCAGGAGAGCTTGAACTCACACTCAAAACCTACATTGCCGCGAATCGATCTGTGCAAGCCACAGCCGAACGTCTGCATATTCATACCAATACGTTGTATCTGCGCCTGCGCAAAATAGAGGAGATTCTAGGTGTTGATCTGAACGATTCCGAGGGTTGGATGAAGGTGTATCTGGCATGTCATTTAAGCGAAGTATACTCTGTTGCTCCTACCGCGAGTGGAGCACTAAAATTGTAACTCCATCAATTCAGTCCGTGCAGTTTGCGAAAACGCTCCGGACTCATGCCTGTATGCCTTTTGAACATCGCACAGAAATAACTGGCGTTCTCGTAACCCACCCGATCAGCCACTTCATATATTCGAAGCTCTCTCTCACTGAACATGAGCTGTTTGCTTCGATTGATCCGTTCCTGGTTCACGTAAAATACAGGTCTGGTATGGAGTGCCCTCTGAAACAGCCTGCACAAATATTGGGGAGATACCACAGCCACATCGGCCAGTTCCTTCAGCGAAAGCGAACGATCCAGATGCTCTGCGATATAACGCAGCACAGGCTTCAAGCGCTCCAGTTCATCATTATAATTGGCGGATGCGATGAGCAGTGGCTTCAGATCCAACAGCAGGGCATATAATTGTTTGGAACACTCCACATCGTAATCTGCGTAATCCGTATCACCGTCATTCTCTCCTCTAACCAGAAGTTGCTCCAGCCCATGCAGCAGTGTGGCTGTCCTGAGTCTGCATACGCGTGAACCGGTTATCCCCGCATAAGATAATAACTGGCTGGCTTCTCTCCCCTGAAACGAGACCCAAGCCAGCTCCCAGCGGTCACTGATGGGCATATATCGATGCGGAACATCGGGATACAGGAAGAAAACGTCACCCGGTCCGACGATATACTCGTCTTCTTGTATAATCAATCTCCCCTGACCATGAATAATCTGGTGGATCTGATAATCCGGGAACCCCTCTGGACGCTCGGTTTCATATTGGTGTTCCCAGTAACCAACCGTGGTCATATAGATCGGCAGGCGAGCAGCTTCTTCTGTTTTACCAAAAAAAATCCGGGTATCCATCCAGTACACCACTTTCTTCATCGTTAGTTTCATATTGTGATATATATGGGCAATATTCTTTATTCTCTAAGTCATCATTCAATTCTATAATGACAATATTATAACATTTCAGAAGGAGTTGCTGTTATGCGAAAGAAACTGGTACACACCCCTCCGGCAAATGGATACCCGGAATGGAACAATAATCCGGAGACTTTTCAAATAAACCGTCTACCCGCACATGCTTCTATGGTAGCGTTTCCATCTATAGCAGAAGCATTGTCCAATGATTCCAGCGCATCGCCATGGTACGAATCACTGAATGGTCAATGGAAGTTTGCCTTTGCGGAGACACCGGAGCAACGGATTTCATCCTTTTATGAGAACAACTATGATGCCAGTGACTGGGACGAGATCGCCGTTCCTTCCAACTGGCAGCTGCAAGGTTACGATTATCCCCACTATACAAATATGACGTATCCGTGGGTCGAGCGTGAGCCTGAATTGAAGCCACCATTTGCACCAACAACTTATAATCCGGTGGGTTCGTACATCCGCACGTTTACTGTTCCTGCTGACTGGAAAGACCGTCCTGTCCTGCTGCACTTCGAGGGTGTTGAATCTGCCTTTTATGTATGGGTCAACGGGGAACTCGTCGGTTATAGCGAAGACACGTTCACACCCGCAGAATTCGATATCACTTCGTATCTAACGGAAGGTGAGAACAAGCTCGCTGTGGAGGTATATCGCTGGTGTGATGCGAGCTGGCTGGAGAATCAGGATTTCTGGCGGTTAAGCGGCATCTTCCGTGGTGTATACCTGCATTCACCTTCACCGGTTCAGATCGCCGATTTCTTTGTTCGTACTGAACTGGATGACGCGTATCAGGATGCGGAGCTACTGCTGGATTTGAAATTATTTAATCATAATGCCGCGCAGACCCCTGCCGGATTGTCCGTTCAGGCGCAGCTCTATGATGCACAACAGCAGACTGTACTGAAGCAACCACTTACTGCGGCCGTTACTTTCCAGGGCGAGGATGAACTTTCATTCCAGTTTTCAGCAGAGGTTATGAAGCCGCTACTATGGAGCGCTGAGTCCCCTAACCTGTATACACTTGTGCTGTCCATTCAGGACGAATCAGGCGAAACACTGGAAGCGGTCCGCAGCCGGATCGGATTCCGCAAGTTTGAACTGAAGGACGGCCTGATGCAAATCAATGGCAAACGCATTGTGTTCAAAGGCGTGAATCGTCATGAATTTTCCCCGGATAAGGGTCGAGCCATTGGGCGGGAAGACATGATCCGTGACATCGAGTTGATGAAGTCCTATAACGTTAACGCCGTGCGTACATCCCATTATCCGAATCAGTCACTCTGGTACGAACTGTGTGATGAATATGGCCTCTATGTCATTGACGAAACGAATCTGGAAACTCACGGTACCTGGGAATATGGGCAAAAGGAAATGAACGAAAACAATATTCCTGCGAGCAAGCCGGAATGGCGTAATAACGTAATAGATCGCTGTAACTCGATGTTCCAGCGGGACAAAAACCATGCGTCCGTTATTATCTGGTCTCTGGGTAATGAATCCTTCGGCGGCGATAACTTCATCGCCATGTACGATTATCTGAAACAAGTCGATCCAACTCGTCTCGTTCATTATGAAGGGACTTTCCATTATCGCCCTTCTGATTCGGCAAGTGATATTGAATCGACAATGTATATCAGCCCACAAGATGTGGAGCAATACGCGCGCATGAAGGGTCCGAAGAAACCTTATATTATCTGCGAATACAGCCATGCCATGGGTAACTCTTGTGGAGGTCTGCATCTGTATTGGGATTTGTTCGATAAATATGATGTGTTGCAGGGTGCATTCATCTGGGACTGGGTTGATCAGTCCATTCGTACCACTACGGCAGACGGTGTAGAATATTTTGCTTATGGCGGCGATTTCGGTGAATCTCCTCATGATGGCAATTTCTGCGGGAACGGACTGATTCTGGCGGATAAGACAGTTACACCGAAGCTGGAAGAAGTGAAGAAATGTTATCAGAACGTTCGTATGGAAACCGTTGATATCAAAGACGGCCTGCTTCGTATCAAAAACCAGTTCCTGTTCACGGATCTGAGCGAATATTCGCTCGTATGGACAGTAACACACGATGGTGTATCCGTAGAGAACGGCACGTTGGATATCGCAGTACCTCCTGGCGAATCGGTTGAAGTCCGTATCCCGTACACGCCATCATCCGATTTGTTCAAGGAAGCGGTGCTGACTGTATCTCTGGTCACCAAAGTGGCAACCAAATGGGCTGGAATAGGTCATGAGATTGCCTGGGATCAATTCGTGGTATCTCCGCGATTGCGGCCAATCCAAGCGGTACACCAAGAGCAAGGCAATGCGCCGCAGGTACAGGATCTGGAAGATGAATTGAAAGTGACTACAGGCCAAGTCACGTTGAGCTTCAATCCAGCTACTGGCGCATTAACATCCTATCAAATCAACAATCAGGAGCAATTGCTCGCACCTGTCCGGCCGAATTTTTGGAGAGCCATGACAGACAATGATATGGGGAACCGCCTGAATGAGCGTTCTGCCTTCTGGAGAGATGCTCACGCTACCAGCAGATTAATTCGCTTCGAGCACCATGTAGACGAGCAAGTCATTCTCGTAACGACCGATTATACGTGGGATCAACATCCGGGATGTACGCTGTCCATCACATACCGAATTGATGCGGATGGTGTATTGGAAATCAGTCAAACCCTTATTCCAGGCGTAGACTTACCTGATCTACCGGAATTTGGTATGCTGCTGCAACTGAATAACCGCTTGGATACAATCTCTTGGTACGGCAGAGGCCCGCATGACAATTATGCTGACCGTCTAACCAGTGCACGTCTCGGTTATTACACAGGTGCGGTTCGAGATCAATTTGTTCCATATCTGAAACCACAAGAGTGTGGTAACAAAACGGATGTACGCTTTGCTGGAATTACATCAGCGGATGGTCAGCTCGGCCTTCATGTTGAAGCAACCATACCATTTGAAATCAATGCGTTGCCGTGGACACCGGAGGAACTGGAAGCAAACGACCATGTGTACAAATTACCTCAGAGCACACAGACTATCACCCGCATCAATTACAAACAAATGGGTGTTGGCGGAGATGACAGCTGGGGCGCACGTACCCATCCTGAATACACTTTGCCAGCCAACCGCGCGTATCACTTCACCTTTACGGTAAGACCTGTATAACATCAAGCAAGCACTGCTGGCAGCATGCCGGCAGTGCTTTTTTTTTGTTGGGGCAGTGAATAGTGGGAGTTTGAACTTTGTCATGGGAACATTATAATGAATGAGATGCAAGAAAAGATCTTTACCAGCTATTACTCTATTACGAGGTGAGACTTTGCAATATCTGTTTACCGCTCTCTTCATTTTTGGCTTGATCGCTTTCTTGGGATTTGTTGTTCTGATGATCTTATCTATTCGGAAAGGTGATAGGTTGCCGATCAGATATATTTTTCTTACGACGGCCTGTTTTGCAATTGCTTCAATAGGTTTGTATGGGATGCTGAATTTATCTTTGAACTCTACTCAGTCTGAAATTGATCAGGCGTTGGAACACGAATCAAGTGACGCTACAACAGAAAAAAATCCGGCAACTTCACCCCAGATTAAACTTTCTGGCCTCCACATGACTACCGATGAATTTAAAAACAAGTTTAATGGCGCCGTGGGCAAATACCGGCTGAATGGTTTGAGTATTACCCGTTTGAATATGAAAGAGTCTTCTGAGCAGGGCACTGGCACTTTCGAGTATGTATTCAATGACGAGTTGCGTTTGGTTGGTGCAGTGAATGCAGATGAGAGCATACAGGAAGTCAGGTTGTACGGAACTGGTGATACGCGTAAACCAACAGGTGGAATTTTTATGACTGCTATCGCCACACTCATTCTCACAACCAATAGTGAGTACACGTATAACGATGCACAAGATGTCATCCAGGATATCGGTCTATTGGATCGTGATGTGAATCAGTCTGATTTTGATGGAGCGACGGTTCGAAATGGATTTGAATATCGCTTCAGCGTACAGGATCATGAGCACTCGACTTTTGAGATAACTGTTGCGAAATAAGATGCGATTGTGCAAAAAGGCCGTTCCATGAAGGAACGGCCTGACGTGGGATATGTACTTTTTTTGGATAATTCAGTAGTCACAGTCTCTGATCTAACATTTTCCTATTTTATGGATTAGTAAGCCAAAAAATTAAAGTGATCACTATACAAAAAAGCGATACAGGGTACAGTATCCATTTACTGATCTTATCTTTGTAAGTGACAATCCAACAAACAATGCATATCCAGGCGATTAATAGTTGCCATAAGTCCAATGATGAACACCTCCCGCATGCGAGAGTTACTCAAAAGTTACAATCTCGCTCTGATTGTTCCAACTCATTTTAAAGGTAATTGGATCTTTCGTATTCTCCGCCTCAGTAACCGTTCCCGACATACTGAACGGTACCCCTTGTTCTTCAAGCGCTTTCCCCTGTTGGTCTATATTATTGCCGGTAAGGTCAAACACAAAATCTTTTATACGCTTTTCATCACCTATATAAGTAATACTATAGATCCCTGTTGACCTCTGAAGAGACACATCCCAGTTATCGCTTTTTCCGTGTAGCCTATCATCAGCACCACAAGCTGAGACAATAGATAAAAGTACTATAACACAAAGAATAATTGGCAGTTTGAATAATTTCATCAAATCCCTCCTTTTAGGAATATACCCAAAAATGTGAGTTATGATATTTTCTACTCATCCCGAGCATCTGCCTAATATAATGCGTCTTACCTTTGTATCACATGATTAACGATTTTCTGAGCATCGTATTTAACCCATCCCAAAAGTGCTGAACCCCGTGATGTTTGCCAAGGTAGCCCTACAAAGTACAGTCCAGCAACCGGTGATACGCCTCTCTCGTGTATAATTACACCTTGGGCATCCAAAGCAGTATTGATATCGATCCAACCATCATTTCGCTTAAACCCAGTCGCCCAAATAATATTGTCTACTGTTGTCTCACTACCATCCTCATATAGGATGCGATCATCTATTGCATTAATAGCACGTGGGCGCATGTTAACTTTTCCCTGGGTCATCAACTCTTTTAACTCATAGCCATATACGTACTCAGGCTGATTTCGCAACCATTTTCCAACCATACGATCTGCACTTGCACGTAATATTCCGAGCTTTTCAAAATACCAGAATATACTTCGTTTCATGATATGCAAAGGCCTAAAGGTTATATTTCGAGCTATGGATATGTATACGGTTTGTTGTTCATCTGATGTTAACTCTACAGCGATTTGGGCACCTGAATTCCCTCCGCCTACAACTACTGTTGTTCCAGGGATCAATTGAGAGATATTTTTATATTCTGATGAGTGAAGCTGAATCACATTCTCGGATAATGATTTCGCAAAATGAGGAACATTCTTGTTCTGGAAAGGTCCCGTCGCAACGATAATATTGCGCGCTTCAATCATTCCATCATTGGTTTCAGCATAGTACACCTCATCTTGCTTCGAGAGACGGGAGATTTCACAGTTTAACTTTATTGGAAGCTCCATTTGTTTAGCATAGTTTTCAAAATAATCTGCAATTTCATCTTTGCTTGGCAGGCTATTTTTATTACCACTAAGAGGCATTCCGGGTAATCCATCATACATGCGCGGGGTGAAAAGACGCAAGGAATCGTACCGTTTACGCCAAGATTGCCCAACAGTTGAGGCAACGTCAACAATTAAAAAGGTTAACCCCGAACTCTGAAGATAGTAACCTGCTGCCAAACCTGCTTGCCCAGCTCCGATAACCAATACATCGTACATATGTATCATCCCCAATATCGTTTTATGTATTAATATATGAGTACTTATTCATATGTTAATTTTACTTAACAACTGTCTGTTTAGCAATAGAAGAAAACATCCCTACTTTTTTAAAAAAAACAACATTAAAAAGACTCCCTGACGGGAGCCTTTACTCATTTCAGCGTAGGTTGCATGTAACGTAACTATGATCCTAAGTATGCTATGTTCTTTTGTTCGTTAGTTAGTTATTACCTGGTGTATCGATCAATGTCATCGATCGCAGACTGGTGCTCTCTTCTATGGTAATCTTCATGCTGACGAACGTCGTTCTTTAATTTCGCTAAGAACCCCCACCCCATAAAGGCAAGTAACAGCACCGTAATCAGCGCATAAGCGAAGCTATATAGATTCATAAAAAAGTTGATAAATATTGCAGCGAGCATCAAGCCCAGTATCCACAATGTCCACTTTGTACCCTTTCTCAAATCATTTCCTCCTCAAGTCGTTGCTGATAAGCTCTCTATGTATCACAGTACATACGAAACCATAGGAACGAGGCTTCAATCTCATGGCTTCAAATCTACATTTAGAGCGAATTCCCAAATCATTTATAAGCATCAGTTCCCAAAGAAACATCTAATGCGCCAGACATCCCTTGCGCAGAAGAGGTACTCACATAATACGAGCCCGTCGACAATGCTTTGTCACTATAATATGTATGCTCTTTTCCATCTGCCGGAACACTGCCAGACGTTATCCGGGTTCCACTAGTAGATCCTTCATTGATCGTGAACGTGAAGTGTTTCGAACCCGTGTTTTTAAAACTCACTTTCACATAACTAAATCCTGCTGGAATATCAAACCGATGCGTATTTGTAGTACCTGCGAAATCCTCATTATTGATTACTGTTAATGGAGTTGATGGAGTACTTCTAGGTTCATTTGCTACTCTCCCTTCAGAAGTGGAAGTGAAATTATAAATTAAGATGATAACAGCAGCAGACACCAAACCTGCCACTATCATTTTTCTAATAAGTTTAATGATATATGACCTCCATATCTCTTGATACTAACTTTGATTATAAAATACTCAATAACACAAAAACCACTCCTTAATAATTACTAAGAAGTGGTTTTTGTATTATTTATAATTTGTATCAGTGACTGCTTCACAAATTCTTGTCACATCGTAACGAGAATTCACTATGCCAGGCACATGATGCTTTAAAGGTTTTTACACCTTTATTACATCATGCCGCCCATTCCACCCATACCGCCCATGTCAGGCATTCCGCCACCAGCACCTGCTGGTTCTGGTTTGTCAGCGATAACCGCTTCAGTAGTCAGGAACATTGCTGCTACGGAAGCCGCGTTTTGCAATGCATAACGAGTTACTTTCGCAGGGTCAACGATACCCGCTTCGATCATGTTAACCCACTCGCCAGTTGCAGCGTTGAAGCCGATGCCTGTTTGTTCTTTTTTCAGACGTTCCACGATTACGGAACCTTCTTCGCCAGCGTTAGCTGCGATTGTGCGGATTGGTGCTTCCAGAGCACGCAGGACGATGTTTACGCCTGTTTGCTCGTCACCGGACAGAGCTACAGCCGCAACCGCGCTATATACGTTCATGAGCGCTGTACCACCACCGGATACGATACCTTCTTCAACCGCTGCGCGAGTTGCGTTCAGGGCATCTTCGATGCGAAGTTTGCGTTCTTTCAATTCTGTTTCAGTAGCCGCACCAACTTTGATTACTGCTACACCGCCGGACAATTTAGCCAGACGCTCTTGCAGTTTCTCTTTGTCGAACTCGGAAGTTGTTTCTTCCAATTGTGTACGGATTTGGCTAACACGTGCATCGATATCGGATTTGTTACCAGCACCGTCAACGATGATTGTGTTTTCTTTTGTTACGCGGATTTGACGAGCTGTACCCAGTTGTTCCACAACAGCGGATTTCAGGTCCAGACCCAGTTCTTCCGTGATCAATTGGCCACCAGTGAGGGCAGCGATGTCTTGCAGCATTGCTTTACGACGGTCACCGAATCCTGGAGCTTTAACAGCTACAGCATTGAATGTACCACGCAATTTGTTCACAACCAGCATAGCCAGTGCTTCGCCTTCAATATCTTCAGCGATCAATACCAGCGGTTTGCCTTGTTGAACGATTTTCTCAAGCAATGGCAAGATATCTTGCGTGCTGGAGATTTTTTTGTCTGTGATCAGGATGTACGGATTGTCCAAAACAGCTTCCATTTTGTCCGTATCAGTGATCATGTAAGGAGAGATGTATCCACGGTCAAATTGCATACCTTCAACCACTTCAAGCTCTGTAGCGAATCCTTTGGATTCTTCTACTGTGATTACGCCATCTTTACCTACTTTTTCCATAGCTTCAGCGATCAATTCGCCTACTTCTTCGTCAGCTGCAGAGATTGCTGCAACTTGTGCGATGGATTGTTTGGAATCGATTGGTTTGGAGATGGATTGCAATTCAGCAACCGCAGCTTTAACCGCTTTGTCGATCCCTTTACGGATACCGATTGGGCTAGCGCCTGCAGTTACGTTTTTCAGACCTTCTGTGATCAGCGCTTGCGCCAATACAGTTGCTGTTGTAGTACCGTCACCGGCAACATCGTTGGTTTTCGTTGCTACTTCTTTAACCAGTTGTGCACCCATGTTCTCGAATGCATCTTCCAGTTCGATTTCTTTAGCAATGGTTACACCATCGTTAGTGATGAGTGGGCTTCCGAATTTTTTCTCCAGAACCACGTTGCGGCCTTTAGGACCGAGTGTTACTTTTACTGCATTAGCCAATGCGTCCACACCACGAAGCATGGAGCGACGAGCGTCTTCACTGAATTTAATGTCTTTAGCCATGTTAAGAAAACCTCCCTAGTTTTTGTTGGAAAATGGTCGTGCTATATGGTTCGGTTATCCGATTAAATTTGAATTAGTCGAGAATCGCGTGAATATCGCTCTCTTTCATAATCAAATATTCTTTACCTTCGAATTTGATTTCTGTACCGGCATATTTGGAGAAAATAACGCGGTCTCCTTCTTTCACTTCCAGAGCTACACGTACGCCGTCTTTCAATACTCCAGCACCAACTGCAATGATTCTACCCTCTTGCGGTTTTTCTTTGGCGGAGTCCGGGAGTACGATCCCGAAAGAAGTTGTTTGCTCTTGCTCCAGTGGTTCTACCAATACGCGTTCACCTAAAGGTCTGATCATGAAAAATAGCCTCCTTTTGAAATTATATAACGTTACATTGTAGGTTGTAGCCATATGTATTAGCACTCGACAGTGTTCAGTGCTAACAACCAACTTTATGATACTCAACTTGAAGCATGATTTCAAGTCCTTTTGACGAATTCCTGCGAGAATTTACATTGAATTTACACGAACATAACCAAATTACACCCGCTGCGCCTGGTTCTATGTTGCAATTCACTAATCTTATTCTACGAAATTGTTTAGCCCTTCTGCAACGTTAGCGGACAGTCCCTTTCCCATTGTATCCATTGTTGAACTTAATATGCCTGCTTGTCCTGTCGTGTTGGTCGGCAGTCTACAGAAATAGCCCGGATAAGAACATACCGTCTTTTCCGGGCACTTTACAGCTTATCCTCATTCAGCCCACATGTTTCTTATCCTCGGCACGAACGTAGCGGGATTCGATCTCTTCATCGGCTGCAAGCTGCTTGCGATATACGATTGCGGATAATAACACACTGATCTCATATAACAGGAGCAAAGGAATCATCACCAGCAGATCAGATATAAAGTCTGGAGGTGTAATAACCACTGCAATGAAGATCAGAACAAAATAAGCAACTCTGCGCATCTTGCGAAGACGAATTGGATTCAGAATCCGCAGTCCTGTCAGAAACATAATAAGTAAAGGAAGTTCAAATAACAGAGACACAGGCAGCACAATGCCAAACAGGAAGCTGAAATACTGCTTCATCCCGTAGGTCTCCACAAGTCCCATCTTCTCCGTTATCGCTGTTGTGAAGGCGAGTGCCATCGGAAAAATAACATAATACGAGAAAGCCATACCTGTCAGAAATAAAAGAAACACATAGGGCACATACTTCAGCGTTGCTTTTCGTTCGCGCGGCTTTAGCCCTGGACTAACAAACTTCCAGATCTGATACACCGTAAACGGCAGTGTAATAATAAGTGAGAACAACCCTGCAATCTTCATATAGATGCCAATCCCGTCCCAGAACGAGAAGGCATGTAATACAAAACCTTTTGCCGACTCTGCCTTGGTCAGATATTGGTATACCGGGTCCGCCACAAAAAATCCTGCAATCAGTCCCAGCACAAATATACTTAATACGTAGATCAGCCGCTTCCGCAGCTCACTCAGATGTTCCGTAATCGACATTTCTTCCATTTGCTGCGTCATGCCTGCCCCCCATTATTGCCAGCTTAAAATACAAAACCCTTCCGGCAGGAAGGGATTTCTCTTTCATTGCCGTCAAGATTATTCCGGCAGGCGTTTATCAGCAGGCTTGTCTGCAGGTGTGCTCTCAGCAGCCAGCGGTTTCGCCTTCTCCTGCTCTTTGCGATTGGACGAGTCATCCTCAGAGATAATCTCGCGAGCGCCCTCTTTGAATTCACGGAAGGTACGCCCAACTGCACGTCCCAGTTCCGGAAGTTTGTTGGGTCCAAACAACAACAATGCAATCACGGCCAGCAAAATAAAACCCGTAGGTCCAATGGAACTTAACATTGATATTCCTCCTCGTCTCAAGCTTCGAAGATGCGCATACTCGGCCAGATGTTCATAGATGTCTCTGCTGCGTTCTTAATTTAAGCCCATCATACCATAGATGTAACCACTTACATAACCCGCAAAATTCACAAATAAGAGATGTCACTAGAACAATCTAACAACGGTCATGGCTAATCGGATATCTTGCCCCAGAGTCCATGCTCGATTATTGCTTGAACTGACCCGTAACCATCAGCAGCGCTTCCGGAAGCTGATCCATAATGGCCGCCAGATGTTCGTGCACACCCTTTGGTGTACCTGGCAGATTAACAATCAGCGTGCGTCCACGAATGCCACATACCCCACGGAACAGCATTGCAGAACGGTTTTTGCTCATTACACTGTACCGCATGGCCTCTGCCATCCCGGGAACTTCCCGCTCAATTACGCGCCGGGTCGCTTCCGGAGTAATATCACGAATGGCCAGCTCCGTGCCACCGGTAGTCAGCACCAGATCGGCGTGAAAATAATCCGTCATCTCAATCAAAGCCGCAATAATCTCATCGGGTTCATCCGGAACGATACGGTACTCCACGATTTGACCACCCAGCTCTTCTTCCACCAGCTCCCGAATGACTTGTGCACTCGTATCCTCACGTTCCCCGCGGGCTCCTTTGTCACTGGCTGTCAGGATTGCTGTTCTCCACACCATAAAGATCACCCTTCTCCTCTATGAAAATAAATATTGCCTATCGGCTGTAATCACCGTTTTTGCCACCACTCTTGGAATTCAGCATGGTTGGACCGATAATCATATCTTTTTGCATGGCCTTGCACATGTCATAGACCGTCAGTGCTGCAGCTGAGGCAGCCGTGAGTGCCTCCATCTCAACACCCGTTTTGCCTTCCGTTTTGACAGTGACTTCGATGTGTAATTCATCCACTCCGTTATCATGAAAACGAATATCCACACCCGTCAGTGCCAGCGGATGGCACATCGGAATCCAGTCCGACGTTTTCTTTGCGCCTTGAATCCCGGCAATCTGAGCCACAGCCAGAACATCACCTTTACCGATTCGGCCCTCCCGAATCGCTTCCAGTGTATCTGGATTCATCGTCACTTTGGTTACGGCCACAGCCGTACGTACGGTAATTTCCTTACCCGAAATATCAACCATCCGGGCCCGCCCCTGTTCATTAAAATGGGTCAGTTTGCCAAAGGAAGCCTGGCCGTTATTCACTTCTGAACTCAATCACATCACAACCCTTTATTCGATATGTAATATACCTTCGGTTGTTATCAACAGATCAATCCGCAGATCGAGCAGGTCCATTGGGATCTCCTCTTGTAGCTGGCCCGGCAATACCATCGCAGCCATCAACGGTTTCTTGCCCGTCATCACACATGTTGCTGCAAGCGTCTCGGCAAAACGATCATAATAACCGCCACCATAACCAATACGCCCGCCATGGAGATCATAACCAAGCCCCGGTACCAATACGAGATCGATATCCGGCCAATCATCAGGCGTCAGGACTTCACAGGAATCCTTAGGTTCGGGTATCCCCCATATGCCTGGCTCCAGATCTTGTTCTCCGGTCACTCGCCGTAGCTCCATTCGGGGTGGATTCGCCAATACTTTTGGTGCAAACATCACATCTCCATGTTTCCAGCCCTCTTGAAACAGAAAAGCTGTGGATGCTTCGCTTCCATAGGACAAATAACTGAATATAACGAGTGGTCTGTTCACGACCTTACTCTTGGCCTGTCTAAGGCGCTCCAGCTCCCGCTTCACTCCAGCGTTAATCTTAGTCATTGCCTGCTGACGCATGCTTGCATCCATCAGATCACGGCTCTGTCTCAGTCTGGATCGAAGCTGACTTTTCAGTTCCGCATGATCCTGCATATCCTTGAATAACCTCCTGTTGATAGGGAAGGTAGAAAAAAGCTCTCATTAAAAATGATTTATATGTTATGACCAGTTGTCATCTTGTTGAAATGGTTAAAATGATTCATTTTCTGCAAAATCCTCATGTAATAACATGCCTTCTTTCAGTTTATCATTGATTGATCAAAAAGACTACATGCCCCATGCGTTCCCAATCGGTGCAATTGCTCTGTATTTCATGTAAACTGGGATATAGTTGTCATATCAAGAACTGGACCTATGGAGGAACTTAATTTTATGCTGCTGCAAGTATCCGGAATTATCAAACGTTTTGGTGTCGATCCAATCCTGGACGGCGTGAACTTACAAATATTAGAACGCGAGCGCATTGGCCTCGTTGGTGTAAACGGTGCAGGGAAATCCACTTTGCTCAAAATTGTAGCCGGTGAAATGTCCTATGACGGAGGACAGATTTTCAAGTCCAAAGAAACAACGCTCGGTTACCTCGCTCAAAACAGCGGGCTGCAATCCGACCGTAACATCTGGGAAGAAATGATGAACGTCTTCGCTCACCTGACACAGGCTGAAGCAGATTTGCGTCAGATGGAACGTGATATTGCCGACCCTGCCCAGATGGAAGACGAGAAAAAGTATGCGGACCTGCTGGAACGTTATGCGAAACGCTCCGATTGGTTCAAGGACCATGGCGGTTATGAAATGGAAACCCGCATTCGCAGTGTATTGCACGGGATGGGATTCGGCGAATTTTCGCCAGACACCCCCATTGCTACTCTGAGCGGCGGGCAGAAGACACGCCTTGCGCTTGCTCGTATTTTGCTTCAGGCACCCGATCTGCTCATGCTGGACGAGCCTACCAACTATCTCGATATTGCCACTCTCACATGGCTTGAAGATTATCTAAGAGGGTATTCAGGCGCACTGCTCGTGGTATCCCATGACCGGTACTTCCTTGATCGACTCGTAACAACCATCGTTGAGATCGAACGTCACCGCTCCAAAAAATATACGGGCAATTACAGCCGTTATATGGAGCTCAAAGCTGCCGAGTATGAAACTCAGATGAAGCAATATGAGAAACAGCAAGGCGAAATCTCCAAGATGGAAGATTTTGTTCAGAAAAATATTGTACGCGCTTCGACAACCAAACGGGCGCAGAGCCGGCGCAAAGCCCTCGACAAAATGGAGCGGCTTGATAAACCGATGGGAGATTTGAAAAAAGCCCATTTTTCCTTCGAAACCGCCGTTATGTCCGGCAAGGAAGTGCTTCGAGTGGATCAGCTGTCTGTCGCTTATGACGAGGCTTCTCCTTTGTTCCGCAACGTATCCTTCGATCTGCGGCGTGGGGAAACGGTTGCTCTGATTGGTCCAAACGGTATTGGTAAATCCACCATGCTGAAGTGTCTTACGGGAAGTTTACGTCCGGTAACCGGGGAGATCCAATGGGGAACAAAAGTGCAGATTGGCTATTATGATCAGGAACAGACTGGGCTCAATCCGTCCAACACGGTTCTGGAAGAACTGTGGAGTGCCTATCCCGGGATGGAAGAAGCACGCATCCGGACCGTACTGGGGAACTTTTTGTTCAGCGGTGACGATGTGCTCAAGAAGATCTCCTCCCTCAGCGGCGGTGAGAAAGCACGTGTGTCTCTCTCCAAGCTGATGCTGAAGGAAGCCAATATGCTCATTCTGGATGAGCCTACGAACCATCTCGACCTATTTGCCAAAGAAGTGCTGGAAGCGGCATTAATGGATTATGAAGGCACCCTGCTGTTCATCTCCCATGACCGGTATTTTCTCAATAAAATGGCTGAACGCATTGTTGAACTTCATCCAGGCGGCACAGAACAATATCTCGGTAATTACGATGATTATGTGGAGAAAAAACAGGAGCTTGAGGACATCGCACGTGAAGTTGCTGAGGCACGTCAGGCTTCGTCCAAGAACTCGTCCAAATCCGATCTGAACACAGCCACAACCGAAAAATCCGGAGCGGCTTCATTCGAAGCGGAAAAACAGGCGAAGCGTGAAGAGCGTAACCGTCAACGCAAGCAGGAAGCTTTGGAACAACAGATTGCAGAGTTGGAATCGAAGATTACCGAACTTGAGGCACAGATGGCTCTGCCTGAAATCTATCAGGATTATATGAAGCTGCAAGAACTCCAGCAACAATCGGAGGAACACAAAGCAGAACTCACCAAGGCATACGAGGACTGGGAAGAACTAGCTATGGAATAGTACGAATAGTACAGACTCAGACCATGGCTTGATCGCGTCCATACAAGAATAGTTGTACCACCGGCTGATTCCTTATTGGGATCAGCTTTTTGTTTATTACGGATGAGTATTGAAGGTATGCATCCTATCTTCTTTATGTTCCTTGAGATTGAACTCTAACATACGGAGGTTAGGGGGGCTGTTTTGACTTTTGTCAAATTTACTCGAATGAAGAGAAATATTTTTAGCCCCCTGTCCCTCTCACTTATCCACAATAAAGCAAGATAGCAAGCACATTAATAAGCTTAATTATACAGCGGTAGAATAGCCTTTTACACACAAAAACCATATTTATCCACCAAGTTATCCACTTTATCCACAACTTTGTGGATAGTAAGGAGTCATTCTATCCCCTAAACCCTTTTCGTTTCGAAAACTATACTGGTTTGGCTTTGCGGTAGTTACCCACAAATTATACTGGATATGTGGATAACTATAGTCACACCTTGACAAATGCATCCTTCCACTCCTCAATGTTCCTCCATAATAAGACAAAAGCAGACCTTTGTCGTTCAAGGCCTGCCCGTCATTTATTTACTATATGCCATGTTTATTTACATCGAATTGCAATTGCTACTATTGCCGCTGTAGATGCGATCTGGCAAAAGTATGTTTTACGCATGTGCTTCTTGTTCATGATGTTCAGAAGACTCGGCCTTCAGCCCAGCAGCATTACAAGCCGCTACATAAGCCAAACCGGCAGCCATGACGATATCATTATGTGTTGCTGTTCCCCGGAACTCACGTCCTGCACGCTCCACGGTAACTACAGCTTCTGCACTTGCACCCTCTCCACCACTCAAGGCATGCATCTCCATATCTACAAATGCAATATCATCGGAAATGCTCTGACCAATCGCACGGATGGTTGCATCCACGGGTCCACCGCCAACAGCGGAGTAAGATTGTTCTCCAGCGCTTGTGCGAATGCGAACGGCGGCCATTCGATCCGTCATGCTGCCGGCCGTCACCTGCAATTCAACCAGTTCATAATCCTGTGCAGGAATATTCATGGTCTGGCTAACCATCTGTAATAACTGATCGTCACTGACCACTTTTTGCTGGTCTGCGGTTTCTTTGAACACCTCATACAATTGCTCCATCTGTTGCTCATCCGGCTCAAAACCGTATTTGCGAACCCGATCCTTCAGGGCGTGACGACCGGAGTGTTTTCCCAAAATAATCATGCTGCGCGGAATACCCAGCGCTTCCGGGTCC
Source organism: Paenibacillus sp. FSL R7-0026 (assembly GCF_038004485.1). Taxonomy (NCBI): domain Bacteria; kingdom Bacillati; phylum Bacillota; class Bacilli; order Caryophanales; family Paenibacillaceae; genus Paenibacillus; species Paenibacillus sp. FSL R7-0026. Next base: position 198,353 of record NZ_JBBORG010000002.1, read on the forward strand.
ATAATTTCATAGGTGCTCCGATTCTTCAGCAGACCATCCTGATGGATGCCAGATTCATGCTGGAATGCATTACGTCCCACCACTGGTTTGTTGTACGCAATCGGGAAGTGCATCGCACGGCTAATCTGACGTGAAGTCTCATACAGCTGATTCAGCTTAATGTTCGTCGTTGCACCAATTGCGTCTCCCCGAGTCTCCAGCGCCATAATCAGCTCTTCCAGTGCACAGTTCCCCGTCCGTTCTCCGATACCATTGATGGTTACTTCAATCTGGGTAGCTCCATTGGCAATCGCAGCCAAGCTATTGGCTACGGCCAGGCCCAGATCATTATGACAGTGAGCACTATAGCGAACTTGATCGCCGCCTCTTGCACCCTCACGCACCCGGCGGAACATCTCGCCATACTCATGTGGCAGGGCATAACCAACCGTATCCGGCAGATTAATAATGCTCGCTCCAGCTTCAATGGCGACTTCAACCATTTCAATCAAATCGTCCATCTTGGTACGGGCAGCGTCCATCGCTGTGAACTCTACGATGTCCGTGAACTGGCGTGCATAAGATACCATCTCACGAGCGGTAGCCACCACTTCACTGCGTGGACGGCGCAGTTGATGCTCAATATGAATATCGGAAGAAGAGATAAACAGGTGAATTCGGCGCCGTGCTGCATCCGCTGTTGCTTGAACAGCTGCATCGATATCACCTTTGACCGCACGCGCGAATCCACAGATCTCCACGTTCTGCAACTGTCTCGAAATCGCCTGAACCGCCGCGAACTCACCTGGACTGGAGATCGGGAATCCAGGCTCAATGACGTCGATACCCAGAGAAGCCAGTTGGTGTGCCAGTTCAATCTTTTGCTCGGGTTGCAGACTTGCCCCTGGTGCCTGTTCTCCATCACGCAGCGTTGTATCAAAAATCTCAATCATGCGTTTGTTATTAGTTGTTGTCATATCCATCAACCTCCATCAAATTTTATAATCCTTTTTGTTACGATCCACGAGGATAGAACATCAGTTGTTCTCCATCACTGTTGTTATATATTTTGTTTGTAACGCGTATGTCCTTTGTTGCTTAGTTCTTGGTCTTGGTCTCCATAATGCCTGCTGGATATCTAATGGCTATACCTGATGTACGATGTCCATTAGTCGTTGCTGATCCTGCTTGCTTGTGACAGAGTGTACGTCGACTTACACCCTGACCTTCTGACTCTTTCAATCTCCATATGGTTCTTCCCATGCCCACCCTGCTGCCGGCAGCAAACACAAATAACCCGCCATCTCATATAAGAGACGGCGGGTTATTATCCCCTCCGCGGTACCACTCTCGCTTGATGGGCCAGGCTTGCGCCGGACTCCATCCACCTCGTCGTCTCCGAGATCCAATGGGATTGTGCATGTACACACGACACCACTGGAATTCGGAGAAACACCCTATAACGGGGGTTAACCGTTGCCGTGTAACACATGTTTTTGTCCATTAGGACAACTGGGCGATTGATATCATCCCCACGCTTCCACAGCTCCGTTCCCGGGCGAGATTCGAATGATTCCAGCCACTGCGTCGCACCACCCCGCAGCTCTCTGAGCGCTTTATCGTTCTACTGCTCCCGTTCATCACATTTATAATATGACCTAACTTCATTCATTCTTATTTTGAAAATCAAAAAAGCCTGCCACCTCATGCAATAATGCAAGAGACGACAGGCTGTTCACCTTCGCGGTACCACTCTTGTTGACTTCTTTCCTGTTCATTCAAGACAACCCCTGAATGCTTTCGCATATCCGGATCACTTGAAGCAGCCTGAAAGCCCCCTCAGTTATCGTCAGTTGATCCTTGTAATAACGGTCTTACCGACAACGGCCCATTCACGGAGGCAACCCGTAACCATGTACTTTGGGCCATGATCGGCCTTCGGATTCTCCCAGGGAGTCACCGTGTTCCATCGTTCCGCTTCCAGGTGAGTTTCAGGTTTCCTTCGACTGCGTTGCACCATACCGCAGCTCTCTAAGACCGGGAATGACCTTACTATTCCTGTTCATCGCGTTTATCAGTTCAGGAATCTGAATTCCTGTTTAAATTTGTAACTAAATATACATTCTTTACATCCCTGCTGTCAACTCTTAATCTCAAACTCCCTGTTTATATAAACTATAAGTACGTGTTCAAAAAGATCGGTTTTCAGTACCGAGAAGATGGGATGAAGCTAGAAATGGAGTAGCGGAGCGTAGTCAAAACTACGTGAGCAACGGACATTTCGGCTGAATCCCATATTCGATGCTGATGATGCCGCTAGGCATCATTCGTAATCAAAAGCGGGCTTTTTGAACAACCTCTATAAGGACTGAACGGACCATTCCTCCAGAGAAAGTCCCGGATCTGCCTTCGCATCAAATTCAGCAATTTCTCCCCGCTGCCATTTCAGATACGCAGCCGCTCCAATCATGGCCGCATTATCTGTACAATACTCCATTGGTGGGATTAACAGTTCAAGCCCTTCCTTCGTGCATCGCTCCTGTAATGCCGAGCGTAACCCCCGGTTAGCTGCAACACCACCGCATAATAACAGTTGACGTGAACCATATTCACGAACTGCTCTAACGGCTTTCTCCACCAACACTTCAACAACAGCTTCCTGGAAACCACGTGCAACCGCAGACGGCTCCAAGGTTTCTCCGCGCATTTTGGCTTGGTTGAGCACATTCAGTACAGCAGACTTCAGACCACTGAGACTGAAATCGTATGAACCTGCTTCCAGCCATACCCGTGGTAATGGCACTACATCCTCCGCTTCAGACGCCATCCGGTCCACATGCGGGCCTCCCGGATAAGGACAACCCAGTGCACGTGCTACTTTGTCATACGCTTCGCCTACGGCATCATCACGTGTACGACCAATCAGTTTGAACTTGCCCTCGGATTCCATATGCACGAGTTCTGTATGTCCACCGGATACGACCAGTGCCATCGCTGGATATTGCAGTTCATGAGTAAGTCGGTTGGCATAGATATGCCCCGCAATATGATGTGTACCAATGAGCGGTTTGCCCAGTGCCATCGCCAGCGTTTTGGCCGCAACGATCCCTACCAGCAATGCCCCAACGAGTCCCGGGCCTTGCGTCACGGCGATTGCACTTAAATCACGTGGACGAATGCCGGACTGCTCGATCGCCTGTTCCAGCATCAACGTTATGACTTCAACGTGTTTGCGTGAAGCCACTTCAGGTACCACTCCACCAAATGCCTTATGGGTCTCAATCTGACTTGAGATCAGATTGGACAGCACTTCCCGTCCATCTTTGACTACTGCTACTGATGTTTCATCACAGCTTGTCTCCACCGCCAAAATGTAGGATGGTGCAGAATTTATTTTTTCATTGAGTTCGTTCATGAATCCAGTACGCTTCCTTCCTCTTCGCCGCTCCGGCCTGCAGACGGCAAGTTCGCCCACATAATCATCGCATCTTCCCCATTATCGGAGTAATACCCTTTACGAAGACCCGCCGATTCAAACCCTTTTTTCTGATACAAACGCTGGGCAATACTGTTCGAGACTCTGACCTCCAGCGTCATTCGTTCCATCCCGAGATAAGCCGCTGTGCTCATTAATTCATCCAGTAACTTTTCACCAAGCTTGCGTCCACGGTACGCACCTCTGACTGCAATATTAGTAATATGGGCTTCATCCATGATCGTCCACATACCTGCATAGCCAATGGCCTTGCCTTCCAATTCCATCACCATATATTTAGCAAAATGATTGTGTGTCAATTCATTTTGAAATGCTTCTTCCGTCCAGGGCAGGGTAAAGGCCTCATGTTCAATCTCCATCACATCGGGAATATCCGCGAGTGTCATGAACCTGAACTGAAGCGTTGCTTCCTGCTTATTATTCGCCACGTTGTCCATCTGCTTTCCCCCCTTTAGTGCGTGTTCAAAAAGACCGGTTTTCAGTACCGAGAAGATGGGATGAAGCTAGAAATGGAGTAGCGGAGCGTAGGGAAAACTACGTGAGCAACGGACATTTCGGCTGAATTCCATATTCGATGCTGATGATGCCACCAGGCATCCTTCGTAATCAAAAGCGGACTTTTTGAACAACCTCTTTTAGCCTTTGCGCAGCAGATTGGCTTCCGCTTCAGAAAGCTGGGTGTAGTTCGGCACCAGCGAATGCACGTCATCACGCTGACCTGCAAGCAGCGCGGCGGCGCCAAGGCGCCCAACCCAGCGGCCTTCCAGCTCATAAGGTACGAGCTGGAGCGCCGTTCCTGCGGGGCAGCGAAGCTCCGCCGCTGCCGCAGCATGAGGGCCCGTCTCGCCGACGATCCAGACGGCTGCGGGCCGCTCTTCCGGCGCCGCCTCCGCCATACGGGCGGCGAGGGCTTCCAGCCATCCGTCCATCTTGCGGATGGCATCAGGCGCCAGACGCCGGGGCGCATCGCTCCCGGCGGAGGCAAATAGCGCGGTGCACGCTTGACCGCGCCGTGCATCCACAAGCGGAACGATCCAGTGGACAGGGGCAGCACCTGTGCTGCCCTGGTCCGCGGATGGCGTTCCGCAAGCCCCTGCTGCGGCATCCTCTGCCGCAGCTTCCGCCTTGGCGGCAAGGCCGCTGTGCCAGCCGCCCCAGGCGATGGCCTGAAGGCTGGACACCCCGGCTACGGGGATGTCCCACGCCCAGGCCAGTGTCTTCGCCGCGGTCACCGCAATGCGGATGCCCGTGTACGAGCCTGGGCCAACGCCAACGGCAATGCCGTCCAGTTGCCCAGGCTGTGTGTTGCTGGCGGCCAGCAGCTGCTCCATCACCGGTACGACGTGTACCGAATGGTTACGCTCAGCCCGTTCATTGCGTTCTTCCAGAAGCGCATGATCTTCCATCATCGCAGCTGCCATCACTGCGGTGGATGTATCCAACGCCAAAAACCGCTGACGCGGCTCTTTTTGTAAATCTTCCATCATCATTTGACCCCATTCTGTCTGAACTGTCGGCACATGGCTGCATAAGTCTCGCCGTACCCATCCAGTGTAATCGTTCGATCCTCCAGGCCCGTTGTTTCAATCTGCACATGCAAATGCTCTTGCGGCAGCAATTCGGGAATGATACTCGACCACTCCACCAGACTGACTCCGGCTCCATAGAAATATTCATCAAGTCCAAGCTCATCCGCTTCTTCCAGCGATATGCGATATACATCCATGTGATATAAAGGCAGACGCCCTTCGTACTCCTTGATTAGCGTGAATGTGGGACTGCTTACCACATCACGTACACCCAAATGCCAGGCAAATTTCTGTGAAAATGCCGTTTTTCCCGCGCCCAGATCACCATCCAAAGCAATCACCATGCCGGTGTTTGCCTGTCTGGCGAGTGCGGAAGCAAGTGCTTCTGTATCTGCAATGCCATGGGATTGATACACCCACTGCTCGTGCGTCTGATTCAATATTCGCCCCACCTTTGGCGGTCTAGCCGCCTGAGTTCACTTTGAACCTTATTATATCGGTCCCTTTCTTCCCCCGCAACATCCAAGGAGGCAAGCGGAAATATAACATGCATTATTAGGCGTGTCTCAAAACTTGCTTCCTTCGCAGTTTCAGATTCCTATTAGGAAAAACCAAAAAACCGGCACCTCTCGGTACCGGCCGTGTTATGCATATATTTCAGCTGCTTTTATTCATTCTCAAATTCCTCAATAACAATATGCTCTTGTATCTACTCCTCCAAACGATCCACACGAACCGTCTGGGTATTTCCCGGTCTGCTGCCCACCTGAACGGTTGCCATACCATTGGCTTCATCCACATTCTCGATCCAGACTGGATCTCCCTCCAGCGTAACGGCAATGGTATCCTTCGAATCATAGATCGCTTTGGCGCGCTTTGCATCCATCATCTTATTCATACTCCCCTTCCGGATCATCATGTGACTCTCGAACCATGCTATCTGTTGTACTTTCACCAATATACCCGTTATCTTCCGTAACCTGTCCCCCGCCTAACCCTTCATTCACCATCCGGTCAATGTCGAGCATGAACGACTCCCGATCAAGGGGCAAGTCCTCAGAAGTGACCGCTTCCCAGTTTACGGCTGTAGCGGGTGTATAAAATTCTTCAGCACTTTCGGCTTTGGCAAGAGGATACGGAGAAAATGTATGCTTGTGTGCTTCTTCCTCATCACGTCTGTTCTTCAATATTGCACCTCCCGGCATATGTGCTGCGAGAATAACTACCTATCCCATGCTCGTCATCCTGGCGGAATCCCAAGCATGTTTCTGTTATCATCCCCGAGTCTCGCCGAACCATACGAATTCGTTCGTCTACAAGACGATTATCCCTCGCGCCAGATGCCCATACTATTAAATATAAATCCGTGTTCAAAAAGACCGGTTTTCAGTACAGAGAAGATGGAATTTTTGAACAACCTCTAAAAGGTACCTCAATGAAAGGAGCCGATCTATGCATACCGTCTGGAAAGGTGCAATCAGTTTTGGCCTTGTGCATGTCCCTGTCAAAATGTTCTCGGCTACCGAAGACAAAGACATCTCGATGCGCTATATCCATAAAGTCTGCGGCAGCCCGCTCGCTTATGTTCGTCAATGTCCCTCCTGTGAAGTGGACGTGAAGTGGGAAGAGATTACCAAGGGCTATGAATATGAAAAAGGAAAGTTTGTACTTTTCGAGAAAGATGAATTAGAAGCGTTAAATGATTCCACCGGCAAAACCATTACCATACTGGATTTTGTCGACTTGACTGAGATTGATCCGATCTATTTCCAGAAAACATATTACCTATCGCCCGATCAGGCTGGGGGAAATGCCTACCAGCTGTTGATGAACGCGATGCGGGATACCGGCAAAATTGGCATCGCCAAAATCTCTATTCGCTCGAAGAGCAGTCTGGCTGCCATACGCGTGCTGGAAGATTGCCTCTCCATGGAGACGATTTTTTATCCGGACGAGATTCGTCCTGTCTCCCAGGTGCCCAACTTGCCGGAAGTGCAGAACGTGAATGAAAAGGAACTCACGATGGCAAAGTTACTGATTGATCAATTGTCCACACCTTTTGAACCCGGTAAATACACCGATGACTATCGCAGCAAACTGCTGGATCTAATCCAGCACAAAGTGGCAGGCGAAGAAATCAAGATTGCTCCAGCCAAACCTGAAGCTAATGTGATGGATTTGATGGCTGCCTTGCAGGCAAGTATCGAGGCCGTGAAGCCCATTCCGGCTGACCCTGGGACAACAACGGCAAAGCCTAAGAAACGTGCACCGCGAAAAACGTCTGCTCAAGCGGTTGCTGGAGGAGAATCCGATACACCTGCTGCACCAGCCAAAAGAAAAAAGGCGACACCCAAACCAAAAGTTTGATTGTCGCCTAGGAAAGAACGATTATATGCGTATTTAATGCGTTCAACTCAAGTCCGGCTTTACAGTCGGATTTTTTTGTTTTACAGAACTATTGAAGCAGTTCTTGTCAATAAAACTACAGTTATAATTGCAAAATACGATTGACGAAAGCTGATTTATATTTTATATTAACTTATGAAAAGTAACTTATTTATGAATATACAGTCACGCTGTAATTCTGCTTCAACAATATGCAATTTAATAATCCGTTTTCAACGCATATACACAATCAAACGAGAACCCATATTATCTATTATCAGGAGGAAACCATTATGAATACTACGTATCAAATCCCTGCCACAACCCATCTGGGTGAAGTGAGTCTCCGAATTATGAACCTAGACCGTTCAATTAAGTTCTATACCGATGTGGTTGGATTAAAATTACTGGAGCGTAGTGGCAAAGTGGCCACGTTGACAGCCGACGGAAAACAGTCCCTGCTGCGATTGGAAGAGCTCACGGATGGAATTACCCTGCCGGAACGCTCACACGCTGGCTTGTATCATTTCGCCATCCTGCTGCCTGACCGCAAGTCCCTGGGTCTTGCTCTTCGTAATCTGGCTGCATCCGGTATCGATATCGGCCAAGGCGATCACTTGGTCAGCGAAGCCTTCTATATCTCCGATCCCGATCAGAACGGAATTGAGATCTATGCCGACCGTGCACGTGATACCTGGAAACGGGATAGTGACAATAACTACGTGATGGCAAGTGATCCTGTTGATGTGGAAAGCCTGTTTGCCATCTCGGAGAATGAACCTTGGCAGGGTCTGCCTGCTGGCACCGTTATTGGTCACGTACATTTCCATGTCCGCAGCCTGGAAGAAGCCCGCAACTTCTACACCGGCATACTCGGTTTTGATATCGTGGGTAACTTCGCCAACATGTCAGCACTATTTGTATCCGCAGGCGGCTATCATCATCATCTGGGACTGAATATCTGGGCGGGAGTGAACGCACCTGTCAATCCAGATAACGCTACAGGAATTGACTACTTCACCATTGTGTACGCCACAAAGGAACAATTGGATCAGGCACTTGAACAATTGCGTCAATCCGGTGCAGTCGTTACACAAGTGGAAGGTACCTGGTTTACGGTAGACCCACAAAATATTCGTATACGTCTGACAACTACGAACTGATTTTGTTTAGGCGTTACCATATGTTTGCTTAACCTCATTTTATTAAGCCCGGGTAACTGATTTCTCTACATTACAGAGAGATCAGTTACCGGGCTTTTTGAGTTGGCTTTTATAAAACTGGCACAATTGGTGCATTCTAACCAATACATAGACAAGATATGTTAAGGAGATACCTCATGATCGAAAAGGGACGTTTGACTGTTAGACAGCTCGCTTCACTCATGTTCCTGTGCACAATTGGGGAGCAGATTCTGGTCTTCCCTTCCATGATCACATCCTACGCTCATCAGGATGCCTGGTTATCAGCCTTATTGGGAGTCGCAGGGGGCTTGGGAATACTCTTCATTATGCTAGTTGCCTACAAACTGCATCCCCGGTTGAATCTGATTCAAAATGCTCTTCGAACACTGGGACCCTGGATCGGAACCTTGTTTGGCTCTTTTTATCTCTTTTATTTCCTGATCAGTACCTCAACGTTCATTAGGGAGATTGGCGATTTTATGTCTACTCAGATCTTGCCGGAATCTCCATTACTGATTCTGCATTTGGTATTTATGTGTGCGCTTGTCTGGGGGCTTCTGTCGGGTCTGGAGAGCATTGGTAAAACTGCTGAGGTCTTTCTTCCTCTGATCGTGTTGTTTCTGCTTATTCTGACGGTGTGTCTAATCCCCCATGTACGTTTGGCCAACATCCAACCTGTACTGGTACAAGGACTTCTCGATCCATTCAAAGGTTTTGTTGCAGTACTCACATATCCCTACTGTGAGCTATGCATCTTCATGATGCTTTTTCCCTACACTAAAAATGAGCCCCATCTGGAGAAGGACATCCTGTTAGCAGGGATGATTGGCGGATTGTTACTCACACTGACGCTAAGTATGTGTCTGCTCGTCATGGGACCATGGATGACCCAGCATCACTGGTTCGCTTCATTCAACCTTTCACAGAAGATCAATATCGGAAACTTTATGCAACGCATCGAAGCCTTCATAGCATCGGTCTGGATTATCGCTGTTTTCTTCAAAGCCGCTCTGTTCTTCTACGGTTTTGTCCTGGGCGTCGCTCACCTGTTCCGCTTGTCCAGTCACCGTTCTCTGATCCTGCCGGGTGCCATGCTTATTCTCGCCATGTCTATTCTAATCTCTCCGAACGAGAACTTTTATCTCAAGGTCGTTATTCCCTATTGGATTGATTGGGATCTGACCTGCGGCATAGCACTTCCGTTACTGCTCATTTTGGTGCATCATATGAAATCCCGCTTTCAAAAAATATAACTAAATTCCGAATTAACCTGCGCTAATTGGTTGATACGAGAGAGGAGTTCCCCATGTTCAAACCGTTGATTCCGTTCGAGCCTATCTCCAGAGATACTTTGCCCACAGGGCCGCAATGGATTGCCCAGATCAAGTGGGATGGAGTCCGCATGCTTGCCTATGAGGACGGGCAGGAGCTGCGCCTGGTGAATCGCAGATTACATGATCGAACCGCACAGTATCCCGAGTTGGTAACACCACGCAATCTATGTTCAGGCTCCTCCTATATCTTGGATGGAGAAGTTATTGCGCTGGACCCGGATACCGGAAAACCTTCGTTTTATCACGTTCTGCGGCGGGATCGGATGAGCAGACCCGAAGGTATCGCCCAAGCCATACATCAGATTCCGGTCACCTATATGGTATTTGATATTCTGTTTTATGAGGGGAAATGGGTAACGGATCAGCCTTTGGCAGATCGACAGCGCCTGTTGCACGAGGTCCTTAACACCGCTCCCCATGTTCAGGAGGTCACCAATACGCTTGATGCCGCTTCCCTGCTTACGGTCATGAGACAACATCAGATGGAAGGCATCGTCTGCAAGGATCTCACCAGCAGTTATGGCATACAGGGCAAGGACCAGCGCTGGCAGAAGGTCAAAATCATGCATGATGTATATGCCATGATCGGGGGAGTCACGTACCGGAGCGGTATTGTGAATGCCGTCGCGATCGGTGTATATGATGGGCCAAACTTTGTCTATATTGGTCATGTCGGGACTGGCAAGCTGAACTCCAATACGTGGCGGGAACTCACACATCAAGTCGAGCCTCTGATCAGGCAGGTCAGACCATTCCATAATGTACCCGAGCGCAGTGCAGAGACCACCTGGGTGGAACCGCGAATAGGAGTCAAAGTGCAATATATGGAGCTGACTCATCATCACACTCTACGCCATCCCAGTATTCAGACCTTCGCGGATGTAACCCGTGAGGATTGTCTGGCGAACCAGCTTCTTCAATGAGGAGGAGATCACACCACTCTTGTTTCAGCCTAGTGACTCAAAGACTCATTACACAATAGGAGGTGTTCTGTATGGCCCCTAAGATCCAAGGAACCATCATAATAGAAGGCACTGAGCTGACGGTCACCAACCCGGACAAGCTCTTATGGCCGGAAGCAGGTGTTACCAAAGCCATCTATCTGCAAAAGCTGGCCGCTCTGGCTCCTTATCTGCTCACGTATACGAGCAATCGACTTCTCACGACGATAAGATATCCCCACGGCGCCGGAGGAACTTTTTTCTATCAAAAGAATGCCCCTGAGCCTGTACCAGATTATGTACGCACTGAAGTTCACGACGGCATCCGCTATGTGATCATGAATGGACTTCCCGAATTGTTATGGCTTGGTAATCTGGCTGCACTTGAATTTCATCCTTCTCTGCATACTGTGGGAAGCCATCTGCCCAGTGAATGGATGATTGATCTGGACCCCTCTCAGGAACATGAACCCCGGATCATGCAAGCTGCACTCATCGTTGGCGAAACCCTGACTTCCCTTGGTCTGAGGTCCATTCCCAAAACTTCGGGCGCAACAGGAGTTCAGATCATCGTTCCCATTGTACAAGGGGTAACCTTTGATGAATTGAGAGAGGTTGGTTATTTTGTAGGCAAATATGTCACTCAAAAGCACCCGGATCTGTTCACACTGGAACGACTCAAAAAGGACCGTGGAGACCGTATTTATTTTGACTATCTCCAGCATTATGGAGGCAAGACCCTTGCTGCTCCCTATACACCACGTGCCAAATCCGGCGCCACTGTCTCCACACCCCTTACCTGGGATGAGGTTAGAAGCAACGTCTCCATCCAGGATTACCATCTGATGAACATTATTGAACGCTTGAACAAAACCGGCGATTTAATCGCAGCTGTTGAACCCCAACCCGTTGAACACATTCTCAAACATTTGAAGAAAAAATAGCCGACTCCCTCATCACAAGGGTGTCGGCTATTATCATTCATGTGTATATCAATCGCTAATGGATACCTTTTTTCTTGAAACGTCCGCCCTTAACGTCATGAATGTTACCGATAGCCACAAAGGCTTGCGGGTCCCAATCTTCAACGATGGTCTTCAGCTTCGCTTCTTCCAAACGGGTGATCACGACAAAAATGATCTTTTTCTCGTCCCCGCTGAATCCGCCCTCTCCATCCAGGAAAGTTACACCACGACCAAGACGGTCTGTCAGGGCTGAACCGATATCACGATATTTCTCACTAATGATCCATACCGATTTGGACTGGTCAAGTCCTTCATTCACAATATCAATCATCTTCATCGCAATATAATATGCAATCATGGAATACAGGGCATTCGGCCAGCCGAATACAAATCCTGCACCTGCGAAAATAAACACGTTAATGAACAATACGATCTGTCCTACAGACAAAGGTGACTTCTCACTAAGCAAGATGGCCACAATCTCCGTACCATCCAGTGAACCGCCAGACCGAATGACAAGTCCAACTCCCACACCCAGGATCAATCCGCCAAATACAGCTCCGAGCAAAGGCTCCCCTGGTGTTAATGCAGGAACGTGGTGTAATAATGATGTCCCGATGGACATGACCACGATCCCCAGCAGCGTGGATAACGCAAATGTTTTACCAATCTGCTTGTAACCCAGAATCAGGAAAGGCAAGTTAAGCAAGGTCAGGAATACTCCGAGTGGCAGATTTGTAAGTTCTGACACCATAATTGAAATCCCCGTAATCCCACCATCAATAACACCATTCGGTACGAGAAACACTTCAAGCGATACAGCCATTAGTGCAGCACCGATCAGAATCATCACAATACGTTGCAGCAGCTTTAATGTAAACACCGAGCTTTTGACCCCGCGGTCAGCTTGCTTGGCTGTTAGTTCTTTCACCGTTACATTGGACATGGTATCCCCCCCGTTAAATCAGTGTGTGAATCCATTTTATAAATCATTTAAATACTCAGGGTGAATCTACATATGGAGAACAGCAAACTGCGTTCTATATGTACCCTGGCTATACAGCGCAAGCATCTAAAGGCGATATAAAATGGATTCAAAATGTTATTCATCCCGGTTTGCACTTTCAAAAGAGAGCAAAAGGGAGCCTGTTTTCCCGCAGACTCCCCTCCTTCGCCAAGACATGATTTATATATCTATTATATCATAAAAGATCAAATTTGCGCAAAATACTTAGCAAAAAGAAGATAAATTCACAAAAAGTGAACTTATCTTCAGAAATCTGCCCTAAATCGGCTAAAGAAGCGGAGAAAGCATCCGAGAAAGCATTTCTGCGCCTTTTTGCCGTCGTGAACGCTTCTGAAACACCTCCCCATCGATCTGACTGCATTCCCCGAGATCACGTTCAAAGTCAGTGATCAAACGACGAATCGGAGAGGACTCGAACAGGACAGCCGTTAACTCAAAATTGCAAAAAAAACTGCGCATATCCATATTGGCCGTGCCTACCGTTGCAAGCAACTCATCCACAATCATCACTTTGGCATGTACAAAACCTTTGCGATATTGGAAGAACTCAACACCTGCTCGCAGAAGTTCCTCTACATATGAAAGGGATGCCAAATGAACAAGCTTTGAATCGGATTGATATGGAATGATAATTTTCACATCAACGCCACTGACAGCAGCTGTTTTGAGTGCCTCATACAGGGCAGGATCAGGAATAAAATAAGGTGTGGTAATGTAAATCCGGTCACAGGCTACCGAAATGGCCCCAAAACACATTTCCTGTATGGCATCCCAGTCCTGATCCGGCCCACTGGCCAGAATCTGAATTCGTTCTTCCCCGCTACAGATATGAGGTGGAAACAATTCCGCAAGCTGGGGTTCGGTAATTCGCTCACCGGAAGCCAATTTCCAGTCGTTCAGGAACGTACTTTGCAGGAAGTACACGGCATCTCCCTCGATCTGCACATGTGTATCCCGCCAGAAACCCACCTCTGGATATTGTCCAAGGTAATCATCGCCTACATTAATGCCACCCACGAAGCCAACCTGTCCATCCACAACGACTATTTTACGGTGATTCCGGTAGTTGACTCTTCGGTCAATCGTGGCAATCAGTGGCGGTAGAAAATAATGAAACTCCACACCTGCATCCTGCAGTTTGCGGATAAAACTCCAGCTCATCTTGTGACTGCCGAGACCGTCACATATAAACCGAACCTTCACGCCCTCCTGTGCCTTGCGAATCATGACATCCTGAAACTTCGTACTGATCACATCATCACGGAAAATGTAAAATTCCACATGCAGATGGTGCTTTGCTTTTTCCATTTCCCTCAGCATTGCCGCAAATGCCTCTTCACCATTTGTAAGCACCGTACTGTGGTTACAACCTGTAATCGGGCTCTCCGACAGATGGGATAACAGGTTAAACAATCGATGCTGGTGGCTGAAACGATCGCCAGGCATCTGTTCGACATCTCCAATGATGTGGGCTTGTTCCCAGATCGTTTCCTTCATTTCACGGAAGATGCGCGATCCACCCTTGCGGAGTTTTTTTCGTTTGTTATAGTCCTGCGCCACGAAATAGTACACTACAAAACCGATCAAAGGCACGCAGAACAAAATAAACAGCCAAGCCACAGCTTTAGCCGGATTACGAAATTCCAGCAAAAGAATTGTGGCTGCCTGGAAAATAAATACGAGTAATATAATGACCAGCCAGAACATTTGGCTTCCTCCTCAAGTGGCAAGCTTCATGACCTTGCCTTTCTCTCACCTACACATCTTTGACGATTATGTATACAGCTAATCATAGATACCCAATGTACCCCCTATTCGTAACGTTTGCTTAGATAAAACTTTACATAAGCAGACGGAATACTTGATTCTGGAAATTCAAATTTCTACTTCGTTCATTGTATATTCTGACTGTGTTACCTTCTACATATCAGTTTAATGATGGAACAGATTCGCATTGTGACGCCAATCTGCTCATTCCACCTTCCAGACTCTTCCTCATTTCTTTGTCTGGAGGTGGTCTTCTTACGTAAAATTAGATATAATAATCGTTAAAAACTTATTACCTAAAGGAGAAGAGCAGTGAATGGAAAGTGAGAGGTATGCGTTAAATTTAGTAATGGTTGCTTTTTTGATAGGACTTTCGGCGTTTTTTGTCGCAGTGGAATTCGCTCTGGTACGGGTTCGTCCGAGCCGGATCGATCAAATGATTGCAGAAGGAAACAAGCGTGCGCTGGCTGTTAAACAAGCCGTTGCCAATCTGGACGGATATTTGTCTGCCTGCCAGCTTGGAATCACGATCACATCTCTGGGACTGGGCTGGCTGGGTGAACCAACGGTAGAGAAGATTCTCCACCCTGTGTTTGAAAGCTTGCAAATTCCTGAGGCGGTTTCTTCATTCTTATCATTTGTTATCGCGTTTGCTTCCATCACGTATCTGCATGTTGTGGTTGGTGAACTCGCTCCAAAAACGATTGCAATCCGGAAAGCCGAGACTGTTGCACTGCTGACGTCTACACCTATCATCTGGTTTAACCGAATTATGTATCCTTTTATCTGGCTGTTAAACGGCTCAGCGAACCAACTGGTGAAACTGTTCGGAATCAAACCTGCTTCTGAACATGAAGATGCACACTCCGAAGAAGAGTTGCAGATCATCATTAATGAAAGCTTTGAAAGTGGTAAAATCAACCAAGCCGAATTCGGTTATGTAAGCCGGATCTTTGCTTTTGATGAGATGTTAGCCAAAGAAATCATGGTACCCCGGACCGATATGGTCTGCCTTTATGTGAATAGAACAAACGAGGAAAACCTGGAGATCATTCGTGAAGAACAATATACACGTTTTCCAGTAGTGAATGAGAGTAAAGACGATATCATCGGTATCATTAATACGAAACAATTCTTCCTGGAACTTTACGGAAACGATGAACCTGTCGATCTATCCTCCCTGATTCAGCCTGTATCGGCTGTTCACGAAACAACTCCTGTGAAGGACTTGCTCAAGAAAATGCAGAAGGATGGCGTACATATCGCCGTACTTGTCGACGAATATGGAGGAACTTCCGGAATTGTAACCATCGAGGATGTGCTTGAGCAGATTGTTGGTGAGATTCGCGACGAGTTCGACGCAGACGAAGTGGAAGATATTCAAGTCATCAATGAGAACTATGTCATTATGGATGGCAAGGTTTCCTTATCTAAGGTGAACGACATGTTTATGTCCAGCCTGGATGCAGATGAGTGGGATACCATTGGCGGATGGCTCTACAGCCATCGTCCCGAGATGAACGAACAGGAAGAATATGAGTTCGAGAATCTAATCTTTGTTCTGCTGGAAAAAGACAAGAATCGGTTCTACAAAGTGGCCGTTGTTCCCAAGGAACCACTGACCATGTCTGATTATACCGATGAAGACGAGAAAGAGTCCAATTGGTCTAAATAAAGAAAATTTATAAATAAGAAGAGGAGCACTTGCCTATAATGGTAAGTGCTCCTTTTCTTATATCTCGCCCCATGTGTCACTTCCCCATGTTATCACTCAACCAAGATTGGAACTCCCGTTTTAGTTTGATTTTAATACCCACTTCGCAATATCATCGATAATGGCTTTGGAGACATTAGATGGCTCAGCGTACTCTTGACCGATTGAAAGTCCATCATAGCTGGATAACAGATGATTTACCTTTGGATAGCTATTGTACGTTACATTGGAATGACCTTGAAGAGACGATTTCCAGGTTTGGAATTGATTCATAGACACTTGCACATCGTTTTCGCCTTGTATAACAAGCATAGGTGTATTTTGTGTTTTAGCCAGTTCCGCAGGTACATAATCTCTCTGCTCAAACCACCAATAAGCAGGTTGAAGTGGAAAAGCCTCAGGAAGATGATCTACAGAATATTTTGGATCTTTAACCATCGCAGCCACATTTTTATAAAAATCAGCTTGCCCTTGAATGACATCCGTGTCTAAACCAAGCTGCTTCATCCGCTCTACCAATTCGTCCTGCTGCTCGGTAAGCACATCCACAAAGCTACTACTCGGTGCAGCAAGCAGAATACTTCCTGCAATATCATGTTGTTTATCCTCAGCAATAATTAACGGCATTGCAAACCCGCCTTGACTATGTCCAGCTACAAAAATCGCTGTAGAATCAATATGTGCATTCTTTTTAAGTAATTCCACTGCATCGTTTACCTGATCTACGCTCTCTTGTTTTAATGTGAATTTAGGCTGTGAAGCCACCTTATAGGTATGCTCATACGTGACCTTATCGTATCTTAATACAGCAACTCCTTGTGAAGCCAAACCTACCGCAAGATCGCGAAACGGCTTTGCTCCACCAATGGCAGCATCTTGATTGCTAGGCCCGGATCCGTGTACCAGAATGACAACCGGGAAAGGTCCCTCTCCCTTGGGCAAAGTTAATGTCCCTGGCAAAGCTAAATCACCCTGACCAACCGTAATGTCTTGTTCTGTATAGGCAGATGGGTCGTCGTAACTTGGTTTTTGATACACATCTGGAGTAGCGGCGGCAATATGCAAATCATCCACAAGTCCGTTATGATTCATTCTGACCGTAATATTTAAACGAGTCAGCTCTGTTTTGAACGTATAGGTGACATTGCGATGCACTGTGTTATTTTCTACGTGTTTAGCTATGGCTTCACTTGTAATTTTGCCATTTTGTCCTTCTAAAGCTCCCCACAGCTGACTCAACAACGTGGGTGACAACACTCCACTCACAGAGGTATGAACATACTTGGCAGCCTCCTTGCCATCGCCCTCACTAATAAGGGAAATGAATATGTCCTCAGGTGCTGCCTTCAGCGTCTCGGAAAGAAATGTCCCATCCATATAGGTAACTCCTTTCGTTAACTGAACAGGATTGTCTAAGGATATGGCTTGCCCATTCACCATCGCCTGTTTCTCTCCTACCTTAACTACAATCGTAAGCTCACTTTTTCGTATTGTGATTTCTCCTGTCTTTTGTTGCCAAGATACCTCTGCCCCATTCTTTTCTGCAATCTCACGAATAGGAACAAGATTTTCACTACCAGCGGATTTTTCAGCAGCTTCTGAGATGGATGTTACCGGAAGGATGAGACCTACGAAAGTAAGAGAAAGTAATAGCTTTTTCCAATTGTTCATTGTAATAACTCCTCCTAATAATTAATTTCATCTATTATATGCATAGCATTATGAGCCTTTATTGGCTTAGGACTATGCTTATAACAACAATAGCAATGATGAATAACAGCAGGACCCAAGATAGTGGACGAGCGAAGTTAATCGTCCAGCCTATTCCATAACGCTTTTCTATGGTTAAAGAAGGATCATTGGCATTGAAGTAAATAAAACCAAACTTCCAATGATCATCGTCATTCACAGGCTGTTCTTTGGATCGTTCGCGATCTTCCTGATGATTCCGAATTTTCCCACCGCCTTGTCTGCCTGTGAGAGACAGCCATACAACACCTAACACGATCACCACAGGAGTGATGAAGCTAATAGCTGTTAACAAGACCAGATTAGGGACGAACATATTGATCTGAATGAAGGCAAATAAAATGGTAAGAAGTAAGCCTGTTACAAGCGTAAACAGGGACCATTTACGGCGGAATTGAATATTTTCAGCAGCAAATTGGCCCGGATTAGACGTAGTAAGCTGTTGTTTGCTTGATTTAATACTCCAGTTAACCAACATCATAAGTGCAATGATTCCTAGCTGTACAAGATTAATAGCCAGTACCGAGAGATAGGTTTTGGGCACACTGGAAGTGACATGGCCCTGAAAATCATATTTTATTGGAATGACGTTAGGGAGTGCCTTATAATTCAGGATCGAAATGATCGCAACGGCTGCAATAATAGCAATGTGAATGAGAAACCAATAGTTGGAATAGGTGAGTTTATTTTGGCGGAAGGTGGTATCGATTTTAACTCTTTGAGGTGCTTCTACAGTTGTAAGTGATCCTTTTATCTTTTTCATCTTGAAATGAAATAATATGTGTAGTGCTGCCCAGTACACAATAAATATCATTGTGCTAACACCGGTAATCATTGCGGTAGCATCTTCATTAGCAGATCGGAGAAAATACAGACAGACAAGCATAATCATCCCGTTTCCGATCAGACTTACTGTAGCAAACGTACTTCTTAGCTTACGTAAGATGGGTGTGTAGTAATTATATTGACTTACCGTAACCCCAAAGCTAATGGTTTCCCTTGTCAGATATGGTGTAAAGGATAGAAGTAAGGCTAATGGAGCAAAGATTAAAATGATAGGTAATATACTAAATAGCTGCATACATAACACACTCCCTTGATTCGTTATTCTCTGTTGTGACCCATCTTCACATCGTCATACATTTGGTCTAACACCGCAGATAGTTCCTCTTTGGTCATTCCACGACAGATCGCTTCGGCAATAATCGGTCTTAATTCTCTTTGCTGCTTTTTCAAAAAATCATCCGTTAAACCAGGCATTCCATCAGGGTTCACTACAACTCCCTTTTGTCTATGAACCAGAATGTATCCATCTTGCTTGAGTAGTGTATATGCCTTGTTGACGGTGTGAAGGTTAACACCGATATCTGCGGCCAAATTCCGAACCGAAGGTAACGCCTCACCTAGCTGTAACTCACCACTAGCAATACCTTCAATAATTTGATAAACAAGTTGCGAATAGATGGGAAGTTCGGATTGCATATCCAGTTGAATAATCAAGAGTTCACCTTCTTTTTGTTATCTGTTATATATCAAGTATAACAGGTATAACATGAGTGAGCAATATGTATGAAAAAAAGCCGCATATTAATGGCGAGGGCAAACTTACCTGACCCTTCACCATTGATATGCGGCTTATCCTGTTGAGCTTATCGATGTGATTCAAGAACAAACATTAGTAGTTACACATGACAGCGTTGTATTTCAAATTCCATTTAAGTTTCAGTCTTATCTTCGACAATCCGATAATGGATTTTGCGAACTATAATTTTCAGTATCATATATAGCGGAATCACGATGATCATACCCAAGATATTTCCCAGGTCAGCACCCACGAGCAAAAGGATAACAGTAGTCAGTGGGTGAATATCGAGCTGTTTGCCATAGACATAAGGTGAGATTAGGTTATCCTGAATTTGCTGTGCGATTACAATGATGACCAGTGACCAGATCGCCATCGAAGGTGATTCGATAAACGCGACAATGACAACCGGGATAGCTGCCAGCAAAGCACCCACATAAGGGATGAAGTTCAGAATAATCGATACAACAGTCAGCAGCAAAGCGTAAGGTAAACCTAAGATGAGAAAACCGATGTACATCAGAATCCCCAAGGCTACATTAACAATAACCCGGCCAACAATATAGTTGCTTAGCGCTTCATCGATCTCATGGACGGTTTCTTCCCCATCCTTCCGATAATGCCTTGGCAACAATAAGGTTAGATTCGTTCCAAACTTGCTGCCTTCCTTAAGCATGTAATACAACATGATCGGGAACGTTGCCAGAATAATAACCAGATTGGATACCACGGAGAATAACCCGGAGACATAATTGGTTACCTGAGTGATCCCTTGGCTCAGAACATCGGATAATCGTGAGAATAGATTGGAATCATCAGGCAGGTATCTGGATACAACATTGCTCTTTTCAAGTGCATTCAACTGATCGCTGAGTGAAGTAACCAACGCTGGAGCATTCTCCACGAAATTCATCAATTGTTCACGCAGGGAAGGCCATACAAGCACACTAAAACCTGCAAGTATTAATGCAATTACGACATAAATAATTAGAACTGACAATGCACGTTTGATCTTATGCCTTTCCATATAATCGACAAGCGGGCGCAGCAGATAATAGAAGAAACCAGCAATCAGCAGCGGAATGATGATGATGTGAATCAGTGAGGTCAGGGGGCTGAAAATAAAGTTCACTTTTTCCCCCAGATACACGATGAGCAGCAGCAGAATAATCGCTGTGCATATGCGGTAGAACTTGTTATTTATCAAGAAACGTGATCCCTCCATGCGCTGCGTTGCCAAAGTGACTGCGGCGTTCATATGTATATCTAGTCATTTACTTATGATACTAAGTACCCTTAAATGACAGTCATGCCACAGGCGATGCTGAATATACACTTATTTTCTTTCCAAAACAAACATTGGAGCAAAAAAAAGAAGCAGGCGTTAGCCTGCCACATCTCTTTTGCTGAATACAACCCAGGAAATCACCATGAAAATAACGTAATACACCGCCAGAACTGCAATGGAGAAACCCAGTGTCATTCCCGCACTTGGACCACCCATTAGCGCAAAATCCGCCCCGGAGGTCATGTATTTGCTAAGATCCATGTTGTTGAACAGAACATACTTGGCCCACTCATAACGGACCGGATTGAATATGAGTGAGAAGATACTCTGTGAGAACATAATGAACAGGGATAATCCAATCGCAAGTGCACCTGAACGAAATACGGAGGACACCATAAAGGCAATCGCAAGCGTAATGAACAGATCAACGTACAAATATCCCCATAACGTCAGAGCATTCGTAGCCGGACTACTGCTTCCTCCCGGAGCATCATGCGAGAAAAGGATATAAGACGTTAGCATGGCCATCGCGATGATCAGCAATGTACTGACAATACTGAAGCCAATGACGGTCAGATATTTGGAAGCGAGAACTTTGCTTCGTGACCATGGACGGATCAGCAATAGCTTAATGGTTCCCCACGTAAATTCGCCCGCAACCGATTCCGCTGCAATCACGACACAGAAGATCGTGTTCAGGAAAAATGTAATCTGGATGGTCGTTACAGCCGCTTCCCAGTACAACACTTCATTGGACCCCATGCCTTCTCGCAGTAACACTGGCATTAATAGCGAGATCAGCGCCAGAATCGATAACATGATCCAGGTACGGGGACGACGGAAAATTTTCATATTCTCATTTAATATCAGATTACCAAAACTACCCAATGCCTCCACCCCCAGTGACTTGCAAGAATTGTTCTTCCAGGGTGTGAGTCACGTTACGAATACCGTATACCTGAAACCCTTCGCTAACCAGCTTGGCATTGATATCCGGAATCTGCTCACGAGACACCCGCATCACCAGGACATTGCCCTGTACGATAGCACCCTGAATCAGATCCGCAGCGCGGTCAGCATCATTCAGCTCAAAGGCAACTTCGATTAATGCATCCGAACCGGCTTCAGCCCGAAGGTTTCTTACATCAATCAACTTGCCATTCTGGATGATGGCTACCGTATCACACATCAGCTCCATCTCTGACAGCAGATGACTGGATACAAAGACCGTAATGCCTTCCTCTTGGGTGAGCTGACGCAAATAATCTCTCAGTTCCCGTATACCCTGTGGGTCCAGACCATTGGTCGGCTCATCCAGTACAAGCAGCTTCGGTTTATGTAATATCGCTTGCGCGACCCCCAGACGCTGGCGCATGCCCAGTGAATAGGTTTTGACCTTATCGTGAATACGAGCTGTGAGCCCCACACGCTCAATTGTTTCCGCAATACGTTCCTTCGTAACTCCCGGCGACATGCGGGCAAAGTGAACGAGATTCTGGTACCCGGTCAGAAACTTGTACATTTCCGGATTTTCCACGATAGCTCCTACCTGGGCTACCGCCTTCTCAAATTCATTCTTCACACTGTGTCCCGAGATGAAAATGTCACCTTTACTGATGGACATCAGTCCAACCATCATCCGAATCGTTGTTGTTTTCCCCGCGCCATTAGGTCCTAAAAAACCAAAAACCTGCCCCGGAGAAATATCCAGAGTCAGGTCGCTGACCAATGATCGGGAGGATATGATCTTGCTGACGCCCTGAATCCGGACGACCGGCTCCTGCTGCATTCAATCCCCTCCTTCATGGACGAGCACATCATTCATGCCCGTTTCTCATATGAACATAGTGTATCATAATCTTTAGTATATTGTCCCGCAAACTGGGATTTCCCCTGACGTTTCGCTTCAACTACACACGCTTCACAGCATCCAAGCGGCATTTCACTCCGGTAGAATCCGGTGCGAAATACGTGATTGCCTCCATTGCCCTCTTCCTTCATTTCGACAGAGCTTCTAGTGACCGACACAATCATCCCACAACTGACACAGTAAAAGCGGCCCGTTTCGATCAATGATATTCCTTCCCCTCACAAGGAGCTTAGAAGTCCTTGTTATTTGTCGTTAGACGCTGAAAATTGATACATTTTGTATCTATCTCGTAATTTACTTGACACCGGGACTAATGTCAAGGCTTTACAGCCATAAAAACAAGCAAAACACAAAAAAAGCTCCATAAATGCGACAAAAGTCTCGCATTTATGGAGCCCCATGTTAGGTAAATGATACAATTCGGTTCAATGTATGGGTTAATATTATTCCTTGATCAGTCACTATTATCGACCTGCGAGGTATCCTCATTTTTCTGATTTGGATAATACCAGAGTAAGGTCCACTCATCGCCATCCTCTACCAGATAACAGGTCTGCACAATATCGAATTGACCAAAGGTACCTGAGTACTTCTGGGTGACCCGGATTCTGTAGGCTTCAGAAAATGCCTTAACGCCATCGATCACGTTTACATCGAACTCGCGCTCCGGCTTCTCCATCTCTAGCTCAAACGTTTCCACGCCAAAATGCTGCATAAATATATGTGCTCTGTTCTGTACGTAAGCACTCTTGGGAAACCGCTCTTTCATCAGGGGATGAAAGAGTTCCCACGAACTGCCGAAGTCACCTGTCTGCTCATATTTGTAAAACTCTTCGGCAACAGCAGCAGCTTCATCCGATGTATCTGCCTGAAACAAATACGGAATGGTTCTGGCAATCAACCATAGCAATAATACAATGATCGCGATGAAGCCGATCTTTTTGAGCAAAGCATTCCGGTTCCTTCTTCGCAGCATGTCCAGTCCTCCTTGTCCTACTCCATACTTATGATGGATGGCAGACAAGTAGAAGTTGAACGATACATCTAATTTCCTGGGAAATCACTCGCTGTGAATGGAAGTACGTTTTCCTTTTCTGATCCTTCGGATCATGGACTGAAGTCCTGCATATATGGCAATCCCACAGCAGCCGCCGAGCAAGTCTACTCCAACATCACGTATCGAGCTTGTCCGGTCCGGGCTGAACTGCTGAATATACTCATCAATGGAGGCTATAACAAACACCACAGCCAGAGCAGAAACGATACTGGTCACAAGGGATGTTCTTCTGTACCGCAGCCCGCCGTACACAAGCACGGCGAGCACAGCGTATACAAATAAGTGCGCACTCTTGCGAAAGATGAACTCTGCAAAATCATACGGCCGCTGCTTCAGCGAATACTCATACTCCCCGTAAGTGAATTGTACATCAGGAAGCGTAAAACCGATGTGCAATTTTTGAGACCATTTATGAAGCCAAGGCTGAATGTCTTGCTGTTGAGAGGATTGCGCGGACATGGACCAGATGACCAGAATCCAGATCACAATTAACAGCAGAGCAATGAGAAATCCGTACGTTCTTCGTACATGCTTTTGTCTCGTGCGCCCGGAGCCCTCCTCCATCATTTTGATCTTCACCACTTTCATATCTCTCTCGTTATTCTATTGATCCAACATACATGCCTCTGCCATTTGTACCTACATATACCTGACCATAGATTTGACGGTCTGCCGCCATAATTTGCGGTTCATTGCCCAGCCCGATTCCATTACCTAAAGGACCTATATTGTTCCAGGTTACCCCCATATCATCGGAACGGAAGAATCCATTCACATTATTTACGGTGCCATATACATAAACGGCTGGGACAAATTTGCCTGGCTGAGCTTTACCAAAGGCAAATAATTTGGAATTCTGTACACCTTGGATCTTGGAAAATGTATTTCCCGAGTTCGTTGATGCATATAATCCATCGGTTCCCAGACTCACCCATACATTATTCGCCACGCCAGGTGCAGCCTCGACTTTAATGAAGCTTGTATTGATATCCGTATTAATAGGAAGGCGAACTGTATTCGCTTTGGACCAGTTGGCACCTGCATCCGTAGACCGATACAGATAACCAGCAGCATACATATAAAATTTATATCCATTGATGCGATCCGCAGCCAGTGGATGATTATAGGCAAAAACCATATTCCCCCCGATGGCCTGAAAAGGGGCACCATTCATATTTTGCCATGTTGCGCCACGATTCGTGCTTCTGACCGGATTACCGGTCTGGGGGTAATAAACAATTACATTTGGATTAATGGCTGAATAGGCCACCCGCCCCAGTGTAGAACCTGCCGGAACGTTTACTGGAGTTACGGTAACTCCGTTATTGGAAGAGACAAATAAACGTGTGGTCGTACCATACCAGTCACTGCTTCCCAGAAATATCATGTAATTCGGATTTGCCTCATGATAGTCAATACTCACAATTTCTCGCATACCTGCGAGCGGGATTTTATTAAGAGGAACATCGGTTACATTTTCATGTCTAAATCCGACCTGATCCGTTAAACCACTAAAGAATGAAACACCCTGTGGTGGTGTGGATGCCGTGAGTGCGACGACTTCTTCATGACCATCGGTAATGGCTTCCCAAGTACTCGCAGTACTGCCAGTCAATCCAGTGGTACCATTGATATTTTCCGTCTTGTACACGCCAAACCAGTCTGTAGCGTATACGGTGCCCGGATTATGTGGGTCAAACTTGATACTGGATGTCGCTGAGAAAAACATGTTGGGTGTCCACCAGGACGGTTTGGATACCAGCGTTTTGCTCACTGTTGTCCAACTCTGTCCGCCATTAACGGAACGATACAGTGGCAGATTATCTCCGCCTGTTCGAACGGCTGCCAAGATATGATTATCGTTTTGGGGATCAATCGTGATTCCATAATAAGATGAGTAACTGGAGCTGGGTGTTATATTCGTCCACTGCACACCATTGAACTTGTAGACGCCCTGATTATCCGTGGTCACATACAACGTCCCGTTCTTCGCCACAGTCATACGTGCAGGATATTCGGGACTTCTCCCGGTAAGTTGCCAAGTGGTCTGCCCATTGCTTCTTGGTGCTTTGCTGTACACACCAATGCCGCGAACCCCCGCATACACAACTTGACCTTGCTTCGTCACGGGATTCAATCCATAAGCTACACTCCGAATACCCTCACCGGACAGTCCGCTAGGTACATCCCATACCTTGCTCCATGTGGCTGCACCATCACTGGAAGTGTACAATCCATCATATCGTGTACCCACATGCAGGTAATTGGAGTTCGTGGGATTAACCGCGATGCTCTCCCCCATGGCTCGATGGATATTTCCATTTGATTCATTCCGAAGATTAAGTCCGGTTCGAATCCAGGTCTCTCCCCGATCCGTGGATTTCAGAATATCGCTCGGCCCCACGTTACCGTACTTCCCAGCAGCGATATACACGACATTGGGGTTTTGCTGATCCAGCGCAATTCCATCCACGCCGTACAGATTGCTGTCCTCATCTCCAAAATGATCCAGTAGTGGAACCCAATCTCCTGAAGTTACATCCAGTCGGTAAGCTCCTCCAACGTCAGTTCGAGCGTAAACCAGATCAGGCTCGGTCGGATGAATGACCACCCCCGTAACGTACCCACCACCACCAATAGGTATATTATTCCACTCATAGTTTTGAGCTGATTGAACATAATTTGTACTTGCCGGTATCATGAGCATATACATTAGTAGCACAATCAGGGACAATTTCATTAGCCTGGAGATACGCATCTGGTTCACCGCCCTATCCGATCATTTTGAATGTTCTTCAATCATTTGATGTATCCTGTCTCGTTCCGACTGTTCCACGATATAGTAATACACTCCGTCTATTTTCTTGCCCGTGCCTTTAATCTCAACGGATTCAATATGATCCAGTACCGAACGATAATTGGAGAACATCTGCTTCATCTCATCAAAGGTAACGTCGGTTCTGACGTGAGCACTGACTTCGTCCAGCAACGTCTCCAATTGCAACACGTTGGATACCTGGACCGTATTCTTCAGCACTTGTTTGATGATCTCCCGCTGACGGTCATTCCGCCCCAGATCTCCCTTCGGATCATCATAACGCATCCGCGAAAATCCCAAAGCAGCTTCACCATCCAGATGAATATTCCCTTGCTCGAACCGGTAACCCTCATAGTCAAATGCAAACGGGTTATTCACATTCACTCCACCCACCATGTCGATGACTTGTGCAAAGCCCTCCATATTCACTTTCATGTAGTAATGTATGGGAACGTCAAGCAATTGTTCCACCGTTTGCACAGACATGTTAACGCCCCCAAAAGCATAGGCATGGTTGATCTTATCCTCCGTGCCGTGACCAACAATATTCGTTCTGGTATCTCGGGGGATGTTAAACATAAGTGCGGATTGTTTCGCAGGATTAACACTTAATACAATCATGGTGTCGGAGCGCCCCCGATCATTGGAACGTTCATCCACACCCAGAATTAAAGCATTAAAAGGTTCTTCATTCTCCATGTCCACAGGGAAATCTCCCCCACCCCGCTGGTCCACAATAGATACCTGCTTGATGGGTTCCCGGGGTTCATACATTTGATCCGCCGCTGATTTAACATGCGAATACAGATACACAGAATATCCAATCATGACAACTGCAACAAGGGAGATGGCACCTAATGTTATTTTGATCCCGCGTCTCATGTTATGGCCTCCGTTAGATGACTGCCGTTTTTCTACCATCGATATTGGTTAGACCTGGACGACCAACGGAGTAGTATTGGAAGGACGTATCTTTAATCTGATCTTCTCCGTAGATGTTTCTTCCATCAATCAGGATGGGTTGATTCATATGCGCTGCCAAATCAGTCAGATTAACCTCCATGAACTCTTTCCATTCCGTCAGAACGCAGAGTGCATCAGCACCTTCCGCCGCTTTCATGGCACGCTCTTCCCACGTAATGGATGGGGAATCCACCTCTTTGCGGAAGTTCTCGGTAGCGATGGGGTCATATGCCCGAATCACCGCTCCCTGCTCAAGCAAACGTTGAATAATCTCAATCGCCGGAGCATCACGAACGTCATCGGTATCCGGTTTGAAAGCAAGCCCCCAGATGGCAATCTCCTTCCCTTCGAGTGAGCCTAGTGCATCTTCCAGTTTACGAATGACGTTGAAGCGTTGATCTTTGTTCACTTCCACCACGGACTTCAGCAGTTTGAAGTCATAATCCACATTACCTGCAATTTGAATCAGAGCTTGTGTATCCTTAGGGAAACAGGAACCTCCGTAACCAATGCCTGCCTTGAGGAAGGAGGCACCGATTCGTCTGTCATAGCCCATGCCTTCGGCAACGCGACTGACATCTGCTCCTACTTTTTCACAGATGTTAGAGATTTCGTTGATAAATGAGATCTTGGTTGCCAAGAAAGCGTTGGATGCATATTTAATCATTTCGGCCGAGCGAATATCCGTAACAATAATCTGATCGGTTAATGGCTGATGCAGCTCTTTCAACGTGGCGACTGCCCGTTCACTATGTGTCCCAATGACTATCCGGTCAGGATAGAGCGTATCCTGGACAGCGGTACCTTCTCGCAGGAACTCCGGTACCGATGCCATGTCGAATGGATGATTCGTCAGACTGCTGATCCATTCCTGAATACGATCGTTGGTTCCGACAGGAACAGTGCTTTTAGTCATTATTATTTTATAATTATCCATATAAGAACCTATTTCTCGCGCGACAAGCTCAATAAAGCTCAGATTTGCTTCGCCATTAGGCAGGGATGGCGTACCCACCGCGATAATGATGATATCCGAACGACTGATAGCATCCTGAATGTTGGTGGTGAATGACAGCCTTCCTGCTTTCATATTGGCATTCATGATATCCTTCAGACCCGGTTCATAGATCGGAACATGACCGTCCGTTAACATATTCACTTTTTCCACATTGTTGTCGACACAGATCACGTTATTTCCCAGTTCCGAAAAACATACGCCTGATACCAAACCCACATACCCTGTGCCAATCACCGTAATATTCATTCCATAATCTCCCCCATGTTCTAATGTGTTGGTTACGCGTGCTTCACATATGTCTGAACTATGTCCTGCCATTCGGTAGACACTCTAACGATATCTTCCTCAATCAGCTGGCTGCCGATCTGTACTTCAATGATCTCCAGTTCCGTAACAGCTCTGACGGAATGAAGCATACTCCGGTCAATGATCACCGTATCTCCTTGCCCGATCATTCGGCTCTTCCCATCCAGAATCAATTCCCCTGTTCCCGATACAACCGTCCATACCTCATTGCGAAGCAAATGGTATTGATAACTCAGGTTTTTCCCGGCACTGATGCAGATTCGTTTGGTGAGAACCTCGCCGCCAGCTTCGTTTCTTGTGTAATCCAGAACCCGGTAGCAACCCCACCTACGCTCCTCATACATAGGGCGTTGATCCTCGTTCTTCAAGATTTCCTTGATCCGTGGGCTGGCTTCTTTGTCACTGACCAGAATGCCATCCGGACTCACGGCGACCACCACATCTGACAATCCCAATATGGCAACCGGAATGTTCAATTCATTGACCAGGTGTGTATTCAAGGAATCTCCCGTAATCCACCCTTTTCCTACAACCGAGCTTCCCATCTCTTCCGTGAGTGTGTTCCACGTGCCTAGATCTTTCCAGAAGCCGTTATACGGAATAGCGATAATCTGATTTGCCTTCTCGACAACCTGGTAATCAAAACTGATCTTGTTCAATCTTCCGTATTGCTTCAGCATTTCGTCATACTGGATCGGCAGTTCCATCTCAATGAGCAGATTAATCAAATAACCAAGCTTAAAAGCAAAAACCCCGCAATTCCATAATGCGGCCTGCTCAATCATGAGGACCGCATCGGATTCGCAGGGTTTCTCCTGGAACTTCGCTACATTCACGTATTCATTGTTATTTTCACTTGAAGATAGGGACTGCGGAATGATGTATCCGTACTTCTCTGACGGGTACGTCGGCACAACTCCCATCAAGGCCAGATCAGCACCAGACTTATCAAGCATCTCCGGTAAGGTTGCCAGTACTTCGAAGAATTCTTTTTCAACAAAGGGATCTACAGGCAACACTGCAATTGTCTCATTCAGACTCACACTCTCTACGGAATACAGATAGGAGGCAGCGAGTGCAATCGCAGGAAACGTATCTCTGCGCTCAGGCTCCACAACCAGTCTCACATCGTCTCCCAGCTGAGAAGTCAGAATCTCCACCTGTGGCAAACTGGTCGCGATAAGCGCCTCTGATGCAAGTCCGGCATGATTCAGCTGTCTCCATACCCGCTGTACCATGGATTCCGGATTTCCCTCTGGCCCATGAAGAACTTTAAGAAATTGCTTGGATCTGGAATCGTTGGATAACGGCCAGAGACGCTTGCCAGAACCACCGGATAACAGAATACTTCTCATAGGGCTGCACCATCCGACAACACAACCGTACTTGCTCCCTTGCCGGTCTCGGTTGGCTTGTTATATGTGCTGGTCTGATTGGACTCCAGTCTGCCTGCCGGATTGTTCTTGGTCCAAGCTGCATAATAATTCGAGTTCTTGCCGTATGAATTATCCAGCAGGATGTTCGGTTGATCCAGGAGACAGGCCAGAATATGTCCATGCAGACGGGATGTCGTGATGGTTTGGTATTGATTGAATTCCTTAATGGCCGTATGTACCATCCGATCAGAGTATTTGTACCACAACCAGCGGGCAAAAGAGCTGCCTTTCCCTGACTTTAACCGGGATGTAATCATGCGAATGATCTTCCGGTCTACCCGGTTGTACAATGTCTCCCAGTCTTTAAACGTGGCCTTGGGTCCACTGACGGATTCGTAATGCACCTGATTCTGAGTTTTCTCAATGTCTTTACGGAAGAAATACAACATCTCTGCACTAGGCTTGCTCTTGGACTTAAGAGGCCACAACTGATGCGCCATATCCGGAGAAAGGTACACATTGGTTTGTTGAAATTCTTTACTGGCTATCTCATAAGATAAGGTGTCCCGGACAAAAAAGTGCACATCCTTATGACGATTGAATACTTGGGCTGTCTTTTTCAATTCAATATCACTCTTATAAAACATCGTCTGAGGCAAAATGACAATCCGGTGATTTGGATGCTGGGCAATCATTCGTTCTCTCAATTTCTGATGGGCAGGGTACAGATCACCAAAGTTACCTCCCCCGTGCAACACAATCGTGATACCTTCCGGTACCTTGAGAGACAATGGGCAATCCAGAATGCTGTATCTGGCACGTACATGAATATCATTGTCCCGGAAGAAAGCCTCAGTACCTTTCATAATCAACAAGTCGCCACCGTTGCTATGCACCGGGTAATCCAAATAATAGATTTCGGTACGCGGTGGAATGACCTTCAAAATTTGACGTAAATGTCCCTTCAACTCTTCCATTGGATGAATATTGTTAGTGCCCAGCATCTCCATCTCCTCCTTGGGTGACTCTTCTTCTTTTTTTGTTTAACCGTTCATAGAGAAACGGTATATCTTCCTTGTCATAGAACATGGCGGCAAACTTCACCTTAAATACAATCTTCATCGCAGCCACAGTAACCACCATTCGTACAATGGACCCGATCAATAAGGCAATCGCAATTCCGTTGAGCCCCCACAGCGGGGTGAATACAAAAAACAAAGCCACCGTAACCGAGAGTGCAATGAGCTGTCTGATCATCACAAGTCCAGGCCGACCAAGTGCATTAAATGCGGATGCCAGAATCCAGGAGCCACCACCAATAATGCATTCCACAGCCAAAATATAAAACGCGACACTCGCTTCCAAAAATTCGGAGCCAAACAGAAGACCCATCAGGTAGTTCCCCACAAACATGGTGGGTATTACTATGATCATCATGACCATGAGCGAGATGCGGAAGGCTCTGCCAACCGTTCGAATAATCTGCTCTTGGGGCAATCCGGTCACTTTTGGAAAAACAACATTGCTGATCGCCGTCTGAACGGCATTGTAGATTCGGGATAACGCAAATACGACGGAATACAGTCCAAAATCACGCGGGGTGAGCAACGCCAAAATAATGATTTTATCAAACTGGGTATACAGCGTTCCTAACAATTCAACACCATACACCTTGCTGCCATAACCAAAAAGCTTCTTGGCTGAACTCTGGTCCACCCGATCCTTGAACCATCTCAGTCTCAATTCATTACGGTTAGCATAGATAGCCCACGCCACCACGGAGAAGCTGGTTACAAAATAGATCGCGGCCGCGAGCTGAATGCTCAGCATGCCCAGGCCCCATAACACAAAAAGCCCGCCTACATTAAACAGGGGGATCATTAACCGGATACCATTATATACAGCAAATTTCTCCCGACTCTGCGAGAGGGCTGATATGAGATTGATGACAATGAGTACCGGAACGGTAGCAATCGTATACCATCTGGATATCTGCACGACCTCTGGCGGAAAGCTGGAGAGCCAGAAAGGCAATCCAAACCAGGCCACAATGCCAATGATGATGCACACCGGAACTTGAAAAAGAAAGCTTAACCGAACATACTGTGCACTCTTCTCGGTTGCGCTCTGTTTGATGTTATAAATAATAGAAGTTGGTAGTCCAAATCCGACCAATCCGGTTAAGAGCGCAGGCCAGAATAGAATGGCCGAAAACGCACCCTTTCCCTCTACCCCGAACATGCGTGACGTCAAAATGGAAGACAACATCGTCAGTGTCATGACCAGCAGATTGGTTCCACTTGTCTGGAATATGGCACTCATTAAGCCGTTTCCTCTGAATACTTTGCGAAGTGCAACTTGCGCCATAGCGATCCTCATCCCTTACTGTTTTGACGAAGCGACCCAACAATCATGCCGTTTCTGTAACATACTTTGGCAAGCTGACGTGTGAACCGATCTGCATTATAAATGTAAATCAGTGAGGTTGTGATCCCCTGTGCAAGCTTAATGCCATGTTTGGCCGTACGCACAACACCACGATCCTGATCCCGAATGGCATCACTCACACCCTGCCAATAGATTCGGCGCAGAAACCAGTTCTTTGTCGTTCGCTCTTTGGCTACTTTATGTTGTACCGCGCCGTACGGCGTGTAATATACCTTGAACTTTGTCCGTATTCTTGCAATCAACTCACTCTCTTCACTGGAGAGAAGATTATTCCCCACTCTTCCAAGGTCCTCACGGAAGGGAGCCAGTTGATCAAAGACAGATAAACGAAAAGCCACATTTGCACCAAATGGAATATAAGGACTTTTCATTTCAGTGACTTCATCTGCAAAATCCAGAATGGTGAACAGCGACCTGTTCTCCGGTGGAATCCACATCGGCTCAGGCACTTCCCAGATCGGATCAATCTTGCCACCGACACAACCGATATTTTCATTCATCTCAAACACGCTAACGATCTGGCGAATCCAATCCCTGCAAGCAAAAGCATCATCGTCAAGAAACAGGATATACTCGCCGCGCGCCTCGTGAATGGCCCGGTTACGGGCTACAGACAAGCCTTGCTTTTCTTCCAACACATACCGGATCGAATGGTTCTCATGCTGCAAGATGGTTTGAAGCACGACTTCCCGTGTGTTGTCTTTTGAATTGTTATCAATGAGTATGATCTCATAGTCGCTGCTTGCGTAATTCTGTTGTATTGCACTTCGTATGGCCTCTACCGCATCATGTGCACGGTTATACGTACAGATCGCGACGGTTACCTTCATCATTTCATCCCCATATTTTTCAATTAGGTCCACTCGTTCATCTGCACTAACTGGAGTACAGGGTAAGTGTCCTTTGGGCAATCACTGGCCAATCCAGCCGCTCCAACGCTTTGACAAAACCACTGCCTTCCTGAAACTCCGATTGTTTTAACCGGATCATATTCATCGCTTTAAGCAATCCATCCGGATCAGAAGGTTCGTAGAGTACCGCACAATCTTCCGGCAGGTATTCCTCCAACAAGCCAATCCGTGGTGCCACCACCGGTTTACAGAAGGTCAATGCCAGAATTGCACTGCCTGAAGTTGCAATTTGCTTGTATGGAAGAATGATAGAATCAACTGCATCAAAATAGTCCGAATATTCATCATCTTCGATGAAATGAAAATGGGTATGAATATGTCCACTCTTGAGAAATTCATCTCCAAGATCATAGTCCTTCACCTTTTTACCGGCAATCAACAGATGGGCTTGTTCGGAATCCAGATCCTTGAATGCCTCCAGCAAATCATCCACGCCCTTGTACGGCGACACCTGACCGAAGAACGCATACACGTAACTATCCTCCGGGATGCCAAACCGGGAGCGGATATTCACGCCTTTTCCCTGATACACTCCCTTGTAATGTCCATGCGGAATAACCTCGATCCGGCTGGAATCAATCCCAAACGTCGAACAGATCTCCGAGATCAAGGGTTTACCCATGACAATCAGCTTGGAGCAATTTTGGACCAGTATTTTTCTCATCCAATAATCAAACCGCGTCTTGCCGCTGTTGTGTGGCCAGATGTTGTGCACCGTCCAGAACAATTTGGCCCCGCGCAAGCGTGCAAAACAAATCATCAATACATACAGAATGGATTTGATCACTGTTGTCAGCACGGAAGAACCTCTGTAATAGAAGCTGGGCCAATGAAAATGCAGCACATCATTTTTTTTCAGTTTGATTAGATCTTTTTTGGTAAACTGTTTCACTTCCCATCCCTTGTTCTCAATGGAATCGGATAACAGCTCATTGAATTTATTGTTCTCAATCATCTTGGGCAGCATATACACCGTCGGATTTTCCATCCAGGCACCTCTTACTTTAGTTTCATTCGCACAGGTTCCTCTGTATACGTTCCAACTGCGCGTCTTGCATGAAATCTCATTAGAAATCCTTGCATCATAATTTTGGTATTACGCTTGAGCAGCACCCAATCTTTCCACCAGGGATACAGCGACAGTGCTTTTTTCAAATAAACATTATTGCGAAGTGTATTTCTCGACCATTCGAGCATTCGATAATGGTGTAACTGACGGCGCTTCTGTTCCTTGGACATGTCATTGTAGTATTTCAAAATAATCTTGCGTTGGCCCTTGTACTTGGCCGTTGTAGAGGTTGAAATTCGTGGACCACTATGGATGTTGATATCCACCAGCGGTTCTTTCACATTCACGGCGATGTAGCCTCGTTTCAATATACGCAGATAAAAGTCATAATCCTGAGCGGATGTCAGATTTTCATCAAATCGAACTTCACGGGCCAGTGAGGTAAGTACCATGATTTTGGACGTTTCCCCAATCCAGTTGAATGTAAGCAGATCCTCATAC
Organism: Paenibacillus sp. FSL R7-0026; assembly: GCF_038004485.1. Taxonomy (NCBI): domain Bacteria; kingdom Bacillati; phylum Bacillota; class Bacilli; order Caryophanales; family Paenibacillaceae; genus Paenibacillus; species Paenibacillus sp. FSL R7-0026. The sequence continues at coordinate 233,570 of NZ_JBBORG010000002.1, forward strand.
CGAATAACATCGCGAGGTTCCACCGACAATTTCCGTTTGACCACCTGATGCTGCTCATTCGTGTATGCGAGATACTTGCTGCAAAAGGTGAATGATTCCTTTGTTCGTTCCAGCACTTCCGCCTGGGTTTTTATTTTGTCAGGCATCCATTCATCATCATCATCCAGGAAGGCAATGTACTTGCCATTGGCTTGGGATATCCCTACATTCCGTGCATGGTTGGCTCCTTTGGGATATGGAACCCGGATGTACCGAATCCGTGAATCTTCCCGGGTCCAAGCCTGACAGATCTCTGGCGTCTGATCTTCTGAACCATCATCCACAATGAAAATCTCCAGATACGGATGTGTTTGCTCACGTACACTTCTCAACGCATTTTTCAATAAATCGGCCCGGTTATGGGTCGTAATGATGCAAGATACCAAGGGGTTCATTTCATCACCTTTTCCTGTTCACTAGGATACCTTCACTTGAAGTGCATCATATATTCCTGACAATCTGCCTACGAGAAGATTCATATCGAACTTATCCGATATAATCTCTCTGTTATGTGAACCCATTCTCGCTCTAACCTCTTCATCCATGATGAGATATTCCAGCGCTGATGTCAGCCCGTGCACATCTCCCGGCTCGATTAACAGCCCATTATGACCGGATGTAATCACTTCGGGGATGCCTCCGACGGTGGTCGATATAATGGGCAAGCCACAATTCATTGCTTCAAGTATGGCCATAGGTAATCCCTCATGATAAGAAGGCAGGACCAGTAGATCCGCTTCCCGCATCAGCTTTTCCTTTTGCTCTCCGTTAATCCAGCCGAGTACATTGACACGATCCTCTATTCCATACTGCTGCACGATTGCTTTGACTTCTTCGACTTCGCCATCCCCTGCCAGATTAAAGGTAGCTGTAACGCCCAGCGCCTTCAATTGCTGAATGGACTGCAGCAGATCGTAGACTCCTTTTCGCTCACCCAGTCTGCCCATGAAGAGCGCATTAACGGCTGCCTGTTGTTCTTTGGCAAACGGTTCTTTAACAAAGACCCCGTTATAAAGAACCTCAATGGCTGTCTCCGGCACAATCGTAGCAAAGTATTCTTTCCACGTCTGGGACAAGACAATCAACTTGTCTGCCTGATTCAGAATGTAGTGACAATACTTGCGCTGCAGAGCAAATTGATTGTAGAAATCATCAAAGCTGGCCGCATGAATATGCAGAATGACTGACTTTCGAAACAACTTTCGTGCGGTTAGCAGAAATAGAGACTTCCGATAAAAGCTCCCGTTGTTTGCCATATGAATATGCACGATATCCGGCTTAAACGTGTACAGCTTCATCCAGAATTGAATGAATCCCCGTATAAAAATAAGCAGTCGTGAGAACACGCTGCCCGTGATATACGTTTCGACCCGCTGCATGGCGTACATTTCCGAGATGGAGGAATCCTCAATGTTTTTGATGACACTCACAATTCCACCCATATCCTTCAAGGATGATCCAACAACCAATACTTTTGGTTTCATCATAGACTCCTTTTTTCATCGTTAATCTTCAGACCACTTACAGACTATTCACGTAATTTTTAATGGATGAGATCAGATCAGACTGTTTTCTTACATAGGGCTGGAACGTCAGCTCCTCTATGCAAGGAACCAGTTTTTGCAATTCAGCCCGACTCTCCGCGACGGCCACATAGCCGTTATCCTGAAAAACCTTGGAGATCTCAAGCTGATGGTCATCCACATGCTCTCCCCATTCTTTCCGGCGTGGAATGACGATAACCGGCTTGCCCCGTTCGAGTGAATTCGTAATGGAGCCAACACCCGCATGAGAAATAATGCATCTGCTGCGCTCCACATATTCATTCATCTCTTCCTGCGTGAGGAAAGGAATCACAGTGAAATTTCGCGGCTGATACTCGGTATATCCGGATTGGGCAACAACCTCTTCTTCAATTATTCCGGCCTCAATCGCCTCATCAATAAGCTCAAACATCCGATTGAAGGGAAAACGCTGGGTTCCAACGATAGCAAATATCAAAATAAAGCCCCCCTGTACTTCGCATTGGGATAGCTATCCTGCAACGTTTCCCATTGGATGAAGAACTCATCCGAGATTTTGTACATCAATCTCCCGGTTGCGCTGGAGGAATAGATTTTGGCATAACTTTCGATATAAATCAGCTTGGCACCGAAGATTTTACCGATGAGGCAAAAAGGGTAGGTAGCTCCCGCCCCTGTTGTAATGATCACCTTTGGACGCTCACGCAGATATAGAAAGAACGACTTGATAATGTTAGCCACAAAGATTAGTAAGAACATCGCATTTTTACGCTCTTGCTGCATTAAGAAGTAAACTTTGCCCTGTGCCGAATCGACTTTTCTGCTTTTATTCTTCTCGGTAATCAGGAAATAATCATGTTCATCAACCGCAGGAATAATTTTGGTTAATTCATCAAAATGACCGCCTGTAGAACTGATCAAACAGACCTTCATGTTCTAATCTCCTTTGAAAAGGATACGTCCTTGGCTCGCTGTATCTGTATATCCACTTCTGCTTCAGCCCCTGACTTGGAATGGACTTCATTTCCCGTAGCATATAACGCGTTCAGGAAGATACAGAATGGAGCAATCAGATGAACCGTGGACAGGGTATTGTCAAAAAAGGAATAGGTCAGGAAACCGATAATCATACCGGCAAAATACAACCGGATCATACCGCCCAATCGGAAGTAAACAGCCCGGAACACCAGCAGCAGCGATAGAAACAACAGGATGGCTCCAACTAACCCGCCATCGTAATAAAAACGAATGTATTCATTATGCGGAACGACGAATCCAGAAAAAATACTTCCATCATTCGCTACGAGAGTTGAGCCCAGTCCACGTCCAAATATCGGATACTCATTTGCTTTGCCAATAAAATAATTCCAGGCTACATCCCTTCCCGATAAACCCTTGCTCTCTGACCTCATCTCATAATTGTCCCACTGTGCAATCACCATATAGGCCACAGCGACAACAAACAGAATGAGAGGAATAATGGCACTAACTCTGCCTTTGATGAAGGCTTTCAGTTGATCAAAAAGATAGACCAGAATAATCGGAATAAGCGCAATAAGCGGCCCCCTTGTTCCCGTCTGGACCAGAATGACCAGATGTGTCAAGGTAAGCATGTAATACAGAACAACCTGATGGCCTTGCTTGATCTGAATCAGACAGACACAGATCGAGATAAAACACAACATGGCCAGATGCGCGGCGATGTTAGCTCCCTGTAACCGGGTTACTCCCGACATCTCCAGGTTAGTAATGGACAATATGCCGGCGAGTTGCAGAATATAACCACCAGCAAGACTGAACAGCGGCAACCATGCGAGTACACGTATAATTCGTTGACTGATCTCTCTTGAAAAATGGGGCATCAGCAACAAAAAAGGAACAATGACTCCCAGAAAGGCCTTGAATGGATCGAGCGGACTAACCTTACTGGGCAGATCAGATAGAAAATAACTCTCCACAAATAAAAAACCAATCGCCAATGCAGGATATATCAACTCTTTGCGAATACCAAAGCGTAAAAAAAGAGAGACGACAAAACCCAGAATCGCCAGCTTATAGAAGGACAGTGAATCCAGTCCTGCCAGATGAATGCTAAATATTTTATCAATGGACAATGAAAAACTTACGATGAGAATCATAAAAATCCAGCTGGGCTGTTTAATATAAACGCCCAGCAGAATCACAGCTATGAGTGCAACAACCGAGACTAGCGGAAGATAGATTGCTGCGAAGACAATTACCAGCGAAAAAAGAATGATATTAAACGACTTCATATTTAATGCAGCAAGTATACCGGTCTTTTGCATATCTGCTATGCCACCTCAAAGCCAGAATCGTGTTTCAAAACGCATCCTTCGAACCTACCAGCACCTTGAACGTTCTGAAGATAATTTTGATATCCACCATCATGTTGCGCTCACGGGCATACGTCAGATCCAGCTCTACCATTTCCTCAAAACCAACACTATTTCGACCGCTGACTTGCCATAATCCCGTACATCCCGGAATCATCTGAAGGCGTTGTCTGTCATAGGAAGTGTAGTTCTTCACTTCTCTGGGCAGAGCCGGTCTGGGTCCAACGAGACTCATCTCTCCTCTGAACACGTTCCACAACTGAGGCAGCTCATCCAGACTGGTTTTCCGAATGAACTTGCCAATCCGGGTAATGCGGGGATCATTTTTCATTTTGAACATATTCCCGTTCACTTCATTCTGATCAATCAGCTGTTCCAGCAGATCTTCTGCATTCGCAACCATGGACCTGAATTTGTACATATGAAACTCTTTTCCATTCTGTCCTACCCGTACCTGACGAAAAAAAACAGACCCCTGCGGGGCCTCTATTTTGATGAGTAATCCGATGACCGCAAACAAGGGGCACAAAATGATCAAACCTATGAAAGAACCCAGCAAATCGAGCATTCTTTTCATAAATAGATACACTTTATCCGCATTTTGTCCTGACATCGTTGATGCATTGTACCCCAGACTTGGGTCCATAACAATCTCCGCTTCCTTCGTTTGGGGAGATGGACTCATTCAAACTCCCCCCCGGCTACATGTTCTACCGACTCTTTTTCCAGAATCTGTTGCAGAGCTTGCAGCATTGGAATTCTAAGTTCCTGTTTTTGCAGAGCGAAGTCGATGGTTGTCAAAATGAATCCCAGTTTCTCGCCCACGTCATAACGTACTCCCTCGAAATCGTAAGCATACACTCCTTGTGTCTCATTTAAGCGCTGAATCGCATCTGTTAATTGAATCTCTCCCCCTTGACCAATCTCTTGTTGCTCCAGATGATCGAAAATCTCTGGACTCAGTACGTATCTCCCCATAATCGCCAGGTTGGAAGGCGCTGTGCCTTGGGCAGGTTTCTCTACGAACCTGAGAACCTCTGTCAAACGGCCATCCGATTGAAGCGGGTCCACAATGCCGTATCTGTCTGTTTGTTCAGCAAGTACGGTTTGTACGCCAACAATGGAATGTTGAACCTGATCATATTGATCAATCAACTGTTTGGTGCATGGAACTTCCGATACGACGATGTCATCTCCGAGCAACACGGCAAAAGGTTCGTCACCGATAAAGTTACGTGCACACCAGACAGCATGACCAAGTCCTTTGGCCTCTTTTTGTCTTATGTAGTGGATATCCACGTTAGAAGATTTGCGGACCTCTTCAAGCAAGCCCAGTTTCCCTTTTTCCAGCAAGTTGTGCTCCAGTTCAAAAGCGTTGTCGAAATGATCTTCAATTGCCCGTTTCCCTTTACCGGTTACGATGATGATGTCTTCAATTCCAGAGGCAATGGCTTCCTCAACGATATACTGTATAGTTGGTTTGTCCACAATAGGGAGCATTTCTTTGGGCATCGCTTTTGTGGCTGGCAAAAATCGTGTACCTAGTCCAGCTGCAGGAATGATTGCTTTTCTCACTTTTTTCATAAATACCACCCTATCCTCTTTTTTTTTAGTTTGATAAAAGTTGAACCAGGGCATCTAACCCGTCCTCACGTCATACCTTCGACGATTAACGTCTAAGGTTCATTGAACCCACAGCATGACCGAGTGCCTACAGTGATAAAGGTGCAGTAGACATTACCTGTTTACTTGGGAGCATTGGATGGAAGGTTTACTTCTCTCCGTAACCCACCGGAACTGCAACGTTTTTGATATTGTTCAGGATTGCGCCCAGGATTCGTGCATTCACATGCTCCAGAGCAGCCTTGGTCTTCTTCACCAGTTCCTTCTTGACCTTGCCCGAGTTCACGACCAGCAGCACACCATCACACAGCGAACTCACAATGAGTGCATCCGTTACTGCGAGCACCGGCGGTGTATCAAACATGATGACATCATATTGATCCTCTAACTTCTCAATCAGCCTTTTCATCCGGTTGGAACCGATCATCTCGGAAGGGTTCGGTGGAATTGGGCCAGAAGTGAATAATTGGAGATTGTCGATGTAGCTCTCTCTAAGCACTTCTTCTACACTGTACTGATTAGACAGCACACTACTCAGACCGATATGATTCGGTACGGAAAACACCTGGTGCAAGGAAGGATTACGCAGATCCGCATCGATCAGCAGAACTTTTTTGCCTTCCTGGGCATAGGTTACCGCCAGGTTGCTAATGGTTGTGGTCTTGCCTTCGCCGGATTCAGCGGAAGCCACCATGATTTTTTTGATATGACTGTCGATTGAGGAGAACTGGATGTTCGTCCGTAATTTACGGTATCCCTCCGAGATTTGAGATTTGGAGTTAAAATAGGTCACCAGACTGTTATTTTCATTGGTTTGCCGCGACATATTTGCCATCCCCCACTTTCTGTTGAGATACGTAATTTTTCGTATTTTTCAGATCGTCTTTTTTCATTTTGGATATCACGGTAAGCACAGGCAGACCCAGCTCTTTTTCAAGTTCGGCTTCGGATTTGAATGTGTCATCCAGATAATCCATCAGGAATACAAGTGCAATCGCGAGCACAAGACCTGCGAACAGACTGACAATGATGCTTAATGTGGTTTTCATATTGATTGGAGATGCGTTACTATCCACTTTTGCTTCACTGAGGATAGCCACATTATCGATTTTCATGATTAGGGGGATTTGAGATTGGAACACGTTGGAGATGGCATTGACCGTTTTTGCGGCTTTTTCGTAGGTAGTCCCTTGTACAGTTATGCTCATCACTTGGGATTCGCTGGCTGTAGAGACGGAAGTGCTATTCATGAGCTGAGCAGAGGTTAAGCCCAGGTCCGGATACGTGGTAGCGACTTTATCCATAATGGCGGAAGATTTAATAATTTCTCTGTATGAGTTAATGAGTTTGATATTGGTTTGTATCATGCTGAAGTCCATCATCGCCTGGCCTTGAACGTTAGAGGTCTGGTTTACGATAAGCTTGGAACTTGCCTCATAGATCGGTTGGGTGAAGAAAATACTTTTGACCCCTGCACCCACACCCGCTACCAGAGCAATTGCAACAATCAACCAAAGTTTCTTTTGTAAGAGTCGAAAATATCCTTTCAGTTCCACTTTCATTCCTCCTATACGTTGTGATCTATCCTATGTAACTACCAGATGGACAGTAGCCATTTGCGAGGTTTCCAGCGTTCTGTGACCAGACACGAATTCGATAGAATGTGCGACGCATTCTCTGCCAGCCTCTTAACGGCTTCAGCTCCAAATCGACGCTCGATGGCCCGCTCTCCTTCACTTATGGCAAATGTCCTTTTGCACGTATCATGTGCATCTGATGAAATGAAATGAAACCCGTTTTCTTTGCAAAAATGAAAACACCACTGCCGAACTTTCCGTCCGAAAAGCCCAGTGAAAGATTGAGCTGTGAGCTGACATAGTCCGCCTTGACTCAAGTAATCAGCCAACAATTTTGGCTTCTTCAAAATGACACGATTGCGTTCCGGATGAGCAATAATAGGGGTAATTCCCGCTATTCGTAATTCATGCAGTATCCTGGGGAACTGTGAGGGAATATGACCAAAGGGTAGTTCCAGCAACATGTAACGACTTCCGGCGAGTGTGCAGCACTTTCCTGCATATAAGTCTCCAATCAGGTTGTCATGCACCCTGATCTCCTGTCCGGGACGGATCTCCAGGCGAATGTTGCGTTTGCGAAGTTCTGCATGAAGCAGGTTCACGGCCTGATTGACCACCATCGGTTCATTGTTGTATTGCCCGTTCAGGTGATGCGGAGTAGCAATAATGGAGGTAATACCTGAGGCTGCCGCCTTCTCAGCCATCGCAACGGACTGCTCCATTCGAACAGGACCATCATCCAGGCCGGATAATATGTGGCAGTGCATTTCAACCATATCCAAACTTCCTGAAATAGTATGAGCCCCCTCGCCCCTTTATTCATTGCGCAAATGCTTTTGGTGTTAAAGAACTAATGCATAACGCTATGAAATATAGTAAAATGGCGTTAAGTACATGTTTTGTTCAGAAAATGTTAAAAATCGACTTGGAATTATATGGTGAAATCAATGTAATGATAGGGTTCCTGCAGAGCCTTTTGTTCTGTTGCCTTTTCATACTGAAAACGGGAAACCGCGGGAAACTGAACTTCAGTAAGCATTGTGTTTAACTGTCCAGTTATATATAGTTTCTGTTCGTGCTGAATATGCAAGTTTGAATGATACATTGTGAGCTCTCCGAAGGGCTGTTTCCATTGCAACCTTGCGTGAAGTCGTACACATACATGTTGATCTTCAACATCCAAACCAATGAGCATTTCTGATGATACCGGCAATTTCAGGTCGCTCAGGAAGGTAATTGCTTGAGTGTCCATTCCAAGTAACAGAACAGGGCGTCTTTTGCGGTCTACCATTTTCCCATGAAACTCCTGAATGTACATATGGACATTTAATTTCATATCAGCCCATTCCTGAATTATTGAATACATGGTTTCATTCCTTTAGAATGGATTAGCCTACATGGACTGCCTCCACTTCCTTCTCACAGGTATATGGTCCAGGCAACAAGGAGATACTTAAAATATTCCAAATGATACATTTTGTAACTCCATACGTCCAATTTACGATACAATACGTATCATGTCAAGCGGTATTTGGACATGGTTCTTTTGATTTACGACAATTTGAGATGTCCTTAGACAGACCTATTTACAAATGGAAATGGGTTAAAGGAAACACATGAGGAGTTACTCTTTTGCAGGAAAGCTGCCCTGATCAAACACTTGGCTCAGGATTGTTTCAATATATATTTGATGTCGTTCAGGGGGAAATAGCTTATGAGCTACGGAAATCGCATTGCGGAATTACGGGAACAGCGGGGACTTACTCAAGAAGAACTTGCGAGCTCCATTCATATTACAAGAGCTGCTCTCTCCCACTACGAGAAGAACCGACGTAAACCGGATTTCGAAGTGTTAACGAGACTTGCTGACATCTTTGATGTGTCTATTGATTATCTTATAGGACGTACAAAGCAAAGTGATGTTGTGATGGATGAAGACGTACGTGAATTCGTGGATACCTTGGAGTTATCGGACAAAGAAGTGTTAGAACGCTTTGATCTGATGATTGATGGGAAGTCCTTAACCGAAGAAGAGGCACGTCGTTTTATTGCATTTGTCCGGATGGAACGCAGCATGGACTAAACCCGAAAAGAGGACCCAGTTCCCGAGAGATAACCTCTCTGGCTTCTGGGCTTTTTTTGTGTCTTAATTCCCTTTCATTCCATGCTTGTCTATTGTGTCAAGGACGCTTGTTGTTGACGGAGGATACGAAATGGTTCCAACGCTCCGGGTCGATTCCGCATTGCAGTAACACCTTCATGATGTCCATCTGGGTTGCTTCGACTTGTTTACCTGTCGGCCTACGATCGTCCCTGTTTGGATGCTTCATATTCATTCCGCTAACCTCTCTTATCTTTATACTTTCCCTGCCCTCCAAAACTAGCCTTATTATACTTGAGAAAGTTCCTCGATGTTGTCGTCTCATGGCGATAACGTTTTTTGATGGGGTTCTAATTTTGTCGAAAGCAAAATAGGAGCAATATGGTGCCGGAATGGCAACCATATTGCTCCTATTATTCTTAATACAACCTGTTCATGCACTTACACCTTTGAACAAGGAGGTTATTAGCCTCCAGCACGTGCAAGTTCACGCATATTCGCTTCAAACGCTGCAAGCAGTGCTGCTTCTCCAGTCAAACCTGTTGCCTGAATCCGTTCGATCTGTTCTGTCATACGCTTGAAGTCCTTCGGAATAACCCGAACGAACTGATTCAGCGCATCTTGCCAGTTATCCAGAACGCGCTGACCGACAGCACTTCCTGTATTGGCAACATGACGTTGAATCATGCCTCGCAGATCTGCACTTTCGGCCACATCTTCGATACGCTCCAAAAGAACCATTTCCAGATTACAACGTTTCAGGAATGTGCCTTCCGGATCATACACATAGGCAATACCTCCGGACATCCCTGCTGCAAAGTTACGACCTGTATCGCCCAGTACAACGACACGTCCACCTGTCATATACTCACAACCATGGTCGCCTACACCTTCAACGACTACTTTGGCGCCCGAGTTACGTACAGCAAATCGCTCACCCGCAATACCACGGATGTACGCTTCACCGCTTGTTGCTCCGTAGAGAGCCGTGTTACCGATAATGATGTTATCTTCCGCCTCAAACGTTGCTTTCGGAGAAGGCATCACGATCAGTTTACCTCCGGACAATCCTTTACCTACGTAGTCATTGGAATCCCCTTCAACGGTCAAGGTCATACCTTTAGGTACAAAGGCCCCAAAGCTTTGTCCGGCAGAGCCGACAAATTTGAATTTAACCGTATCTTCAGGCAATCCTGCGAGTCCATATTTGCGTGTGATCTCACTACCCAAAATGGTACCTACTGCACGGTTAACGTTTGTAATTGGAAGCACCGCTTCAACCGGTTGACCGGATTCAATAGCAGACTGTGCCAGTGGCAGCAATTGTTGCATATCCAGCGTTTCTTCCAATTGGTGATTCTGATGCTGTGTGCGATAACGTGCAGAGCCTTCCGGCATTTCAGGCACATGCAGCAATACAGACAGATCCACACCTTTTTTCTTCCAGTGATCTACGGCTTCTACCGTTTCGAGGCAATCTGTACGTCCGACCATCTCCTGAATAGTACGGAAACCAAGATCAGCCATGATCTCACGCACATCTTCAGCAACAAATCGCATGAAGTTAACCACATGAGCTGGATCACCCATATAATTTTTACGCAATTCCGGATTCTGTGTCGCTACACCAACCGGACAGGTATCCATCTGACAGACACGCATCATGATACAGCCAAGTGCAACGAGCGGTGCTGTAGAGAATCCATACTCTTCTGCTCCAAGCAAGGCAGCAATCGCCAAGTCACGTCCGTTAAGCATTTTGCCGTCTGTTTCGAGGACAACACGGTCACGCAGATTGTTCAGCATCAACGTTTGATGTGTCTCTGCAAGACCTAGTTCCCAAGGCATACCTGCGTGGCGAATCGAACCTTGCGGTGATGCACCTGTACCACCGTCATAACCGCTGACGAGGATAATATCGGCACGGCCTTTGGCTACACCAGCTGCGATGGTACCCACGCCCACTTCCGAAACCAGCTTCACGTTAATCTCAGCACGCGGATTGGCATTTTTCAAGTCATAGATCAACTCTGCCAGATCTTCGATCGAGTAGATATCGTGATGCGGTGGTGGCGAGATCAGACCTACACCCGGTGTAGATCCACGAACTTCAGCAACCCAAGGATACACTTTACGTCCTGGCAGCTGTCCGCCTTCACCCGGTTTAGCTCCCTGAGCCATTTTAATCTGAATCTCATCGGCATTAACCAAATAGTTGGATGTAACACCAAAACGTCCGGATGCTACCTGTTTAATCGCACTGCGACGGGAATCCCCGTTGCTATCTTTAATGAAGCGAGCCGGATCTTCTCCACCTTCACCAGTATTGGATTTACCTCCAACACGGTTCATAGCGATGGCAAGATCTTCATGCGCCTCTTTACTGATCGAACCAAAGGACATTGCGCCCGTTTTGAAACGACGCATGATATCTTCTACGGATTCAACTTCTTCGAGTGGAATGGAAGCTCCCACCGGCTTCAGCTTCAGCATGGAGCGAATGGTCAACAATTGATCATTCTCACCTTGTACAAGTTTGGAATATTTTTTATACAGCTTGTAATCCCCAGTGCGTACTGCATGTTGCAGGGTATGAATGGTTTGCGGATTGAACAGATGCTCTTCTCCGTCGTTACGCCATTGATAATCCCCACCGGAATCCAATACTTTATCGTTACCGTCTTTTTCCGTAAAGGCACGGCTATGATGTGTCAACGCTTCGGCTGCCACTTCTTCCAACCCAATTCCACCGATACGGGAAGGTGTCCAGGTAAAGTAACGGTCAACGAAGTCTGATTTCAGACCTACCGCTTCGAAGATTTGAGCTCCACGATACGATTGAATCGTAGAAATCCCCATTTTGGACAACACTTTAGTAACGCCTTTGGTAGCTGCTTTAATGTAGTTTTTCACTGCTTTCTCATGCGAGATGCCACGCAGCAACCCTTGCTGAATCATGTCATCCAGCGTTTCGAAGGCCAGATAAGGGTTCACCGCACTTACACCGTAACCCAGCAGCAACGCGTAGTGGTGAATATCACGCGGTTCTGCCGATTCAAGCATAATGCTGACTTTGGTTCTGGTTCCCTGGCGAATCAGATGGTGATGCAGACCTGCTACAGCAAGCAATGCAGGAATGGCAGCATTCTCTGCGTCCACACCGCGGTCAGACAGGATCAGAATGTTATGACCTTTGTCGATGACACGATCCGCAGCTTCGAAGAGCAAATCCATCGCTTTGCGAAGTCCTTCTGCTCCTTCCGCAGCGGTGAAGAAGATTGGAATCGTCATGGAGCGGAAGCCTGGGCGACGCACATGGCGAATCTTCGCAAAGTCTTCATTAGACAATACCGGTGTATCCAGACGGATCTGGCGACAACTCTCCGGTTCAGGGTTCAGCAAGTTGCGCTCAGGACCAATGGTTGTTGCCGTAGACGTTACAATCTCTTCACGGATTGCATCGATCGGCGGGTTGGTTACCTGGGCGAACATCTGTTTAAAGTAGTTGTACAGACGCTGCGGACGATCCGACAGCACAGCCAGTGGTGCATCATAACCCATCGAACCTGTAGCTTCCATACCTGTTGTTGCCATGGGCTCCAGGATTTTACGCAGTTCTTCAAATGTATAACCATATGCCAGCTGAAGCTGGGTCACGTTATCATGTTTTGGATCAGGAAGTTCCGGTGCTTCCGGCAACTCGCTCAGATCCATCAAATGCTCATCAAGCCAATCCTGATACGGATTCTCAGCTGCAATAATTGCTTTTACTTCCTCATCCGCGATGATACGGCCTTCTTGTGTATCCACAAGCAACATCCGACCTGGACGCAGACGATCTTTGTACAGGATCTCTTCCGGCGCGATATCAAGTACCCCAACTTCTGAGGACAGGATAATACGTTCGTCCTTGGTTACATAATAACGAGCTGGACGCAAACCGTTACGGTCAAGTGTTGCACCAATTTGCAAACCATCTGTGAAGGCCATTGCTGCTGGTCCATCCCAAGGCTCCATCATCGTGCTGTGATATTCATAAAATGCTTTTTTGGCAGGGTCCATGCCCTCATCTGTGCTCCAAGGTTCAGGAACCATCATCATCGCCACGTGTGGCAGCGAACGGCCGCTCAGATACAGGAACTCCAGTGTGTTATCAAACATGGCTGTATCCGAACCGTCCGGATTGATGACCGGTTTCACTTTCGCGATGTCGTTACCAAACAACTCGCTCTCGAACAAGGATTGTCTAGCATGCATCCAGTTCACGTTACCACGCATCGTGTTGATCTCACCGTTGTGGATCATGAAGCGATACGGGTGAGCACGTTCCCAGCTTGGGAAGGTGTTTGTACTGAAACGGGAATGCACAAGTCCAATGGCCGATTCCACGAGTTCTTCCTGCAGATCCAGATAGAACCCGCCAACTTGTTCAGTTGTCAGCATGCCTTTATATACAATTTTGCGACAAGACATGCTCGGAAGGTAGAACGAACCACCTTCTGCTTCATCTGCCGAATAACGAATAGCCAGCTCAGCGCGTCTGCGAATAACATACAGCTTACGCTCGAATCCAAGCTCATCCTTCACATCTGCGGATCTTCCAATGAACACCTGACGTACATAAGGTTTCGCTGCAAGCGCAGAACGGCCAAGCATTTCATCAAAAGTAGGAACATCCCGGAAACCCAGGAACGTCTGACCTTCTTCTTCAATAATCTTCTTAAGGCTCTCTTCATGTGCACTGCGAATGGCAGGGTCCTGGGAAAGGAACAACATCCCTACGCCATAGAATCCCTGTTCAGGCAATGCAAAACCAAGGCGTTTCGCTTCCTCTGCAAAAAAGCGATGTGGAATCTGAATCAGGATACCTGCTCCGTCACCGGAATTCGGCTCACTTCCCTGTCCTCCACGGTGCTCCATGTTACTGAGCATGGTCAGTGCCTGACTAACGATATCGTGTGAAGGTACTCCTTTGATGTTGGCAACAAAACCCATTCCGCATGCGTCTTTTTCGAACTGCGGGTCATACAGACCCTGTTTTGGAGGTAATCCGATGTGTCTCATGGAACGCAACCTTTCTATAATGAAGTATTTCGGAAAGATCAAGAACATAGGCAACAGGCAACAATGAAACGGGAGGAGCTGGCCTTTCGCTTGCGATAGAGCCTGCTAGATAGAAGAGGTGACAGCATGAGACTGTCAAAAATAATGCCTGCTATTGGGCAGAAGCCATTAAATGAGATGAGCTGATCCGGACGATCCGGCAAACAGCCTGTATAAATCAACACGCAGCCGCTGGCACGGCTACTGAAATGGAGCGACGTTTTTTTGATATAGTTCTATTATTTTAACACCGACCTAACATCAGCGCAATTTAAACTTTTTAATACCTCTGATAAGAAATGTTTTGCAGTACAGCTTTACAGTAGTGACGTTTAAATTCATCTCTTTTTCGAATAATTATACACTTTTTAAGCCAGAGTACAACTGAATTAAATTGCTGACAGAAGAAAATCGTTCCATGTGCAGCCTAGGTTTATCCATAATTCCACCAAATTTTCACTGCTTAAGCCAGCGAAACTTTACTTCTCTATGCATTTGTATACAAAATAGCCTGCAACCCCTTTTTGGGGTTGCAGGCTATTTGCACTATTTGACTACTATATTGCATAATTTCACTACAAGAAAATAAAGTTTTTTTTCAAAAATATGACCCTGCTGAAGATCAGGTTCGACTTATGCCGTCACAACTTGACCGGAATCAGCCTGTTCGACTTCTTTTTTCGGACGTCTTCCATTCCAGAGGAAGTAAGCAAGCGTCAGCAGAATGGATACACCTGCATAGATGCTAAGAATACCTGCCTGATGCCACATCACATCCAGATTACCACTTGATACCACGGCTTTGAAGCCCATAATGCTATGTGTCATTGGTAACCAAGGACTAAACGCCTGAAGCCATGATGGAATCAGTTCTACCGGGAAGGTTCCTGCACTCGCCGCAAGCTGGAAGACCAGAAGCAGAATGACAACATAACGTCCAGGCAGATCCAGCCAGGTTACAAGTGCCTGAACGATCAACATGAAGGTCAGCCCCGTAATAATGGTAAACAGGTAGAACAGCCCTACGCTGTGCGTCTCCAGTCCAAGACCATATAACATGAAACTTGCCACGATAACCGATTGGAAAATACTCACGGACCCAAATACCAGTGTCCGGCTGACAAAACGATTCCAGCCTGTTGCACCAGGTACGGACGTTTCCCGCATTTTCAATACAATCGTGGAAATCAACGATCCCACAAACAGACCGATCGACAGGAAGAACGGTGTCAATCCTGTACCATAATTGCTCACGTTCTCTGCTGTGTTCTCCGAAGAATTCACAGGTTCAGCGAACATGTTCACTACATCATCCGTTTTCTTAACTTCGGATGTTTTCTGTGCGGCATCATTCAGCTTGGTTTCCAGTTCACTTGAGCCATCTTTTAGCTCAGTAAGGCCGTCAGCCAGTTTGCCCGCGCCATCACCCAATTGCTTGGAACCATCGGTTAGTGAACTAACGCCACCACTGAGTTTACCTACACCCGTTTGCAAAGCTGTAGTCCCTGAGCCCAGCTGCTTGGCACCATCTGCAAGCAATGTACCGCCACTTGCAGCATCACCCAGTTTGCCGCTGAACTGCTTCAGACCATCGGAGAGCTTAACGCCTCCTTGACTGAGCTGCCCTGCACCAGCCAGCAATTGCTTCTGACCATCCACCAGTTGGTTCGCACCAGCCAGAAGTTGCTCCTGACCTCCATGAAGCTCGGCTGCACCCGCAGCCAGTTGCTGGTTACCCTGATGCAGCTGATCTGCACCTTGTGCCAGCTTCTGCTCGCTCTCATGCAATTGTGCACTGCCGTCAGCAACAGCCTCACTTGCCGCAAGCAGCTTCTGTACATCCGCATTTTCAGCCAGTTCGGGGTTTGATGCAGCAAGCTGTTTCAATCCGGCGGCTACGCCCTGTGCACCATCAGCAACCTTGGAACTGCCATCTACAGCCGATTGCAGGCCTGTTGCCAGTGTACCGCTGCCCTGAACAGCACTTTGCAGACCATCCGACAGCTTTGCACTGCCCTGTTCTGATGATTTCAGACCAGCCTGCAACTTACTTGTGCCATCCAGTGAAGACTGGAGTCCAGTTTCCAACTTGGCGCTACCATCCTTCAACTGATCTGCTCCGCTCTGAAGCTGGCTCGATGCGGCTGCCTGAAGCTGTTGCAGACCGGATACAAGATTTGATGTTCCACTTTCAAGCTTGGTTGCCCCTGTGTGTAGCGCGTTAACACCATCACTTAATGGAGAAAGTCCTTCCTGAAGTTCAAGCGTTCCTGATGCAAGCTTCGCCAGGTTATCCTTGAGCTTAACAGCACCATCATCCAGTTTGCCTGCGCCGGTATTCAGTTCACCCGCCCCATCGCCTGCCTCAGCCAAGCCATCCGATACTTCGGAGAACTTGTCGAGCAATGTTTCTGCATAGGATTCCGTTACTTTGGCTGAGACTTTTGCTTTCAGGTCCTTAATAGCGGTCTTACCGATCTGAGCACCGACAAAACTGTAATTGCCATTCGGTTCATAGATCAGATCAGCCGGCTCCGGCTTGTCATCGAGCAATGTTGTTGCTTGGGATGAGAAGTTCTCCGGAATCGTAATTTGCATATAATATTTGTCATTACTCATGCCTTCTTTAGCTTGACTCGCACTGACAAAATCCCATTTAAAATCGGCATTTTTCTTCAACTCATCCACCAGATCACTACCTACATGGAGGGATTTGCCCTCCAGCTCAGCGCCTTTGTCCAGATTAACAACGGCAACCGGCATCTCATCCACATGACCATACGGGTCCCAATAGGCTGCCAGATAGATGCCACTATACAGGATCGGTATAAACATAATTGCAATAACAGGGATCAACACCTTCGGGTTTCTCACGGCCGATCCCACATCCTTGAAAAACACGGATAAAGATTTCATGTCATTTTCTCCCCTTAATCTCTCTGCTCCATGAGCAGGAATAACCATAATGAAATACAATGTCGCATTCCAGAAAACATACTGAAACACGAAGTGACCACTTTCCTCAAACGGTCAATTTAGGACAAAAAAACAACCTGTCTTCCGACAAGCCTCCCTGCTTGATACGCGTGAAAATCCTTATATTATAGTAGATTAAATTTGGATTACGTTACAGCAGCAATTCCTTCCATTAAGAAAAGGCGAAAGTAAGTCTTAATTTCCTCTTTGCTCAGCGGTTGATGTTGTTTGCTCCAGTCTGAGGTGAGTGCAATATACAGGCGAATCATCATAAATGCGACGACTTGCGGATCACAATCTCGAATCTCTCCATTGTCTTTTGCTTTCTCAAGCTCCTTAGCCAGAAAGTCGGAGATTACTTTCTCCACCTTGTCCAATCCTTCCTTGGCCTGCAGCGTTCCAAAGTCCTTCAGCTCCTGAGATAACTTAACGAGCAGATCGTGATCACGACGAAACTCTAACAAGGCATCCAGTACCCGAAACAGATTATCGAAAAATGCACTTTCCTGATGCACTTCACGATGCGCGATGTTCTTCATTTCCTGAATCACTTCTACCAGGATCTGATCAAACAATTGTTCCTTATTGGTGAAAAACGTATAGATCGTTCCTTTGCCAACGTTCGCAATCTTGGCGACCTGATCCATCGTCGTTGCTTTGTATCCAAACATGGCAAACGACTGGGCTGCCGCATGAATAACCTGCTGTCTCCTGTCAATCGGAGCCATCGTATCCCTCCTTTAATCACATTCATTGTTCAATCGCTCTACATAAATGACCAAAAATACAATTCAGTCATTCGGTCAAAACCTACAATACCACCTTAGAAATCAGATTGCAACCCTAACATTTAAAAAATTGTGTTAATATTTTTTAACCTAAATGCAGTGGAAACTCCTTCTGTCGTCGTCTATAGTGTAAGATGACTCAGATAATACGTATATATAATGAAGTTTAAGTTGTCTCATTGTAAGATATATGGTGTAAATATTCATAGAAGAAACATGATTTTGTGTTTCAATGTATATTCATGTAGTAACGCATTCCCTAGCTAGAATAAACAATGAATATCTTCATTTTGAATTAAAACTTATGAATAAAGGTGAACTCATGCGAAAACCAAGAGTGCTCTTATTATCGGAAGGTTTCGGTACCGGTCACACTCAGGCCGCTCATGCGCTGGCACATGGCATCAAAAAAGTCAGTCCACATGTTCACAGTCGTGTCATTGAACTAGGCAAATTTTTGAACCCAACGGTAGCTCCACTAATTTTCTCTGCATATCGAAAGACACTATCGGTTCAACCCAAACTGGTCAGCCTGTTGTACCGCACACAGTACAATAAATCCTTAAATGGTTTTACCAAGCTGGCGTTGCACCGAATTTTCTATACACAGACGGCACAGGTCGTATCCCAACTGAAACCCGATGCGGTGATCTGTACCCATCCTTTTCCGAATGCTGTCATCTCCCGGCTCAAACGCCAGGGTCTGAATATCCCACTCTATACCGTTGTGACGGATTATGACGTGCACGGAACATGGATTAATCCGGAAGTGAACAAATATCTGGTCTCTACCCCTCAGGTCAAAGCATTGCTTGAGATCCGGGGTGTTGATCCCTCCCATATTCAGATCACGGGAATCCCTGTGCATCCAGACTTCTGGGAAGCAGGAGATAAGGTGAAGCTACGGGAAGAGATGGGGCTTCAGAACATGCCTACGGCGCTACTTATGGGTGGCGGATGGGGACTTTCGTTTGATGAGGATCATATGAAAGCTCTCACGTCCTGGGCAGATCGTGTTCAATTGGTCTTCTGTCTAGGAAGCAATGAAAAAATGATTGCAAAAATGAAGGAAATGCCTTGCTTCCAGCACCCGAATATTCGTATTTTGGGATATACACGGGAAGTAAGCAAACTGATGGATGTATCCGATGTGCTGATTACGAAGCCAGGTGGCATGACATGCACTGAAGCGCTGGCCAAGGGTCTACCGATGTTGTTCATTCCTCCGATTGCAGGTCAAGAGGAAGAGAACTGTGAATACTTTGTACAAGCCGGATACGGCCAGGTTATTCACTCTGCCGACGTGATTACCAATCGTTTCAGACAACTAGTGGAGCAGGCATCTACTCAAACTGAAAGCCCGCTGAACGTAGCGCATCATTCAGGTAACCATTCGGTCTATGATCCGAAGTGCTGTGCCCAAGCTGTTCATGACTTATTGTTTCCGACGACAGCCGAAGTCACAACAACCTCCTTGGAGCGCTTCACAGCCGGAATTACTGCCACGTCCTTGTCAGGTACCAGAATACCATTCTGACGCCTCTACGGACCTATAGAACAGCTCTCACGAGGTGTTATTGGGGACAAGACAATTGCTCACGATATACAAAGAAGGTTCCCTTCCGAATTTTTGGAAGGGAACCTTCTTTTATTTTCACTCATTCCACCGTATGATTTGGCAGAAAAAAGGGTAATTTAGAGTATAACGATATTTTTAAATAACGAAATAAAACTACGATTCAGGCTTTTTCAAGGGCCGTGTGAAGCACACACAGTTAACTACCCTGCCTGTTTGCAGAATTTACGGGTCGATTACTTGTAAAAAGTATGATGACCGATCGTTTTTACTTTTTTCTGCGAGCGGGCAACTGTCAGATCGTCAGCAAGCGTCAATGATAAGAAATAATACGTATCATCGGCAACTTCCTTCTTCCCGTTCAACGCAGCATTCACTGCTTTGATGCTGTCCTCGTTGGGAACCACACGTTTCATACGTCCGTTCGCTACAGGACTAAACTGGGATTTTTGATGGATGACCTTGTAAATGGTATCGGGAAAATTGGCTGACCGCAGCCGGTTTAAGACAACATTGGCAACTGCCACTTTGCCTTCGTACGGTTCACCTTCCGCTTCTGCCATGACGATTTTTTGCAGCAGATGCAGTTCTTTATCGGACACACTGTATGACCAGGTTGCAAGTTTCGAGTCTTCCTGGTTCAGAAGTTTGGTCCGTGTAAAGTATAGTTTTTGGGGGGGAGTTGTTACAGCAGCAACTTCTTTGGCACGTTTCACTTTGGCCAATTTCAGTGCAGCTTCTTTTTTGGCTTTGGCCGCAGCTACCGCTCTAGCTTTGTTCTTGGCCTTGGCTTCTTGCAATTCCTGCTCTTCTTGAGCAGTCGTCAACCAGTTCTTCGCTGGCAGAGATTCAGTCCACGCTACGGTTTGGGCAGACAGATTAGAGGACAGACTTGTCCCATCTTCCATCATGCGCCTCTCTTCTTGCGTAGATGTTTGGTTATTTTGCCCAGAAGCCGCAAGTTCGGTCATCTGTTTACTATCACTAGCTTCATTCCACTTCCCCGTCGCCTGAACGACATTTACCCCCACTATACATACAAGCAGCACTGATAACATCGGTGCTACCCAACGATTTTTGCTTATAATGTTCATTCGAAGATTCCTCCTGTCGAAACAATTCCCTTAACTAAGTAACCCAAAAAAAAGAATTTGAATAACGATGGCTAATATTACATAGGGATAAACGTTATGTCAATGTGATTTTATGGCATAAAAATGATTATCAGGAAAAAGTGAACGTATCCACGACCTCATACATTGGCGATTGTCCCAGCCTTGTCACATAAAGTACAATGTCCTCCACCATCCATGAATTAACACCTGTGGAATGTTCCGGAAGCACTCCAGATATCCCTTTATTTTCATTACCTGGAAGCTGTCCCAGATATTTTCTGGCAATGGTAATGTGGGGAGCATAAGGTCTTAATTCAGCTTCATACCCCAGGGGCGAAGTTGCCTGCACGATTTGTTTTTGCAATGAAAACAAGTGCTCTATCTCTCCGCTAACACCTTTCCAAAGCACCTTAGGTGCTTCTTCAAGTCCAAATGTGCCCCAGTCGGAAAGCTGAAGTTCAAACGGCTGTAATCCGCTTGTTGCTGAGCGCAATGCTTTTCGCAGGTGCCCGATGTCACTAACTAATGTATCCCCCAGAAATTGCAAGGTAATATGATAATCTCTATGATCTGTCCATTTACGAAAATCTAGCTTGTTCTGTACAAGCCTCGAATCCATCTGAAGAGACTGCTGAACAGCAACAGGAAGACGAATTGCTACAAACAATCTTTCCCGTCGGGATGAATGATCCTGATGTGATTGGTTATTCATTGCATACACCTCTCTAAAGTTCGCTCTATTATTTCATAACTATACATATCGTTTCAAGTTGGTTAAGTATAGAGTGACACAAATATAACCATTTGCAAATAAGGCTAGATTCCTGCATTTCCCACCTTAATGCACATCCAACACCAAATCTGATACACTTTAATCATCAAACTCATCAAACTATTTATCTCAGGAGGACCACACATTATGGGTAAAATTGTATGTTTTCCATCTCTATCCGAAGAACAGCAACAACGCATTCAGAAAGCTGCACCGGGATACACCCTGAAATTCGGAAAAGCCAAGGAATTGGACCCCGCTGAGTTGAAAGAAGCTGAGATTATTCTCGGCTGGTCCCCACTCGTCACAGAACATGCATTGAAACAGGACGGCCTGTTGAAGTGGGTTCAGGTCTGGTCTGCTGGTGTGGACAATCTCCCCTTCGCAGATTTGCAACAAAAGAACGTTCAGGTCACCAGTGCAAATGGAGTTCACGCGATTCCAATCACCGAAATTATTCTGGGCATGATGTTATCCCACAGTCGCTGGCTGAGACAAGCTATGCTGCATCAACAGCAGGCCGAATGGAAAGCTCCTGCCAAACCACTGCCGGAACTGCATGGCAAAGCAGCGGTCATCGTTGGTGTAGGTGAGATTGGCACGGAAACAGCCCGTATTCTCAAAGCCCTCGGCATGCGTACGATCGGAGTTCGCCGCTCAGGTAAGGATGTCCCCAATGTGGACCAAATGTACGACATGACCGGTTTACATGAAGCCTTGAGCCAGGGCGATTATGTAATTAACATTTTACCGCTAACCGATGAAACCAAACATATATATGATCAAACTGCATTTGAGCAGTTCCGATCCGGTGCCTGCTTCGTCAATGTGGGCCGTGGCCCCAGTGTGAAAACGGAAGCGTTGCTGAATGCACTCCAAAACGGCAAAGTTGCCTTCGCCGCACTGGACGTGTTCGAAGAAGAACCTCTTCCGGCAGACCACCCGCTATGGGGCATGGATAACGTGTTAATTACGCCTCATATCGCCGGAAGTACAGAGCAATACGCGGATCGAGCAGTCGATATTTTCATCAAAAATCTGGAAGCTTACGTCGCTGGCGATACCCTGCCGTTGAACCTTGTGGATTATAGTCATAAATATTAACACAAACACCCGTTCCCATGCAATATTGTGCAAATCAACATCACGATATCAATGGAACTAAAGAATACTTACACTTGCAACTTCGATGACAGAACAACCTTCCGATCACTGTTATTCCCAGTTTTTTTCAATTCACTTTTATAAGGTGAAAATCTGTGAATAAAGGCGAAGAGTATGCTTCCGATGCAGCTTTCTTACAGAAAGCTTTTAGCTCCACTTCTTCAGGTTATTTCTGTCCTCTACGTTCTTGTGTAAACGGTTAGTTCAATGGATATTGCAAGCAATAAAAAAATCTACCTCTGGAAATTTCCCTAGAGGTAGATTTTTTTTGTTTTTTACGCTTACATACACAGCCAAATATGACGTTTAAACGTGCCTTTGTGTACTGTTCGGTACTCTTTTACAGTCCATCCCGCTTCCAACAAGTGCTCTTCTACCCACTCTGTGGAAACAATCACTGCCCGTTTTGCCAATTTGCGCAAACTCTCCAGCATGGCTCGTTGCTCAGCATCCGGAAGTACAGAGCAGAGGTTATAGGGCATGTCCAGAATTGCTGCATCATACAAATCTTGCAGTTCATTCATATCCCCCAGTGTGATTCGATCCGAATCATATCCATAATGCGGCAGATTGATACGTGCACCTCGGACAGCCAGTGGATTGAGATCGTTACCTTTTGCATCAATTCCCATGGATAAAGCCTCAATCACAACCGTTCCCATACCGCAGCACGGATCAAGCAACCGATGGTTTTCCACTCTCGGAACGGCAATATTCACCAGTGCTCTGGCAAGCGTGATGCCAAATCCAGTTGAGTAATTTTGCGGCTTCTGCCGATGAATCTGCCATGATCGATCCGCTTCTGTCCACTGGCCCAAGATCCATTTTTCTCCTGTTTGGATTAGGCCGAAAGTCACCTTAGGTCGTTTCATCTGTGCCTTGCCTTTAATGCACATGCCAACTTCTTTTTCCAGTTGGCGAGACTGTTCATAATCAGGTGTATGATCCCCTTCTTTCAGACAAACCACCTTAAATGTCTCTTCTGGCAACAAATGAATATCTCTGGCAAAAGGAAGCAGATCAGTCATGCTGCTCCCTTCGCCGATCACGTCCAGTCTCCCATGGATAAAAGGACTGCGTCCAGGTGGAATACATCGGTCAGACCACACATACGACCCCATATCCATACGGATCTCCAAACTCGGTTCAAGCAGTGTACTCAGCTCCAGCATGCATAATTCGCGCTCGTTCTCGTGGCAAGCAAAGGTGTAGAGGTATTTCCCAGAAGTAGCGTAAATACCAAATGTTTCATCAGGCAAAATTCCCCTCTCCTTCCTTCATTAATCATGTTTCTTCTATATAAATAGTAAGCTCATTGAAGACATATCAAATACGACTCATACGTTTGCTTTCAGGTAGTCATTGTATACAATGTTAGGCTCCTAGACAACTATCCATTTCCTTGCACGTATCTATTTGGAAAGAAAAAAATAAGGTGTTCCCATTGTTGAGGAACGCCTTACTTTATTTTGAGATTATAACATTGGAAATCTAATCGTTCTTGCCAGTATACGTTATAGGCCAACAGCTCATATATCATACTGATTTCTCACCATTAGCCGCCTGCGTGATTCCAGCTTCTTCTATTATAAGAAGAAGGTTATATTTTTAATTTTTCAATGGATGTAAGCAAATCTTCCGATAATTCTTTCAGACTTTGAATGTTGCCGCTAATCGTTTCCATGGAACTTACTTGCTCTTCCGCCGATGCAGAAACTTCTTCCACACTCGCTGCCGATTGTTCCGAAACAGCGGAAATCTGCTGACTGAAATCATTCATTCGTCCGCTTGCTTCCTGCATGCCTGCGAGACCATCTGTCATCGTGCCGATGACACCAACCATGCCTTCCACCGATTCATTAATTGTACGGAAGAGTTGACCTGAAGTAAGCACATGTTCCTGACCCAGTTCGGTCTCCTGAACGTTCGTACGTAATTCCGCAACCACCCCTTGTGACTCCTGTTGAATATCCTCGGTAATCGCCGTGATCTCTTCAACCGAAGTCTGCACAGCCTCAGATAACTTCCTCACTTCTGATGCCACTACGGCGAATCCGCGTCCACTCTCTCCCGCACGCGCTGCCTCAATGGAGGCATTTAATGCCAGCAGATTGGTTTGGCGTGCAATGTCATGAATGACCTGAACCAGCTTGGAAATATCTTCATTTTTACGATTCAATCGTTCCATCTTGTTCATGGAAGCAGAGACCGAACCGGAAATCTGTTGCATCTGCTGCACGGATTGTTCCATCACCTTGCGACCATTCAACCCCTGCTCCAGTACAAGATCCGACATGACGCGCAACTGGCTGCCTTGTTCCGTATGATTCTGAATGTGATCATTCAAAGCTTCAACCGTACGGGCTGATTCCACGGCTGTCTCTGCCTGGCTCTCTGCGGCCTTGGCTGACTCTTCCATGGTCACAGCAATCTGGCGACTACCAATCTTAACCTCTTCTGAGGATATTGCCAGTTCCCCACTTTGTAGATTAACAGCTTCCGCAATTCGTCTGACGCTCAGAACCATGGAAGTCAGGTTACCTTTCATGTCATTCACCGCTTTGGCCAGAACACCAACTTCATCCTCATGTTTGGTATGTATGTCCTGAACATTCAATTGTCCTTCTGCAATCAGTTTCACCGCACTAATGACACGTAGCAGTGGTTTCACGACCTGTGAACGAATAATCGGAATGCTGATCGCTGTAATGGCAATCATGACAAGAACACCGATAATGATGATTAATCTACCATCCTGTACCGATCTGATCGTTTGGGCCGCCGCAAGATTGGACTGTTCCTGATTGTATTCCACGAGATAATCAAGATCGACTTGCATGGTGTCGAAGGAATCAGCACCTTTATCAGCTACTTCCTTCGCCAGCTGTGTCTGACCCTCATCACTCAGCTTAATTGATTGCGTATTAATCTTGAGATACGCTTCCCATTTGTTCTTGAACGCATTCCAGTGTTCGAGCTCTTCCGCAGACTTCTCCTGCTGATCATAGATTTTAATCGCCTGCGTCGTTTCACGAATATACTTGGTACGCTCTTCTGACAAAAATGCCTTGTCTGTTTCATCCGCGTCAAAGTGACGATAACTTAGTGACAGAACATGTTCTGTGGTATAGTTTAACCGGTTAATTTGCTGGATTGATGGCATCCAATTGTTCGTAATTTCATTAGTGTTGGTTTCAATTGAATTCATCCGGGTGACAATTGTGACACTCAAAATAATTAAACAGAGGATTAACAAGTAGAACGCGATGCTGATACGCAGACCGATACTCTTGATCTTGAATCTGCTGAACATATGATTTCCCCCTTGACCTCTTCGGTCATCCCGAATTCAGGTGCTTATGTCATTGTTTTCCCCTTCTTTTGACCTCTTGTCAAAAGAACTTCTCTATATTATATCGATAGGAAAATAGACGTAAAGTATTATAACATTATTTTGTCATTAAGATGCTTGGTTTTGTAAAAGATTGTTGAATCTTGACAAAGTCCAAACCGAAGAGCTGCAGCATACGGTAAAATCCCGATCTGCAGCTCTTCGGTTTGTTCGGATTTCAACGGCTAACATCATAAAATGATCAGCCTAGTTCAGTATTGCCGTCTTATGCTCAGCCAGCAATCGATATGAATCCAACCTGCGCTCATAATCTGGTCCTGCCGTAACCAGAAGCAACCTCTCCGTATCCAGCCTGCGACTCACCTGTTGCAATCGCGCCCATACCTGCTCAGCTGTACCTGCATAATGCCGCACCGATTCATTTTGATCACTAACGGCTTCATCATTCGTGTTAGAGACCGCGATACCACTTGAATTCGACTCGGTTGAACGTTCTTTTCCATCCAGCTTGCGCCTCTCCGCCATGTCACGACTCCAGTCTAAAGCATCCGTCTCTGACTTGGCACACAATACGCTGACTGCCACCATAACCTCAGGCTCCTTCATCGTTGCACTAGGAATAAATCCTTCTCGGTATCGCCTTACAGCCTCTGTACCATCGGCATCACTCATGAATTGACCAAAGACATATCCCATGCCAAACCGTGCCGCAAATTCTGCACTCTTCACGTTAGTTCCCAACATCCAGAGTGATAACGGAAGCTTGGGAATCGGACGAGCTGTCACGGGATGATCCTCGTACAGGTAGCGGTCTTCTAGTAGTTCTGTGAGTGCTGCGAGTGATTCAGGCAGCTTGGACACATGCTGCAAGTAATTGCCACTGAGTGCCATCGTGGCATGAGGTCCACCGCCAGGAGCACGTCCGAGCCCAAGCTCAATGCGCCCCGGATAGAGCGCAGCCAGCAGGCGGAACGACTCCGCAACCTTGAGCGGGCTATAGTGTGGCAGCAAGACCGCACCAGAGCCAAGTTGGATCGTTGTTGTCCTTGCTCCGATGTGCGATAACAGTACTTCGGGAGAGGCCGATGCCAGTTCAGCCATATCATGATGCTCTGACGTCCAGTATCGGGCGTATCCCCAAGCCTCGGCATGTTGCGCAAGTGTCACCGATTGTTGAAGCGCCTGTTCCGCTGTGGCATCGTTCAACCTTGGAACAAGGTCAAGTACGCCCAGACTGAACGTCTCACTCATTCGCTTAGCCACGCGTCTCATCTCCCTTTATATCGGTTAATTTTAATCCAAATCGTAGATCGAACCCACCTTCAGACCGTAGAGTTCATTATATATTTTCTCGGCAAATGCATCCGTCATTCCTGCGATATAATCAATCACCATGTGTTCCCAGGTCCAAATCGGCTGAGCTTTGGCTTGATCCTTCTCATACCGCTGCAGCCAGTCGGATGGAATAATGGATTTGGACGTTTCGGGATCGAGGAATGCATCCCATAATCGCTTAATCATCCACTCACTGCGCTTCTGTAGCCGCTGCACACGCAGGTCACGAATCATGGTCACCCAGGCAAAACTCTTGAGCACACTCACCGTACGCAGCATATCGAGGTCTTCAGCCCCTTCACGGACAAAGGTTACCTTCTTCCAGTCACCGTCGTCAATAACGCCCAGACTGCCTACAAAAAAGCTCACCCAGTAGGCTTTCACCTCACGGCGGGTACGCGAGTAATCATGCTCGCAGAACGGCATCTTCTCATTCCAGATGCGCAGGAACGAAGCGAGTACCTCTTCTACCTTTTGCCCAATCGATTCTCGGGTCCATCCGTTCCAGAACAGATCCTCCAGCGTTGTAATCTTATCCACAATCAGTCGATTCACATGCGGATCTTGCAGGAAATGCTCATGTACTTCAATTTTTCCTGCTTTGATGCCATCCTCCAGGTCATGTGAGGAGTACGCAATATCGTCGCAAAGGTCCATCAGCTGTGCTTCCAGCGTCTTCTTGCCTGCTGGTACGTTCCAGCGATCACGGATCTCCCGAATATATTGCCACTCATGATGATACATGCCTTTTTTACTCTCTGTCCCAGGGTATGGATACTTGTTTATCCCTAGTAATACCGCATCAGACAGATTCAGTCCGTCGATATCTTCACGTTTCTCCAAGTGCATAATGAGACGGAAATTGTGCGCATTGCCTTCAAAATGCTCGTATTTCCGTTTTAACTCGGCACGTACTTCAGACTCGACCTTGGGAACTTTGGCGCTGCGGCTTTTCTTCATGATTTTCTTAGCCTCGGTGTTAATGAGGTCATCCAGAATGCCATCCAATACTTCTTCACCTTTATGTCCAAACGGTGGGTGACCGAAGTCATGTGCGATTGCAGCGCACTCCACCACTTCTGAATCAATAATAAGGCCGGGGTTGTCCGCGCGGTCCCAGTCCACCTCAGGAAAACGGCGAATCAAACTTCGGGCAGCCTCTCGGGCAATCTGTGCCACCTCCAGGGAATGGGTCAAGCGAGTACGATAATAATCACCCGTTCCTGCGCCAAACACCTGCGATTTGCCCTGTAACCGACGGAAGGTCGGTGAATGAATGAGTCTCGAATAGTCCCGTTCATACGCTGCACGAGATCCATCCAATTTGGTTAATTCAGGATATTGTCTATGTTCTCTCAGATCGTTCCATTGCATGGGGATCACTCCTAGCCGACTGTCTCTATTTTGAGTGATTATACACAACATCTGTGGTTTCGAAAAGTAAAACCTGTCTGCGATTGTCATCTCTTCTTACATCAACTTGTAATGAACAGTCATCTTCTCTTATTATACCCTGCCAGACTATCATCCGTGCATCTAAATGACAATGATTCATATTGAACTCACACTATCGTGACTTATGATGAAAAAAAGTGCCTTATACAGTTTGTGTGGCCGTTCCGGTTACGGATCGTTCTTATGATCGCTGTTGTCTCCAGGTTTTCTGAATTCCCTTTACAAAGGGAAAAACCCGGAGACAAAGGCGAACGCTTCGCTTCTTCAGAATCGATTCCGTCCCCTTCACTACTTTTTGCTGTTTTCACACCAAATCTAAATGACACCACATTCCCTATAAGGGGGAATTCTTCAAAACTTTGAAAAGCTAAAGAATTTCATTACGATTTTCATCCATCGCTGCAATGATGGTCTGCCTCCCCCGCTCCTACCCGTTGTGGGTAAAAACAAAAAAACCGACAGGACTGAAACGCCCTGTCGGGGTGGAGATGGTGAATTAAAAGGTATTTTGTAGTTTCAGGCTGTATAAGCTCTGAGCCTGTCACCCGGAAACTGCATGGAACGTTCCATCGCTTTTGATTCAGTGCACCGTTATTACATCACTGCGATATTGCGTAAGTTTACACCATAACCTTACAGATATCGTTGGTGAACTCTACTGGATCTTGAATTGGCAATCCCTCGATCAGCAAAGCCTGGTGGTACAAGAGGCTAGTGTAGAGGTTCAGCTTTTCCTGATCTTGCGCGAAAGCATCTTTCAACGATTTGAAGACATCGTGATTTACGTTGATTTCCAGCACTTTGTCGGCTTGTACGTTTTCGCTGTTCGGCATAGCTTTCAGGATTTTCTCCATTTCAATCGTCAGCTCACCTTCGGTGGACAAACATACCGGGTGGCTTCTGAGGCGTTTGGAAGCTTTAACGGCTTTGACTTTACCCGCCAATTGAGCTTGCATCGCTTCAAACAACTCTTTGTTGTCGTTGTCCTGAGCGTCCGTTTCTTCTTTGTCCGCGCTATCTTCGATGCCCAGGTCACCACTGGAGATGGATTTGAATTCTTTCTCCTTGTAGTTCGTGATCATCTTGATTGCAAACTCGTCGATGTCATCAGTAAAGTACAATACTTCGTACCCTTTCTCAAGAACACCCTCGATCTGTGGCAGCTTCTCAATACGGCTAATGGACTCACCAGATGCATAGTAGATGTACTTCTGATCTTCCGGCATTCTGGAGACGTATTCGTCCAGGCTCACGAGTTTGCTCTCTTTGGAAGACGTGAACAACAGCAGATCCTGCAATGTATCCTTGTTCACACCATAGTCGCTGTATACGCCATATTTCAATTGACGGCCAAACGCTTGATAGAACTTCTCATAGTTCTCACGCTCGTCCTTCAGCAGGCTTTGCAGTTGGCTCTTGATTTTGTTCTTAATGTTCTTCGCGATCAGGCTAAGCTGACGGTCATGTTGCAACATCTCACGCGAAATGTTCAGGGACAGGTCTTCCGAATCCACCATACCTTTAACAAATCCAAAGTAATCTGGCAACAGATCCCCACATTTATCCATGATCAATACACCGTTGGAGTAAAGCTCGAGGCCTTTTTCATACTCTTTGGTATAGTAGTCAAACGGTGTGTTCTCCGGAATAAACAGGATCGCATTGTATACCACTGCGCCATCTGCGCTGATGTGCAGGTGTTTGAGCGGTTTGTCAAAACCGTAGCGTTTTTCCATATAGAAGTTATTGTAGTCTTCTTCGGTCAGTTCGCTTTTATTTTTACGCCAGATCGGCACCATGCTGTTCACGGTTTGTTCTTCTTGGAATTCCTCGAATTCGTTCTCCGTGCCCTCTTTTGGACGTTGACCCGTTACATCCATCTTGATCGGGTAGCGAATGAAGTCGGAGTATTTCTTGATGATGGATCTCAGGCGGTACTCTTCCAAAAATTCGTCATACGAATCTTCTTCGGTATTTTCTTTGATCGTCAGAATGATTTCCGTACCTACGGAATCTTTCTCTGCTGGTGTGATTGTGTAACCATCCGCGCCTTCGGACTCCCATTTCCAAGCCTCGTCGCTGCCCAGCGTTTTACTCGTTACGGTCAGCTTGTCCGCCACCATAAATGCCGAGTAGAAACCAACCCCGAATTGTCCGATGATGTTGTGGCCGTCTTTTGCTTCATTTTCTTTCTTGAACGCCAGGGAACCACTCTTCGCGATAACCCCCAAGTTGTTCTCCAGCTCTTCCTGCGTCATCCCGATTCCGGTATCTGTCAGGGTGAGCGTGCGGTTTTCTTTGTCAATCGTGAGCTTGATGAAGTAGTCCTCTTTGTTGAAAACGAGCGAATCGTCAGTAAGTGCTCTGTAATAAATTTTATCAATGGCGTCACTGGAGTTGGAGATCAATTCTCTCAAAAAGATTTCTCTTTGGGTGTAAATGGAGTTGATCATCATATCCAGCAAACGTTTGGATTCTGCCTGGAATTCTTTTTTAGCCATGAGTGGTTGGACTCCTTTCAAATTGGGATATCGAATGAGTTGATTGAAAATAGAAAGTAACTGAGATAATCCTGCGGCCATTAGTAGACTCAAAAACCTTTGATCGCTCTAGTCCACAGATATTGTGCTTCACTTCTAACTGGCTCATTGTAAAAATAAGTGCACGACGTTCTGCAATGTAGCCGTTCCGGTTACGAATCGTTTTTCGGATCGCTGTTATCCCCAGATTTCTTTGATTCCCTTTTTTAATAGGGAGAAATCCGGTGATAAAGGCGAACGCTTTGCTTCCTGCAAATCGATTTCGTCCCCTGCACTACTTTTGCATCTGATCAGCGACTGATTTTTAGGATAGAGAATATCAATGAAGTGATATCTCCTAGACATGGGATGCAGCTTCAAGCCTGTTGCTCACCTTGGCTTCGCATGTTCTACTCAGGTTCAATATCTATTTTCAAAAACAGAATCATTCCATATGTAAGCCTATAGTAAAAACATCATCTGTTAGCACTCTAATGATCGGAGTGCTAAACCCTTCCTTTTATATAACATATGGGAAAATTGGGTGTCAATACGTAGGCGGTTATTTTAACTAAAAGATCGAATAACTCTTTAACTTTTGCACATCACCAATTATTTTACCGTAATCCCGCGGGTAAAACAAAAGCCGCCTCGAACCAAAGTTCGAACCGGCATGGTCAAAGATTGTGATGTGTCTGTTACTGTAGTAGATAGCGTTAAAATATATCCATCTAATGTACCTTGGAGTATCCTCGGGCTTACTGTGTTGAGACTGATGTAGGTTATATGGGTACTTTGGTACTTTGGTACTTTGGTATGTTGGTATCTTGGTATTGTGGTTGCTTGAATGTCTTGAGCAGCATGACAGTCACGCGCTAACGAATCTCAGAGGCGTTAATTGGCCTTTTTGGGATGACTTCATAATTTAACGAATCGTAGACACGCTACTTCTCGACTTTAGTCAACCTTTCGAGACTTTCGGCAGGTTTTCGCAAAATAGAGTGTGTGAGGTTCGTTAGACTGGGAAATTGGCTGGAAATCGTAAAATACGGTCTCTCTGGTTCGTTAGAGTTGGAGCAGAGGTTAGCGTTACAGCTTCAGATAGGATTGTGATAAAAATTAGTGCTTACGGTTTCTGTTAACGTTGCCTTTGGCACGCATGCTGCGTTACAGAAAAAGTTATGGTTGCAGAGCTAGGGTTTCAATCAAAGTTGCAGTTTGAGTTCGAGCTTGGGTTACAAGTTACAAGTTACGGTTTCGGTTTCGGTTTCGGTTTCGGTTTCGGTTTCGGTTTCGGTTTCGGTTTCGGTTTGGGTTTGGGTTTGGGTTTGGGTCTGGGTCTGGGTCTGGGTCTGGGTCTGGGTCTGGGTCTGGGTCTGGGTCTGGGTCTGGGTCTGGGTCTGGGTCTGGGTCTGGGTCTGGGTCTGGGTCTGGGTCTGGGTCTGGGTCTGGGTCTGGGTCTGGGTCTGGGTCTGGGTCTGGGTCTGGGTCTGGGTCTGGGTCTGGGTCTGGGTCTGGGTCTGGGTCTGGGTCTGGGTCTGGGTCTGGGTCTGGGTCTGGGTCTGGGTCTGGGTCTGGGTCTGGGTCTGGGTCTGGGTCTGGGTCTGGGTCTGGGTCTGATTTTAAGTTTAAGCAGAATTTAGCGTTACGGTTTGTTTTTGTGAATTCTACTTTTTGGCCATTTTCGGATCAAGGGTGTCGCGCAGGCCGTCGCCCATTAGGTTGAAGCCGAGAACGGTCAACATGATGGAAACACCGGGGAAGATCAGTGTCCACGGTGCTTTTTGTATAAACTGACGGGAGTCTGACAGCATTTTACCCCATTCGGGATCGGGTGGTTGCGCGCCCATGCCTAGAAATCCGAGCGCAGCAGCCTCTATGATTGCCGTTCCAATTCCCAATGTACCTTGCACGATCAGTGGAGTAAGGCTGTTGGGCAAGATGTGGCGAAACAAGATTCGCCCATTACCCGCTCCAAGTGTCCGTGCCGACGTAATGAATTCCTCCTGTCTCAAGCTGAGTACCCGTGAACGCACCAATCTTCCGTAGGTCGGGATGTTCACGATGGCGATGGCGAGCAGTGCATTTTGCAACGACGGGCCCAATATCGCCACAATGGCGATGGCCAGCAAAATCCCGGGAAATGCGAGCAAAATATCAAATAATCGCGAGATGAGCATGTCCGCCCATTTTCCATAAAATCCTGCAATTAAACCAAGCAACGTGCCCGCGATAATAGATCCAATGACGGAGAAAAAGCCCACCCACAAGGAAATACGCGCCCCATGCAGCACTCTGGAAAACACATCACGCCCCAGATCATCGGTACCAAACCAATGCTCTGCCGAAGGGGCCTGAAGCCGATCCACCAGAACCTGTTCCTTGTAATCATAGGGTGCAATGTATGGCGCGAGGAAGGCCAACAGGATAAAAAATACGATAATAATCAGACCTGCAAGCGCAAGCCGATTTTTCCGAAACGTTCTCCACGCTTCCCGCCATGGACCGGATGTGCTCGCCGACGCAGCGTCAATGGATGGTCCGGTATTGGTCGATAATTTGGCCATGTGGCGTCTCCTTTCTTGAACATGAATATAGCAAAAGATCAACGAATTCTATTACACTCAAGCACTACGATTGCAGTACCCTCTTCCGATCGCTGTTATCCCCAGATTTTATTGATCCACCTTATTAAGGGAGTCCCTATTTATAACTAATCCGCGGATCAAACACGGCGTAGAGTAAGTCCACAATTAGATTGATCACCACGAAAAAGAACGCCACGATCAGAATGCCACTCTGGATCACCGGATAGTCCCGAGAACTAATCGCTTCATATATATAACGTCCCACGCCCGGCCAAGCAAAGATCGTTTCGGTCAACACCGCACCCCCAAGCAACGATCCGGTCTGGATACCGATAACCGTGAGCACGGGAATAAACGCATTTTTGAGTGCATGTCCATATATAACAAAAAACGGACCCAGTCCCTTCGCCTTTGCAGTACGAATGTAATCGGAACTCATCACTTCCAGCATGCTGGAACGAGTCATCCGGGCAATAACAGCCATTGGAATCGTTCCCAGTGCAACACTTGGCAGAATCAAATGTTTCGTTACAGTCCACAACTGATTCCATTGTCCAGCAATCATCGTATCCAGCACATACAAGCCCGTAATGGCTTCCACCGGATCACGCGCATTCATGCGTCCAATGGATGGCAACCACTGTAACTTGTTCGCAAACAGCCATTGTTCCATCAGACCGAGCCAGAAGATCGGCATCGATACACCCACCAAAGCAATGACCATACAGCAATAATCAAACCAAGAGTTGTGCTTCCATGCACTCACAATCCCGGCATTCACCCCAATAATGACAGCAAACAACATACTCGCCATCGTTAATTCAAGGGTTGCTGTCAGATAAGGCACAATTTCCTGGGCAATAGGCACCTTGGTGCGGATGGATGTTCCCAGGTCTCCTTTGAGCAAATCGCCCAAGTAGGCGAAATACTGCTGGAACCAGGGTTTATCCAGACCGAGCTGGTCACGAAGGGCCTGCTTGGATTGTTCGGTTGCCTTTTGCCCAAGTATGGTCTCGGCCGGGTCACCCGGAATGGCGTGGATGATGGAAAAGACAATCAGGGTCATGCCCAGCAGCACAGGCAGCAACACAAGCACACGTTTGACAATATAGCTGTTCATTCCTGTTCACCTGCCTTCGACATATCGTGCAAAAATAAAAAGCGCCGGCAGAAACGCATGCTTTGGATAGTTACGTCCGGATGTGGGTTCTGCCAAGCATTTCGTCTAACCAGCGCTTTGTAAGAAAGAATTAAAACGTAATCACTCCGAACTGTAGTGCCATCTTCAGATCACAGTTATCCTGAGATCGATAAGTTCAGCTTACAGCTTACTCGAAATAAGCACCGGCATAGGATTCGGTGCCCAGTGGAGAAGGGACGAAACCTTTCAGGTTGGCTTTACCCGCCAGAATTGGCGTCGTGTGTACCAGAGGAATCCATGGTGCGTCTTCCTTGATCATCTCCTGCGCTTGTTTGTACAGTTCAGCACGCTTATCCTGATCGGTTTCTTTCTGTGCACCCGTCAGCAATGTGTGTAATTCTTCGTTTACATAATAACTGCGGTTGTTGCTTGGAATGGCATCTTTATCCAGCAGTGTATACAGGAAGTTATCCGGGTCACCATTGTCACCTGTCCAGCCGAGCATGTAAATGTCGTCCTTCTCCCCGGCCTTTGTATCTTCGAGATACGTTGCCCACTCCGGTGATTCGATGGTGACGTTCACTCCGATTTTCTCAAAATCAGCTTGGATCGCTTCCGCTACCTTCTTGCCATCAGGCATATACGGGCGGGATACCGGCATCGCATAGAAGGTTAACGGATCAGGCAACCCGTCAGGGAAGCCTGCTTCGGCCAGTAGAGCTTTTGCTTTTTCCAGATCATATGGGTAATCCTCAATGGTATCGTTGTATCCCCACAGCGTTGGCGGCATAGGGTTGACAGCAGGCTCAGCTTGTCCAGCAAAGAATGCATCAATCAGGGCCTGCTTGTTCACCGCATGGTTGAGGGCTTGTCTGACTTTGACATTATCAAATGGTTTCTTCTTGAAGTTAAAGCCGATATAGGCCACGTTGAACGGTGGACGCTCGATCTTCTGCAACTCGCTGTTGCCTTCAAGAATGGACAGATCGTCCGGGTTCAGGTCTTCCATAACATCAATCTCGCCGTTTTGCAGTGCATTGAAGCGAGCGGTATTATCCGGAATGGATCGCACGATCACTTTGTTCAGCTTCGGCAGTCCTTCTTTCCAGTAGTCCGCGTTTTTCTCCAGGGTGATGGAGTCGTTACGCTTCCACTCTTTGAATACAAATGGGCCGGTGCCCACAGGCTCGCTCTTGAAATTTTCTTTTTTCTCCTGAATCGCGGTTGGACTGGCAATGCCAAATGGCGTCATCGCAATATTTTGCAGGAAAGGCGCTTGTGGTTGGTTCAATGTGAACTCCACCGTCGTCTCGTCAGTTGCCGTCACTTCCTTGATCACACGTCCATCCTCTGGACCAAACATGGAATCGTAATAATCGAAGGAATCTCCTTCAAATTTATATTCACTCGCCGGATCGCCCCAGCGGTTGAAGTTGAACACAACAGCCTCGGCATTAAAATCAGTTCCATCATGAAATTTCACACCGGACTTCAGCTTAAACACATACTTGAGTCCATCCGCCGAAATCTCCCAGCTCTCCGCTAGCCCAGGAATGACCTCTGTTCCGCCTTCCTTGTAGTCCAGCAATGAATCAAACACCTGATGCCCAATCTTCAGTGACTCCCCATCGGTTACAATCGCCGGGTCGAGTGCTACGGAATCCCCACCACGGCCCATAATCATCGTATCCTGTGCTACCGTTTCGGTTGGAGGGTCGGTTCCTTCCGCCGGAGCAGGCGTATTCTCTCCACTCTCGTTACTGGAGCAACCGGACAACACCAATACGGTACTTAAGGCCATCGTTAGAACACCGGACATCCATTTTTTTCTCATTCGCATACGTACAACACCCTTCCCTGTCTCATAATGTGTGTGATGCTGGCATGAAAGATCTCCAATGTTGGCAATCGGTTTGGTGCTATGTATCATATAAAAGGCTTTAGATGCCTGCGATACCTGGATTAATGTTCTGGGAAAAGTACGGCATGGATGAAATATAAAAATAGCATGGGACACGTATGGAATACAGGTAAATTTCAGATCGTGCACATGGATTGAGGACGTCGTTTGATTACTTTTATAGAAAATGAAAAAGGTTCAACAACGGATCTTGTGAGATGAATCTATGAAATTGAATGAGATTGTTGCGATTTATTTGAACTAAGGTCAATAAGCAACAGTGAACGGTTATGGACTGGTAAGAGCAAGTTCAAGTCAGTAGATTAGAAATAACAGATGGGCATATGAATACTACGCTGCTGGGTACCAATAAAGTCTGTTCCTTGAGCGGGTCGCGGGTCGTCTTGAGTATGCAGTGTGGGAGCTGGACTAGGTATCGTTTGCAATACGACGAAAGAAACTCAACATAGGCTAGGTTGTTTAGATCGTGTAAGTTTTTTTAACCGGTGGTTTTCTCTTGCAGATTGGATGTGTATAACGTATGAACGAGTCATCTTGAGATGTTGGATAGTACAACAGGGAGACATTACAATAACTTCTTATGTTATGGTTTTGTCATGATGAGGAGGATTGTGTAAATAAACCGTAGTGAAAAACAATTTCGTGTAACTTACTTTACATCACATTAATCAATTAGACAAGAGATTTACAGACATAAGTCTTCAACTTTATTATATGCGTCAATATTACTTACACAAAACACAAAAAAGGAACACAGTTCGACAAAAAGCGTCTTGTGTCCCTTCTCCATTTCATCCCTCTTCAGATAAGATCAACATTTTAATTTGCTAAGAATCAGCTCACTTTTTAAACAAACCTCTGCGATGCATCACGGTAATAAAACGGTAAAAATCATAACTCGCCCCATTATCGATGCTGAACAATGGATTTTTGGTGTCATATGCCAGCGCTGCATCCACAGCAGCTTTTGCCCATACTGGAACTTCCATTTGCTGACGCGCCTGCAGTTTATCAACCTGGGATTTGAGCGCATCAAACGCTGCTTTCTCTTCGGCTGTCATCGGTTCGCCCCCTTTCGGTGGTTCGGTTGGCGGATTCGGATTACTTGGATTCGTTGGATTGGATGGCTCCGGTGGTTTCGGAGTGGCAGCTGCGTACCTTGCTCTGAGTTGTGCCGCTGTTCCCTCGAATTCATTCATATCCACGTTGCCACTAATGCCATTCACCTTGCCTGAATCCGTATACTGCCAGAACGTCCAACGCTTCCATGCCGGCTGGTCTTCCGGTACACGGGTGTTGCTGTAACGTGCGATCCACAGATCGTATGAGCTGAGTGATGTATCAAAATTCCCGGCAAATGAATTGCCCGTGTATATGATCGGTTTCACACCTGTCAGACGTTGTAATTCGGTTAAAAAAGCTTTGGCAACTGTATTCATCTGTGCTTTGCTCAGGTTGCCAGGGTTGTTCTCGTAGTCCATGACGGGTGGCAGTTGTAACGCTTTGGCGCCTCCCACTTTGTTAAGTGTATTAGCATAATGCGTCGCTTCTGCTTTGGCACCATCTGTAGATGTCGCGCGGAAGAAATGGTACGTTCCGACCAGCATGCCCGCCGCCAGTGCGCCTGTTACATTTTTCTGATAATTTGGATCGGTATATGTCTGCCCCTCAGTCGCCTTGATGAAAACAAATGTCATGCCACTTGCCTTCACTTTCGCCCAGTCAATATTGCCCTGGTATCGAGAGACGTCAATGCCCTGTGTGTTGCCCGAACTTCTCGTTTGCATGTTTCTCACACCCTTTATGCGGCAAATTGCCGTTTGTATATAGTTAATGCGGTTGGATCAGGGGCTGCTTGTGTGCGTGTCCCTTGTTGATGGTAATAGCTATGTTCAATGAGTATCTATCATCTTAGGAAGAAATATCAAGCCGGTGCGCGACCGTTCCAGATACGGATCGTTCTTATGATCGCTGTTGTCTCCAAATTTTTATGATTTATTATTCTAATGGTTAAAATTTAGAGACAAAGGCGACCGCTCCGCTTCTTCAGAATCGATTCCGTCTCTTTCACTACTTGTAGGCTAATGATGCAGAATTTCGACTCTGTAGTGCTCTATATCTTGCCACAGGACAATTTTGAATGAATGCTGAGCCTTTACTTCGTTTCATCTCTAATCTGTTGATCAACGTCCTCATGATCTGACTGTACAAAAGATTCTCTGGAATCAGGAGTATAGTTACCTGAGATCCCCCCGGATCCCCCTTTTCCTTTAAGCACTTCAATGGCTTGCCGAATCACAGGCGGAATTGGAGCGCCCAACTTGCCCCCATTTTCAATAATGGACAATAACTCATTTGCGATATAAAAAAAGGCGACCGCATCCCTGAACAAATGTCCGTCTCCCAGAACACCGTCCACCAGATGAGCCACCGATACCATAGCAAATATAAATACCTTTCGTGCGATGCCGAACATGCCAACATTACTCTCTAACTTTCCACTCATACCCGCAGCCACGATGCCGGTTAGGTAGTCAAGGATGACGAATACGAGTAGTACGCCCAACATTCCAGACCAACCCCCAAATAAATAAGACACCAGCCAGCTACCTACGGCCAAAGTCCATTTCCCCACGTTCTCCAACTTCTTATCCCCACCTCTTTAAAATATATCCTCTGACCACTCCAGGCACAACAAATAAACACGATCCACTATCGGACGTGCTACGTCAACATATACATTCAATTGATTCGCATCCTCTCCCAAGACTGAGTTTTCTATTTATCGTGTTAAGCAGAAGTAACTTTAAATGATGACATGTACAAGCTTCCGCTCGCTGTACTTGTGTTACCAAATACATAAAAAACTAAATTCATTTGTCCGGCGTTCGGATCGAAAGACGGTGGTTTGGAAAAAGTGGAAACTTGCCACGACATAGTACCGCTTACATTGGTCGAAGTTAGACAGTAGGTTGCGTATGCAACTTCGTCCGTTTTTATACTTACACTAATAAAACTGACATTAGGATATGAGGCATACGCGGGCATGCTGTGCAAAGGCCAAATAACCCCATTGCTATCTTGTAGGCCTAATAAAAATTGGGTTCCGCTTGGACCTGATGCAAAGGAAACAGTCATTTTAGCAGAAACGGAAGTTGGAATCAGGCTAATATTCCTAGTTCCCGCAGGGAAGTTTGCCATTGTCCATCCTACACCATTAGCCCCATTACTAAATGTCGCTGGATTATTATTATAAAATGGTGTTGTAACAGTTGTTTCCACGCCGGAACTTGGACCATCAATCGAATAATTATCTAAAGTGAAACTATCAATTTTTGGCATATCACGTCAGCTCCTGACCTGTAATGTAATAATTTACCCCACTGCCCATACCCGTTATGATCTCTCCTGCCGGGAGTATGTGGTCCATGCAAGGGACAAGAATAGCGTTATACGATTTTATTACGTGTGATTGTAAAATTTTGAATGTACCAAATTCGATGGTGACCGCCCGATCCACGCTGGTAGTGCTGCACAAAATCATGCCCTTAATTATTCTATCTTTTGTGGATGATGTCACGAGTGTTTTAGATGTGGGATCCATGTAGTTTGCTCCCATGCGCTTCACGCTCGCGTAATCAACATCGGTAATGGTTGCTTCTATTCCACAAATATAATAACTAATTGCGTTGCCCATACTCACATTTATCGTTACCATCTCAGTTGGGCCTAACCATTGATCCATAACCGGGATTAAGATTGTATCGTATGGTTTGATGAAGTAGTTATACAATATTTCAACTCCGGCTATTCTAATAATGACCGTGACGCTCGAATTTGATGTGTTGCAAATAGTGAATGATTTTAAGATTGCGACTCTATTCGATTGGACAGTGTACGCCGTTTGGGTACCTGGTGATGGTATAATACCAGCACCCAACCTCTTAGTTATAAAAGCCAATTACAACGCCCCCCAAACATTCTGTCTTTTTGTGTACTCGAATAGCGCCAGGTCGTCAGCTTCGGCTGTATAAGGCAAGTCATAACCGTATTGACTGTGTGCAAACTTAATTCTTGTAATAGCTTTTATGCTTCCCGGCAACAACGCGCCACTTGTGGATACCACTAAACGAATTTTAACGTTTGTCACTCCCGCTGGGATGGATATATTTGATGATTTCCTATGCCATCCGGTATTTAGGTTTGCTAAAAGCGATCCAACATTCACGTCATCAGCAGCATTTTTAACTTCAAGAAATAAATTGCCTGCAGTCATTCCTGTTGTATAGAACATCGCTTGTAAATTGTATAATCCAGTGCCTACCGCGAATACAGCAGAATCTAGAATTGCAAACTGATTAGCTGCCACTGAACCATTCACCGCAAAATATTTTAGCCCTTTATAGTTTATAGTTGGAATTACTGACCAAGGGGAAGAACCGATATCAGACCATCCATAAAGCCCCATGTTTGCTGCTGAATTTTGAACAGTATTAGATGAGTCAGCACCTACAACAGAAGCTATCGCCGCATTAGCCTTTGTTGTTGCATCTGTAGCTGCTGCATTAATCGCTTCCTGCAGGGCATCATTTACTGCCTTTTCAGTTGCTGCATCAGTTTGGGATGTTCCGTTTGTTTTATTAGACAATTTCACCTTACCTTTTACCATAAGGGATGCATCCGGTATGTCCATCTCGCCCATCATTCGGCGTAATGCTTCCACTTCCTCCTGCGTCGCCACACCTGCATCAATCTTTTCAAAAATTCCATTAATACTCTCCCGAGTCACATTCTCGTTCCCCAAGGGAAGAGGTAATTTCAGTCGATCGGTTTCTTTTGGCATTACGCCCACACCTCCAGTTCATTCCACGTCAAGGACGCGGTATCGAGTTCGTCCCATGTCATCTGTTTGTCGTCCAGATCATCCCAGACCAGATAACGATACTCATACTCCACGGCCATGTGGGCCGGTTTCAGTTCATCAATTGCACGTTTGAGATCATCGATATTGGGTGGAATACCCATCGTATCCACAAAGCTCACCGTAAAACTCCACGCTTCCGGTTGAAAAGTTACATCCACCTTGCCCCCGGCATAAGCCTCAGCCACATTCGTAACCAGCCTGCCCGAGAACTTTCCTGCCCCGCGCAGCTTCGACTCCACCACGGCACGCCTTTGTTCCACAGGTTTGAGACGATCCGTCTCAATGCCAAGCTCTTCTTCCCAGAAGTCCAGCCCCCACGTCGCCGTGCGGACAAAAAACTGCTCCAGCGTCTCATCCAGCGCCTTGTACAGCAGATCCATTTCACTGCCTTTGGCCTGCATATCGGCCTGCATAACGCGCGAAGTCTCATAATACCTTGGCAAATACGAGAATAATTCCCGCCCTTTCTCACTCGTCAGTCCAACATCTGCAATAGAAGGAGCACTCATGCCCTGTCCCCTCCCTTCCTTTCACATCAACAGGGAGCGTTTCGCTCACTAGATCCAACCCAGATCGACGTATTTCTCCCAATCTTTCTTGGTCTCCGCACTCCAAAACTACTTCCTCATCCACCATCTGCCCAACACTACTCATTCACATCCACCGTCCCCAGCACCGCCACCTGACTCGCGGTCATCTCGATATTCTGGTCGCTCACACCGTTCACGGTAAGCTCCGAATAGTCGATAATCGGCGGAATATCCAATAGAATCGCGGCAATGCGAGTGTAACGAACGAGTGGATCGGCAAAAGCCAACTGTTTCAAATACGCGGTCACCCCGCGTTCGATCAATGCCCGTACATCGGCCAGTGTCGCATCACTTGCCAACGTCAGCTTCACCTGAATGTTCATCGGCACTTCTTCGGCTGGCATCACGGACACCACTGGCCCCGCCGGTGCAACGCCTTCACCCTGTCCATCCTGCGTTGGGTCAACATACTTCTGCACCGCAGTAACTAAATCGGTGCCCGCAGCGCGCTTGTCCGTGTCCAACAAATACAATCCCACCGTGCCAGGCCCTTGCCATAAAGGAATGACACGCGTTGCACCAACGCCTGGTACTTCACTGGCCCATTGCACATATTGCGATTTGTTGCCGCTTGTCCCTTGGTTGCGGACTTTGGCATAAAAACGTTCCAGCAGTGCTGTATCTGCCTCAATATCTGCACCGCCTTTAATCACTTCAACGTTCGTGACAGAGGTCACGCCACTTACAGGTGTAGACAGCACAGTTACCGTGCCCGCAGGTACATTGCTTTCTTTTCCGGCAACAAGCGCTCGCACACCTACCACCCCGGAGCCCTCTGCATCCAGTTCCAAACGTCCCACTGTCTCATATTCGAGCGAAGCTTCAGCAGATACTTCATCCGCGAGTGTAGCCACGACCGTTCCCGCAGGAATCACCTTGCCCGGCGTACCCGTAAACCTCACCGCACCTTGTGCCGCCACCGCAGCCCGCCGAGTAATGCCGTGCTCTCCCGCCCGCAGATCCAGCTCTTCCGAACGAAAATTCGGATCACTGCTCGCAGCCGTACTTGCAAACCCTCGCCGCAGTAATTCCTGCGCCCACAAAGCCGCTTCAGACATCATAAACGCAACCGAAGCCTCCGCATCCCACAGAAACGAACCCTCCGACTTATCCAGATCCGCGGGCAGACGATCCAGCATGCGCTGCATAATCTGTTCCTCCGTCTGGTCCTCCAAATAACGCGGAATCTCAGCCATCCCGTCAGATCACCTCACTTTCCAGAATAAACATCTCTTCCTGCACACTCGCCACCCGACACGAGAACATACACTGCTCCCGATTCCAATCAAACGTGAACTGGTCTACCGATTCCGTGCG
Source organism: Paenibacillus sp. FSL R7-0026 (assembly GCF_038004485.1). Lineage (NCBI taxonomy): Bacteria > Bacillati > Bacillota > Bacilli > Caryophanales > Paenibacillaceae > Paenibacillus > Paenibacillus sp. FSL R7-0026. Next base: position 277,423 of record NZ_JBBORG010000002.1, read on the forward strand.
CGGATCAGCCAGCAACGTCTCCGTCACCATCCGGGTAATCTCACTTTCCATCACTCCCCGGCTGTCACCCTGCCCCACCAGATCCTCTAGCTCCGAACCATAGTTTCTAGAATAGATCACATGTCTGTACCGCGGGGTTTTCACCGCCTTGATGCACCACTGTATCCAGGCTTCGTGTGCACCCGCCACAGCTACTTTGCCACTTGGGGTTAGCACAAAATCCCCTGCATCATAATCGAATCGCCAGCTCCGCCCAAAGCGTACCTCTTCCGAAGCCACCCCCGACAGATCCTCCTCATCCCCCCATACCACACCCATTTCAGGGAACAAACTAGGCATTCGCACTCACCACCTTACACAGCACCACAATGTCGTTACCACCATTCACCCGCATCGCCAGTACGCGATCTCCCGCTTTTAATCCCTTACCAAGAGACCACACCGCTTCTTCCACTTCCTCTTCTTGCAAAAGAAACCGTCCCGTGCCCGTTGTTCCGCCGTTTGCCACGTCAGGTATACCGGAAATCGCGCCAGCAGCCTCGCGCTCCGGTAGTCCAAGCGTGCCCGGCAACTCGGCCACGAGATAATCCTGCACTTCGTGCTTGAAATCATCCAGCTTCACGCCGGATGAGGTCATCGTACCCAGTACCGCGCCCAGCCCGCTCACGGCCTGACGAGAATGTGTACTCATCGCACCCCGCATGACGTCGGCAAAATGCCCATACGGATCATCTTTATTCAAGGTAATACCTCCTTTTCACCAGCTCAGCCGTCCCCAGCTCTAACGTCATCGTTCCAGATCCGGCAGACAGATCACGGCTTACCGACATGACGATTAGCTTCAGTCCTTTCAACAACACCGCGTCCCCGGCGCGAATCGTATTCACATCCGGTGCGGATATCGTGAAGGTCTCCTGAATCCCCGTCAGATGACTTTTCGCCAGTTTTTTCGCCGCGGTTGTCGATTTCACCTGATCGTCTTCGATCAGCTTTTGTAATGTGCCCAGTTCTTCCACACCATTCTGCTCAATCGCGAGCACTTTGGAAGGAACTTCTTTGCCACTCGTAGACTCCGACGCTGCCATGACTTTAACTTTGGTAACCGCTCCTTCGAGCGTACGCATCTGGGTCAGATCAATAAGTCGATCCAGCTCATACACCTTCGCATTACTGCCCACCTTGAATAGCTGCAGCCCACCAGGTGTCATCCGTGGATGGTACATGTCCCCACCAGACTTGGCCGTTTCCTTCAGATCGGCAAAGATCATCGAAAAAATCGTCTGTGATCGATACACGGCTTTGCCCAGCTTGGTCTTGGTTTCCGGCAGTGCAGCGTATGGAATCTTCCACTCTTTGGCGTAGGTTTTAAGTCTCTGCGTAGCAGTCTGATCTTTCGGCAGCAGGAACTCGTCCTCCGACTTTTCCAGATAAATCATCCGGTCGTACACCGTGAGGGACAGCCGCTTGGTGCCGCTGTTGGAGCTTTCCACCTCCCAGATGACCGCGGGATACAACAGATGAACCATTGATTTTTCGCCAAAAGGAACCCCGCTAATCCGCACCGCCATGCCCGGTGAGATCGAAGGCAGACCGGAAGACGCAGACACCGCCAGCCGGATGTTGGCCTGATAAGCAATCTGGTCGAGCGAGTCCTTCAGCGTAATCGTCTCCACGAGCTTGGTGATGTCATATTTGTCGTCGACAATGACCTTGTAGGTCATGGCATCACCAGCTTTTGTCCGGGCTTGATCCGGTTCGGATCACTCCCGATGATCTTTGCGTTAAGCTTGTAGATCTCGTTCCATTTGGAACTGCTGCCCAGCTCCAGCTTTGCTATTTTGGACAGGGAGTCACCAGATTTGACAGTGTAGGTCTTGCTGGTTTTTTTCAAATCGGTACGAGAACCTGACTTGCTCCCCGATGCCGCAGAGCCCACCTTTTCCACCTTGGAATCACGCCATGTTCGCAGGGTAAGGTCGAAGTAAATATCCCCTGTCTCCCCCCCCACGAAAGCTCGAATTAAGCGAAACAATAAAAACAGGCACGTTCACACCCGTCTCTGAAATGATGAAACGCAGCGGCTTTTTGGAGATCAGGAAGGTGTTCAGCACATTCATCGCCACACGTGGATCCAGAAAAGATTTTTCATCCATGCAATAGGACGGATCAAATCTTTTGGGAAAAAAAGAAGAGAAGGTGATCTCCTTCACCTTCTCCCCTTGTGCAAAATCAAACTCGCCATGCTCCAACATATTGACCGTTTCATATCCCTTAGACCTGGAAATATTAACTTCTTCAGGGTTCACTGGGAATTGAAATGGAGTGTTGCCGTCCTTCAACGTAAATGACATTTTGTTAGGACCAACTTTATCTTCAAGTACTGACATATCTGCGGCCTCCTTTCTGCTTAGGCCATAATTGTTTTGCGATTTTGCATCGCACGGCGGAACTCGTTAGAGATCCGTTGCCCCACCTGGTGAGAAACTGCGTCATAATCAATAGCGTTCTCCCGAACGGTCACTTGTACCGTACCCGGTGCAATATTCACAGCAATCTGGTTCGTCGTTTCCGTTTTGAAATCCTTAAGGTAACCTGCCAGACTGCTCATCTGTTCTTCGGAAATACGCACTGTGAGCGGCGAAGCTTTCTCATTGGGTTGACCCGCGTTATTCATTGCTACCGCTTGGGATTGCATCACACTTGTTCCCATAAGACCCGCAGCCGTCGGTGAACCAAATCGATTGTTCATGTAGGCTTCTGGACCGGTGATCGATAGAACTGCCGGCCTGTTTGGAGGCGGCATCTGAGGTGCTATCGGTGGAGGGGGTGGTGTCTGCGTTGCTACAGGTGTTGAGGGTGACGTTATGACCGCTGCGGCTGGGGCGGTCTGCTCTTCCTTTTTAGAACCGAAACCAAAAAAACCTGCAACCCCATTGAACAAATTCGTCGTTTTCTCCGCCACGTAACTCGCTCCCTCAGAAGCAAATTTTGCTACTTTTGAGATGTCTTCCGCGTTGTTTTTTAGGAATCCACCTACCTTGTCACCCAGCCAACCGCCTGCCTTTTCACCCAGCCAACCGCCTATTGAACCGCCCAGCATGTTCCCAACCACCGGAATTGGAATTACACTGCCAAGTACGGTACCAATAGCTGTTCCTACTGCATTACCAGCAACCGAACCCACAGCACGGGCACGATCCTCAGGTGGGGCGCTTGCAAGTTCTTTAATATTGTTATACATACGGAGTGGTGCGAACAATTTTCCCGCTCCTTTAACGAGGTTGCCACCAAGCTTGCTTATGATGCCAGACCCACCACTGCCTCCTGCCCCACTTCCACTTCCACTTCCACCGCCACCAAAGAGACCTTTTACATCGCCCCACAATCCATCGAATCCACCGATCAAATCGGACCCTGCGGACGAGAAATCGTTCACAAAAGCAGCTCCGCGTTTCGTAACTTTCATAGCCTTCTTCCACTTTTTACCTGGGGTAGATGGCCTTTTGATTTCGTTCCACAGCTTTTTCCCACTACTCCTGGCAGCAAACCCCTTTTGCACTCCAGATGAAATCGATTTACCTCGATCAAACATACCTTTCATCTTTTGCATAAAGGTTTTAGGTTTTGCTTCGGTCGCTGGTGCCGCTCCAATATTGATAGAGTCTATCTTGGTACTCAGCATATTAATAGATTGGGTATTAGTATTCAAAGCATCGATCAGTGGCTGTGAATTCACATTAACGGATACACCTGAAATCTGGTGGCTGACTTTGAGTTGCACACTAGCTGTAGCATTCAACATCTTAGATCGGATTTGCTTCATTTTTCTCAACAAACCATTTAATGCTGGAGTAGCACGGTCAACCAAATCAACCGTCGGTGTAATTCGCAGCCTGCTGATTCGCACAGCCATACTATAAATATGCTCCAACCTGCGTCCTGTCGTTCTCAGCTCATTGTTCACCTTGATCAGACTCTGGTAACGAACTCTGCCCAGACGTTCGGTTGAGCGTTGGATCTGATCCAGATAACGAAGGGTTGTCCGCATTTCCGCATTAGATTTAGACAAACCTACAATCATTTCTGCCATTTTTTCACCTCCTGCCCTATTTCGTTATCGATTCATTTGCGAAGTTATCGCTGACATCTCCTCTTCCGAGAACGCAATTAACAGCGAGCGCTCCCCGCGTGGCAAAGACCAGAACTCTCCGGGCCGGAGATGATGACGCACCCACATGTGATATAGGAACGTGGTCATCCCGCCGGAGTGAATCAGTTTTTTAGGTCTTCAATCTCCACACCGAAGCCGGACAGCTCCAGCACTTTATCACCTACGGCATCCAATTCACCAGCCAGCAACATACGACGTACTGCCTGTTCGCCACCGGACAACTTCATGCGGCCGGTAATGCGTGTGTCACCCCAGCCGGACAATTCCAGGCTGCGGACTTTCAATTTCACCGTTGCTTCAGAGATGAGCAGCGCGTTAAACGTTTCGGTATCCACCTTTTCCTCGGTGCGGCCTTTGGTCGTTTTCCGAATCGTACAGCGTTCGCGAATGTGATCCACTTTGGAAGACGTCAGTCCACGCAAGGTCAACAGCAGATCCAGACGCTGAATGCGCACATTCTCCTCTGGCAAACGTTCTGCTGCTTCAAACAACTGATCCAAAATCTGTTCTTCGGACATATTTTCATTCATACTCATTGGGCGTTATCTCCTTCTTATTTCACTAATGGGTTCATCTATGACAGCTTCCAAGCCTGTAGAGACAACAAAGAGACCGAGATCATCTCGGTCTACAATGGTGCCCTTATTATTAATGAAGTAACTATACAATCACGCTTGAGCAAACTAGCTCAATCACTTGCCTATTTGAAAGTTTAGTTCGCCACAATCGGATTCAGCAATTCAAATCCTTCAAACGTAAAGCCCGTTTCCTCCGGTACTTCCTCACCCGCTGTCCAGTTGGCAAGCTGAATTTTATCCACCATGCAACCTCTCAGCAAAACACTCTCATGTCCATACGATTCAGGGTCGTTCAGCTTGGAAATAATCTCGAATTTGGTGAAGCCGCGCTGGATCATATCCGAAGTGACTTTGTAGCCCGTCATCGTGCCTGTTCCTTTTTTTGCGCCATTTTTGTGCACCTTCCAGTCGTTACCGACCAGATTCAGCTCACGCTTTTCAATCTCCACACTCGCTTCCAACTTGTTAATGTTTGTCTGCCACACACCATCGATATGCAACTGACCATGGGTACCGAGAATTACTCTTGACGCATCCAACATATATTTTCCTCCTTGGGTTCGTTGAACTAATAAATATTACACGGTATAACTCCGCAGTCAGAACAATCTTCCGATCGCTGTTATCCCCAGATTTTTTTGATTCCTTTTCAAAAAGGGAAAATCCGGTGATAAAGGCGAGCGCTTCGCTTCTTCAGATTTTTTCTGCCCTCTCCGTTATCGTGTAAACCATCAGTTCAACGTATAGTAATTATTTTAGAAACCTTATTGCACGTAAAATGTACCAAACAACTGCTCCATTACATCCGTCAGCTTCACATTCCATTGCAGGAATACCTGATCCGCTTCCGGTTTGAGAACTGGTGCCGTGCCATAATACGCCGGGTCAAGAATGACATCATAACCGTCAGCTTCAATCACATTGCTCTGTGCGAGCAGCGACAAATAGGCCTTCATGGCACTAATCAGTGCTTGACGACCCTCTTCGGTATTGTTTACTTTACCGATATACGTATCTTCCGCGGAACGTTGCAGATCCGTGTTAATGGCGTCCAACACACGAATGGAACGGATTTTTTTCCACGCATTATTCTGTCCAGCGGCTGGCGTTACCAGTGTGTTTACACCGCGAAGTGCTTTCACCTGACGTCCATCATGGAAGAAAATAAATACACCATTCTGTACCGCTTGCTCCTGTTCTGCCCGCGTCCAGCGACGTGTCACATCATCGAACGGAGTAGCTGCATAGGTTGTGGATTGGTTCAGACGTTGTCCGGCGATCAGTCCTGCAACATAGGCGGACGTTTCCGCCGAGCTGTAGAATGCATCTCCAAGGCGTACGCCTGTACCGACATTAATCACACCTTCATGGTTAAGCGCAAGCGAACGTGCTGCCGCTTTTTGTGCTGCTGTAGCAGAGGTATCATCTGCTGCGGAACCGCCAAATACAGCCACCACAGGTTTACCTTCACTGCGTACACGTTTCACCCATGCCGCAAAACTCGCAAGCAGAGGTGCATCAGCCGCCTGATCCAAAGCCAAGACGTCGAATTGCTCCCCTTCCAGCGCACCCTGTACAGCAATGTACTCTGCATTGGTCAGGTCATCGTTGCCACTTACGCCACCTTTGAATGCCGCACCCGCAACGGCAGCAACCACGCCAGTACCATCGCCAATCGCCTGAGCCGTTACCCAGACATTTTGTTCATCCGCGTTAATCTCTTTTGCCAGAGAAGCTGCTGTAATATCCGCTGTCAGGAGCGCATACAACATCCGGTTCCCTTCGAAGAGACGCACTTCATGTTTCGTATTATCAATCACGCCTGGCTGGATGGTGACGTAGAATCCATTCGCACGATCCCCCGGATACTTCGCATCCAGCTGCAGCACATTGGCATCACTGCTGTCTTTCAAGGTAAGCGTAGCTGCTTTGGCCGCTGCACTTGCTACCCGATAAGCGAGCAACTTCTTCGGCCCACCCAACAGGGCGAGCTTCAAGGACGTATAAGCTGTACCGTTATCCAGCACATTCGCCGCATAAATACGTTCAATCGCCGTTTCGCTCCCTACCTCAACAAAAGCCCCTACAGGACCCCAGTTTGCCTTGATTGGCACAACGACCGTTCCCCGCGTACCTGCTTGAATGGCCGAAGATGCTGCCGCCTGAAAATTCATATATAATCCCGGAAGGACCGGACGATTCGTTTGCTCCCAAGTTCCACCTGCCATTATCCCTTCACCTTCGCTTTCATAAATTGGTTAATTCGTTCTTGCGTTTCTTCAATGGAAAACGTCTCTTGCGCCGCTTCATACAGCGCACCGTACAGCACCTCTGCCTTAACGGCAAAGAGGGCTTCTGCATGATTCATCAGCTCGGCCCGTGTATACCGCGGGGCTGTCTGTTTACTTTTTTTCACTGAGCTTGCCATCGCCATCTCACCTCATTTGTTGGACTACTAATTTCGTGAACATTGATCTTTAAGCGTAACCTATGAATTTTCGACCCTATAAACCTATGAATTTGAAGCTATATCAATCTACTCAAAGCTATAATCTGGAACTCTCTAATAGAGGCTCCTCTCGACTAACGTTTACTCCATGCCTTTGCTATGGTGAATCTCACGAATCAAAGGTACATTTGTACCCGGACGACGAATCCGCTGTTGCAACGTCAGGCGAATCTGTCCGTTCAGATAGGCATCTGCCTGTAAATCTGCCGTGACTTCATCCACTGTGATATATCGCGTGTTACCTTCCTGCTCTTCGCCACCCGTTTCATTGACGGCGAGACGAGCTTGGACCGCAAGTTGCTCTACCAACCGAGTAACGGTCTGGCGTGTTAACACCGAATGATCGGTGAGCACATGCCCAATCCACTGTTGTCGAACCTCCAATGCCGAAGTGCCCGCCACAGACGTGCTGCATCCGGCCAATCGCCATAACACAGACGGCATCTCATATCCTCCAGGCCAGACATCACCATATACCGACCAGTTCGAGCCAAGCTCTTGCTGTGTCCAGTCTTGAAGCGCAGCTAGCCACGCGTCACCTGTTTCAGCGAGGACAGCTCCCGAGTCTTTGGGAACATACACCCCGAACCGCAGACTGCGCGTAAGCATACCAGACCCGGCATCCACCCGGTCAATATCTGAAGAACCCAGATAGATACAGGTGAATGCCCCATCTGCTTCATCCACCAGCCTTACCTGGTGTAACCCTTCGATTAGATGGGCTGACCATGCTTCCACTTGTTCAGCGCCTCCATCTTCCGGACGAGCGTATGGTGAGATTTTGATGATCCGTCGATATCCCGCCCAAGCAGACTTCGGCACTTCTTCGGCAAACGCAACCACTGCACAAGGCCCGGTTAACACTGCGCCTGACGCAGGTACATCCAGTACATGACCGTCCCAATCTGGAACAAGTACCGCGAGTTTCTGTTTCAGCGTTTTTTTAATGAGCGTACTCATTTTACTGGTACTCACGGTAGTGCTAATTTCATTTCTCATAGACACATTCATTTCGCCCCCTTTGGCTGCAAGTTTGAGATCTGCCCACACCATGCAGCGTCAATGCAGCAGCAGTAGGCTCCCCCTTTTAACTCAGAGTCTGTATTCCGACCTAACCAGTACCGGGACTAATTCACCGCATCAAAAAGACCGGCCACTTGGCCGGTCTGTACATTAGCGTATGTGCTTTCGGTGCGTCCCTTGTTATTGATCCGATAATACAATCTTATACCCTTTTATTCCTAGCGCGGATGGTGTTCCGTACGACTTCGGTGCGATTAAGGGCGTCGTTCGGGTGGAAAAAAGACGATTCTGGAAGCATCATTTTAAAGAATAAATAATTAAGCATTAAGATCAAAAAATTGATAAATTTATCCAAATATATTAATATTTCATTATCAAATTCGTTGTCGCTTACGTAAAAGAAGGAGAAATACCTATGAGTAAAACTTTCAAGATCACTTCACTTGTCATCTTATCATTTTTACTCGGGATATCCTGCTGGGCTTACATCGGACTGCTTGGTAATCCGCTCAAGAAAAATGATGCTGAACAACAGGTAACCACTTACCTGATTGAACAGAAAGGTTACTCACCCGAACAGCTTATCGAAGTACAAGGTACTTACTCCTCAAAAAGTTCTGAAGCACCTTACGGTGCCTCAGTAACATTCGCGGATGAACTCGAAGCGAAGTATCAATATATCATTTTTAACAACGGAGAGATTAAGCAGTACAGTCATACCAGTGATGATCCCAAACATGAGGAGCCCATGGTGAGATAACCGTTTAGTTCAGCGTAACTTGCGGGTTCAACGTAATCTCAAATGCACGCCCCCAAATGAAATCGGGATTCGCATATTCCAGCAGCGCACTAGCATACGTCGCGTAGGACAATTCGTCATTACAGATCTGCTTAATCGCCACATTTCCTGTCTGGAAGGCTGTCTTATTCCCGAGTGCCGTTGTGTAAGTTTGCATCAAGTCACGGAGCAATGTTTGCAAATGGGCATAGTCTTCCTCTGAGTTGAACAGCAACATATTTTGATCCGAAAGTGTAGCCACGTTGGTATACAGCGCATGGGCTCGGGAATACGTGCGGATGTCCGCAATCGCTACCGCTTTGTAGTAATAATCCTTCAGGAATCGCTTAAACAACAGCGAGCCATGCGCATTCATAGCATCTCGCAACTTATGCTCATGCTTCTCTGTTGTGATTAACGCGTACCTCGACTGCCCCATACCTACAGCAATACCGATCTTGTTACCTGGTGTATTCCAGGCACTATAACCCAGAACCCGCCCGGTATATGGACTGTTTAGCAACGCTTCGGCAACATCAACATTGGCTGGTCCTTTACCCACAAAATCAATCAATACCGAAGGCAGACCTTGCTCACTATTCAGCGTCAGTTGCTCCAACGCAGCTTGCACCTGATCCAGAGCGGTAATGGCAATAATCTCGATGTCGATGCCCGTGTTCTCTCCGGAATTACCCGGGTGCCCCTTCGTCATACGATCCAGTTCGGAGGCCATGTCAAACGGGACAACTTGATCGGCTGCTACAGCCACCAGCTGTTCATTTTCCAAGCCAGCACCCACATCCGTCACCACCTCAGGTTCAGGATATGCCGAATCCGCTACAAGGACACCACCTACAATATCCACATGACGAACCACATTCTCGTGTACATCCATGTATTCATACGTGTTAATGATGGTATTGCCGTGAGGACCAAAATATTTCACTGCGTAACGTGTCCTCGCCCCACCTCGGAACAACTGGTTAGCCATGCGAGCAACCAAAGCGTGCCCCAGACCATCCGCATCCGGCAAGATGATAGCACGATCCGGATTTTGTCCATTGGTTCCACCCAACCATTCATTGATCCGCGCTTCTACATATTTGATTTCATTGATCTGAACACCCTGCGTGTTGGCATCGTCGACTCCAACTGCAAGGAAATCGATATAACCTGTGCGAGCCAGCTGATCCAGAATGTACAGATTTGTTTTGAATTTATGCTGTCTTGTATTGTAATACTGTTCTTTATCAAAATAGGTCGTTGTCCCATATTCCACTCCATCCGGGGACAGGTTATAACCTTCGATAATATCCTCAAACTCAGTGTATGTCTGACGTGGCTGCTGCATCAACGCACGGGACTCATTATAGGCATCAAGCGCCAAGCCATCTGCAAACGAGGTCGTAGCCAAACGCATGATGGTGTCCATTACAAATACGGGTTTGCGTGGGTATTTCTGCTTGATCACACGAATCACATCCAGCAAACGATTGGTTTCCTCATCGTACTCAGGATAGGCGCCTCCTCCATCTTCGCGGAGCTGACGACTGCCAATCAGACCGCCATAAGCGAGCATATCGGATGAGATAATGAATCCGTCGACCTTGGCAGCATGTTTCAGAATAAAGTCGTGAATCTTGGACGATTTGCCATAAACCGGCGTGGAGGTGCCGAGCAGCGTTGTGCCATCTACAGTTTTCTCCGAGTCCAGACGATTCTCAATATCACTCAGGTTTGGTGTAACGATATGGATACCGGCTGCTTTCCCTTGCACAATCACATCATCCAGATTCGCTGGACGATCATCCAGTGGAACATACAATACTGTTTTCATATCACGTAGCCTCCTGTTATCTGTTTAGTCTTTAATACCCGATCAGGGCAAGGATGCAATCACCGAATTAAAAAACCGGCCCCCTAGCCGGCTGTACGTTAGCGTATGAGCTGTCGGTGTATCTTCCTTGCTGCTGATCCGATAATACCATTTTACCGCCTTTTCACACTCGCGCTGATGGTAAACGGGATGAATTACGCCTAAATGTAGTCGTGTCCGGGGCGGACAATTGTCGGTTTTAATCTGACTAAAACTAATGTGGTGCATTTCAATTCAAACAAGCTATACGATGATGGATTTTTGAATTATGGGTGCCCGTGTCCAAAAAGCTTGAAGTCCCAGCCCGCTAATTTTGGCGAATGGATAGATGATAAAGAACACAGGACGTCTTATTTGGCATTCAGGTTCTCTTTTTAAATTATAAGGAACATCAGACACCCTATTTTCTAAAAAACCTGACATTAACGCTGAAAATGGCTGTTTATTCTAATATAACGTGTCTCAGATTCCTCAGATTTCTGTAGACGCTTCAAATCCTTGAATAAGACGCCTCCGATTCGTTAGCTCCCACTCCCTTAAGGCTTTGCTCCAACCGCAAACCGGAGGGGAGACCTCGAATCCGTCTGGAGCAGAGCTCTGCATGAGAAGGGAGACAATCCGCCTTTTACGATATCACGAGCGTTTCTCGCACATGAAGGACATGGGCTCGTAAATGAAGGGTGCGTTCTCGAACATGCAGCGAATGGTCTCGCAGATTCAGGATACAGTGCGCTTGCCGACTCCGGACAAATTAGGATCCGCTTCGGCTTTCAGTAGCTTGGAATATTAACGCTAGAACACCAAAAAGCACCTGCCAGCCTTGGCAAGTGCTCTTCATTTTGATTCTATATCATTGGTTCCATATCGTTCGTTTTATATCGTTTGTTCCATATTGTTGGCTTTATCTCACGCGATGATATAACGAAAATTCTCCCATGTTTCCGGTACGGGCTCCCCGTTCTTGGCATGATGATAGAAACTGAACGGAAATTTGAATACATGGCCTCCGTACCAGTCACGAGAGCGTCTATCGGTGAGCCAATATTCCAGTTCATGAGGGAGCGCCACTGATCGTTCAGCCCGCTCCAGTGGCAGCAGGTCTACGGGTGATTGCAATGTCGGCATCTCCTGTTCAATATTCACATCTCGGCTTAAGCGTAGTGCCTTCACCATGGTAAGGAAAGGCGGAATGCCTTTGTGGAATAATGCCGGATAACCCAATTCATATAATATGTTAAGCGCATGTCCGTAGGTGAGCATATGACCAATTAGATCATGATGTGCTTCCGCGTGATATATGGTCTGGAACGCACCAAGCTCATCCAGAATCAGGCGTGACAACTGTGTTGGATCTTCGATCTCAGGGAAACCATCGCTCTTTTCCGGTTTGAGACTGCGAATTTCTTTGACGGTCGTATTCATCCAGGATCTTCCTGGGATAGTTCGATCGAATGAATCGATCAGTTCAACCAGCCGACCAATATCCTCGGCAGTACCCCATCCATCCAGTTCGCGAATGGCCTTCAGACTGATTGCCCCGTAGATGGCCTGGTGTCCAACCCAGTGCAGCTCTCCAATCGTTCGATCCAATGCGTCCGTAATACGCGCTTCGGCATCTTCCCTGGGCATCATTTCACCAATCGGAGAGGTCTGACCAGGGCTGATTCCATGCTGGCGAAGCATGGCTTTTGCTTCGGCCGTAACACTGCCGGCGGCAAGGGCAGTGAGACGATTTTCCCGTAACCAAAAATATGCCGCAATCGCACCCGCCCCATAATGGGCGTGCCACAGATCTCCTGTACGTTCCCGACTGGAAACGATAATCGCTAGTCCATCTTCCAACAAACGTCGATCCAAGCTTGCCACCACCCTTCATCATATGTAAACCCATCAGAAAAACTATATAAGTTGAACTAAGATCTGTCCTCTCCGTTATCGTGTAAATTTAGTTCAACTTATATATCCTAATTAATAAATAAAGCGTTTACTTCTATAACATGATGGAACTGCTCCACATATGCCCGTTTTGCCCCGGAATGCAAAGTTTAGCCAATTCGAAGCTTGCCCACGCCACGGATGGATACTTCCAACGGATAGATCTCTGCTTTCTGCGTAGAGAAAAACCATGTCCGATCCTTCTTCACCACAATAAATAAACCATGTACATCTCCTACAGGAGCAAAGGTATCACTAACCTCACCCCAGCGCGTGAGTCCAATCCGCTGAAGCTCATTCACCGTAGACAAAACATCCTCCGTCACCAGGCCAACCTCACACACCTGTAATATATCTTGAGTCGAGAAGTCATGGTCACTCTCGTTCTGCATACGATGATGAGCAATCAGCTCAATAATATTGCCTGCTGGATCTTCGAAATAGAGAGAATGTGAGTTCCAGTTAGTAGAGTACGTCTCATCCCGATCTCCTTCTCTGCTTAAAACAACACGTGATGCAGCCCACTGCTTCGCTTCCTTGAACCGATTCGTCGGAATCGACCAGGCAACATGATAAAAGGGCTCATGATCTGTTTCACACGGTTTAAAAATCATCTTTGTACTTCCAACCTGCAGGTTGAAGGCCTGATCTGTCGCATTGGACACCTCCATTCCCAACGTATCACGATAAAAATGCTTGAGGTCCTCCAACCGTGTTGTATATAACTGTAATTCTTCAATCATCATACGGTCTTCTCCTGCATCTCCTCCCACTGACTCCACGGCACCATGCCAAGTTCAGGCTTCGCTTCATCCGGGAGCATGGCGATGAATTCAAGCAAATGACCATCCGGATCGTTAAAATATACTGATACCGCAGGCATCCAGCCGAAGACGTACAGTTCACCGATATCATCATTCAGGAAGTTCTGTGTCTTGATTCCTTTGTTCTCCAAGTGAGCCACCGCATGTTTCATATCCTCCAGAGATACATGAAAAGCAAAGTGCTGACGCTGCACCTCGGAGGGTTCCTTTTGCCACAATCCCAGCATGGCATTGCCTTTTCCACCAATCCAGTAGAAGGAGTTCCCACGTTCTTTCTGCCCGTAGGCATGAGGTAAATCCAGGACCGTTTCATAGAAATGATGGGATCTCTCCAGATCCGTCACGTTTAGATGTGTTTCAAATATGCCTGTAATCATAATGCTCAACCTCTTTTCCTTTTCCCATTTTATTTTCCTTGGTTCTCAACTCATGGATGAATTCCGCGCATTCGTTAACGTCTGGGCCAGATTTAAAAACGATCCAATGACCCGCTGCACCCGGTCCTCTATATCTTGACTCCCTTCGTACTCCTCGTATCCGTCAAATGTCGCTTCGAATCGTCTGCGCTGCGCACCCCCAATGGATATCCACTCCTGGGCATTGATGCCATGCAGATTGCGAACAATCGCTTGCAGTTGTAAAAGCGAACTTACCCCCACCGCTCCGCCAGAGGAGCTGATGGACAGGACGGTCTTGCCGCTGAAATGAGCCTGACTCAGGTGATCCAGTGCATTTTTGAGCACACCGCTAATACTGCCGTGATACTCTGGTGTAGACAGGATGATCGCATCAGCCGCGAGCATGCGTGTGTTCAGGTCTGCCAGATGTTCATGATCCGCTTGTTTTTCATCTGGTGCGTAGAATGGGAGTGGCGTCTGATACAGATCAAACAGGCTGGCCTGATGTCCCTGACCTCGAATAATCTCCACAGCATACTCTCCCAGACGTGTACTGGTTGCACTGTTCCGATTGCTTCCTGCCAAAATAACAATATTCATTCATGTCACTCTCCTTGGTTTTTTAATAATTCAAACTTTCATGTTTCAACCGATCTGTTATTTCTACTCTTATCTTACCTTTCTTTTGCATCCAAATCGTCAGCAGATAGACTTAACTTGAAATACCAAAAAACTCAACCTTTAGGTTGAGTTTATACGACTTAAGTATGAACATATGTCGGAATTGGTCAGACGACCCAGCCATTTCTTACGGCATGAAGAGCCGCTTGTGTCCGATCCGCCAGCCCCAGTTTGTCGAGCAGATGACTGACATGGGTTTTGACCGTTTTTTCGGTGATGACCAATTGGACTGCAATTTCCTTGTTGCTCAATCCTTGAGCAATCAGCCCCAAAACCTCTTGTTCACGGCGAGTGAGCATATCCAGACCACCTAGGGATGCTTCGTTTGATTTTCCAACCTGCTTTGGCTCCTGATGTTGACTGTCTGCTGTCTGATCTGTCGCTACATGCTGTGGTTGCTGTTCATTTATAGACCAATCGGATGAAGCCATCACATGCATCAATTGACCTGCTGCGGCGGGATGCAATTCTACCTGACCTGCATGCACATTGCGAATGGCCACAGCCAGATCCTCCGGTTCAATATCCTTGAGTAGATATCCTTTCACCCCTGCACGCACAGCAGGAACGACATGATCCTGATCCGAAAACGATGTGAGCACAATAATTCGCGTTTCTGGCATTAATGCACGCAATCGTCTTGCTGTTTCAATTCCGTCCATGACCGGCATATGCAGATCCATTAATACCACGTCAGGTTTTAACGCTTCCGCCTGCGCCAGTGCTTCCTGCCCGTTCGATGCTTCACCAACAACCTCCATGTCTTGCTGTGTGGTCAAAAAAACGTGCAACCCCCGTCTCACCATCGCATGATCATCTGCGAGCAAAATCGTAATCGGCATCTCTTCTTCCCCCTGACTTTATACAGATTCGAACGGAAGTGGAATGACTGCCGTTACTGTTGTCCCCTTGCGGGAAGAACTCACTATTTCTAAACTGCCCCCGAGCGATTGAGCCCGTTCCTTCATAATGGACAGGCCAAGGGAGCTTCCAGACGACGCTTTTGGCCTGTTCGCACCACCTTTTCCCTGATCTGTGACGGTGAATACCACTTCATGATCACTTAACTTGAGGGTGACCTCAGCAGAAGGAACATCCGCGTGTTTCCGTACATTATTCAGCGCTTCCTGTCCGATTCTCCACAATGCTTCTTCTATATTACGCGGTAAAGACCTCATTCCCGTCCGATTCATCACCACTTGAAGCCCCTGGCTGGTGCCGTATTCCTGTAGCGCATGGAGCAGCCCTGCTTCCAGTCCCGCGGGGCGGAGCTGCATAATCAATGCGCGCATTTCCTTGAGAGCCTCCTGAGACAAAGCCCGAATATCCTTCATCGCTTCCGCTGCCGGGTGCAACTGCTCGGAGCCGGATAACATACTTTCCGCGCCTTTAGCCGTTAACGATAGTGAAAATAAAATCTGATTAACCGAATCATGCAGATCGCGAGCCAACCGGTTTCTCTCTTCCATTCGTGCAAGTTCGCGGCGATTCTCCGCCAGCTTCAGACTCTCCCATGAGGCCGCAATATGTTCGGCCAATGCCTCCAGCACCTCACGGTCCGCCTGCGCAGGACCTGATGTTCCTATTCCGATCACCAGAATTCCTGTTTCCCCTGGCGTATGGTACGGAAGGGGGGCAGCAATTCCCGAGGCAATGGAATTCATAGTCTGGTCAGGCTCGCACAGGGTAAATATCTCAGCGATCTCTATTGCAGACAGAGATGTTACACGATGACAATTTATTATATGGTTAATGTGGCTCGTCACTTCTGAAGATAACGGAGTACTTGATAACGTTCGAACCGTATCATTTGCATAGGCTGCCTGCACAACGAACATTCCGTTTTTCTGCTGAATAGTTGTAGCAAAAGGCCAATCATAATGCTGCCCAAGCAGCTGTACAACTTTTAAAGAAAAAGCATCCGAATTGCTGCATTCGTTCACTGCAAGACCCAAAGCCGTGCTGAACTCCCCCAACTTGGCATACAGATCAGCTCGTCGCTGCTCCGCACGATACAATCTCATCCGCTCTACCGCACTACCAATCTGGTACGCCACGCCCTGTAACAGCGCCAGTTCACTGTCACTGAAATGTTCCTTGGCTGGCGCAGCCACGTTGAGCAGGCCGAGCATCTTCTCACCTGACCTTAACGGGACGGTTGCATGGTGGGTAATATTATGGGTATCTCCCCATTGGAATTCTACGGCATTCTCCAGCCGTTTACAGTTAATGATGTTGACCGCATGATTGAGTTGACCATCCTTAAAGCGGTTCACACACCAGCAGGTACCCGTTCGCATGGGCTCTTTATCTTCACGCAGTAATGCCGGGGGCAGATTGTAATCCGAAACACAGGTGTATTCTCCACGTTCATTAATCAGAAACATCCAACCTGCCGTTAATCCGGTCAACTCCAGTAATTTGCCGACAACGGTATCCAGCATTAAGTTCAGATCATTGGACGTATTGAGCGTTTCCGCGATTGTCTTCAACGTGATCATTTCCTGCATTCCGACTTCTTCCGACATGGCAGACTTCTCTCCTTTGGCTGATGCCAACTGTGGTTTGTTCAACTATTGTAACCAATCCACCCTGGATATTAAAGGATCAACTTCTTCAATCGCTCACTCAGCCCAGCTTCTGTCGCTCTTTGCGGGACACAGACAAAGGCTCCATATTAATCAGACCTCGATCTGACAGAGCCAGTGCCATTTTATAGAAAGCACGTGTACGAATCTTCGTATACGTATCCTTGCTGACAGGTGGATCAAACACATGGTTATACACTTTATAGTCAAACACATCATCGTCTTTCAGATATCGTTCACAGACGAGTACACGTTCCTTTTCACTCAGCCGGGACACAACAAAATCAATCGTATCGCAATATGCCTGACGCGCGCGTTGCACGTCCACATTGTAGATTGCCGTTCTCGCCGTGGAATCCCCCGTCACATTGGTTGCACCGTGGAAACGCTCGGCGTAACTTGCCGTCACCATAACCTCTCGTTCTTCAAATGCAATGGTTTTATAGATTCGGTATTTTTCCAGCGCAGCTTCAACAGCTGTTTGCGTTTTGCGTCGGTCCAATTCGGGCAGCATCAATTCCATATTTATCTTCCTCCTTTAATATTTTTTATTCCATTCATATCTCTCACTCTATCGTTCACGTCATGTTGTTTTGCCATCATTCTTTGCACGATGGAAAAACGCTCTTATTCATAGAGTTGTCCAGTTTCCTAAATAAATAACGACATGTCTTCAATTTCCCGCTGTTGCCTTTTGGAATCACTCCAAATCTGTATAATCCGGGGAATTACCTTCTTCAAAGAGTCATTTCTAAAATCCAACCTGTGTCATTGTTACATTTTGTTCGCATATTGTTCGTATTTCTATTTGAGGATACCACTTTCTGGAGATCGGAGTAAACCTTCATTTTGGTTCGTTTTGACGATAAAATAAAACCTTCGCTCTCATTTCCTATGCCTTTTGGCATAATTGTTTCATATCTCTTTACCTAATGGTATATATACGATATAGTACTGTTTAATTAATGAACTTCCGTATAAGTCATTTGATTTTTAATATTAAGAAGCTCCCCTTCTCCTTAATGCCGCTAAGGTACATATCAAGCGCATACGTAGTGAAGGAGACGGAATCGATTCTGAAGAAGCAAAGCGTTCGCCTTTATCAACGGATTTCACCCTTTAGGAAAGGGAAACAGGAAATCCGGGGATAACAGCGATCAAAAGAACGATCCGAATCCGGAACGGCGCACCCGCAGAGGGTTTAGGAGTTGTCGCATTCATCTTTCTTCTTAATATTAATTCAAGCACTTGTACGAATCGAAGGAGTTGGCATAATTGTGGAGCACGCTTTTGGTCCTTATATGAAACAACTGCGCGAGCAACAGGGATACAGCATCAATCAGCTCGCCGAAGCAGCCGGAATAAGCAATTCACAAATTTCACGTATTGAGAATGGGGTCCGGGGTGTGCCAAAACCAGCGACGATCCGCAAGATTTCAGATGCACTCTCGGTGCCCTATACAGAGATGATGAAGCAGGCTGGTTATATTGAACCAGGGAGTGCTGCTGAACTTCAGGACGTACCGGAATGGGCTACATACAAAGACCGTCGTGATTTCAAAAAGATGCTGGAGGACGATGATGATCTGATGTTTGACGGCATTCCACTCGATGAAGAGGACAAGAAACGAATCAAGGATGTACTGACAGGTCTGTTCTGGGAAGCCAAACAGATGAACAAACGCAAAAAGACAGACGAATCGGACAATCGCCCATGAGGCATGACCCACTGAATTTAATGAGGCAGCAGGTGAGATCATATGGATGACATCGTAACAAAGCTGATTCGAAAACACCGGACCAACTGCCCGTTCAGCATTGCCCGCGCGGTTGGAATACAGATTCGTTTCACCAATTTGGGGAAGTCCACCAAGGGACTGTACTTTCGCAAGCTCCGGCGCAGGTTTATCGTCATACACAATGATTTGCCGCCGGAATGGCAACGGTTCGTGTGCGCACATGAGCTTGGACACGACCGACTTCATAAAGGGATTAATCGATTCTTTCTGGAGGAACATTCCTATTTTGCTCCAGGCAAGCTGGAAAGACAGGCTAACCGTTTTGCCATTCAATTGCTAACCTCTGGAGTGATGCCTGAACCGGATGAATCTTTGGAGAAATTTTGTTTACGTACCGGACTGCCGCGTGAAGCGCAGCATTTTTTTTACACTCTTTAAGAACATACGTTCTTTCCGAAGATTATATTTTCCAACAGCCGATTTACATGTCACTTTCAGGTTACTTATTTTTACGTAATTCGCGAGATTTCCTAATAATAGTCTGTTAAAATACTATTTGAGCTGTGTAAACGCTCAATTAGATTATTATTTGGGGAGGTTTCGGATTCATATGAAAATCTGGAAGAATTACGTTTCACTTCTGCTAACGGTCTGTTTGCTGTTTGGCAGTGTAGGTATTGCCGCAGCTGCAACGGATACCACTCCGGGCACAGGTAAACACATTACCATTCTACATACGAATGATACGCATGCCCGTGCAGTTGAATCTTCACCTGCTATGGGTTTTGCCAAAGTAGCTGGAATCGCTGACAAATATCGTAGCGAAAACCCGAACACACTCTTGCTTGATGCTGGAGATGCTGTGCATGGTACAACATTTGCCACTCTCGTGAATGGTGAGAGCATCGTGAAAGTCATGAATGAAATGGGATACCAGGCCATCGTACCGGGTAACCATGAATTCAACTATGGTTCAGATCGCTTGATCGAACTGGCAGACATGATGAACTTTCCTATGCTGAGTGCCAACGTGAAGAAAAAAGACGGAACACGTCTCTTCGATCCTTACCTCATTAAAGAGGTGGATGGCGTGAAGATTGGTATCATCGCTTTGACTACACCGGAAACGTTGTACAAAACGAATCCTAAAAACGTAGAAGGTCTTGATATTACAGATCCATCTGCGGAAGCCAAAGTTCTGGTAAACGAAATCCGCAGCAAAGTAGATGTTGTTGTGGTATTGGGACACCTTGGACAAGATGCATCCAGCACGGATACTAGCTTTAAAGTTGTTAAAGAAGTTCCTGGCATCGATGTATTCATCGATGGTCACAGCCACACTGTACTGCAAGATGGCCTTGTATCCGATAACGGAACATTGATTGCAAGTGCAGGAGAATACACTAACTACGTAGGTGTCATCGATCTGTGGGTAGATGGTGGTAAAGTAACGAAGAAACAAGCAACATTAATTGATGAAACTGAAGCAAAAGACATCAAACCAAATGAGAAAGTCGCGACTCTCGTGAACTCCATTCAAAAAGAACAAGAACCTATTTTGAAAGAAGAAGTAGCCAATACAGCTATTCTGCTGGATGGTAAACGTGAACAGGTGCGTGCAGGTGAAACTAACCTGGGTGACCTGCTTGCAGATGCCATTCGTGATGTCAGCAAAGCCGATATTGCACTGACTAACGGTGGTGGTATCCGTGCTTCCATCGAAAAAGGAATCGTAACCAAAGGTGATGTCATCACAGTGCTTCCTTTTGGTAATCAAGTAGTAACCCTTGAAGTGAAAGGGTCCGATATTCTGGCAGCCCTTGAAGTCGGTGTAGCTTCCTACCCGGAACCAAGCGGTGGATTCCCGCAAGTATCTGGTATCAAGTTCAAAATCGACACTTCCGCTGCAGAAGGTAGCCGTGTACATTCCGTAACCGTTGGCGATAAAGCCCTTGATCCGGAAGCAGCATATACACTGGCAACCAATGATTTCACAGCTGTTGGTGGTGACGAATACACCATGTTTGCCAAATATGCTACAACAGGTATGTACGGCGCGTTGGATGAAGCGTTGATTAACTACATGCAAAAGCTTGGCGCTGTAGACATCAAAACAGATGGTCGGATCAGTGAAGCGCTAAAACCTGCAGTAGAGCCGGAAACTCCGGCAACAGAAACACCAGCTCCAACCAAGCCAAAACCAGAAACACCAAAACCGGAAAAACCATCTAAACCAACACCAAGCAAACCAGCTCCAGCTAAACTTCATGTTGTGAAATCCGGAGATTCCCTGTACTCCATCTCCAAACAATACGGCACAACTTGGCAGGCATTGCAAAAGCTGAACAATATCAAAAATCCACACTGGATTTATCCAGGTCAACAATTGAAATTGCCTGCAGCTTCTTAAGCTCAGCAAAGCAAAGTGCATATAGGCATGATCGCTTATAGTGCATCAGAATAACGAATCTGTTCTTGTCATAACCAAAAGGGTGTCCCCCAAGCCAGATTACTGGTTAAGGGGACACCCTTTTGGATCTCAGTTCTTAAACATCAATTCACATCAGATACTTGAACATTTCCTGTGGACATATCCTGCTGATCCTGACAATCATCTGAGGAAAAAATAAATCCCAGCCAGGCCTTTACGGACTAACTTCATCATGTGCCTTCCACACCGAACTATATAAAAGCTCTCCGGAATTACCGTGTTCATGCGGTTATTGTACATTTAATTTCGACATCTCTGTCTTCTCAACATTGCATACTTGCACATAAATCCGCCTGAGTATGACCATCTTCAAACCCTTAATTATAAAATCATGTGTATACTAAATACATATGTCCAAATATAGTTATTTCGTATGATATCACTCATAAAATCCTACCAAATTGCATGCCTATAGCCCTCTTTTTCATGCTCACATTGGAATTTCAGCAATCAAAATCAGCTACCGCATTATATTCGGTACTATTATATGAACTCATATAATTAGCGAATCCCCTGAATTTAGGAAGTGAGCTGTTCCTTCACATAAAGCACAGCCTCCTGTGCCGTCAACCCGATTCGTTTCGATTCACCTGTTGCTGCAAGTGCGTGTGATCCCAGTTCGACCTGTCCTTCTGCTGCTCCTCGGCCAATGACGATCTGCACAGGCAATCCGATCAGCTCAGCATCCTTGAATTTCACACCCGGACGTTCATCGCGGTCATCAACCAATACAGTGAATCCGCCATCGATCAATTGTTGCTCCAGTTCAAGGGTAAGCTGGCGTTGCTGCTCATCCTTCCAACTTACTGTAATCAGATGCACATCATAAGGCGCAACAGCAGCAGGCCATTTTATGCCATCATCTCCTGCATATTGTTCAGCTATAGCGGCCATCAGGCGGGATACGCCAATGCCGTAACACCCCATGACGGGCGCACACTGGCGACCATTACGATCCAGGAATGAAGCGCCCATGGCATCACTATATTTCGTCCCCAATTTGAAAATATGGCCAACCTCGATACCTTTGGTAAACACAAGTGGTGATCCACATGTTGGACAAGCATCCCCTTCCGCAGCAAAGCGGATTCGTTCTACTCGCTCCAATGCAAAATCAATCCCTGGGCGTACACCGGAAACATGCACATCCACTTCATTGGCTCCTGTAATTGCACTCTTCATCACTGCCACGTCAGCGTCCACCACCATCGGCAGATTTAGTCCAATCGGACCTAGGAACCCTACCTTCAGATTTTGATGTGCCGCAATGGTTGCATCGTCTGCAAGGATCAGTTCCTCTGCCCCCAACACCTGCTTTAATGCGATGTCATTCAATTCATGATCTCCACGCACAAGCGCAGCGACGAGCTGACCATCCGCTACATAAAGCAGCGTTTTGATCATATGCTCAGCACCTTTGCTCACAAAAGTGGTTAACTCTGCAATCGTACGAACGCCAGGTGTCGAGATGCGTACTACGTTTTCCGCTCCTGAATGTTCATCCGTTTGAAGCGCGGAGTCTGCACTCGCAGAGTCGGCTGGAACTTCCAAACTTCCTTCTTTTTTCTCCATATCTCCAGAATTCTGATAACCCGCTTTCTCCAGATTTGCAGCATATCCGCAATGTTTGCAGGTTACAATTGTGTCCTCACCCACATCAGCAAGAGCCATGAACTCATGTGTTTCCCCTTGACCGCCAATCGTTCCTGCGTCCGCCTCAACACGGATATAGTCCAGACCACAACGCTCCAGAATGCGACTATACGCCGTGTTCATCGCCTGATAAGTCCGATCAAGTTCTTCCCAATCCGAAGCAAAAGAGTACGCATCTTTCATAATAAACTCACGACCACGCAGCAATCCAAATCGAGGACGGCGTTCATCCCGGAACTTGGTTCCGATCTGGTACAGGGTGAATGGCAGCTTGCGATACGAACTCACCTCGTCCCGCGCTAAAGCGGTTACGACTTCCTCATGTGTTGGTCCAAGAGCAAATTCCCGTGCATGACGATCCTTCAGACGCATCAATTCGGGACCATACTGTGTGTATCTTCCGGATTCTTCCCACAACTCCGCAGGCTGCATAATCGGCAGCAACACTTCCTGACATCCCGCACGATCCATCTCTTCACGAACGATCCGTTCAACATTTAACAATATACGCCGTCCAAGGGGCAGGTAACTGTAAATTCCCGCAGCAAGTTGGCGAATCATGCCGGAACGCAGTAACCAGCGATGTCCCGCTGCATCTGCCTCCGCTGGCGCTTCACGTAATGTTGGGACAAGCATTTCACTTTGACGCATCATAACACACTCCTAATCTTCCTTTTTGTTATCAAATACGGCGCATAAACAGCAAAAAGACACATCCGTCAAGGGACGAATGTGTCGTGGTACCACCCTTATTTAACTGCAAATTAATCCGTTCGCAACCTATGCGATCTGTAACATACAGTCCTACGGGGCATAACGGGCCCTGCCGGCGGAGGTTGCAACCCTGTATGGGCATTCTCTTCCGCAGCTCGCGAGGTAGGAATTTATGAAGCAGCTACAGGAACCTTGCACCACACTGTTCCCTCTCTGTTGAAGCTGGCTTGCACAATCATGTCCTCGTTATAACGCTGTTATCATTTTTGACCACATTAGTTCATTTACAAGTAATTGTCAACCAATTAGTCGAATACAACTCCAGAATAATACTCCACTACATCACGAATGAGCATAAACGCATCCCCATTGGTAAGATTGTTCTTGTCAGCAATGCCAGCAAGCGTGTCGTCACTTATAAAGTTTTGCGTTTGCAATTGAGCAAGTGCCTGTTCAAGTGAAGTTTCCGTTTCCGAAGATCCCATTGCCAGACATAACATATACGCAGCCTGATCCAACGTTAAAGGTAGGGTTACGGCATTCTCCATATTTGCTAGAGCTTGGTCGGCACTGCCTGTGTAGGCTTCTGGAAACATCGCTTGCATTCTTTTCAATTTACTTACAAATCGTTCTGGATTCATTCCTTTATCCAGTTCCCAACCATCGTTATTATAATTGCCTGAAGTCATATACATACTCGCTGCAGCCAGCAATCCCTTGTAATCCTTATGCTCCATATAATCAGGCTGCTCGAAACGATGTACTTTCAGATCCATCCCCTGATTCTCCAGCATCTTACGTAGTTCAGATGCTCGCTCTTCGGAAGTTGAGAGTTCGCGGAAGGACTCCTTATGGATATATGCCAGCTTGACCGCCGCTCCTGCTGCTTCTCCCTCTGCCATTCCCATTGGGACAACTCTTGCACTACCGTGTGGGATTGTATCAAAACTTGCTGCACGTCCAACGACGAGCAAACCATCAACCTTTAGCGGTACAAGCGAGCGAAAAGGTACACCATATTGAATCGGACTCAACATAATCGTGCCCGGATTTCCAACACTCGTGCTCTGAATATCAATATCGTATGAGCCGTATCCAATGGCATCCCAATGATCCCGATTTTCCATGACATCAGCTAATGTTAATCGGTACTCGCCATAGATATGACGTGATTCCCTCACGTAAAGTTCGTTCGCTGTTCCAGCATATTGTAGTCCTGCAAATTCATCATAATTTTTCTTCAGAAAATCAACAATTAGTGGGGCTTCTTTACGCCCGATTTCCAGACCTTTTTTCACAGATATCGGATCTAACGGATCTACCCCAAAGATTTGCATTGTATTAATCAAGATTGTATCATCATTTTGTCTTCCGATATTCAGACTTCGAATCTTAATATGTTGTGGATTGGAGGATTCATATTTTCTAGCATCACCGTACCCCCAAGCACTCATCTTATCAACCCCGGTTCCATCCCTTTCCCTAAACTTTTGCCATACCTCATCTGTAACACCGCTTAGCTTGAATACAAGCGTAGAGACCATTTTGGATTTACCATCTCCAATATCTTGTCTACCTATGGAATATGGAACTCCTGCAGCTGCTGCAATATCCGCATCTTGCGTTGCATCAATGATGGAGCGGGTTGAGATCTGAACAGTTGTTCCATCTTCTTTAGTTATGCTCATACCCGTTATTGTCTTGTGATCTCCCGTAGATTGTTCAGTAAGGGGAACTAATTCCTTAGCATTCATCAACAGGTCAATATTAGGTTCAGAACGAACCATCCGATAGAAAATGTTAGCCGCTGTATTGGTATCAAATGAACTACCCTCGATCTGGTCAAACCATTCCTGGAAAATGCCTTTGTTCAAAAAGTCAGGCTGCCGCAAACTACTCAATAACTGCGGTTGTTCAGGGGAATAATTTAGATCCAGCGTATTAAGGCCTCCCTCTGTCAACAATCCTCCCAACATGTTGCGATCTCTTGCTTCCACCAGCAATACACGCATCCCATTACGAGCAGCTGATAAGGCAGCAGTAATACCTTCCGGATCCGTTCCAGCTACAATAACGTTATAGGAATCTTTCAGGTTTAGTGTAGATTGCACGTCCTCCAAAGGCTGCCATACATAATTATTATTAAATTTATAATTCTTGTTCCAAATATAGAATGCACCATATGCAGCGCTCAATAAAATAATAAACACACTGGCTGTAATTGCTGTTATTTTCAATTTTCTACTAATCAAAGAAACAAACCTCCATATGTACTTGAAATTCAATAATACTAACTCGTGAAGTAGTTTTCCTACATGAGTATGCTATAAATAATAAAAAACTCCCCAACACTTCAAACGGTGTTAGGAAGTTCTGATAATAAGACGTAAAATTCTACTTTTATGTTGCCATAAATACAAACAAAACATAGGAAAGTCCCTAACTTTCCTCATTATAACGACCACTTTTGGTGAAGTAAAGACTTACCAAAACCGGAAATGCATCAGAAAGATCATTAAACACTCAGACTGTTCATTCACCCGAATACAATGAATTCTCTAGCGATGGCTGACATGGCAGCACGTTCCCTGTAATATAGAGAAATAGAAATCTATCACAGGTATTAATCGATAAAGGAGTTTGTCCTATGCCATATATCATATATGATCTTGAATTCACAGTAAGCCGCAATACTCGCTATTCTTCTGAAATTATTGATATCGGTGCCGTCCAAGTTACGGAAAGTGCAGATGGATTGGTCGTAACGGATACGTTCCATACGTATGTTCGTCCTTCCAACAAGTCTGTTCTGTCCACTGACACGATTCAGTTTACAGGTATCACGCAGAAAGATATTGATGCAGCCCCCCTTTTTCCGGCAGCATTGAACCAATTCATTGCTTGGATGGGAAGTGACCCCTATTACATGTGTTCCTGGGGACCCGATGACCGCAGCAAACTGATCTCTCATTGTCGCACCCATCAACTTGATGTGGCCTGGATCACCAATCATAACGATCTCCAGCAACAATGGTCCCGCACCGTTCGTAAAGAAGGCAAGTTCCGTCAACTCGGACTCGCTCAGGCTCTTGAAATCTGCGGAATCGAATTTGATGGTACCCAGCACCGTGCCTTGGATGATGCCATCAATACAGCCAAGGTATTTATGCATCAATTTGACCGTTTCACTCTGGAAAACAACTGTGCAGCCGATGATGAAGGCATTACATCCAAGGTTGTCTATTCCAGCTCCACAGAAGATGAAGAGAAAGAATCACCTTTTGGCAATCTGGCAAGCCTTTTCAAAACCAAAGAGTAACCGTCCACAGCACAGTACTTAATCGTGTTTTGCCTTAGGATTAGGTGGTATTCTAATCTCAACTTTTATTGTACATTTGTTGCCAATATTTTAGGCGTTCTTTCATCTTGATGCGGCAGATCTCCGGTTCGAGAATTTCCGCATCAGGTCCATATTTAGATATCCATACAAGAAATTCGTCAACATCACTTAATATGGCTTCAAATAACAGGCTACCTTCCGGTTCAATGGTTAGGATGGGTCGTATAAAAAATTGCTCCTGCATCACACGCGCCACAGCATGGGGGGCAAATCGAATTTTGAACGCAGTCCACTCCGTACTTCCCTCGTATGCCCAAGGAATGCGGAAGTGCGATTGCATCAGATAATCCTCTTTGCGAAACGTGCGTGGCAATATCCGTATCCTTTGCAGCCGGCTCACCTGAAATATTCGAAGTTTCTCCGACAGGTGACAATACCCTAACAGCTCAAATCTGTATTCACGAGGGATAAGACAGTAAGGATCTATACGTACGATCCCTTTTTTACCTTGAGACAGATACTCCCCTTCAATGGTGTTCTGTGAAATGCCAGCCTGAAGCAGGGTAATCAGGGATTGATTCTGCGAATCGTTGTTTTCATTTTGCCATGCGGGCAATCCCGCTTTGAACAATCCACTAATTTGCTCCGACCATTCCACTCGTTCTGTTTTGTTTTTCTGACTCGCAGCAACCACTTTCTCATAAGCGCTCTCAAAAGCAGGTTTCAGCAAAGGACGAATATTTTCCATAACTTCAGCAAGATGCATGAAAGCTTGGGCTTCTTCATCAGACCAATTTAGCGGATACATGGCAAACTGGCTGATAAACATGTACCCTTGTCCGTGTCCCATATTGGCGATCGGGATATGCATTGCACTGAGGGCCTCCATGTCGCGGTATATCGTCCTTTCCGTCGTCTCGCATCGCTGGGCGAGCTCACGTGCCAGTATGCCCGGCTTGGCCTGCACCAGCGTTATAATGCGCATTAATCGGATTAGTCGGTCTGTCATTTTGCCGGACCCTCCACGATGTTGTTTCAATAAATTTGATACAACTCCATCCATTGTTTAATATGATATTGATACATACATTCGACCTTCTCCTAAACTTCACCTTCAAATATGTAGACTCTCTCTATACCGTTACCATCTGAAATCAACCCTATTCTCCTAATATCTTTTTTTCACGATCATGATATCCTGTTGTAAACGTTATCTCATAGTGATAACGCAACTTTTCAACGATCTCGGCTTCCGCGTAATAGTCCAGATCTTGCTTCCGCGCAGCTTCAATTAACAACGCATCAGCATGACGACGCAACATATTACTTCCCTCTTGAACCCGGCCTCTTTCGTAGGCGCGCAGGGCTTGTTTGATCAGGGGCACGGTTTCACTTAATTTGATCGTCTTCTCCACCTTGGGATCTTCCGGCTGTCGCAGCATGCCCAGATGACTGGTGTACTGAATATACAACTGTTCTCTTCGTAACAATACACGTTGACTTTGCTTCAACTTCCTTGTGCTCCAGTAGGCTGAACATACGGCAGCTTTTCCTGATACACGGGGTCCCATGACGAATTCAAGCAAAATTTGTTTACTTTCTCCCTTGTACATATCCCCAAGCCTCAACAACCAGCCAATATCCGTTTCCTTGGAACGACATCCATAGATGCCTTTTAGCTGTACTCCATATTCCGGTTTGAGCAAAAGTTCCAAATCTCTTGATACAATTTTGGGTGCTATTTTCCTAAGTCTTTTGGCAGGGGCACCGTTACGCCACTCTACCATCATATATACGGGGTCGGCTCCCCCTGTCGGTATGGCCTCTTTATTCCACGAATAAGATACTTCAAAGACTGAGTTCACTGGTAGTCTCTCCCCCGATTTGTATGTATTATCTTCTAAGTTATCAGGGTGAATGGACACTATATTGTCACGGAACACATGTTCCCATTAAATTTTTCCAATATATTAGTTTTATATCCCTAAATCCGTCTCAATACGACAATAAACGACGAAAAAGCCTGGCACTAGGCCAAGCTTATCAATCACTTATCTATGACAAGTCCCAAATTAAACAGTAGGATGATTGATTCCCATTTTGTGTAAATATTGTACACCATCTGCTTCGTTTACCGGTGCATAGGTGACACTGTCAATGACCAGCTTACGCCCTACTGGCTCTCCATTCACAGTGATCATAATCGTTTTGGTTGATGTGTTCTGATCTGTTGTGTACATATGTTTCTACTCCTTCATGTTCACGATCTTATATTCAATCGGATATATTGGTATCGTTCATTAAATTGCGCATTTGTGAATAGCATGCACCCGGAACTGAAGTAAAAGATCTGTAAAACGGTCCGGTGTGCTTGCCTATCGTTCTATTACCCCGCAGATTTGTAAGCTAAACAGCCCTATTCCTAAATAATTTTATATATTTCGGGTAATAAAACGATATCATCTTGAACCCATCGTCCCGGTTTTGACGTATAATGTAAGAGCCGTATTTCAACAATAGACGACGAATTCGGCGATTGATCTATCTAACCGAAGAAAGAGGTGTTAACGATGCCAAAATCCATTCAGGGTTATTTCATTCGGGTGTTATTCACCACATGCATTCTATTTACTGTTTCGATCGCTTCGACAGTAAGTGCAGCCAGTGCCAATATTTTTACGGATATATACAGCGGATGGGAGCGAGTCTCCGAATTGCCCGGAGAAGTGAACGCTCTGCAGGAAAGTTATAAGCAAACGATGGAGCAATTAAATCAAACGTCTGCTCAGTTGGGACAAGCCCAGGCCAATGTCGAAGCATTTAAGACCCAGAACGAACAACTGCTGGCTCAGAACCAGAAACTCACTGAAATGGTAAGTAAATTACAGGACGACCAGAATGCCAAAGCAGCTACCACCAAACGAATTCAGACGACGATCATCACTGTCGTTTCTCTCATATTGGGTTACTTTGTTCTGATTCGTGTGATGCGCTGGGGAATGCGTCGCCGTTCGGGCCGAGTATAAAAGAACAGGAGCAACTGCATGAACATACACCTGAACAATGCTGAAGCAGGCGGAGCTGGGCAAGTCGTCACATTTTCACTCATTAAAGATGACCGCCTTCATATTTTGCATCCGCAGCAAATTGTGGCCTTCCGCGGTCCAAGTGGGAGTCGCAATGATAAATTCATGAATATCACGGGCATATATCGCAAAAAAAAGCTGATTAAATCCGAAATCACCGGACCTTGCCAATTTGTGGCTGCCCTGCCTCCCGGATTCACGATGAAGGAAGTGGAGCTCACGGAGGACAGTGATCTGCTCTATGACTTCCGCCACCTGTTCTTCTACTCTGATGGTGTAACCATGCATACCAAAATCCAGAAAATCAAAAACATGCTGATCACCCGTGATGCAGTGAAAATGAAATTTTCCGGCAAAGGCAAAATCGGATTGCTCACTCAAGGTCAGGTCTGCCAACAGGAACTGCATCCGACTGCCCCTCTTTATGTGGATGCCGGCAGTATAATTGCCTATCCCGAAAATGCACATCTGGAACTCACCGTATATGGTAACAACCTTGCCAGTCAGCATATGAATTATCATTGGAAGATGACAGGACATGGATCTGTGCTCTTTCAGGCTGGTCGTGAGAATCACCGCTTGGAACAGGATCTCAACGATGAGGGACTGTTCAAACGAATTCTGAAAGAAGTGATCCCTTTCGGCAATGTATTGATCAAATAAGCTGTTACATGATGAAACCGACCGATTAGCTGCCACTATGCTCCAGTGGGGTGGCCACCAAGCGGTTTCATGTTATAATGGTTCAGACAATTGAAGAAGAAAATCCATGCCTGAGGCATGGGAGAGGTTCGCGAACTCCCTCTATAAGACTTGACCATGTAATGGTCAGTATAAGTCTTGCGTACACTTTGTTTTACGGAATGTACGTAAAAAACTAAGGACACTTACTCTTGCCTGCTTTTTGAAGCGGTTATTGAGAAGGTGTGTTTTTTGATGGATGCCAGTTCATGAACTTCTCTGTTCTTCCGACACTCTATGCCTATGTGCATGGTTTGATCTCAAGAAGATAGAGAGGTTTTTTTATGTTGAACGAAGAAAAAGCAGTCGTTGTATTCAGCGGCGGTCAGGATAGTACCACGTGTCTGTTCTGGGCCAAACAACAGTTTGCCGAAGTTGAGGTTGTTACGTTTGATTACGGTCAACGCCACAAGCTGGAGATTGAATGTGCAGCCGAGATCGCTCGTGATCTGGGCGTACAGCAAACGGTACTCGATATGAGTCTGTTAAATCAGCTTGCACCCAATGCGCTCACTCGCACGGATGTGGAGATTACGCATGAAGAAGGCGAACTGCCAAGTACATTTGTAGATGGACGGAATCTGCTGTTCCTCAGTTTTGCGGCCATTATGGCAAAGCAAAAAGGAGCACGTCACCTGGTTACAGGTGTATGCGAGACGGATTTCAGCGGATACCCGGATTGCCGGGATTCATTTGTGAAATCGATGAATGTGACGCTTAACCTGTCGATGGACTATCCATTTGTCATTCATACCCCGCTCATGTGGCTGGACAAAGCCCAAACGTGGAAGATGGCCGATGATCTCGGTGCCTTTGATTATGTACGCGAGCGTACCCTGACCTGTTATAACGGCGTGATCGGCGATGGATGCGGAGAATGCCCTGCTTGCAAACTGCGCAAAGCCGGATTGGATCGTTATGTACAGCAACGTACTGCTGCTGAATCGGCGGGAGTGGATGTACGATGAGAGAACCGGGAACTTTCCGTATTGTAGAGCATCTGCAACGGATCGGAGAAGATATTCTCCCCACCCAGCTGCGCTATCACCGCAAACGTGTGCTTGTAAGCAAAGAATTCACCTTTGACGCAGCACATCACCTGCATTGTTATGAAGGCAAGTGCAAGAACCTGCACGGTCATACGTATAAAGTTATTTTTGGTATCAGCGGTTATCCGGGTGAAACCGGGCTGACGGTTGATTTTGGACATATCAAGGATATATGGAAAACTCAGATTGAGGGATATCTGGATCATCAGTACCTCAACGAGACACTTCCTTTAATGAATACAACGGCTGAGAATATGGTCGTTTGGCTGTTCGAACAGATGGAACATGCGCTCCAGACGGAGCCTTATGCCGGGCTGACCGATGGTGGGCGGACGGAGTTTGTCCGACTCTTCGAGACACCCACCAGTTACGCGGAAGCGAGACGGGAGTGGATGATCGATGAGTAGTGTGACACAGCAGGTGAATGAGACGGGATCTCGCAAAGAGGCTCGTATTCCCGTGATGGAGATTTTTGGTCCGACGGTCCAAGGCGAAGGCATGGTCATCGGGCAAAAAACGATGTTTGTTCGCACCGCGGGCTGCGATTATCGCTGCTCCTGGTGCGACTCGGCCTTTACCTGGGACGGCAGTGGCAAGGACCAGATTCGGATGATTACGCCGGAGGATGTATGGGAAGAATTGCGCCGCATTGGCGGCACCCGTTTCTCCCATGTCACCATCTCTGGCGGTAATCCCGCCCTGCTCGCTTCGCTGGGCGGGTTGGTTGCCCTGCTGCGGGAGAACGGCATCCGCACCGCGGTGGAGACGCAGGGCTCCCGCTGGCAGCCTTGGCTGGCGGACATTGACGAAGTCACTGTCTCGCCTAAGCCACCAAGCTCCGGCATGGGCACCGATTGGGCCGTGCTGGATGATCTGATTGAACGGTTGGCCGCTGGCCCGGTAGAACGAAGTCATAGTCTGAAGATCGTGATCTTCGATGAGACAGACCTGGACTATGCCCGCCGTGTGCATGCACGGTACCCGGGCACGGATTTATTTTTACAAACCGGGAACCCGGATGTGACTTCCGCCGATACGCCAGATCTGGCGTCCTCGCTGCTTGCTCGTTATGAGTGGCTGATCGACCAAGTCAGTGCCTCCGATGACCTGAATGATGTTCGTGTGCTTCCACAGCTTCATACGTTGGTATGGGGCAACAAACGCGGCGTGTGATGGGCAGTATGGGTGGAATGGGCGGCATGATGTAAGGATGAGGACGAAATGTCATCAGACAAAAAAGAGAATTATACAGGCAAAATTGCCTATTCATATATACCGTGAGGCTTCGGGCTTTGGCGGAAACAAGGAGCGTTTAATAACCGATGAGACAACCTGATGAGATGCAAGATGTGACGTTGCTGGGCAACCAGAACGTTAAATATACGTTTGAATATGATCCGGAAATCTTGGAGAACTTTGATAACAAGCATCCGTACCGCGATTATTTTGTGAAATTCAACTGCCCGGAGTTCACCAGCCTGTGCCCGATTACGGGTCAGCCGGACTTTGCAACGATCTATATCAGTTACATTCCTGATGTGAAGATGGTCGAGAGTAAATCGCTCAAGCTGTACCTGTTCAGCTTCCGTAACCATGGTGATTTCCACGAGGATTGTGTGAATATCATCATGAACGATCTAATCAAGCTGATGGACCCGCGCTACATCGAAGTATGGGGCAAATTCACACCGCGCGGCGGCATCTCCATTGACCCGTATACTAACTATGGTAAGCCGGGAACGAAATACGAACAGATGGCTGACCACCGCATGATGAACCATGATATGTACCCGGAGACGATTGATAATCGCTAAACTGTCGGGTTCATCCATTCTGTATAAAATAGAATCATAGAATGCCAAAAACCGAACTCTGCTAAATAAGTTGAACTAAAGATTATTTACACTGACACTACGATGACAGAACAACCTTCCAATCGCTGTTATCCCCAGATTTTTTTCCATTCCCTTTTCTAAAGGGGAAAATCCGGGGATAAAGGCGAACGCTTCGCTTTTTCAGGTTTTTTCTGTCCTCTCCGTTATCGTGTAAATGTTTAATTCAGCTTATATAGCTTAAGGAGTTCGGTTTTTTAGTATACACCTTTTATGAAACTCAGTGTCTCGTTGCAGTGGGATCGCAGTGCATTCAAGTAGATTGATCTTCCTTTAGTTCTTTGACTTTTTTAATGTAATGTCTCAACATCAGCACACCAATCGATTGAAAAATGATAAATATGACGATAGCCACAGACAAAGATGCTGGGGCAACATATATAGCCTGAAACGTTATTACAGCCATATACAAAATAGTCATCACCAACTCACGTTTGGCGGATTCATAAGGTGATAAGGATTTCATATCCATCCCTCCTCTATCCTTCTTACACATAAATATGGGTCTTCTTACAGTATATGCTAAAGTAATACGTTTATTTTGTAAATGTAATGTTAGAAACAAACACCTCAGAAATAAAGTTGAATTCATCAACGTTTTCCCTTGTTCCCCTTGTCGGTCCTATCAATCTATCCTATTATGTAACAATATGCTTACACGCATATATTACAACATCAGGCGCTGATCCCTCGTGACCGCGACCAAAGGAGAATTGTACATGTCTACACAAACCTCATTAACCAAGGACGCCACAGCGCGTTCGAAAGCCCCACCCGGATCGGATGCCCAAAGCACCGTTTACCGGATACTCATTGCCATCAGTCTGGTTCATCTCTTCAATGATTCGATCCAGTCGGTCATTCCCGCCATTTTTCCGATTCTGAAAGACTCTATGCATCTCACGTATACTCAGATCGGATGGATCTCATTTGCTATCAACTTTACCGCTTCCATTATGCAGCCTGTCGTAGGCTGGTTTGCTGATAAAAAACCGACACCATCTATCCTGCCCATTGGCATGGGTTTTACATTTACCGGCATGTTGCTGTTGGCCTTCGCTGACAGTTATATGGCTGTTCTGATTTCCGTTATCTTTGTCGGTCTAGGTTCCGCTGCTTTCCATCCAGAAGGTTCGCGTGTATCACACATGGCTGCCGGTCAACGCCGTGGACTGGCACAGTCCATCTTCCAGGTCGGTGGTAACGCCGGACAATCCCTTGCCCCATTGCTCACACGCTGGATCTTTATCCCGTTTGGACTGTTCGGTGCCATTGGATTTACAGGCATTGCTGCCATGGGAATTGCAGTTCAAATCTACATAGCCCGTTGGTATGGACGCATGCTGCAATCAGGAGGATACCTGCGTAGACAGGCTGCTGCCCGTCGTGCACCCAATCCTGCTTTGCGCAAAAAGATTACTGCCGCCATTACGCTATTGATCTTGCTCGTCTTTGTTCGTTCCTGGTATATCGCTTCCATTGGCAGCTTCTATGCGTTTAATCTGAAAGATACTTTTGGATTGTCCACAGAGGACGCGCAGATCTATATCTTCTTGTTCCTGGCTGCCGGAGCACTGGGTACGTTCTTCGGAGGCCCCTTGGCGGATCGATTCGGCAAACGTAACCTGATCTTCCTGTCCATGGCCGGAGCTGCTCCGCTGGCTCTGTTGTTGCCCTATGCGAATCTGTTCTGGACAGGCGTATTGCTAACAATTATTGGTTTTATCATGTTATCCAGCTTCTCGGTTACGGTTGTATACGCGCAAATGCTGATTCCAGGCAAAATCGGAACGGTTTCTGGTCTAATTACTGGTCTGGCATTTGGTATGGGAGGCCTGGGCGCACTCGTGCTGGGGAACTGGATTGACGTCTTCGGCGTATCACCGGTAATGCAGATGTGCAGCTTCCTACCACTGCTCGGGATTTTCACATTCCTGCTTCCATCCGATAAATTACTCAATATCTGGGCGAAAGAAAATGGTAGTGAGGAATAAAGAATACATCAACAGGTGTCCACTTTTTATTCTATATTAGATCCATTCCTTACGTGGCAGCATCGCCCTTATAAGACGTTATCTTGCGCTAACGAACCTGACAGCACTTATTTAAACGAATCCTGCCGGTTTCCCAATCTAAAGAATCTGAGCAACGCTATTCCCGAGAAAAAGGCCGAAAACCTTGGAATGTGCGTGTGAAATGCAGAAATAACGTGTCTGAGATTCTTTAGAAATCGGGATTAGTGAAATATCGCCCAGTAGCGTCTGCTGAGTTCGTTAGATTTCACTTTAGTCACCTACATTTGCAGTCTAAATAAAATGTTTGAACCATAACAAAAGGGTTCTTGCCAACTCTGTATTCACAGACTGGCAGGAACCCTTTTTTATATTTGTTGTTCTCGATTTAGCTTCAACCGTTTATTCCACGTCACACATGACAACGTTGCTACCTTGAGCTGTAATTAGTTCCTTCACATCTTCAAATTCAAGGAATACCGTTGCCGTATTTTCCATGGGATGAATTCCAATTTTCTGACCAACTAAATCCTTGTCAAAAACTACGGTCACGTTTTTCTGAATATTATTGAGAACCCCCATAGGGTTGACGTGCCCTTTTTCCAATCCGAGTAACTCCAACAAATCCTTTTCACTGGCAAAACTTAATTTGCGGCTAGGTATCTTTTCGCTTAAACTTCTCAAATCAACTGACTTCGTTCCAGCAATCGTCACCAGATAATAGTTGCGCTTCTTGTCATCACGCAGAAACAGATTTTTAACGATACGTTCTGTATGCGGAATCTGATAAGAGAATATTTCCTCCATCGTGTATACTGCGGGATGTTCAATACTTTCGTAAACGATATTATTGCGATCTAAAAGATCATAGAAACCCTGTTTGTTTAACATATCAAATTCATCTCTTTCAATATAAATATTCTTTTATAATATTACTTCTTCTGTAATATTACTTCAAACGCTGAAGGATCAGCCGTTTCTTGTACAACATTTTACCTGCTTCAGCTACATCTCGAATTGTATTTTTGTTGCTCACGGAACCAAACACCATACCCGCAATAGGCACGAGTTGGAACAGTTTCTTCCAACCAAAGGATTCACTGTAGGAGTTAAAAACCTCACGCCAACCCTGCATCTGCGATACCACTTCAATAGGCTTGTCCGGATCATCGTAAGCTGCCAGTTCTTCAATAATCGCTTTCTTGCCTACAATATCGGCGGAAGAGAACTGCAGACATTTAACAATAAAAATACGCTCCAGCGGTTCATCGGGATCATAGCCGTAACATAGTGCCATCTCCTGCAGTACCTTCAGAGAGAGCCCCATCACCATCGGAATATCTGCTGCAATGGTTACAATGCCACCAAACCCTGTAGCTGCTCCCTGAGCCGCTGCAAACTTCGTTCGACTGTCAGTAATGTTATCAGCCACCTGGTCCAGCACCTGAAGTGGCAGATTCTCTACACTATGAATCTTGGTTGTCCCCTCAGCTTCAGCATCCTGTTCCAGACGATAGGTTGTGTCCGACATGGAATAACCGGATTTCTCGGCTTCCTCTTGCAACAGCTTGGCTACTTTTTTCTTCTGTACGAGGAACTTGCCCCCATTCTGTACATACTGACCGACGTCATTCAGGGAATCTCCGATCTTCTGTTTTAACGATTTCGGCATCACTTTATCCAACATCGCAAAGGGCAACCGCCCGATTTTATCCCATATAAACAGGTCCTTCTGTTGTTTTTCCCATTTCAAAATCTGTTCAAGTTCGTGGTCCAATGTTTCGCGTGAATCCATATGTGATCCTCCTAATAGGTTGTGTATCGTAATCTGTATCTTTCTCATACGCAGAAATCATCGTTGTGGTTGCTTTGTTTTATATCCAAGACATCTACATTCAGACCGTTCTAACTTATCGTTCACATACAGAAGAGCCCTTAATCAGCATCACTCGCTAACTAAGGGCTCTCGTATTCAAGGTTTCACTACATCTTATTTTGCTTCTGCTACTGCTTTGCCATCTGGAGCTGGAACACCGAAATCAGGTGTGCCATCTTCACGCCAATGAATCACTTGAGCACGGGCGTGACGGTTCGGATCATACAAGGGATCACCCTCGATGTCTTTGTAATTGCGCGCATGATAGATCAGAATATCGGTCTTGCCATCCGGTGATACCGTAAAACTGTTATGGCCCGGACCGTATTGGCCGTTCGCTTCACAAGTCTGGAATACCGGCTCGGGTGATTTCACCCAGCTGGCCGGATCAAGCAAGTTGGCATTTTCATCTGCGGTGAGCAGGCCCATACAATAGTTGTAATCGGTCGCGCTCGCCGAGTATCCAATGAATAACCGTCCATTACGATGCATCACCGCTGCACCTTCATTAACTTTAAAACCGATGATTTCCCAATCGTACTCAGGCGTAGAGATCATGACCTGTTCGCCGCGTAGCGTCCACGGGTTTTCCATTTCCGAAATGTACAGGTTCGAGTTTCCCACAATATCGGGATCTTTCTGCGCCCAGACCAGATAGCGGATTCCCTTATGTTCAAAGGTCGTTGCATCCAGCGCGAATGATTCCCATCGAGTATAAATCTGTCCCTTTTCTACCCACTCTCCTTCGAGTGGATTCGCGGAATCGTTCTCCAGAACATACATACGGTGATCGAACAGTCCTTCGTTGGTCTCACTCGTGTGAGCCGCAGCATAATGTATGTACCATTTGCCATCGATAAAATGAATCTCCGGTGCCCAGATGTTGGCACTCATTGGCCCTGTGTCACGCTTGGTCCAAGCCGTTACCGGCTCAGCATTTCTCAACTCTTCCAACGTCTCTGCTCGCCGGATCTCAATCCGGTCAAAGGCTGGTACGGAAGCGGAAAAATAATAGTAACCATCTGTATGGCGGTACACCCACGGATCAGCGCGCTGCTCCAGGATAGGATTAGTAAAAGTAATGGAATCAGTCATGGGAATGCTCCCCTTTCAAATGTTGTTTGGCTCGAAGTTGGGGAATGTAACCCAATTGCGAAAAAGCGAAAACCCTTTTGGGGTGGTGCACAGCGGACGTTCGGGGACGGTAGGGCCTTGGTGCTCTCCTTGTCCTCCGATTTCTTTTCCCACCGCTCTTGGCGGTTGAAATCGGATGCCAAACTCGCTCCTGCGGCTCCTTCCTCCCCCTCTCTGCTTGTGCACCCTCGGAGCGGCAGCTCGCTCTCACCGCGCTCACTGGGTTACAACCTCACTTCGAGCCATTGTGTGGCTCGGTCTTATGGGATCGACCGCTTTGCTTGGTCGACT
This sequence comes from Paenibacillus sp. FSL R7-0026, assembly GCF_038004485.1. Classification (NCBI taxonomy): domain Bacteria; kingdom Bacillati; phylum Bacillota; class Bacilli; order Caryophanales; family Paenibacillaceae; genus Paenibacillus; species Paenibacillus sp. FSL R7-0026. The sequence goes on from NZ_JBBORG010000002.1 coordinate 316,802, forward strand.
CTCCCCGTATTTAGAGCATGATTGGCCTCAGACATAGGCCAGCACAGATGAATCTTGAGTGTCTATCTGTGTTAGCGCACCTTAATAGCACAGCTTGCATTCACAGCGGACGCTCGGGGGTGGTAGGGCCTTGGTGCTCTCTTGTCCTCCGATTTCTTTTTCCCACCGCTCTTGGCGGTTGAAATCGGATGCCAAACTCGCTCCTGCGGCTCCTTCCTCCCCCTCTCTGCTTGTGCACCTTGGCGCTGCTGCTCGCTCTTACCGTGCTCGCTGGGTTACAACCTCATTTCGAGCCTTTTTGTTGGCTCGGTCTTATGGGTTGACCGCTTCGCACGGTCAACTCTCCCCACCAAGTGCACGGCTGGCCGCAATGTTATGAGCCAGCCATGCAACCTCGGGTTCGCACCCTTACTCCTCCGCTGCGCTGATCTGCTTGCCCCAGACCGCCACGCCCTGGTCATCAAGACCTGTCACTACCAGCGCGGGCTGGCTTCGCTCCCAGTCCCAGGACGGGAGCAGCTTCAACTCTTCCGTGGAAGCTCCGCCCCATGGGCTTTCTTTCCACTTCAGTGTCAATGTTTGTTTGCCATCAAATGTCCAGGTTCCTGAACCTTTTTCACTTTTAATTTTACCGTTGCTTGTTAGGGTATAAGGCACGGCTTGAATCTGCCCGTCCATGGACGGATCAAGCGCCATGCCTTCCCACTCCCCGGCAATCATGGACTTCGGAATATCCTGTGTAGTCTCACCTGCGTAACGTTCAGGTGAAACCACAGGCCAGCCATCCTTCGTCCATAACATTTTGCGTACATGCAGATATGGCCAGTTTTTATCCGTCTCACCCCGTGCATGATGCACGATGTAATAATCGTCTCCGTCCTTCAACACGGAGTTATGTCCAGGCGCAACCCAGCCCTCGCCTTCTGTGAAACGATAACCGCCGAGAATTTTGGTTCCGATCTCATATTGCGGCAGATACTCTGTATCCAGCATGTTATTGCCGTTTATGTCGGTATACGGCCCTGTGATTGAATCGGCACGCGCAACCCGCACGTTATAATCTTCGAACAAAGAATCATAGGAGACGAACAGATAATATTTTTTGAACTCCGGGTTATACACAATGTAAGGACCTTCGACTGCACCTTCTTCGGTAGCACGATCCCGAGCGGCAATGCGTGTACCATAACCCTCGTCCTTAAATTTCCCCGTCTCCGGATCGAGTGGAGCAATATATATTCCGTCAAAGAATGAACCATATACCATCCACGAATTGCCCTCGGCATCTACGATGGGATTGGCATCAATGGCATTTAATTTGTCCTGTTCATTCGCAGAAGTTTTCACAACCAGTCCTTCATCTGTCCATGGACCTTCGGGAGATGAGGATGTCTGAAGACCAATAGCCGACTGGGTACTGCCAAAAGAAGAAGCCGAATAATACATCCGATAGGTATCACCAGCCTGAATCACATCCGGTGCCCACAGATTGACTGCACCTGTCCAATCCAGCGCTTCTTGCGGAATACCGGGCAGAGCCTGACCTACCCATGTCCAGTTAATCAGATCATCTGATTTGCGTACCATGACGCCGGGTTTCGCTTCTCCTGCTACACGAACGTCTGTGGAATAGACGTAGTATCCCTGGTCTGTTTTGATAATGGCCGGATCATGCGCATTGTTCACCGTCCAACGGGATTCATCATCCAGTATGGATGTGTCATACAGCTGAGTATCTTGAGGAGCTTCAGGAAAGACCGGACGGGAAACCGTTTCTCCTGCTCCTTCTCCGGAACAACCTGTAGCTCCAACAACCAACAATAACAACATGGAAGCAACCACTCCTTTTCCTGAATTCGACCACCGTCGGAATTTCTTCCGCTGATTCATCCCTTCACTCCTGAAATGGCAACCGATTCAATAATCTGTTTCTGGAAGATCAGGAAGATGATTAATACAGGTAACAGAGCCACAATCGACGCCGCCATAATAAGTGGGTAATCGGTTTGAATCGCATACGTGGCATTAAAGTTCGCTATAACGAGCTGTAACGTCTGCTTCTCCGGTGAATTCAGATAAATAATCGGTGCCAGATAATCGTTCCAGATACCCATGAACCAGAGAATCAGCTGTGCAGCAATCGCCGGTTTGATGAGCGGAAACGTAATACTGGAGTACAACCGGAAGTAGGAACTTCCATCGATTTTGGCCGCCTCAATAATGGCATCTGGCACACTAAGCAGATATTGACGCAGGAAGAAGATCATGATTACATTACCGAACAGGCCAGGAACAATCAGTGGTAACAGCGTATCCACCCAGCCCAGCTTCGCAAACATGATGAATTGCGGGATCATAACTGTTGGATAAGGAATCATCATGGATGCCAGCAACGCAAGAAACAGTTTGTTTTTGTGCGGGAATCTTAATTTGGCAAAAGCAAAGGCAGCGATACTGGACGTAAACGTACCCACCACCGTTACACTCACCGCAACGATGAGGCTGTTTTTGATCCCGCTGAGTAGCGGTCCTGCTTCCCAGATTTCTTTATACTTTCCAAATTGGAATACTTCAGGTATCCATACAGGCGGAAGCGCGAACACATCCTGCTTCTCCTTCAATGACGTGGACAACATCCAGATCAGTGGTGCAATCATCGCAATCGCCCCAATCGCAAGTACGATAAAGATGATCGAGTTTGTTAATTTCCTCTTTTGACTGTAAGACATCTCCGGTTCACTCCTTTCCTTGACAATCAATCCCCATCATAGGCTGATTTTTCGTTCATTTTGAATTGCACCAGGGTAATGACAAAAATGAAAATACCAAGAATCATGGCCATCGCTGAGGCATAACCCATCTGCAAGTTACTGAAGGCTTTCTGCCAGATGTAGAAAACGATTGATGCCGAAGAATATTCAGGACCACCCGTAGGTGTCATAATGTTCATCTCAGTGAAGATCTGAGAACCGCCAATGATATTTGTAACAATGAGGAAAAAGGTAACTGGCTTCACCATAGGCCAGGTGATATTGCGGAAGATTTGGAACCCATTGGCTCCATCCAGCTCAGCCGCTTCGTAGTATGTACGTGATACACTTTGCAGTGCCGCCAAGTACAATAACATCGTGTATCCAAGACCCTTCCACACCGTCATAATAATAAGAGCCGGTTTGACCGTGTCTTTGTTCGCGAGCCAGTTTGGACCCTTGATACCAAACAGGTCAAGGAACTGGTTTACCAGACCGTAATCCCCGTTGTACGCCCAGTTCCACATGATGGACACCGCAGCGAGGGAAGAAATGACCGGGATGTAATAGATCACACGGAATGTCGTTGTGCCGGGAATTTTACGATTCAGACCCATTGCCAGCAACAGCGCCAACAACAGACCAATCGGGATACCGAGCATCAGGAAGAATGTATTAAACATCGCTTTGTAGAAGAGGTCATCCGTGAGCAAATCCTTGAAGTTGGCCAAACCGATAAAGTTCATCTGTCCCAGTCCGTCCCAATCCGTAAAGGAACCATAAAGGGAGTAGAGGAACGGAAACATGACAAAGATCAGCAATCCAAGAATCGGAGGTAAAATAAACAGATATCCGTACAGCATCTCTTTGCGATACAAACTCGATTTCGTAATCACGGCGTTCACCCCTGTTTCTAGTATCAGCATGTGGCATTCTTCGATAGAACTTTGCCGATCAACGAATGCCACATGCCCGTATGGAATCCAATAAGTTCCAATACGAATGATGCCAGCAGCATGATTGCAGGCTGCCGGCATCACCCTTTCCTATCTACTATTTCTGAGATTTCTTTTCTTGTTCAACCGCTTTGTCGAGCAGTTTTTGCATTTTCGGTTGTTGCTGCTTCACATAGTCTGCGGCTGTAATCTTGCCATCCAATACCGGCTGGATGTCTGTGAAGAACAGGTCATACCATTCCGCATTGTACGTGTAGTTACCTGGCAGAGCCCGGCCGTAATCCTCAACGATATCAATGAATTCCTGTTTGTTGGCTGGTTTTGTGGATGTATCTTTGGCCCACTCGTCTGCCATATCAAGCAAGTTTGGAATCTGTACCTTGGCATCTACCAGTTGCTGCATGCCTTCCTTCGAAGCCGTAAGGTAGTTCACCAATGCTGCTGCCTCTTCTGGATGTTTCGTTTTCGCGGATACTCCGATTCCCAGAGATCCGATCCACGTTGCCGATTTACCAGTAGATCCCGCAGGGAATGGCAGCAAATCATAATCGAAAGGTAATTTCTCAAATGTACTCATATCCCATGGGCCTACAGGGAAGAAAGCCATTTCACCTTTCATCCAGCGTTGATACGTATCCAATGTTTGCGCTTCCTCAATGGAAGGTGTAATTTTGTATACGTTCTGCATATCCGCGAAGAATTGCAGTGCTTCAGCGAATTTTGGATCATCAATCGTTACTTTTGTTTTGGTCTCATCCAACCAGTCGCCACCGTTGCTCCATACAAAGGATTGCAGTGCCCACTGTACGTTGAATCCAGTACCGTATACATCCGGTTTACCATCTCCATTGGTATCCTTGGTCGCTTGCTGGTTCACCTTGATGAACTCTTCCCATGTGTATGGTTTATCCTTGTCAGGGAGTGGGATGCCCTCTTTTTCAAACAACGTTTTGTTGTAGCCCAGTGCAAATGGCCCCAGATCCTTCGGCATACCGTAGATGTCACCTTGACCTGCCATTTGGCCGTCATAACGATAAAGATCCACGCCGTATTTCCAGATATTATCGAGATCAACATCCGGATTGTTTTCAATATACGAAGTGAGGTTCATCAGCACATTGCTGTTCACATACGCTTTCACGTCGCCCGGATTGATATAAAATACGTCAGGCAAGCTGTTGCCTGTAATTGCCGCTCTCAGCTTGGTTGCATATTGATCCGCAGCCGTTACGATAATTTTGACTTTCACACCCGGATGATCTTCTTCAAATTTCTTGACCACCGCCTGGTATGCTTTCTGCTCGTCTGTACCGCCGCGGAACATAAACGTTAACTCCTTGTCCCCACTTGCACTGCTGCCTCCTCCGCAGCCCGCAAGTACCAGTGCACTTACCAGCATAAGAAGCATAAATGTGACCCAACTCTTTTTCTTTACCATCTGAACCCCTCCTGATCTGGACTTGTAACCGTATTCAATTGGATGAAATAAGATTTCTGTTGTTAAATTTATCAAATCCAGATCACTTTAGTCAACACTTTTATAAAACATTTTATATTTATATAAAATAAATCAGTATTTCGGCCAGCCACTCGAGTCCCAAAGCAAGTCATTAATCAGCAATTTCGGATTGCCATTATCCTCTGCATCATAGGCATGTCTTGCGATGACATTGCCGTTGTACACGTCCTGACCACCTGGACCTTTCCATTTCACATTGCCTGTATCCAATATCGTTCCGCCACCATTCAGCATATTAACTCCGTTTTTGTCCACATAAGGGCCTGTAATACTGGTCGAACGTCCATAGACCATTTTGTAAGTACTGTTCACCCCTTGGCAGCAAGAATCGATGGAAGCAAACAGGTAATAATAACCGCCACGATATACAATACTTGGTCCTTCAATAGCACCTCCGTTATTCGGGCGCGCAGCAATGGAAGTTATACTTCCCGTCGGTTTCATCGTATTTTTGTCCAGCTTGACAATCTTCAGACCGCTCCAGAAAGATCCAAAGGCCAGCCATGGATTGCCTGAAGCATCAATGACCAGATTTGGATCAATGGCATTATAATTATTGGCGGTCGTGGTTTGAAGCACCAATCCTTCATCCTTCCACTGCCCTGCTCCAATGCTGTTCGCAGAAGCAAGACCAATCGCAGACCGGTTGGAGCCAAAGGTGGAGATTGAATAATAGAGCCATACTTTTCCGTTATACTGCTCTACATCCGGTGCCCATACATCCAATCCGCTTTGTCCCGGAACAGCAGAAGCCCACCAGGATGGCTTACTTAAAAAGATTTGTGGAACACGATACCAGGACGACCCATTATCCGATTTCAACACTTGAATGCCCGGGCCGGTTGAAAAGGTGTACCACGAGCTTCCCTCTTTGATAATTGATGGATCATGAACGGCGGTATCTCCGGTCAGATTCCAGAACGCCGCCAAAGCTTTTGACTGACCTGCCAGCAGTAATACCATCACAAGTAATGCTGGTAACGCCAACCGTTTCCACTTAAACCTCTTCACATTGCTTAACTTTTCCAAACCGAACTCCACCTTTCCTGATCAAATGGTTAATTAGGTTCATGAAGTAATGAATCAATTTAGGTATAATAGGATTATAAAAGCGGTTACATTACATTTCAATGGTATATTTCAAATATATGTGAACTGATTAACACTTATTTTAACTGGAATAGTGGACAAAATATAGATTATATTTTCGTATTTGCGCTATACACAAAGGTTTTGGCTTCTATTTCTCCACCCTTCCCTTCCATGAGGGAATGATTTATAATTATCTGAAATAAAACATATAAATGTGCAAATGTCTGTGTCGAAGACTTTGTTCAGAACGGGGAAAGGAAATCCACCTATGATTTATATTAAAGATCTGATGTCGGGTGTGAATATCTTCAAAGCGCTCAGTTCGGAAATCCGGATTCAGATCATCGAGCTGCTGGCCAAGAACCAAAGTCTTAATCTCAATGATCTCGCAACCAAGCTGGGACTGAGCAATGGCGCTATCACAATGCATATCAAGAAGCTTGAAGAGAGCGGATTAATCGAGATCAACACCGCTGTTGGCAAACATGGAATTCAGAAGATATGTTATCTCAATGAGGAAAAATTGATGGTTGATCTGCGTTCACAAGAGATTAACAATCGTTATGAGGTGGAAATTCAGGTCGGTCATTACAGCGATTATCAGGCTGCACCTACATGTGGTCTCGCTACCCGGGACAGCATTGTTGGAGAGTTCGATGATCCGCGGTACTTTGCTGATCCACTGCGAATTGATGCGGAGATGATCTGGCTGGCTGAAGGTTATCTCGAGTATCGGATTCCCAACTATCTCAAACCTAATCAGTCCTTTAGCGAAATTCAGTTGTCGATGGAACTGGGTTCGGAGGCACCTGGCTTTTGTGACAATTACCCTTCGGATATTTACTTCTATGTCAACGGTATTGAGATTGGCTGCTGGACAAGTCCGGGGGATTTTGGCAATACACGCGGTACCTTCAATCCGGAATGGTGGCCTCCCCACTTGAACCAGTACGGCATGCTGAAGCTGATCCGGATTACACAGGAAGGCAGCTATATCGACGGATGCCGCATCTCGGACGTAACGCTGGACCAGATTGGGCTGGATTACAAAAGCGATATTCACTTCCGCATTGCGGTTACGGACGGACCTTTGAATAAACGGGGATTAACAATATTCGGTAAAAACTTCGGAAACTATGGACAGAATCTGCTCGCTCGGGTTCTCTATAACGTGCAAGAAGAGTAGAACCGGCTCTGACTATTCACTCGATATTAAATTCGACCGATCCGCTAAAGTAACTGTTCAACACTACAACAATCATGTGTCTTAGAAAGGGTGCTATCCAGCACTCTTTTTTTGTTTCATCACACCTAAGAACTTGTCCAAACATGTTGGAACAAAACATACAGGATGATATGACTTCTATAGACCCTCTGTAATCCTCCATCTTGTTCATCATGGCGTGATATAATAATGGCCTGTAATGACAAAATGGAATAACGGGCGGGGATACCTTTTGAAATTGGAGCGATTAATCTCAATCATATACAAACTGCTGAACCATGAAGTGTTGTCTGCTTCCACCTTGGCGGAAGAGTTTCAGGTGTCCCCAAGAACGATCTATCGGGATATTGATGTAATCTGTGCCGCCGGCTTCCCGGTCGTCTCCCATCAGGGACTCAAAGGCGGCTACGGCATGATGGACGGATACAAGATGGATAAAAGCTTGCTTGGTTCTTATGATGTGGATTCCCTGATCACGGTCCTGAGCAGTCTCTCCACGGTCTTTGAAGATGCACGTGCTCAGGGTACAATTGAACGTCTGCAGACGATTGGACCGGAGCATCAAACCTCAAGTCTGTCTGTGGATCTGGAGACTCGCCGAACGGAACCCGATGCCCTTCCTCATCTGCGTAAAGGTATTACGGATCATCAGGTTGTCCGTTTTGACTACATCAATACAAAGAATGAACATACACCCCGCCATTTGGAACCGGTAAGACTTCATTTTAAATATCGTAATTGGTATGTATATGGATTTTGCCAGACACGGCAGGATTATCGCGAGTTCCGACTGTCCCGGATGATGAACGTGCAACTGACATCGGGACACTTTCAACCCCATCTTGAGCTTCCCAAAGAGACGGTTGTCTCAGATCCGTCATGGCAAGATCAGGTAAGTGATGTGGTATTTCGGGTGAACCCGGAAGCGCTCGCGGAAGCCATGGATCATTTTCAACAGGCAGATAAGCAATTTCACGAGGATGGAAGTATGACAATGCGTATCTCGGTTCATCAACCGTTACAAGCCAAGTGGTTATGGTCGTTTCTGCTTAGTTTGGGTAGTGGCGCTGAGGTGCTTGAACCGATTGAATTACGAGACATTCTGAAAGAACAACTTCGAAACGCACTTAAGCTCTATGAAGAAGTATGACACGCTGTTGTCATACTTCTTTTTTTATAATCATCTCAGTAAGTTAACCCAATCTATCGCCAAATTAAAGGAGACGATCATCAATGAATCATCCGGAACAAATGTATAACTACCACGCATGGGCCAACCAAACCATCCTGGGCAGAATAAAGGAACTGCCCCCTTCTGTCCTGAGTCAGGAAGTGAACAGTTCATTTCCAACCATTGCTCACGCACTCAGCCATATCTATACAGTGGATAAGATGTGGTATCTGGTGTTAACTGGCACCGGTATGCCCGAGGCACTGCAAGCATGCATACCACTCAATAGTGAAATTCACGGTACTGTGGATGAGTACATCCAATGTTTTACCGACCTGTCGGCACAATACAGTGAGTGGTTACGAGGCCAAGCTGATCTGGAGCAAACCATTCTACTCGATAATCCATTTGCAGGAGTTCGTGAAACCAGCTTATCGGACATCGTAATCCATGTGGTTAACCACGGAACCTATCATCGAGGCAATGTTTCTACCATGCTGCGTCAATTGGGGCATGCCTCCATCATGAATGACTATTCACTCTTTTGGTATCAGGAACCGGCTCAAGTATAGTTGACAATCGGATGGAAAATGTACATTGTATACCCGTGATGTCGAGGGATGAATTGAGAAATTGGTTGCAGACGCATGGAACAGTCGAGAAATCTTGCTGGGTAATTATAAGTTTGAAACCATTACCGAACACCCTGCTGTATTTGGACGTGGTTGAGGAGGCACTCTGCTTTGGCTGGATCGATGGAGTCAAAAAGAAAATATCCGAGACTCAATTAGCACAGAGATTGTCGCCTAGAAGGAAACGCAGTTCGTGGACTGAATTGAACAAGGAACGTGTCCGCCGTCTTGAAAAGTTAGGCTTCATGCATGACGAGGGTAGACAGGTTCTTCCTGTTATGGACCCGAATGCTTTCATTATGGATGGTGTGATCGAACAAAGGCTGAAAGAAGACCATCAGGTTTATGCAAATTTCATGGCCTTCCCTGCCCTGTATCAAAACGTTCGGATCGATACGATCCAAAGTGTTAAGAATCAGCCAGCATTATTCCAGAGTAGATTGGATAAGTTCATAACCAACACAAAGGAAAATAAAATATACGGTCAGTGGCATGACAACGGACGGCTTTTGGACTATTGAATTTTCCCTGAGACAGCAGACAGGACCTCCATATGAGGAGGCCCTGTTTTGGTGTCTTATATTCGGTCAGGTATTAATGAGTCTGTCTATATGTTTTGGGAGACTTGCCAAAGGCTTTCTTAAACTGGCGGGTGAAATAATTACTGTCGTTAAATCCACATTCATACGAAATTTCCGTGATGGACAGATTCCCGTTTTTCAACAAATGACACGCCTTCTCCAGACGCAACTTTTGCAGATAAGAGATCGGGGTCATCTGATAATAGGATCGAAAAATCCGATTCAGATGCCTTATTGAGATATTCGACTTCCCCGCAATATCCTCTAGCGACAGTGGCTCCAGATAATGATCTTCAATAAATGAAATGGCATTTGCCAGATGCATCAGATTATTACCTTCGATCCCTTTCTCCTGCGTATCATATTGCCTCGACAAATAAACAACCATCTCCGTAAGACGTGAGATCAACATCGTCTGATACCCTTGCTGTTTACTCTGATACTCCTCAATCATGAACGATATCAGCGATTCTACATACTCCAGACTGGAAATGGATAACGCCAATTTACTCGGAAAGGAGTGAATATTACGATAAAACGGTTCCAAAACAAACAGCGCCTGGAAGCCGTTAGATTTTCTCAGATCGGGCCCAGCCGAAGCAAGCATTTCGGGACTGAACATAATGTTACAGATTCTAAAATCATGAGGGTCTTTATATGCGTGATGGGTGTCCCCATTAATCACAAATGCGTTCCCTTTTTTAATAAAAAATTCCTCGGTGTTCACCACATGGGTTGCATGACCACTCAGAACAATGACAAGTTCCGTAAAGTCCACATGATTATGAAGCTCCATGTCTTGGTCGTGTCCACCATACTGAATGAAAAATGGAAACTGTTGATCCGAAGTAAACCATCTCAAATATGCATTACTCAAAAGCATTCCCCTCCGCAACCATGTTGGGTTGAATGTCTATATCATGCTATTCGAGGACCGAAAAATCAAGGTTGGGAATGATTAAAGACGATATAATTCCCCTAGTAGCAAGGATAAATTTCATACGTTCACGTTCAGACTCATACTAAACTCTCGAAATGAATAGGAGCATAATGATGAAATATACCAATCCGGTGATTCCCGGGTTTTATCCAGATCCAAGTATCTGCCGTGTAGATGAAGACTATTATCTGGTAACCAGCACCTTTGAATATTTCCCTGGTGTGCCCATCTTCCACAGCAAAGAGCTTGTGAACTGGCGACAGATCGGCCATGTCCTCACAACAACGGAGCAACTCCCTTTAGCGAACGCGGGCAGCTCTGGCGGTATTTTTGCCCCAACACTCCGGTACCATGATGGCTGGTTCTACATGACAACAACCAATGTCAGCGGCGGCGGAAATTTTTATGTACGTAGTGCCCAGCCCGAGGGACCATGGTCTGCTCCAATTTTTGTTGATCAGGGCGGCATTGATCCCTCTTTTCTCTTTGATGATGATGGACGTGTATACTTTCAAACTGCTTGTAATGGCAATGAAGGCGAGGGCATCTATCAGTGCGAGATAGACATCACGACCGGAGCCAGACTGACCAATAGTCGATTGATCTGGACTGGAACCGGAGGAGCAGCCCCCGAAGCTCCCCACATGTATAAAATAAACGGCCTCTATTATCTGATGATCGCTGAAGGTGGAACCGAGTATGGCCATATGGAGACCATCGCTCGGAGCACAGAGCCATACGGACCATTTGATCCGTGTCCTCATAATCCGATTCTGTCCAATCGGAGCATGAAATCCAGCATTCACGCAACCGGTCATGCAGACCTTGTCCAGATCCAGGATGGAAGCTGGTGGGCCGTATGTCTGGGCCTTCGTCCAGCAGGTTACCCCATGCGACACCATCTGGGACGCGAGACCTTCCTGGCACCTGTCACTTGGACGGATGACGGTTGGCCGATAATCGGTGTGGACGGACATATTGAACCAGAGATGACCGGACCTTCATTGCCTGAGCATCCTTGGTCACCTCGGGCTATACGGGATCATTTTGACGAACCAACTTTGGACATGAACTGGATCTTCTTACGGAACCCGGCTCCGAATAGTTGGACGCTCACAGAAAATCCCGGGCAACTCATACTGCGGGGTCAGCCGGTTTCACTCGATGATGGAGGAAATCCAGCCTTTGTCGGACGTCGCTTGAGCCATTTCTTATGCGAAATGGCGGCCGAGCTGCATTATGAACCAAGTGCGAGCGGTGAGGAAGCTGGATTAACCTTATTTATGAATGATAAATATCATTACGATTTGGCTGTAACACAGGTCTATGGGCAGAAGAAAATCGTATTGCGGCGAACCGTCGGCTCTCTGCGAACCGAACAGGTGCTTGACTGTGACACGGGGCCGGTTGTATTACAAATCAAGGCTGACCGTAATCACTTCACGTTCCTCTACCAGCAAGGTTCATCCGATGCCATCGAAGTGGGTTCAGGGGAAACACATCTGTTATCTACCGAAGTAGCAAGTGGTTTCACAGGTGTGATGATCGCCATGTACGCTTATGCTCCATCGGGGGAGTGTACGCCTGCAAGTTTCGATTGGTTTGACTATGAACCTCTGGACGAATAATCGTTGTAACTCCTATATTCAGTAATAGAAAATATAATATATGATCAGCTAGAATTATCCCCTTAAAGTAGTTACTCTTTGAAAAGCCTTGTGTGGTAGCATAAGGAAATGAGTGAACTTTGAGGGGATTTTGCTATAGCTATATCTTTCTTACGGATTGCACAGGAATTTATAAAAGAACCATTGCTTTATTAGAGAAGTTCTCCTAGTATTTTTAGAAGGAACACCCCAGCAGCTCCCATCTTGGCAATAACTTCACTGCCCATATGAGAGCGCTATCGCTGCAGCACGAAAGAAAAACGGGAGGTTGCAGATATGAAATGGAATCACTTCAAGTCCAAGCTTCTGTTTAAGTACACCCTATCCTATATCTCCATTTTCCTTATCCCTCTTGTTATTTTAACCATCATTATTTATCACAACGCTGTGGACACGCTCCGTTCAGAGATTGAACAGACCAATGTCAATCAGCTCACTCAAGCCAAAACTGTCATTGATGATCGCATGAAAGAACTCCAAGACATCGCTTTTCGCATCGCCTACGATGAGCAGTTAACGCGGTATTGGACCCACCATCCGTACTATAGCCGGGAATCAATCGGTGCATTGGTCAAATACAAAGCCACCAGTTCCATTATCGATGAGTTATTCCTGTTCTTCCGTGGAGATGATAACATCTATTCTTCTCAAGGTTCTGAGAACCTGGATGTATTCACTGGCCGCTACAAATTTACTACGTGGAACAAAACAGACATGATCCGGGATTTGAATAACGTACAGTCCCCCACAATACGTCCAGCGGAGCAGGTCGTCCAAGGAACCAGAATACCCAATTCCATGCTGGCCTACCTTGTACCGATTGCACCTAACAATACGCCCGCCCATGGAACCGTCATGTACTTGATTCACGAGTCCAATCTGACGGGCCTAATTGATTCCATCCTCAGCGACTATCACGGGATGACTTATATTTTCGATAATTTCGGGCAAGTACTGGCAGCCAATTACAAGGGAGAAATCATATCCGAACAGGAAGTTAACGCTCTGTTTGCTCTTGAACCCGGAACGCACAGCATCTCCTTAAATCAAGAACCACATTCGGTTGTATCCGTTAAATCGGATGCGGGTTGGACTTATGTAACCGCTATGCCCAGCAACCAATTTTTTAGTCGAATCGTTCATATTCGCACCTTTGTTGTTCTTGTTTTCTCCTTCATGGTGGTGATGGGCACGTTCCTCGCCATTATGTTGGCCCGAAGACAGTACCATCCGATTTCAGACTTAATGGAGTTCATTCGGTTGAAGAATGATCCTGATCCATCCTCAACCACCAACGAGCTGGAATGGATTAAGAAAACACTGCATGATTATAGTCAGCGCGTAGATCTTCAGGAGCCCTATGCTCGCAATCATATTTTGCTCATGTTGCTGAAGCACGGTCACACCGGAGATTTCCCTTCTGAGTTTACGGATAAGCTTGGCATACGCTTTAACCGATCCCATTATTTTGTGATGACCATGGGCTGGGAAATGCATGCTTTTCCTATCGGTGATAACCCCGAGCAACCTACTGTCATGCATCTGATGAACGATGTGGAGCTGCCGGAGTTGTCCGCTTATGCTTACGGCGTGGAGCTGCCACAGGCAGACCAATTGGCCCTTATCGTAGGATTCAATGCCGAAATTGGGCACGAAGGTAGCCTGAATGTCCGTATGGAGCCTATTGTTGAAAAACTGCAATGGATGGTGACAGAACACACCGGGGTCGCCCCCGCAATCGGGATAGGCAATCGGTACACTTATCCGAAGCAGCTGAATCAGTCCTACATTGAGGCCTCGACCGCTCTGGAAGCATCGATGCTGCATGGACAGGGCAGCAGTACATACTTTAACAACCTTTCTGGTTCCGGTGTACAGGATTCTTCCTTCTGGGTCCCTAAGGATGTGTTATTAAAGCTGGTTCAGAGCTTAAAACAAGGCAGCTATGATGTGGCGGTTCAGATGGTATCAACTGCGTTGAATACCCTGAAATCCGAAATGCCGTCTGTACCGTTGCTGCGTTGCATCTGCTTTGATATTCTGAATACAATGCTCAAAACCGCCTCGGAGCTTGGAATCCATCATGTGGTTGATCAGCTTCCAAGAATCACTTCCTACGACTCGTTGGAGGATCTGGAGAAAAAACTAACAGGCCTTGCCGCCGAAATCTGCGCCCATGTCGAGGCAAAGAGTGAGACGGAAGAAAGCTCCCTGATGGATGAAATCGTGGCTTATATCGATGCCAATTTCTCTGATTATGATCTCAGTTTAGGTACGATTTCATCGAAATTCACGATCTCTTCATCCTATTTCAGTCGTTCTTTTAAAGAAAAGATCGGCATGAACTTTACTCAATATATCTGGCAGAAACGGATGGATGAGGTCATTCGACTACTACTGCATACTACCGATCCGTTAAAAGATATCATCACGCGCGTCGGTTATCTCGACACACCAAACTTCATCCGTAAATTCAAGAAAGAGACGGGTTATACCCCAGGGCAATACCGTAAAATGCACCGCCCCAACGGCTCCGCCGATTCCCCTGATGATGATGACGAGGAATGTATTGGATAAATGGAGAGAGCGAATAGCAGTGCCTGATTCATTAGACCAAAATAACGCAAACAAGGGGCCGTTCTATACGTCATGAGCATGACGTATAGAACGGCCCCTTCATATGTTTTTAGTCCGTATACATAATCTGATTCGTCGCGGCCGGCGGCCTTATCCGATTTTCCCAGCCGAAAGATCCTTCAGCCCTTGATGCACTGCACCCAGCAAACGGTGAGTCGGATCACAGCCGTACTCCCAGAACATGATCCCGGCCAGACCTCGATCCTTTACGTAATCACATTTGCATTGGATCGATTCTTCATCATCATACGATATTAGGCTGGACCCATTAAACAGAAACGGTGCACAGGCTTCTTCATCCCAATAACGGGTGTAACCATTCTTGTTAATGTACTTCGCTTCCAGCTCGGCAAATGACGGACCGTAGCCGCCTGTGCTGCCAGCCATTTGATGGAGCCCGTGGTTTCGGTCAGGGACCTCAGTCCAGATCCGGGAATAGAACGCAGCTCCGATCACAATCTTCTCCTTCGGAACGCCTGCGCGAACAAACAGGTTCACGGAAGCATCCGTACTGATTCGAAACAGATCTCCGGTTGGCGTGTACAGATTCGTATGATGTCCGGTCAGAACCTGAAAACCGCCGCGCATATCATAGGTCATCAACTGCACGTAGTCCAGGTACTGCTGCACCTCAGCCATCTCTGTACCATCAACGTAGTATTGATCAGCCCCTGCCGCAATGGTGAGCAGATAATGACGGCCATCCGCTTCTCCCTTGGCACTCAGTGCCTCCCGGATCGTCTTGAGAAGTAAAGTGAAATTCCGTTTATCATCAGGACTGGATGCGATACCAGCTTCACCGTAACAAGGATATTCCCAGTCCAGATCAATCCCGTCAAAAGGAAATTCCTCCAGCACCCTAATCGCCGATGCAGCCATGCTGTCCCTCCCCGCCTGGGTTGAGGCGGCTTCGGAAAAACCGCCTGCGCTCCATCCGCCTACAGACAGCAGCACTGTAAGATTCGGATGTTCCCGCTTGATGTGCTGGATCACATGGCCGTTTTTTAAATGCTCGGTGGTGATTGCATCATTTTTGACATGTCCGAAGGCTATGTTCAGATGTGTTAACTTTGACAGATCCTCATGTGCCATATCGGGGAGAACTGAATCCACAGCATAACCCGCAGCAATATATTTGGTCACTCTCTTCACTCCGATCCGTTCGATGATTGATATATCGCAGCAGCTGTCTGTAAGGCTTCCTTCCCAGTACCGATCTTGTACCCGGAAGCCGAATAACGAACTTGATGCTGATTATCCAGCACGAACAGATGCGGATAACCCGCTTCATGAGCCGCAGGCTTCGAAATGAAGCCAGACAAGGAAACATAACTGGAATCTCGTACAAAAACCGTGCGTATTGGCAGCTTTGGATAACCAGCAGGGTCAAAGGCAGCGTTCCATTCCATATCTCCGATCATGAGTACGATGGGTATACCCAGCTTATCCAGCGGCTCTGCCAGCTCGCACAGTTCACGAATTAGATGTTTGGTCGGTTCCCGCTCCGGTTCAATCCAGGCAGCAATGGCACTCTCCGATCCCAGAAGTTCCTCCAGCTCTACCTCTGGACCATCCAGATGGGTCAGTATACTTCCTGGTGCCAGTTTACCAAGTACAGGTATATCAACCTCGGTCTCGCGATAAGCCAATACAACCTCAGTGGTATCTCCGGCGCGCACGGTAAAGTAAACGAATCGTATTTTTGCCGTTCCATCTTTCAGACGAATGCCTGTCGTTAAGCGATAAGCTCCTGCCTCAACCTCATATGGCTCGCTATAGACATCCGTACTGCCATAAGGATAAATCAACGTCTTGTAGACGCCTTCTTCCAGACGGGCAAACGAGAAGTTTTCGAAATAGGATGCTTCAGGTGTATCCTGCAAAGCTTTTATATCCCTATGAAGTTGGAGCATTCCCCAGCTTGTGCTCTCCTGAGTTAGAGGTGAGGTGAGACTAAATACTGCATCCTCCCAGCCTCTGTCACTTAGATACTGTGGTTTCTGTGCGCTCGGATGTAATCGGGCCGGAATACCCAAACTGCGACATACAGCCACAAACAAAATATCCAGTGACTGAGAGTCCCCCTTCATTAGACTAAACGTCCCTACTGGATTCCCTTTGCCTTTTAGATTAGGAAGATCGTCATAGTATTCATATTGCTGTTCCAGCATTCGGGCAAGTGTCGAGGGATTCTCCCTGAACGCTGCCGCCTCATCTGCCGAAAAGGCATTCTGGAATACACCCCGATAAGGGACTAGCATCTCATAGGAGATCCGCGGACACAGGATGTATCTTACAAACGTATCTTCCGCCCATGATCCTTGCTGCGAGAGTGCACCGATCAGATGATCATCCAGCGTCTGGCGAAAAGTATCAATTAAATCTTTTTCATTCATCGACTCCAGCAAAAGGAGCGGCCACTCACCGTATGGATTGGAACGTTCCTCTAGGAAACCTGCAATTTCACGACTGTTCCCTCGTGCCTTCTGGAGAATATCCCATACACGTACCTGGGGCAGTCCAACCGAATGAGCCAGTGAGACAGCCTCCTCTTGACTCAGGAAAGTATTCTCATACCCGCTTCGGGTCTTTGCTCCTTCCTCCAGACGACAATTGTGAATCTGAATCTGCTCTTCCGATAACGCAACCGCGCTCTCTCCATCCCCTTCTGGAGGAGGAACCATTTCAAAATCCACGACCCCTACCGGCTGTTCTGACGAATCCAGTACAAGCTCTACATGGTCGTTTCCCTGAGCCTTGAATAGGATCTCACTCCACTGGCCGCCGCTGACCGCACGAATCAACAGGTCGCCATAGCCTGTCTTTAAGGTCGCTCCCCCTTGTGCGTCCGTCCTCACTTCGGCAATCGGATAGAACTCAGCCGCATTGTACAGTTCAATGCGGACGTTAGCTCCAGGTACGGGCTCTCCCTGCTCATTGTTCACTTTCACACGAATGGTGCGCGTCGGTGCATAGTTCTCAAGCAGATTAATTTCCGTAAATCCCTTTTCGGAGAGCGTTATATCCTCCGGTCCAGGATACTCGGCATAGATTCTCGTATTAATGAGCATGGCCCTGCGGGCTGGCGGGCTGAACCATCCTTGATTCAGACGAGCTTCCGGCTCGCATGCCCCGATGTAATACCATTGACCATCTGCCCAAGCTTCTACCCATGCATGATTACTATCACAGTGAGCCCAGCGCGGTGTATAGACCTGACGGGCAGGGATGCCGATGCTGCGAAGAGCAGCCACCGCCAGCGTGGATTCTTCGCCGCATCGACCACGAGCATTCCGGATCATCGTCAGCGGTGATATCGTACGCAGATCGCTGCCAATATAGGTCGCTTTCTCATGACACCAGTAATTCGTCTCCAAAATTGCATCTGCCATGGATAAGTTATTAGTTCGCTCGGCTAATTCGTCATACAATAAGCCTCGGTAATCTTCAATATTTTCCGTATTTATCCGATAAGGCAGCACAAAATGAAGAAACAAATGATCCGGAACACGTTCTCCCCAAGGCACACGTTTACGGGTGTCCAAAGCCTGGCGCACATGGCTCAAGAACAAGTCCCCGTTATAATCAGCCATGTCATTTACCGGCATGTAGGCATACACATACTTCAATGCCCATGTCTCTTCTTCGGTTAGCTTCTGTTGAAAAATATCAAACAACTCTGTTTTGCGGGCGTCTGCAAAACGTACCTTCTCCTGGAACTTCTGCTCAATCCTCTCCAATGACTTTGCCTCAAGGGAAAATACCAAGGTTTGGCTGGTCATGATTAGCTCACTCCTTCCACAGCTTTCCGTCTTCCCGAATACAGATTAAGGTGGTGCCGTCTGAGGATGGCGTACTAATCTGGAATAGGCTACGGGTTGTTTCAATTACAGGCTGGCAAATCAATGATTCCTCACCCATAAGCAGCTTCAAATTCTGTGTAAATTCACCATGGGTTTCATAATAATTGCGTTCTCGGTAATAGAGCCTTCGAAGCTCCCATTTAATTCGCTCGTCTTCCGGCAATTCAAATGACTGATCGGTTCCCTCATCCGAGAATACGACATAACCCCACAACTCCGGGTAATGCATGTTGATAATGCCCATAGGTGACCAAACCCAGTTGTCTTCCGGATAAGGTTTGCCCGTATCTGGATTCAGCACCTTGCGGTACTCACCGTCCTGCACCTCTGTCTGCCACTCCACACGCGAGAAGTTGACACGCCAGAACTCACCCGGCGCAGGTGGACGGTTTCCTTCGGCGCATTCCTTTAGACTGGTCCAGGGAATCGCGACTTCCACGCTCCATTTCCGGTTCTCTGCACCAGGTCTGTTCAGTTCCCCATCGATATATACGGCCGTCTTGAGACCGCTAATATCCCAACCGTTAACCGGAGGCCCACCATCCCGATACGGCTTCACTAATAACAGGTCCCATACCGTATTGAGCGCATTGATCTCGAACTCATAATATTGATGGGAATCCCCGTCAGGATCGATAAAAATCTCAAAGTCATTGTCATAGAAAATAACGGAATCACGCTCGGTCAACGTAGCCCATATCTGATCTTCAATCAGCTCGGCAGCAAAATAGAAATAGTCGTCATCCCACAGCATTTTGACCCGTGTCTGTTTCCCGGGCTTCGGACGAAGATCCCCTTCGATATCAACGAAATCATCTGTCCAAGGGGCCGCATCCCAAAATGCCTTATCCACACGCCCATCTAACACCAGCGGTTCCTGCGCACGCTTGCATATATAATGTTTGGGAGCATACTCAATCCTGGGTTCTGGCACTCCACTTCTGTTCATGTCGCTCTCTCCAATTCGTAAGGGAGGGCATGCATCTACCAGCACACGCCCTCCCCGTAATGGTTAATTATGGGTGACAACGGCTCCAGAGCCGCCGTACATTTCCAGCTGCTCATCGAATTCGAGCTTAAGAACGGTCACCTGTTCATGCGTGTCCTCCGGGGTCATCTTGATCCACGTTGTCCCCGGGATATTGAACCAAGGCACGCCCCCATGAATCTCATGATTAAGCTCTTTGCCCGAATGCAGCACGGTAATCTTCTTGATCTGATTGCAGAGACCTTTGATGCACACATTCTCTTTTGGATCGTCATACACGAATAGGTACAGCGCCTTTCGATCCTCGGATACGGTGCTTCCCCCCAGATAATAGCGAGGCATAATGCCTTCACCCGTACCGAAGACGGCCTCCTCATGGGTTCGGATCCAAGCTCCCAGTCCAAGCAGAATATCCTCCTGCCTCTGATCGATGGTGCCATCTTCACGCGGACCGATATCCAGCAACATATTACCACCCATCGAAATGCAGTCACAGAACATTCGAATGATCTGATTTAACGATTTGTATTTATGATCTGTTGGCACATAACCCCATGATGTGTTGATCGTGGTGCAGAATTCCCAGGGTCCCTCCGGTCTTGTAATCGGAATGCCTTGCTCAGGCGTTTTGTAATCCCCATAACCTTGAAGGCGGGAGTTGATGATGATATCCGGGTTAAAAGATTGCAGATAATGCTTGAACTCCGGCAGATTCCACTGCCGGGCATTCCGTTCCCAATCCCCATCAAACCATAGCAGATCCACCTTTCCGTAATTTGTTAAAATCTCTCCCAGTTGATGGTTATTAAATTGCAGGAACTTCTGCCACTTTGCCTGATCCTGAACACCGTCCACAGGACTTGAATGCCGGTTGACACTACTGAGATCCTCCGGTACTTTTCCACCTTCATACACGCTAGGATAATCCGGGTGTGACCAATCAATGAGCGAGAAATACATCCCCAGATGAATGCCCTTTTCCCGAATCGCTTGCGCATATTCCTTCACAATGTCACGATTCGCTGGTGTCTGTTTGACAACATTGAGATCACTATATTGCGTATCCCATAACGCCACGCCATCATGATGCTTCGTTGTTAACACGGCATACCGGGCACCAGACTTCTCAATCAAGTCCGCCCACTTCTCCGCATTGAATTCCGATGCCGTAAAACCATCCAACTGTTTCATATATTCTTCATAGGATATCCTGCCATTATAGAAGGACCAGGATTCCGCAACCCCGTCCACCGCATAGATGCCATAGTGGATGAATATCCCCAGTTTGGCTTCTTCAAACCATTTCTGCATAACGGTTCACACCTCCCCCGAGAATTCTTATATGCAAAAAATTTAATGCAGCTAACATTATTGAAGCTAACTACTGTCTTTCTGCATGGGATGTACCTCGATAGGCTTTATTGCCCGGTATTCCAACGGTCATATGCCCCCTGATAAAGTTCAATGATACGGTCACTGCCCATTTTCTTCATCTGTGCAATGTACTTATCCCAGTTCTCAAGCGGTTCTTGGCCGGTCACAAACTTCGCTTCCATCTGTTTGACGTACGTATCCAGGTCAGACAATAAGGCGGTTGCTTCGCTTTGCTCTTCATTTGTCAGGTAAACGTTAGGAAATGGAGCTTTTCCGATAGGTACCAACTTCTCTTGATTCTGCTGGTCAATCCACTCATCAAATTCGGTGCGAAGACCCTTCGCTACATCCGGATCATTAATACCCGGTGTCAAGATACCAAAGTTCGGCGTGATTTTACCGCGGTATTCCTCACGGTCCCCACCCCCGGGAACAGGGAGCCACTCTTTAACGTGATTTTCCTTGTCTTTGAATTTCCACAGCACACCTTCCGGACCTTGATTGAACAGTGTTGCACCTTCATAGCTGTATAAGTAATCAATCCATCGCATTGTCGCCTCGGGTGACGGGTTGCTGCTTGTAATCGCAAAGGTACCGCGAGCTGACATGCCCGGATGCTTGCCGTATACCGGAGAGTCTGCCACCTCGCTCTTCACGGGTGTCATCAGCGGATGATCCGTGCTGGGTTCACCGCCGAGCGTGAAGTATGGGTGGTAATCGTTAAACAGTGCAAGTTTGTTGCTTTCACCTTTTGCTTTTTTCTGATCACCTGTTTGAGAGAAGGTCTCATGATCCAGCAAGTCTTCCTTCCACAAGCGGTTCATGAATGTAAGATAACCTTTGTAACCTTCTTCTTGATAAGGATAGTGAACTTTACCGTCCTTATCGGAATAGATGCCTTCGTTGTACATTCCCCAAAAGCCGAAGAAAAACATGCGGAGATCATCCAGTTTTACAGAAGTAAGCGGAATTTCATCTTGCTGGCCATTGCCATTAGGATCTTCTTCTTTTACACGCTTGAGATACGTATACAATTCTTCCGTAGTCTTGGGCTCTTCTACGTTAAGTGCCTTCAAGAATTCCCCGTTGTACCACATTGGGCCTCTATACCACACGGCCGCTTTATCAATGAATGGGAGTGCATACATATGCCCATCAGGTGTTGTAAATGATTTACGGACATCCGGGTTCTCATCGAGAATCTTTTTGATATTTGGGGCGTAACCTTCGTCAATGTATTTTTCCAACGGGATCAGGATGCCCTGGCTGCCATAAGTCACCTGTTCGGCTGGCTTGAGGTCCGCAGCATAGAACATATCCGGCAAGTCTCCGCTCGCAAAAACCAGATTTTTCTTCGTTTCAAAGCTGTCGATTGGTGAGAGCTGGTATTCCAGCTTGATGCCCGACAGTTTCTCCATTTCTTGCAGCACAGGCATCGTGCTCCAGTCGGCTACGCCCGCATCCTGGGACATGACCTTTAACGTTAGCGTTTTGTCTACAATGGGGAAACCTTCTTTTTTAACTCCCTCTACTTTGGAGGTCGTGCTTCCGTCTTCATTGGTTGAACCACAAGCTGCAAGCAATGTTGCGAATAAGGTGAGACAGAGTGTAATGGATGAAGCCTTGCGAAGCTTTTTCATAACAACAACTCCCCTTGTTTAATGTGGTATATGGATTAAGATCATCCCTTAACGGAACCGATCATAACACCCTGGACAAAGTAACGCTGAAGGAATGGATAGACTGCAATAACCGGAAGGGTGGCAACAATAATGACAGCATATTTAACCAGCGCAGCGATCTCCGCTTTGGTATTCATCGCCGTTGCTGAAGAGGTATCAATGGCTCCTCCCCCTTGAGCTGCCATTTCCTGAAGCACGAGAATCTGCCGCAGAAAGAGCTGCAACGGGTACTTGGAGGAATCATTCAGATAGATCATGGCGCTGAAATAGCTGTTCCAGTGTCCGACTCCATAAAAAAGTGCCATCACTGCAATGATTGGCATAGAAAGCGGAAGCACAATCTTGATGAACAACCGGGTGTTGGTACACCCATCAATATGCGCCGCTTCCTGCAGCTCCTTGGGAATCGTCGATTGGAAGAACGTCCGGCATACGATAATATTCCAGATGGATGCAGCCCCGGGCAGAATAAGTGCCCACATGCTGTTCACCATACCAAGATCCTTGACCAGCAGGTAACTTGGGACAAGCCCTCCGCCGAAGAACATCGTTACCATAAACATCGCCATGAAGAATCCACGTCCCACAAAGTCCGAGCGGCTGAGCGCATAGGCTGCCGGTAGTGTAACAATCAGGTTAACGATGGTGCCTACAACGGTATAAATGATTGTATTTTTGTACCCAATCCAGATGTTGGTGTTCTCAAACACCCGGGCGTAACCTTCAAACGTAATCCCTTTTGGCAGTAGCCACATCTCACCGGAGGCTACATATTTGGGATCACTGATTGAAGCACTGATGATGTATAACAGCGGATACAGCACAATGACGAGCGCTACCGTCAGATAGATGTAATTACACAATAAGAACAATTTATCACTTCTGCTTTCTTTCACAGCGGATGACATGTGTATTCCCTCCTTTTACCACAGGCTGTTTTCACTGGTGCGGCGTGCAATCTGATTCACGGTAATAAGCAGAATCGCATTAACTACGGAGTTGAACAATCCCACCGCCGTAGAGAAACTGTACTGCGCATCGACCAGACCGGATCGATAGACAAATGTTGAGATGACATCGGACGAGCCCATGTTCAGCGGATTTTGCAGCAGCAGGATTTTCTCAAATCCAACGCCCAGAATACTGCCCATATTCAGAATTAACAAGATGGTAATCGTAGGGATGATCGCTGGGATGTTAATATGTAAAATCCGTTTAAACCGGCTCGCTCCATCCACCACAGCCGCTTCATGCAGTTGCGGGTCCACACCCGATAGAGCGGCAAGGTATATAATGGTGCCCCAGCCTGCACTTTGCCAGACTCCTGACAGTACATACACTGTCTTGAACCACGCAGGGTCCGTCAGGAATTGAGGTGACTGAAATCCAAGGGCCTGTACCAAATTGACAATCATGCCTGACGAGGGTGATAAAAAGGTAATGATCATCCCCGACATCACAACGACCGAAATGAAATGTGGTGCATACGTGACAGTCTGCACAGTACGCTTGAAGAAGGAATCCTTCACTTCATTGAACGCTAACGCAAGAATAATCGGCAGTGGAAAACCTATAGCCAGCTCATACAAGCTGATGCTAAGGGTATTCCATAGTAAATCCCAAAAATAATACGAATTGAAGAAACGGATAAAATGATCGAATCCGACCCATGGGCTTCCTGTGACACCAAGCGTAGGGATAAAGTTTTTAAATGCAATTTGTATGCCGTACATCGGACCATAATGGAATATCAGAAAGTATAAAAAGGCTGGCGCAATAAACAGATACAACTCCCAGTTCCGAATCGTCCTTCTCCATAATTTATTTTTCTTACTGCTCGGATTGGTGTATACCGATAAGTTTTGCGATAAGGCGGACTTCCCATCTGGTTGCATCAGTTGTTTCCTCCTTTTTTGGTAACGCTTACATACCGAGTTTATGGTTCATTGCCTAATCCGTAAATATGCCATTTCAATCTTCACTTCTAAAATCACGGAATATACTGTTACAACAGGGGTTTACACTTTTGTTGCCAGCTTGTCATTGTCATTTCGGGGGTATAAAACATGTAGAATTTGACCTATTTCCCTCCTGTAGTTGTCATTGAGAGTTTCATCACATGAACCTGAAAGATGTCAGATCCGAACTTAGGTTAGAAAACAGACCTTAAAGTCAAAACCCACATATACGCATGGGACACGGTATTGATGTCTACAGCCATCATACTGAATTCTAAGGTTTGCAGGTTTCAAGGTTTTACCGATGTGATAAAATGTAATATTTTCTATCATATATCTCTCACACACTACGAGCCAGTAATGGCTTGCCTTTATTCTATATTTCTCCTCCCTCTTTCGTATATATGTTGTTTTTATCTTTACCTTCAGGATACATAAACGCTTATAAACACTGGAAATACGGAGCCGTATATGTAGTTTTTGCACAAGGTGTGGAATCTGAAAACAGTAGATATTTCGGAAAAGACCATTAAAAAAAGCCATTCCGCTAACACGAACTGGCTTTATAACCTAAGGAGCTATCCATTTAATTCATAAAAAATGACATAATCAATTACACTACATGTAATATAAATGATCATATGAAAACCTGTGTACAGTTTCAACTCAAATAAAAAACCACTCTCCATACATGTATGGAGAGTGGTTTTGATGATACACATCCGTTTTAACCATGTTCAGTTTGTAGGGTTTGCAGTGAATTTACTTACCAGAAGGTTGAGCTTCTGCCGTGTACCCTGTTGGGATATCCGTTTCTGCAGTCACATTTGTGATAACCATCGGATACATCATGTCTGGATCAGGTTGAATAATGGAATAGAGCACGATAGCGCGTCCATCCTTCTCCAATTTCACATCATCAATCTTCAATCCATAACCAGGGTGCGGCATTTCAGCACTGAGTTTAACTTTGGTTGTTTTGTCATCAACCTTTGTCGTTGTTACTTCAGGTACAATCGCTTGTTGGCCTTCACCTGGATTGGTTGGAGCTGGCTCTGTCGAGCCGCCATTGCCGTGTTTATCCACAAATTCAAGTGCATTGAAGATCATGCTTGCAGCCTCCATACGGGTAAGCGACTGATCTGGACGGAAATTACCGTCCTTATCCAGTTCAATGATGTTCATGTTCAGCAGGTTCTGGACTGCAGATATGGCGTCCTTACCGATTTTATTTTCGTCCTTAACAAGATTATACTTCATGATGACCGGATAATTCCCGGTTGTGTTAATCCCTTCATTCAGCAAAATGACAAACAGTTCACGCGTCATCTTGCCCTGCGGGTTCACTTCAACCGGAATGGACAGTCCATTCTGAGTAGCGGCTTGAACAGCGTCAGCATACCAAGTGTCCGGACTGATTTTATTCTGAGCGGATGCTTCCGCAAATTCATTTTTCAGACCAAATGCATTCACAATCAGTTGAACACCCTGTGGCTCGGACAATGCAAGATCTGGACGGAACAGATCCGCTGTTACTCCGTTAACAATGCCTTTTGATTTCAATGAATCCACAACCGACTTCTGACCTTCATCCTTCACATCTGTGAAAGCAAATACCGATGCACCTCCTGCTGTCAAAGAAACGCAGAGCGCAAGTGTTGCAGCCAAACCTTTTTTATGTTTCATTTCCTGGCACCTCCATATGATTAGTAAAGCCTATTTTTCAACTCTTCATTCCTACAGACGGGGCATCCCTAGAAAATGTTTCAGTAATTTCGACATCTGGTGAATACAACACGAGAACACGGCATAGAACTCTTCTCCAACGCCGATAATCCGATCACCTGCTTTTTGCTAACTGGCTTCGTTGACATCCCATCGGATTAGCGCAAAAATAAGAATAGAGAAATCTATCGGATGACGGATAAACAACGAACTAGATCGCATACAGTAAGAGGGCACGACGCGCTAATAACAGGTGTCGGCCCTTTTCTTGACTCCACCTGCCTGAACTGACTTCACCTATAACAAAAGGAGAACAACGCTTATGTCCAAGAAAGGATTACTTCGCGGTTATGTTGTGTCGAACTGGCCTGTTTATCTGGTTGCTGTTCTTCTGATTATTGCCTCCAATGTCGGGCAAGCATCCTTGCCCCGCATACTCGGCAGCTTCACAGATCAGTTGATGCAGAACTCTCTTCAGATGCAGACGGTCGTAAGGTACAGCCTGTCTCTTCTGGCTATTGCCATCGGGTATAATCTGCTGTTCGGTACCGGGCAATTCATGATTATGAAGCTCGGTCGACGCTTCGAATTCATGACGCGTGAGCGTATATTCAGTAAGTTCTCCGAACTTAGCGAACATTATTTCTCCAAACAGGGGAACGGAAAACTGCTCAGTTATGTCATGAATGACGTTACTTCCGTACGTGAAGCGATATCCAATGGTGTGACGCTCATGACCAATGCCACCTTCCTGCTGTTGTCCTGCATTGTCATGATGCTGCTTAGCGGGATTCCGTTGACGCTCATTTTAATCAGTGTTGTTCCTTTGCTGGCGATTCCATTTCTGGTCGTGTTTTTTGGTCCGCGGATTCGCAAGCGCTCTCGCGACGTGCAGGAAGCTCTTGCAACCATGACGGAATCGGCGGAAGAGCAGCTGGGTGGCATTCGCGTAACCAAGACGTTTGCCATCGAAGACAGTGCTCGTGCACGCTTTGGAACTACCGTCGATGAGATCAAGAGCAAACAGCTTCGACTGGTTCGTCTGTCTTCCTTGTTTCAAGCCTTGCTACCACTGCTGGGAGCTATCTCATTGGTCGTTTCTCTGCTTGTCGGAGGTATTATGACCATGCAGAATTCAATTACACTCGGGAGTTTTGTCGCCTTAACCTTATATCTGCGCATTATTATGGGACCGCTTCAACAGATCGGCAATGTTATTAATACCGTTCAGCGCTCAGGCGCATCACTGGAACGAGTGAATGACCTGCTCAGCGAAGTAGCGGATGTACGTGAACTTCCTGAAGCCACATCGCTCCAAACCGTACAAGATATCTCCATGGAGAATCTAACCTTCTCCTATCCTGGCAGTTCATCTCCTGCTCTCAAAAACATTCAACTCAATATCCGTGCCGGGCGAACGGTCGGTATTGTAGGCAAGACCGGCTCAGGTAAAAGTACCCTCGTTAAGTTATTGCTGCGTACATATGAACCACCTGAAGGAACGATTCGCATCAATGGCACCGATATTCGGAAGCTGTCGCTGGAAAGCCTAAGATCGCGCATCGCCTATGTCCCTCAGGATGGATTCCTGTTTAGTACCACGATCCGGGATAACATCGCATTCAGCGACCGGGAAGTATCGCTGGATACAGTGGAACATAGTGCACGGCAAGCCATGATCTATGACAATATTGTCCGTTTTCCTGATCGCTTTGATACACTGCTTGGCGAACGTGGACTCACCCTGTCTGGTGGACAACGTCAGCGAACGAGTCTCGCAAGAGGACTGATCAAACAAGCACAGTTACTTATTCTGGATGACAGTATGAGCGCGGTTGATGCTGTCACCGAGAGTGGCATTCTGCGCAGCCTGCGTGAGATCGGCAAGGGCAAGACTACATTAATCATCTCTCATCGCATCAGCGCGGTCCGTCACGCCGACGATATTATCGTTCTGGATGAAGGGCGAGTCGCTGAACAGGGAACACATGCGCAGTTGATGGCTGCCAAGGGGTTATATGCGGCCACCTACCGTTTGCAGGAGGAGGGATTACATCATGTCTAACGCTAACGCTGAACTTCACCAAGATGCAGAGGCCGATCAGAGTAAACGAACTTCGTTTAAGGCGATGATGGCATACGCCAAACCGCATAAATGGGCTTTTGCCGGTATCTTCTTCTGTTCACTGCTTGGCATATCGGCAGATCTTCTGCAACCCTATCTGGTGAAGATCGCCATCGATGATCATCTGGCCGTGGGCCAGACCAGTGTGGGCTTTCTCGTTCAGCTCGCAGCCATCTTTCTCGGGCTGGCTGTCATCAGTTTTATTTTTACCTATATCCAGAATAATCTGTTGCAGCACGTAGGGCAGAACATTGTATCCCGGATCAGAAAGGACCTGTTCAAGCATATCTCCAAGATGTCCATGTCCTTCTTTGACCGTTTTCATATCGGCAGTCTGGTCACAAACGTATCCAGTGATACGGAGACCATCAGCAGCTTTTTCACTCAAGTACTGCTCAGTCTGATTCGGGATGGTATGATGCTGGTGCTCATTATCGTCTTTATGTTCCAACTTGATCCTGTGCTGGCGACATACTCCCTGATCGTTCTGCCTGTCATTGCGGTGGTTGCGGTATTATTCCGTAGTCGACTGCGGAAAGCTTATCAAAATGCCCGTACGCGTCTTTCCCGTCTGATCGCATTTACGGCGGAGAACTTGTCCGGCATGTTCCTGATTCAAGCTTTTCACCAGGAGGAAGAACAGAAGAAACGTTTCTCGGAACAGAATGCGCTCCATCTGAAAGCCAACATTGCGCAAGCCCGTTCCAATGTTATCTTCAACCGGACGTTTGATATCCTTGGCAATGCGGCACTGGTCATGATGGTCTGGCTTGGAGGTCGCGCCGTACTGGGTGAGTCCCTGCAAGTCGGGGTATTGTATGCGTTTATCAGCTATATCCGCCAGTTCTTTCAACCGATTAACCAGATTACGATGCAATGGAATACATTCCAGTCCACGACCGTATCGATGGATCGCATCTGGAACATTCTGAATACACGGCCTGAAGTTGCTGATCCCAAACCCGGTATGGCCTCCTCACTTGAACCACAAAATGTGATGGGCCAGATTGATTTTAATGATGTGTCGTTTGGTTATCGGGCAGACCGGCCCTTGATCCAACAGATGAACCTGCACCTCTATCCGGGTGAAATGGTAGGTATTGTAGGCACAACAGGCGCTGGCAAAAGCACACTGATCTCCCTGCTCAATCGCTTCTATGATGTAGACAAGGGCAGTATCGAGATTGATGGTACCGATATCCGGCATCTGCCGCAGGCTAAGCTTCATCGGATCGTGGGTCTGATTCAACAGGAACCCTTCCTGTTCTCCGGCTCCATCATTGATAATGTGAGAATGTTTCGTGAGGATATTACGCGAGAGCAGGCGATTGAGGCCTGCCGGTTTGTCGGGGCACATGCGATGATTTCACGTTTGCCTCAAGGATATGATACGCATCTATCCGAACGCGGAAGCGGACTATCCGCCGGGGAGCGGCAGTTGATCTCCTTTGCCCGGATCGTGGTGTTCCAGCCCCGAGTACTCATCCTGGATGAGGCAACCGCCAATCTGGACTCACACACCGAACAGCTTGTGCAGCAGGCATTGGAATCCGTATCCCAGGGACGCACCACCATTGTCATTGCTCATCGCCTGTCCACAGTGATGCATGCTGATCGAATTCTGGTGATGGAGAATGGTGAGATTGTGGAGGAAGGACCGCACCAGGAACTAATCGCAGCCAAAGGTGTATATGCAGACTTGTACACCCATGCGCGTGATGCAGGTAAAAATTCAGCTATATCAGGGTAATGAACCTGAGTTATAGTAAATACAGAACGTTGAACATGCCGCTCTGCTCATGCAGGCGGCACGTTTGGCATATCGATCAGCATTGTTAATTAGGAGGAACATCCATGCAACAACCTGAAACACCCAAGCGTGACCATCAGCAGATTCATTACCGACGCAGCACAGCTCTATGGAAAGGAAGTTTATGCTTCCTGTTCCTTCTCTTGTGTGTGAGCTTATTATGGATCATCGTAGACGGACAAGCCGAAAGACTGGAGACGATATACTATTCCATCGCAGCCGTTCTGGGTATGTGGTTGATCGGGCCGCTATTCTTCATGTTTCTGTCACGACTAACCAGAACCCCTGCCGTGTTGTTATCCTGGGATGATGATGCGTTGAGCACGGGCAAACGGAAGATTGCTTGGAGCCAGATTCGCAAAGTTGAACTTGCCTCACCTGCCCGCAGCAAGTGGCTCCTGTCTGCTTCTCCCATGTTTGTCCTGTACTTAAAAGACGGCACACGCTCTCATATTCAGACAGATCATCTGCTAAGCAAAAAAGAGCTGAACCAGGCGGTGTTTTTGCTTCAGGAGACTTTGCAGGAACAGAAGCAGGATTGTTGAGTACCGGGATGGATGAGGGCAAGTTCCCCACATATCACTGTGATTTCTCAACACCTATGGACAGGCTGACTTTGTAATTGCCGTAAGGTTGCAATGCTTCAAGCAGTTGACCCAGCTGCTCTGTGGTGCCAGTCTGCACTCTCATCAGATAACAGCCTTCTCCGCTGACACGATGGACTTCAACGATGTCCTTACGATCAGCAATGAATGTACGAAAGGCGGCATGTCTGTCGCCGGAGTTCAAGAAAACCGTGACAAATGCCTGAAGGCCGCGGCCCAGGCGTTCCGGGTTCCATTTTACCGTGTAACCTTCGATTACACCCAGATCTTGCAGCTTGCGCACTCTTGCACCAACGGCCTGTCCTGTAAGGTGAACCTCTTCACCGATCTCTTTGTGAGAACGTTTGGCATCCCGAATCAGGATCTGCAAAATACGTATATCTGTATCATCTATCATTTCATTCATCTTGCTTCAGCAATCCTTTCACGGTGAAATTAGTGTGGCCTAATTCCATTCATCATGTTATGTACGCCGTTAAACGGGTTGTATACCATATAGGGTAATACTATTCAACAACTCGAAGGAGTGCAAATATAATGAAAATTCAATTGATACGCAATGCTACACTGTGGCTGGAATACGGAGGGCTGAACATTCTCGTTGATCCGATGTTGATGGACGCTGAAGTCATGCCTGCATTCCCGAACACACCGAATGAGCTACGTAACCCGAGAGTCGGTCTGCCCGAAACCGAAACGGATTATCTGAATCCGGATCTGTTGATTGTGACACACACCCATCTGGACCACTGGGATGAAGCAGCAGCGAAACAACTTGGCAAAGACATTCCTCTGATCTGCCAGCCCGGGGACGAGAATGTATTCCTGGGTGCCGGATTCACGAATGTAACAGCTGTAGATGAAAAACATGAGCATCACTCTGTCCGATTCGCCCGTACATCCGGGCATCATGGCACAGGTGAAATCGGTGAACGTATGGGCAACGTGTCCGGTTTCATACTTGAAGCAGATGGAGAACCCGTCACCTATATTGCGGGGGATACCATCTGGTGTGAAGAACCTGCTGAGGCCATTCGTCAATATGCCCCAGAAGTCATTGTTGTGAATGCCGGAGGTGCACGCTTCGTGGAGGGTGATCCCATTACGATGGACGGGCCTGACGTTGTTGCCGTGAAGCGCCATGCGCCGTCTGCTCATGTCATCGCTGTGCACATGGATGCGATTAATCATTGTATGGTGTCTCGTACGAATCTTGCCACTTATCTGACATCCGAGCAGTTGGATGGTCAGGTGCTCATCCCACGTGACGGCGAAAGTTTTGAGTTTTAAATTGAAGCGGAAGCTACGCTGAATCAAAGCGGAAGAGAAATAACCTTTTCACACAGATGGGTGAATTGTAACGAACTCAGCACACGCTATTAGTCTGTTTTCAGCTAATCTGATATCCTAACGAATCCTAGACACGTTATTTACGCTCTGGGCATGCTTTTCCCGAGATTCATCCGTCTTTTTGTCAGGATAACGTGTCTCCGATTCGTTAAATTTCTACTATAACGATAATCGGCACAATAAGGTGTCCTAGATTCGTTAGCGCGTATGCATATGACAGGACCATGTACTTCATGTTCAACACAACCCATTACCTAACTTAATGCTACCTTGTCTGCCACATCATTACTTATGTCTCCCATGCCTTCCCTTTCCCCACAAAACACAACGAAAAAAGCTGGATGCGATGAACTCGCACCCAGCTTTTTTGATTGAAGGAACACGCTAATCCGCTGTTCGCTGGCTTCCCTCTCAGGCATCAAACCTGCCATTGGGCTCCAACGTGTCCTATCCCTTTACGCTTACGCTAATCCATTACTGAACTTTCAAACGGATCACGTTCCATGATGCTTTCGCCAAGCTCGCCGTAATCAGGGTATCGGATACAACTGCACCCCCGCGATTATGAGGAGCAACACGATTCGGTTGTGCTGCCGTATTAGATGCTTTGAGGTCATCACTCTCCAGCACGATATGCTCGATCACGGTACACTTCCCGAAGCTGCGCAGGTCCACCTCGAGCGGAAGGGATTCTTCCAGATGACGGTTGACTGCGAATACAGTCACTTCACCCTGCTCTTCGTTATGCACCGCAATAGCTTCCAGATAAGGAACATCTGTGATTTGTTTTGTATCGTATTTTGGAGACTGGATCAATGGCACCAATGCTGTTCCACGTCCGAAGAGAGATGTATGCATGAATGGATAGAAGATTGTCTGTCTCCATGAACCACCGCCCGTATCTGTCATGATCGGCGCAATCACGTTAACGAGTTGTGCCAGACAAGCCATTTTAACCCGATCCGCATGTTTGAGCATACTGATCAACATACATCCAACAAGCAGTGCATCCTCGTGGTTATAGATATCCTCCAGCTGTGGTGGAGCAATCTGCCAAGGATCCATCTTCGAATCATTTTCATTGGAGTGATACCATACATTCCACTCATCAAAGGACAGATACATCGTCTTTTTGCTGCGTTTCTTCGCTTTGATATAATCACAAGTCGCCTTCACGGTATCGATAAAACGATCCATTTCAAGCGAGCGTGCCAGGAACGTTGGCGTATCTTGCTCTTGATTGCCGTAGTATTGATGCAAGGACAGATACTCCACGTGATCATACGTATGATCCAGCACCGTTGCTTCCCATTCCGGGAATGATGGCATATTCAGGTTTGAACTTCCGCAGGCTACCAGCTCAATCGTCGGGTCCGTCCACTTCATGACTTTTGCCGCTTCAACAGCTAACCGTCCATACTCATCTGCCGTTTTGTGACCAATCTGCCAAGGACCATCCATCTCGTTGCCCAGACACCATGTTTTAATCGCATGTGGCTGCTTGTATCCATGCTTGATGCGAAGATCACTATAGTACGAACCTTCCGGATGGTTGCTGTACTCCACAATGTTGCGAGCTGCATCCGTACCCCGTGTTCCCAGATTGACCGCCATCATCACTTCAGAATTAGCCTGTTTTGCCCAGTCCACGAATTCGTTGAAGCCAAATTCATTGGTCTCAATCGTTCTCCAGGCCAGTTCCAGTCTGCGTTTGCGTTCTGACACAGGTCCAACCGAATCTTCCCAATTGTAACCGGATACAAAATTACCTCCAGGATAACGTACAATCGGTACATTCAACTCCTTGACCATCTCCAGCACATCCGTGCGGAAACCCTGTTCGTTCGCTGATGGATGCCCTGGCTCGTAAATCCCGCCATAGACGGCACGTCCCAGATGCTCAATAAATGATCCGTACAAGCGCTTATCCACTACACCAATAGTAAAATCTTTATCTACCGTCATTTTTGCTTTTTCCATAATGAATTTCAACTCCCTAAGATTAATATAAAAATTAATTGATATTCTATGGATCAACGTTCATATTTATATTAAAATCGATTATAGCCTTAATTTCAACCTGAATTTTGCAAAATGTTATTCTTTTTACTGAATTTATGTTTAACTTAATTCTATATAGAAAAAATGGAGGAACAACTGTGATCAGAGCAAATACCGATGCCGAATGGCTACCCCTATATGAAGCACTTGCCAGTGAAGTCCGTCTGCAGATCATCCGCCTTGTTGCAGAGACTCCGATGAATGTGAAAGACCTTGCTGCTTCACTGGGTCTGAGTAGTGCCATCGTGACCATGCATGTCCGCAAACTTCAGGATGT
Source organism: Paenibacillus sp. FSL R7-0026 (assembly GCF_038004485.1). Classification (NCBI taxonomy): domain Bacteria; kingdom Bacillati; phylum Bacillota; class Bacilli; order Caryophanales; family Paenibacillaceae; genus Paenibacillus; species Paenibacillus sp. FSL R7-0026. The sequence continues at coordinate 351,790 of NZ_JBBORG010000002.1, forward strand.
GGGCATTATTCAGTCCAAAATGGTACGCAAAGACGGCGGCACACATAAAATGAACAGTCTTGCTGTAGACTGGATTGGCATCTCCATGCCGCAGGAAAGTGGCACAGCCCGCAAGCTGCACGAGGTTTCTGTGCCTGTGGGACACTACACCCACTTTGACGTCTATCCGACATGTGGTCTGGCTACGTCCAATCATGTTATCGGACAGTATGATGACCCTCGTTATTTTCTCGACCCTGAGCGGATGCATGCCCATATTCTGTGGTTTGGCCGTGGATTTGTGGAGTACAAAATTCCAAACTATATCTTATCCGGACAGCAGATCAATGCGATTGAATTGTCCCTCGAGATCGGGTCAGAAGCACCTTCGGTGAATCCAAATTGGCCCTCGGATATTACATTCATGCTGAATGGCATCCGATTAGGGGAATGGACAAGCCCTGGAGATTCAGGCAACGGACGTGGCATGTTCACCCCGGAATGGTGGAGTGACAGTGTCAATCAGTACGGCATGCTCAAGGTACTGCGAATTACCAATGAGGGTACGTTTATTGATGGACAACATCTATCCGACATTACACTCGCAGATATCCCGGTCGAACGCAACCAATGGACCCTTCGTCTTTCGGTAGAGGAAGATGCTCAGCATGTAGGCGGGCTTACCTTATATGGTGAGGGATTCGGTAACTACAACCAGGATATCCTGTTCCGACTGTACTATCACGATTGAGTGTTTCAAAATAATAAATAACACAAAAACACCTCCCACTCGCCTGTCAAAGGCAAAATGGAAGGTGTTTTATATGCATATGGACATGCTCGGAATATCTAGTAAGGTTCTTGTTTCAACCTACAGCGCACTGCCACCAAACAGGAAGCGATACTCCCAGTGTTTGCCGGAGATATCACTAGTTGTTACACCACCGCCAGCGTTGGAATACGTATGTAATACTTTTCCGTCGCCCAGGTAAATCCCTGTATGAGTAATGGTTGCGCTAGATTTATTCACGCCCGAATACGATGATGCAGAGCTACCTTTATACGACATGAAATACATCAGATCACCGCGTTTCAGGTTTTTCCAGTTCGTCTGAACTGTACCCTTGGCTTTTACATAGGCTCCCTGTTTGCGGGAATCCGCTGGAAGCTTGATGCCAAGTGCATCAATGAAGGCTTGACGTACAAAGCTGGAACAGTCAAAAGTAGCTGTGCTGTTACGACTGGCTCCGAACTCATAAGGTGTTCCCAAATATTTCATTCCCGCTGCAATCACTTTTTCTACAGATGCATTGCCGGTCACCGATGTACCACTATTCGAACCCGATCCGCTTGTGCCGCCACTAATCGCTTGTGTGTATTTGGATGAAGAAGATATGTAGCCTGTCCGGTTAGCAGAATCCTTAATCTTATACCAATCCGAACCGGATTGCTGAAGCACCGTTACCGTTTCCCCTTTAGCGACCAAGCGAACAATCTTCGCAGAAGAAGAAGGTGTTGTGCGTAGGTTTACACCCCAGATTACTTTTACTTGTGAATTGTCAACAGCAGCTGCTGATACCTGTGCTGTTAGTGCTCCTGTCGTCAGACTTCCCATCAGCATCGTTGCTGTGACACTTGCCGTAATAATCGTTTTTTTCCAGTTCATGATGTCGAGTTCCCCCTGATGTTACAGAATTTTAACCTGGCTTGGTTCTCCAAGGCTTGCCCCATTGTAAACGGGCTATCCATAACGTTCATCAGTCAAAAGTCCTGTATTGATATAGGCGAACTTGAGCACTAAGTATCAGGGTCTGTGCATGATCTGCTGGAAAAATTCTCTGTTGATCCCTTCTTTTTGAAAGGTTAAATTATTGTAACTATTTGATATGCTTGATTTTTCCGCGATACAAGAGCTAGGTCGTTTCTCATTCAGGGCATATGCCATATGACCTAGATTTTAATGTTTAAAATCTCAAATATGGTAAACATTACTATGATTCATTTGCCAATTACCGTTCCCCGAATTCACATTTTTGCCTCCAAACTCAATACGGATCGATTTATCAGCAATGTGTGTTTGATTATTTTGTATTTCATTTTTGCTTTTCCATAAAAAAAGAAAAGCCAGGGATTTCTCCCCGGCTTAACCTGTATGATTAGTAACATCACTCTACAGCCGGTCGACCATTTAAGGTTCAATTCCCCATACCTTGGCGCCATCCTGATAAGCTGTCACTTTTGTCCAGGCACTGAAGGCCGATTGGGTGGAATCAAATGAATAATCATTCGTTTGATCAAAATTCGTCCAGTTGTTTTTCGAGAAACGTCCCTGGATGATTCCGGTTTCGGCACCCGCGGCCAAACTGCCAGCACCCGATTTGAATCCAATCTCCAGATACGTATCTGCCGTGCCCTTGGCCGGATCTATCGAAACAAAATGCCCTTCCACGTTACCACTGCCAATCTGCGCATAATCACACCAGAAACTCAGATCAGCGGCACTATCCTTGGTGAAATAATACCGGACCTTCACTTTGCTTAAGTCGACAGCAGTTGTACCTGTATTCTTCACATTGAACTGCGGAGTAATCGCATTGACCGAAGTTCCTGAACTACCATTACGGTATTGTACTTCAAGCGTTCCCGTTGTGACTGGAGGTGCCAATGGGGTCAACACCAATACATTCGAATTCGTCTGACCACTCGTATTAATGGCTACGACTCTATAATTATAAGCTGTACCATTCACCGCTGTAGCGTCGGTATACGTCAGTGCGGTCAAACCTGTTGCCAGATCAGCATATGCTCCGGTGCCTACCGAACGTTGTACCTTATAACTCGCTGCTCCAGTTGATGCGGTCCATGTCAGTACCGCCTGGGCATCGCCAGCCGTTCCAGTGAGGTTGAATACGCCTGGCACAACGGTACCTGCGAGTGGTGTTGCAGATGCCTGTGTCGACGGTGCAGACTCACCTACGGCATTCACCGCAGTGATGACATAATAATACGTTGTACCGTTGGTCAAACCTGTATCCGTGAATGTTGATCCTGTAACCCCTGTCGCTACAGACGTATAAGGACCACCATTCACCGCTGCACGTTTCACAGTATACGAGGCTGCACCAGCGGCTGCGTTCCAATTCAGAACCACTTGCTCACTTCCTCCAGTCGCTGTTACGCCAGCAGGAGCAGCGGGTACTTCCACTTCCGGACTATCCGAATCTCCGAGGAGACGATCATACTCGCCGTACGCTGTAGCCATATCCACCTGTGACCAGAACCGGTGATACGTAAAGGTAGGTGCACCGTTTTCCCACTGCTTCGTGGTTGTGTTATATGACGTTTTGTACAGATTATCCAGGTAAGCCCATGCCGGATCTTGCTTGATAGCTGGACGCAGATCGGAGTATCCAATGTATACGCCATTGCCACCTTTTGCCGGATCGGAAGGTACACCTGCTGTACCTGGAATTGTATTACCTTGACCAAAGGTTCCTGACCAGTTCGCCGGGATATAGATCTCTTTGGCAAAGAAGCGGAAGTAGTCTTTACGTTCTTCTTCCGTAACGATCCCCACACCATCATTGTAATCCCAAGCTGTATCCAGCAAAGCCTCAGCCAAATCCTTGGCTTCTTGGCCTTCCGCGCTAAGTGTACCGTTCTCTGCCTGTGTTCCCGCTGCGAAGAAGGTCAGAGCTTTAACGTAACTTCCCAGAACTCCTGTGTCCTGCACTGGATCTTTGGTCGTTACACGGAAGTTCGGATTTTCCGTAAACGAACTGAATCCATTCCATTTGTCCGGTTGACCCTGCCATTCCTGACCACCCGGAATCCAGAACTCTCCCGGAGCCGGCGTTGTTGCTACCTGAACATTAGTTCCACCCAAAATGCGCTGTCCAGCCGCATTCAGATAATAACCTTGCGCATCCGTGACCGGACGCTCACCTACAAATACATAATCCTTACTCCAGTCGATCCACTTCGTGATTACCTTCTTGGCCATCTGGAAGTTCTCAGAGGTCAAATCCCCGCTCTCCGCAAGAATATAGTACATCTCGGCTACACGCTCCAGCGGCCATGCCTGGAATCCAAACCAGGTGTTGGAATCCGGGTCACGATATACAGGTGCCTCCTGATAAGCCATGTCATAGAATGTACTTACGCCTGCCGGATAGGCTTTGTATGAACCATCCAGACTGTTCGTTGCTCCCCCGCCGATAGCTCCTTCATGAGATTGTAGCCATGTGTAGAATTCCAACTGACGTTTCAGCGTAGCATTCCAATCTGCCTTCGCTGTTGCTGATTTCGGAATCAAACCGCCAGCCGGGTCAGACAAGGCATACGCTGCAACCGGGTTTTGATAAGCCTGATGGGTATGGCTCGCTCCAATGCGCCAAGCCCAATCCCCACCTTGACCCAAGCCACCGCCCCAAGACGTATACCAAGCCATGAGATACATGTTCGAATCCTTGCCTGTACCCGGAGTCGGTGTACCGCTCTTTGCACTTCCAATTTTCTGGAAGTATTTATCATACATGCCATAGCGCAGATAGTCCCCCATCTTCTTCGCTTTATCCAGATATTCAGGATTGTTGTATCCCATCTCCTTCGCCCAATACAGCACCTGTACAGCACGCGCATCGGCATCCGTTGCGTTTGTGTAACGCCATTGCGCTGACGGTACCTGAGTTTCCTTTGTGAACAAGCTCATGAAGCCTTCGTTTGCCTTACCAAAAGATTTATCATCCTGGGATGGATGCGGAATGGCTTCCCACACAGACTCCTGCTCCCCACGCTGGAACGTGTTCACATAAGTAGCCGTATGTGATGGATTCAACAGGTTGCCATATCCATACCAGTCATCCACATCGACCAGCCAGTGCATGAGATAGGTCTGATTGTTACCATAGGTCGCCTTAAGTTCAGCATCAATCGGGTCTTTACCCGCTGCATATTGACCATTAAGTTGCGATGGATATTGATCAGGGAAAGGTTTTTCCGCTGCATACGTAGCAGGGCTGTTCGGGTTGTATGAGCTCATCGTAGGCTGCTCTTCATTGCCGTCACCTTCGTTGACCGGGATAATGTATTTTTCCATACTGTCCCAAGCTGCTTCCAGTTGGGACCAATCTCCCGTGTAGTGACCATACATGGTTTCCAACCACAGCCAGTAACTGTATGCCTCGGACGTCGTCATATGACCATAATCCGGTGCCTCACTGAGCAGGGTCTCAATGGAATGATACGGTAGACCCTCTGGAGAAAAATATCCGTTCGCCGGATCTTTCAACTGATCATACAATTGCAAAAAACGGGCTTCATTAATGCTGTCTGCCTGAATCTCGATGGCCTGATCTGCGGCATGTGCTGTTTGCGGCCCTGCCCAGAGTCCGGTGTATCCGGTCAACATGACGGTTCCCGCCAGCATGGCTGTTAAACTTTTTTTCGCAGCTGATTTCAACATTAATATATACCTCCCTGGAATAGTGGAAATTGAATATAGTTGCGTGTTCAAAAAGAGCGGTTTTCAGTACCGAGAAGATGGGATGAAGCTAGAAATGGAGTAGCGGAGCGTAGGGAAAACTACGTGAGCAACGGACATTTCGGCTGAATTCCATATTCGATGCTGATGATGCCACTAGGCATCCTTTGTAATCAAAAGCGAACTTTTTGAACAACCTCTATAAACGCCGTTGGTCTGCCCATGCTGCTCTTCTGCTTATGATCTTGAGCCAGTTACGGCTCCAAGCCCCATACTTTGGTGTTTCCCTGATACCCGGTTACCTTGTTCCATGCGGCAAAAGCCGTCTTGGAAGCATCATAGGAATAATCATTACTTAGATCGAAATTGCTCCAGTTATTTTTGGAAAAGCGTGCTTGAATCACGCCGGTCTCTGCTCCAGCGGCCAAACTGCCTGCTCCGGACTTGAAGCTAATCTCCAGATACGTATCTGCGGTACCCTTCGCCGGATTCACTGCGACAAATGTACCTTCAACATTGGCCGTGCCCATCTCGGCATAATCACACCAGAAGGTCATTTGATCCGCACCATCCTTGGTGAAATAATATCGGATCTTCACGGTACTGAGATCAATCGCCTGTGTTCCGGTATTCTTCACGTTGAACTGCGGAGTCACCGCATTACTTGAATTCCCGGACCCTCCGCTGCGGTACTGTACTTCGAGTGTACCGGTCGTCACCGGAGGTGCAGAAGGCGTCAGTTCCAGGACATTGGACAGTGTCTGTCCGTTCGCATTCACAGCTGCAATCCGGTAATTGTACGTGGTGCCATTCAGCGCTGTTGTATCGGTGTAAGTCAGCACAGACAATCCGGTTGCCACATCTGCATATGTCCCGCCTGCCACCGAACGTTGTACCTTATTGCTAGTAGCGCCCGAGGCTGCTGTCCAAGTCAGGACGGACTGCGCATCACCAGCTGTCCCACTTAAAGTCAGTGCTCCCGGCAGCGTCGAAGCTGCTTGCGGGGTAGCCGACACCTGCACAGAACCCGATGATTCCCCTGCTGAATTCACAGCAGTCACTACATAATAATAAGCCGTCCCGTTGGTCAGTCCCGTGTTTGTGTAGGTCAATCCATTAACCCCTGTCGCAACAGTTGTATATGGTCCTCCACTCACCTCGGAACGCTTCACCGTATACGATTCGGCCCCGGATACAGCGGCCCAGGTCAGGTTAACCTGACTGCTTCCCGCTACAGCCTGCACGCCAGCAGGTGCGCCTGGAACCGTGACTGGTGTAACACCAGGCTCCTGTCCATACACCTTGACCCCCGCATCATAGACTGGAAGGTATATGCTCTTCACAGGAGTGCCCGTAGTCAGCGTCTGGAACGAATGATCATTGCTGGCATTCCATGCACCCTGTGGGCCTGTAATGCGGAACTGTACTTCTTTACGATAATTTCCTTCCCCACCTGGATAGATCTTGGTATTACCGAAGTTCGCCGTAATGGTATAGATATGCTGAGCTGCATTCACCACAACTGGTTGAGATACCGTCGCCCCTTCCGTATAGGAGGTTGTCACTTGCACGTCCGATACCGTACGCCCGGCAGCATACACTTCACTCAGATCCAAGAAATACTTAAAAGACAGTTGATCTCCCATTCGGGCAGGCCAAGCGGAACGATTATTAAGCTGTGCTCTGATTTCCGTATAATTGGAACCGGATGATTTGATGGCAGCTTCCACAAAGAACTCATCACCCTTGACCTCAGGTGCAGGGAAGTTCGCCAGGGGCTGATGATTTTGACCAAACAGCAAATTCATCTTTGCCAGTGCGCCAGTAAAACCAGCATTGTAGTCGGTTGCGACCTCATTACTCACATAATCCCCGATATCATCGGTATATCCATCCGATGCATCCGGACCACCGACCATGGCACCATACAGAATGTGGCGATGGTTAGCCGGGATATCTTCGTTATTCAGCCATGAACCGTGAGCAGTCCGATGATGCGGATGTTGAGGTGCATTTTGCCCATATCCGACCACATAGCTGCTCTGACGCGGATTATCGCCCAGAATATAATTCATCTGTGAGACAGCAAAATCCTGATATCTCGACTTTTTCACAGGATCACTGACCCAGTCGGAGTATACAAAAGAAATAAAGGATGCATTCGCTGCATATCGGAGCGATCCCCACTGATCCAGCCACGCCAGACCTCCTGGCGTATACTTGACTCGTGTCCCATTGACTCCAACCGTCCAATAATCCAGATTGCGCTCAGTCGACTGAATAAATCTTGTCGCCTCCGGCATGTTCAAACTGGACGTAATTCGGGCAAGCAGGATCTGGGCACCATAATGTTTACTGTCCCAACCTTGTGTCCAGGTATAGGGCCAATTGGCTGAGCCTCCGCTAGAAGACCACCGGTCCGTAGCTGCAATGGCTTTGGACAAGTAAGCGCTATCATTAGTAGCTAAATAAAGCCATGCGCCACCCCATGCCAGCTCGTCTTCGTATCCTGTCCACGAATTATAAAACGCTGCAGCATCAGTGATACAATCGGTGTATTCCCCCCGATAGGTATCTGCGAAGTTGTACAGCTCTTTCGCATGTTGGAGCAGTCTGGCCGAATATGCCGGATCATCATCTGCAAATACAATCGATGACGCTGCCAGCGCTGCAGCCGTTTCTGCCGCCAGATCACTGCCCGGGCATGAAGCATCTATCTTGAACGAAGGACGGTTCATCTGCATGACTTCTGCAGGACCCCACCAGGCATGGTCGGTATTGCCTGCCCCCACTTGTCCCCATAATTCATTTGGTTTCGTATGCGCTTTCATAAAATAGTCGGTCGCCCATCGGATATTATCCTTGATCTCCTCCAGTTGTCCGGCTTGTTCATATCCGTCGCTGTATTCCACGACAGACCAGGCGAGCATCGTTGCGGAAGCAGCCATCGGAAAACCAAATTTCACGTGATCTCCGGCATCATACCATCCTCCGGTCAGATCAACGCCTACATCAGCGCCATCCTGCATGCCTGAATTACCACGCCATTCGACCCGGTTACTCGCTGGCAACGGACCCGAACGCTGTGCCTCATAGAAGTAAATGGCCTTTTGCAGTGCTTCAGCATAGTTCTGATTTCCAGCGGCCGCATCCGCCTTACGAATTCCTGTGCCCATCGATAAACTCCCTGCCAGTAGTCCTGCCGATAACGCGATCATAGCGACTCGTCTCCACCAGCTCCCCTTCATGTTCAACTATTCATCTCCTCTTCATCAATATTCCGTATGCATTACTCTGGACTGCAAGTTTATATCGCTCCTCCCCACGGTGTATTTCAGTGTAAGTTCCACCATTAATTACCATTATAGCCGTTTGTTTCACCAACTATATAAGCGTTGGTGACTTCTGAAATAACATTGTTGTGACCTGCTCTGCGTCATGTGACAAAAAAAGCTGTTTCTCTAACGCATATACGCGTTAGAGAAACAGCTTCTCGCCCTTGTTATCATCAACAGTACAAATCGAATGGCATTCTGACCATCCTGTCAGTATGTTTCTGTACACCTTAGGTATCAGAACATCTCATTAGTTACACTTTGAACTTGTTAATCTGCTCCTGCAGTTCTTCCGCCATTTTGGATAATGAACCTGCGGATGATGCAATCTCTTCCATTGAAGCCAACTGCTGCTGAGTTGCGGCAGATACATTATGAACCCCGCCCGCTGCCTCTCCGGCGATGTTGGAGATTTGACTTACATATCCTACAACCTCAGTTGTACTCGCCGACATTTCCTCTGAACCTGCAGATACTTCCTGGATTTCACCCGCTACTTTGTTGACCGCATCCGAGATCTGCTCGAACGCTTGTCCTGCCGCAGTAACCATCTCGATTCCTGCTTCTGTCTCACTGCTGTTCACTTTTACTGCCTGAACAGCATGATCCGTATCTTTCTGAATCAATTGAACGAGATCCGTAATTCTTTGCGCAGATGTAGAAGATTCTTCAGCCAGCTTCCGCACTTCTCCCGCAACTACGGCGAAACCACGTCCATGCTCTCCTGCTCGTGCGGCTTCAATGGCTGCATTCAGTGCAAGCAGATTGGTCTGCCGGGCAATGTTGTTGATTACCTCGGTAATGGTTCCAATCTCTGCTGAACGTTCCCCCAGCCCTGTAACCAATTCAGTAAGCGAAGCAATGGAATTTCGAACAGAACCCATCTGTTCAACCGCTTGCTGAATAATCATATTTCCTTCGGAAGATTGATTCGCCGCATCTACAGCAGATACGGATACACTCTGAGCAAGCTCGGCAATCTGCTCTGATCCGAGAGCCATCTCATTCATAGCCTGTGAAGAGCGCTTCACAATATCAACTTGATCAGACGTGCCTACGGCCAGTTCCTCAACCGTTTCGGAAATCTGTTCCGAGGCTTGAGTATTTTGCTCTGCACTTGCAAGAAGCTCTTCCGATGAAGCGGCCACCTGTTCGGAAGTCATCGATACCGATTCAATCATGGAGCGCAAATTGCCACTCATGGTATTGAAGGAAGCCGCGAGCGTTCCCAATTCATCTTTGTTCTTGAGCACAATCGTCTCACCTGTCAGATCACCATTGGCAATAGCCATGGCCGCTTCATTCATCTTTTTGATTGGACGTGAAATGATGCTTGCAATGAAGAATGCAATGAACACGGCGATCAGGAATGCAAAAATCGTCACTGCCAAAATCACATTAAATGTATTCTCAGCCAACTCGACAGAATCATTCGTTGCTGCATCCGATCCTTTATTCCCAGATTCGATCAGCTTGGCAATCGTGTCGTTAGCTGTATACCACAATGGATAGGCTTCAGTGTGCAGTCTACTTGCTTCTTCATAGTTATTTGCAATGCCGAATTCTATGAATGCAGGCATTTTCTCCACATAAGCATCATAATTCGTACTGAAATCATTGTAGAGCTTCATCGCTTCATCATTGCTCTCAATGTATGTAAGCAACTGTTTACGCTCATCCTCAATCTTCGTGAGGAGCAACTTTAACGCTTCATTCACCTTGACATTTTCTTCTTCGTCTTGTTCAACGATAATCGCCAGCGCCAACCGCTCTACATCCGAAACATCACCATTCATCATACCTAGTAGGCTTACACTTGGCATCCAGGTCTGGTCCACATCATTGGCTTTACCAGACATATTATGGATCTGTATTAACGCATAGACGCTTACAAAAACCAACATAGCTACAACTATCAGAAAACCAGTCAGTAACTTGCCTCGAATCGTTAACTTGAATATCCCCAACTTATTCCCCCGTGTGTCTTCCATGTGTCCCACTCCTCAAAATAATACATATTTATAATATATCGTCACCGATCGTCATGAATTGTAGATGTTAGAATTCAATTTCTATAAATTTCATGTAACTTCGAACATAACACAAAAGAAGTCTCCCATCTTTGGCAGAACCAGAGATAAGAGACTTCTTTAATGGATCGAAACTACCACGACGTCGCTACACATTACATCCAGACGCTATCGAAAAACACGTCGGTGTATGTTAATGAAGAAGTCGGGAATCGACTTGGTATAATTGCGGGTTGTAATCAGAACCACACTAAGCAGACTTCCGAGAATGAATCCTCCCAGAATATCTCCTGGATAATGCACACCAACATATACACGCGACTCCCCTGTCAACACAGCGAGTAACATCATCCATGACCCGAAGCGACGTCCAATAAAGAATGAAGCAGCCGCTAGAGCAAATACAAAGGAAGCATGTTTACTTGGAAAAGAAGGATCAGGTACATGGGCAACCAGCTGATGCACAGTCCCTTCCACAAAAGGTCTTGGATGACCGACCGCTGGTGATATCCCCCATTTGGCCAGAACTAGCGCTACAATGGAAGCCACACAGGCATAAAAAACAATTCGTTGTTTCGATGGATCGCCGAGAAACCATACGATAACGAGCAGTGCGATCATGACCCAAACCGCATACTCGGATGATGTGATCATAAACCAGTCCAGAAACGGTATTTGGTCTGCAAACTGATTAATCCAATTAAATAGTGATTGATTCATAACTGGCTTTTAATGCCCCCATTACACAAAACAAGATTATTTTTTACATATTAAATATACACTAACTATTTGTCGAACAATCCTCACATTGACCGAAGTTACGAAATCAAAGAGGACTTTTTGCTTTCTTTTTGTTAAACTAGTTTGGGTTACATATCAGTTCAATCATAGAAAGGTGAAGATTATGCTTAAAAAATGGTTATGGGGTACAGCCCTGACCCTGGCACTTGCGATTACAGGTGTCGTTGTATATTACGGATATTCGATTGTTCATTTTGCCAATAGCATCTCCACGGCTTCCGGGACTTCATCCAACTCGTCCTCTTCCGGCACAGACAGCGATTCAGACACACCAACGACAACGATTCCCAGATGGGAGGGCCAGGAACGGGTGAACATTCTGCTCCTTGGTGGAGACTCAAGAGGCGACGATGCAGGACGCTCAGACTCGGTCATGGTCGCTTCCATTGATCCGGTCACCAAGAAAGCCCATCTATTCTCCGTACTGCGAGATACCTATGTAGCCATTCCGGGGCATGGCAAAAGCAGACTTAATGCAGCCTTTTCCTACGGGGGTGCGGAGCTGACCAAACAAACCGTAAGTGATCTGCTCGGTATTCCCATTCAGCATTATGTCTACACAGACTTTACAGGTTTCATGGCACTCGTTGATGCGGTAGGCGGTATTGAGATTGATGTGGAGAAAGACATGTATTACACCAGTAAAGCAGATAAACATATGTACGACATTGACTTAAAAAAAGGATTGCAGCATATGGACGGCAAAACCGCCCTGCAATATGTTCGGTTCCGGCATGATGCCACCTCGGATTTTACCCGTACCGAACGGCAGCGGATCTTCATGACCGAGCTGGCCAAGAAAATGCAAAGCACTACGTCGCTCTTCAAAATCCCGGATATTCTGGAAGCCATCGCTCCCTATATTGAGACAGACCTTAGTCCAACCCAGATGTTAAAACTCGCATCACTTGGCTTCGATATCCATGTGAACGAAATCGATCAGCAGCAGATTCCACCGAACAAACTACTCACCAATGAACTGGTGGGCTCAGCTCAGGTGCTGGGTGTTGATGTAACCAAACTTCAGTCCTACATTCAGAAACTGTTTGAAGAAGATGCCGCGTCCTTAGAGACTCCATCATCAGAGGAACAGAACTAAAACAAGCATGAAATATATCAATAGAAAAGACGGCCAAAGCCGTCTTTTTTAGTACCTATTTTCTCCATTTAATGCAGTCTTAATGTTTAACAGGTACCCTTATATGATGAACTCCGGTTCCCGTAGGGAGGATTACAATGTGAAAAAACCGCGAATAACGGAATGGACCGAACTGCGAGGCATTGCCTTTCTGGCAATCGTCATGCAGCATAGTATCGCTGAGTATATCTATCGCGCTGATATTGAACAACCGGATTCCATTATGCTGACCATGATTTATCATCTGACCCGATTTGGTACGCCAACGTTTGTATTTCTATCAGGTGTAATGTTGTTTTACCATCACCGTAACACCAAACCGGACTATCCTCGCTTCATTCGAAAGCGATTTGGCGATATCTATATGCCGTTTGTCGTATGGACACTGATCTACTGGCTTTCTGTCCGTATCTTCACCCCCACGTTCTGGCTTGCAGACATACCAGACTTTCGCAGTCTTGTTCGTGAACTATTTGTCCCGCAGACAGGATATCATCTCTGGTTTGTCATTATGGTGTTTCAGTTTTATATTCTGTTTCCCTTGTTCCTGGCGGGAGCAAAAGCTATTCAGCGTCGTATGCAGAACGCTTCACGTTTCACGCCCATGCAAGTCATTATCGGGTTAATTCTCATTGCAGCAGCACTATATGCCCTGCTTATGAAATGGTCCTACTATAATATGGGGGACTGGACAGAATCACTTTCTGAGCCATGGTCAATGTTGCTGCAATATCGCTCCTATTCATGGGTGATGTACTGGTTCTACTTTTTACTGGGTGCCGTATGTGCTTGGTCAGTGGATAGCTGGAGGAGTTGGACCACGAAGATCCTGCCTTGGACGATCTGTCTGTTTATAGGGATGTACATTTGGCTTGGATACGATGTGCTACGTGGGTCCGGGGATGTTGTAAATTTGAATATCTCTACTTATTTGAAACCAACTACATTCCTCATCATTATGGCTCAGATGCTCATGTTGTATGGTTTCCTCGTACTGATGCGGGGCAAAGAAACACGGTTTCAGCGCCTGTTATCCTGGATTGGCCGCTATTCATTTGGTGGATATCTCGTTCATGCCCTGGTGATCTACGCGATCGCTTATGTAACCAGACCGCTTCAACTCAGTGGGTGGCATCTGCCTGTAACGTTGCTATCGTTCCTTGTAACAGTTGGCCTTGCTCTTGCAATCAGTTGGGTGCTGTCCAAGCTTCCTGGCTCCCGCTTCACCGTAGGGTTAATGCGCAAACCACGTTCTGTACCTAATTCATCAGCTGCTGTGGACAAAAGAAATTCATCTGAGCGAACTCCGTCACCCGGCCCAACTCGCAGTCCGGGAACGAGTGAGCCGTTTTAAAAATAAAGAAGAGCGTCCCCTTATGGAGACGCTCTTCTTTATTTCACTTCACTCGAAGTTGATCGTCCAGGAACAGGTTCCTGGGGACCCGGGGCTGGATGCACGTTGCCCTTCTGATTCACAAATCTCTTCAGATCACCCGTTAATTGTTCCTTCAGCTTGTCCACCAGCTGCGCTTCGCTAATGCCTTTTGCCTGAGCAATCTCAGCCAGGGATTTCCCTCCCTGAAGCTGCTCGTGCAGTTGAGCAGGGGTGACTCCAATAAACCGGGCAATTTCGCCTTTATCTACCATGGAACGTTTGCCATGGTGGGCAAATTCACGCCGCAAGTCACGCAGCGGGGTATTAATGACCTTTTTCAACTTGGTATCCATGTCCGCCTTCGTGGCTGCAGCTTGTTCCTTGGTGAGACAACCTTCTTCTACAGCTTGATCCAGACGCTGTGCAAGTGTAGGCTTCAACTTCTGCAATAACTGCTCCTCACTAAGTCCCTTACGCTCTTTCGCAATCTGGGACAACGTCTTGCCAAGTTCCATCTGTTCTTTCAGATCCCGAAGTCCAATCCCAAGCAAGTCTGCCGTTTCACCAATCATGAACAGACCGTGTCCTGCCTGCATGCATGGCTTCGCTGGTTTGCCCGAGGAAGAAGTTTTTGACGCATCGTCATGTTGCTCAGCACGAACGGTTGGATCAGCAAATGCCACATGTCCTGTTGCTGCTGTTATAACTACGGCTGCCAATCCGGCTGCCATCCATGTTTTCCATTTCAAATTCATTTTTCTGCCGCCTTTCCGATGTCGAAATCCTGTGCCTTCCTAGTTTGAGCCTAAAATCCACTTTTTTATGCCATAAAATACAAAAAGTCATCATTTTTCTCATAATTGATCACAAAAAATCCTATTTTTTTCAGTTTATTTCCGCTATACTAAGTGTAACTTCATGATCTAGTCGAACAGTCCTTAATCACCTTATCGCAGGAAGGACGATATGTAATAATGCGGAAAGATTGGTTAGATCCGTTTAGATCCGATCTGGAGGTCGTGTTTGCTTCAGCGGAGCAACTCGTACAGGAATATCCCGAACCCTTGTCAGGACATGCATTAGAGCAGCTTCGTTCGGTTAATCCGCTGTTACGAGATTCGGGACACAGCTACATCGGGTACATCACTCCACTTTGGATGCAACACTCAGATAAACTACCCCCAGAGAAAGCACACCAATTAAGTACAGCCTGTCTCATCCATATGTTATATTTTCTGAATCAGGACGACGTGATGGATGAACAACCGGAGAATGCCACATTGAAGTTATCCCTGGGTAATCTATATTACATGGATGCACTTCAACTTTACTCGGTATTATTCAATCCTTCCTCCACGTTCTGGGTCTATTTCAGACAATATGTAGTGGATTGGGCCGTGAGTGTTACGGGTGAACATTCCATTGATTATTTCCAACAGAATCCCTTATTGATTGCGCAAAAGGCTGCCCCTCTCCTCATTGGAGCTACTGGTGCACTGCTTCTGCTGAATCAATCCGACCGGATCATCCCGGTGTGTTCTGCCATCAACATCACACTCATGACACTCCAGATGACCGATGACTTCACAGACACGCAACAAGATGCTGTGCATGGAAACTACAACAGCTACCTCTCCCACATATCCGCAGCACTGAATCACAACTATCCAGTTCAACCTCTAAGCGAACGTATACATGACAATGTATACAATACACAACTCATGAACTCTTACGTAGACATTGCCTATCACTATAATCGTACACTAACATCGTCTAACTTAGGAATATCGCTTCTTGAAGCGTTTGATTCTTATTTATGCAGCACTTTAGTACAAGCTGTTCAGGACATTACACAACAGAAGAAACAGCTTCTCCAAGGCGGGTTTCATCACTGGATTAGCGAGCAACAGTTGGGATTCTGAGCATAAGGACTAAGCTGATTCAGTTTAATTTTAAATATGAAGGGAATGTTGACGATGATGGTATCAGAGAAAACGTTGCATGAGGATATTATTGAAAAGGCTTGGACTGACGAGCACTTCAGACAACAATTGCACTCCAATCCGAAGCAGGCGCTTCGTGAAGCGTTTGGCATCGTAATTCCGGAGCACATTCAGGTACGTACTGTTGAGGAGCAGCAGAATGACTATGTACTTGTCATACCTCCCAATCCTTCCAAAGTAAATTATGATGTGAATTGCGGACCTTGGAGAAGTTAATTCGGGTGAGCTAATCTTGTAGTGTAAGAAATTAGGGGTAGGAACAAAAAAAGCCGCTGTATCCTTCTGTGAGTTCGTCAATCGACGAACTCGGCAAAAGATACAACCGCTTCTGTTCCTACCCCTTTAGTGCTTGTAAAGCTGATCTGTCCTTGCATCGCTTCAACAATTCGGAATGTCACCATCATGCCGAGGCCTGTGCCTTTGATTTTATTGGAGAAATAAGGCTCGCCCAACCGGGAGAGTGCTTCCTCGTCCATTCCTTCTCCGTTATCCCTGACATGCACCTTAATCATTCCGTCCTGCTTGTACGCCCAGATATCAATCTGGCCTTGTCCCTGCAGAGCTTCAATACTGTTCTTAATAATATTGATAAAAGCCTGCTTAAACTTCGAGGAATTGCCTCGAATATATAGATCTGGCGGAATGTCGGTGGTGATTTTCCCACCTTCCAGATTAGCCATCGGTACAAGAATGCCTTCAATATGATTGAACTCATCCGAGATATTGAGCGAGATAATATGGTCAAACTCAGGTTTGGCAAAAGTAAGAAAATCCGTTATGATGCCCGAAGCCCGATCAAGTTCTTCCAGTGCAATTCGCACATACCCCTTGTTTTTGTTGTCTTCCTGTTCCGTCATAAGTTGCAGGAACCCTCTTGTCACCTGAAGTGGATTACGTACTTCATGGGCAACGGAAGCAGCCAGTTCGCTAATAATCTCCATCTTTTCCG
Source organism: Paenibacillus sp. FSL R7-0026 (assembly GCF_038004485.1). Taxonomy (NCBI): domain Bacteria; kingdom Bacillati; phylum Bacillota; class Bacilli; order Caryophanales; family Paenibacillaceae; genus Paenibacillus; species Paenibacillus sp. FSL R7-0026. The sequence goes on from NZ_JBBORG010000002.1 coordinate 368,882, forward strand.
ATCGCTGCAACTCATTGTTGAACAGCTCCAGTTCCTTGGAATATTCTAGAACTTTGGTATGTTTTTCGGCAAAACGACTTCCGAGAATGGCAATCAACGAGATCACAAATGCAACCATGGACCATTTCCACCATAACAGATGATACGTCCCACTCCGCTGATAATACCACAACAGTTCAGCCACACTGATCAAGGCAAATGTACCGAATCCAGTCGCAAGCAGCATAGCTTCCCGGTTTCGTTGCAGCGCTTTGGCGATGGTACCAACCAACAGGATTGTCAGCAGAATGACCAGCACAATGCCAACCACACGCTGTACGAGCAGATTGTAGAGGATCTCCCATTGCCCACCTGAAGTAACATAGATAAATAGAGAGAACACCGCGATAACTGAATATATGAATAGTATTTTTCGCAGTTTGGTGAAGATTCCATGCAGTCCTGGCCCGATAATCTGTTCAAAAAAATAACATAGCGCTGGCATACCCAGCAGCATCGCCAGATCAAAGACTACAGAATACAGGTCACCATATACCTGATAGAACGTATACAAAAATTGCGAGTACGTGATGATCATCGTGCCGATGGAACCCATCACGATGCATAGCGAGATCCATAATCCCTTATGGAATTTGCCAAGGAAGAACGTACAACTCAGCATCGTAATCGCTGTGAACACAAAGGTCGCGCCCAAAATTACATCAATAAGTCCGTTATGAATATATTTCTCCTGTAACGCGGCATAAGGTCCAACCTGAACAGTACCTTGTATCCCCAGACGGCCTTTTTCATTTTGCGACCATACATAGAGCGTGTCACCTGAATTTTCGCTGGATAAGGGCAGCAACACAGCATTATTATCATAATTGTAATGGTAGTTCTCGTAGACCTTGCGGTCTTCCAGATAAACAACAATATGATTGCCTTTAATGTTCTCAAATCGAATGGCTGAACTTTCCTCACTCAACTCAGGAATGGTCAGGCGAGTCCATAAAGAATTCGATCGATCCGTATTGCTATACTCTAACTTATCGCTGCCCTGCTTTTCCCATATCTCGTCTGCTCCCTTAACCTCACTGATGAACCCTTGATCGTCAACGTTCCCCCATTTTACTTCCCATCCTGTAATGGATACAGGTTGCTGAACCGCTCCTGTAGTTGCAAAGACTATCCCATGTGGCATGCCTAGAATAATCAATACACTCATCCATAAGATGACGATAGCTTTGGGCACATTTTTCATTCACAGCACCTCAAAGTTCTAATTTTACCTATCTTAGATTCTCTCATTTATCATTCGCCACCGTTTGTCACGTCACCTTCTTGAGATAAAATGAAATTTCACATTTAAGTCGATTTATAGTCTTATTTCCATTTTATTGTTAAAGTTATTCGATTAATCACGTAAGTCTTCGAACTGGTTCACTATCATTTCCCGTTCTTTCTGTTCAACTTGACTGCGAAATTCAAGCCACTGCTCTGTCTCCTCATCATCATATATGGTCCATATGTCGGAAAAAAGGAAATCCCGTAACTGGACAACTTGCCCGGACCATATACCGCCTACCCAAAACAAACCATCCGGACGACGGATGACGGTACGGGAGAACCCGGGTGTGGACGCCTTTTGCCCGATACGGATGCGTGTGATCATATTACCCAGTGTATACCAGTCCACATGAATCCCTCCCTTACATATTCAAGCTTCATCATAACATAGGCAAAACAGGAAAAGCTGTAAAAACGGTGGCTGAGATTCAATCCTTTGCTCCGGGTGTAATGGTTTCTCAAAGCAAACAAACACGCTAAGGAGATGATTACAATGAATGAGCCCCATCGTACGGTTGAGGTGGAACATAAGGATGTTCAGCATAAATCGGATTCAAGTATGGTCGCTTCCACATTTATTAAATATGCCGCATATATCATTATCTTTTTCGGATTCTTATACTTCTTGGTTAAATATGTATTCCCCAAATTCTAAGGCATTCATATCGTAGTGAACACCCGGAGATAATAACCTGTGCAAGATTACAACACTAGCGCTTTGGGTAACTACGGGGTAAGAAGCATTTGGACAACCGACAATGAAAGGAAGTGTTACTCATGTCTGACAAACCAATTAGTAACGAAGAGAGCGACCGCTATTATGACCGTTATCAGAGGTCCCGCGATATTCCACCAGAGACGGAAGTCCCGGAAGGCGATATGGATACCTTTGATGAAGTTTCCGGCAGACGGATTGTAACGGAAGATTCGGATCTGGCACCCGTAGCCGCAACCGCTGCGGATGAGCCGGAATTGGATTCACGTTTGGCTGAGACACCGCTGGAATCTGTACCGGATGCAGATCTTCTGCAACCGAACAGTCCGGTTGATCCTGCTGCACCCGATCCAGATGCGCTGCATGGTACCGATCTGCTTAATGGTGCTGGTGCGGATGCCAAACCAGAGAACGACATTCCACCACGCCATTAACGGCTGTTATGACATCCTGAATGAGGAGGTGCATACACGATGAAGGAAGATCGCCAAAAGCATGTGCATGAACCGGATAATCTCGTGACCGAACGGGATATTGACCCGGACTTCGGACTATTCACTGAGGACTCCTTCCCCGAAGCACTTGAGGATGAGGATCAACGTGATGCGGTCGAACATGCCATTCCCAAAGAGAAGGCTTCTCGCGAGCCCTCTTCGGATGACTAACTTATATAGATCCGTAGTAGACTTAAAAAAGATGACGTCTGTAATTTCACAGCGTCATCTTTTTTGTTACCTGTAAGTTCACTTTCTCTTTGCAATTCGGCTTCACCGCTTAGCGGAAACCTTACTTGCCACGGGCAGTTTGTGATCCAACCCCGACCACTTCGCCACAATCGCAGTGATGATCAATGCCACTCCATTAATAATAAATATCCAGCGTATCGGCAGCCAGCCCCCAAGTACACCACCAATGATCGGTCCCGCCATCGTCCCGATCTGGGCAGCGGATTGATTCAGACTAAAAGCCCTGCCCCGGAAACTCGATGCGGTAGCCTGCACAATCATGGCGTTAATTGCCGGAAATACAGCCGCAAAGAATAAACCATACACAAATCGTAAAATGCCGAATGCGATATAACCTGTTGTAAAGAACTGCAGAAGATTCCCTACAGCCCCACCAACCAGTCCAATGATCAGCACTTTACCGTATCCAATCCTTGAACCAATCTTGCCCCACCGCGGCGCCATAATAACGGTTGCTACCCCCACCGCTGAGAAAATAATACCCGAGCTGAGTGAGGCACGATCCGGCTGAACGCCCATCTCCATCACATAGACCGTCAATAGCGGCTCCAAAATCATGACGGAGAATGTACATATGCCCATCATGCCAAGCACAGTCATAAACAAACGATTCGCTCTCGCTTCACGAATGTCATCCATGACGTGGGAACGAGCTTTGTTCCGGTTGAAGTTCTCTTCTTTTACCCAAAAGGTTGCGATGATTGCTGAGACTAACACAACAATAGCCGAAAACAAAAATGCATTCCGGTTCCCATAATAATGACTCACCACGCCACCAATTAACGGTCCGATAATACCACCAGTGGCTCCTGCAGTGGACATAATACCAAGCGCATAACCAGTCTTCTCTTCAGGTGTATTCGTGCCTACCAGGGAATCGCTGCTGGAACAAACCCTGCAAGCAGACCCTGAAATAATCGAACAACAATCAGCGAGTATGGGTCCTGCACGAAATAATTGATTAAATACAAGACGGCAAGGCTGTATCCCGACCGGATCAGCATGGGCTTGCGTCCGTATTTGTCAGCCAGTGATCCCCAGAACGGAGACACGAGTGCACTCGCAAGAAACGTAATGCCAAATGCCAGTCCTGACCATAACTCCAGGTGATCACGAACCCCCAAGTCAGCACTTAGAAACAGGGGCAGAAATGGAATCGAGATCGAATACGCGGTGCTGCAAAAAAATACACCAATCCACAATATGACCAGATTGCGCTTCCACGAGAAGTTCATATACCCGCACGCCCTTTCCGTTACTGACGCCGGGACTGCCGTGTATTGGAGCGGACGGAACAGACCCGTACGTCCCCGATGCGGAAGCATTTTCCTTATTTTACACCCATCATTCCATGAAGGCCATCCCTTGTTCACCATAAACACATGTATTACATTGCCATCCTGTCCACAAAAACGGTATGATAGTTGGGTAAATATCCAAATATGATTTTGGAGCAAATATATAATGCAGAGATGCAAGGAGGAACGTTTTCATGTCTTTACGGTGGAAAAAAACAACCGCAGTATCGCTCGTTCTTGCGATGCTGCTTATCGTCATTAGTGGTTGCGGACGCCCTGCGACCAGTGCCGAGAAAGCGCCGGTTCCGGCCGCACCTGAAGGTCCAAACCCGGTGGCTACTATTGAGATGCAGGATGGTCAAAAGATCGTTATTGAGCTCTATCCCGAGATCGCGCCCAACACAGTGTATAATTTCATCTCCCTGGCGAATAAAGGGTTCTATGACGGCCTGATCTTTCACCGGGTCATTCCCGGCTTCATGATTCAGGGTGGAGATCCCAATGGCAACGGTTCAGGCGGCCCAGGTTATACGATCAAAGGGGAATTTACATCCAACGGCCACAAGAATCACCTAAATCATACTCGGGGAATCATTTCGATGGCACGTAAATCGGATAATCTTGATTCAGCAGGCTCCCAGTTCTTCATCATGTTAGCTGACGCGGATTACCTGGATAACTCATACGCTACCTTCGGTAAGGTAACAGAAGGTATGGAAGTTGTTGATGGTATTGCTGCTCAGGAAATAGGTGAAGGTGACAAACCGGTTTCCGATCAAGTTATGAAAAAAGTTACGGTAGACACACATGGTCTGGAATATCCAGAGCCGGTAAAAATGCCTTAATAAACTTCCTTGCCAAACGGATGATAATCCATGGTTATGACTTGTTAATGAACATCTAAACAAACAAAAGCTCTGTCCTATGCGAATGTCACAAGGCAGAGCTTATTTATTGATTTTAATGATAGCGGTTACATATATGACTTTATAAAAAATGACCTCTTCCGGCATCATCCTCAATACATCCATCCCATCAAACGTAACCAGCCGATAATCGCAATCCATAACGGGCAGCTAAAGGCAACGCCCCATGCAAGCCCTTTCAGTAAACCACGGTTTACTTCCACGAACAACGACTCCTTTCTCCAGGGAATAGTCGCAGTATCGGTAATAGTATATGATTTTATACCCGTTTTCATTCGTCACGCAACCCTCGTTTTCCTGCTTTTGTTCCGCAGATTCATGGAATGCTTTACGGGAACCTGATATACTATGACTACTGTACGATAAATGGAACCTGATTCATGTTTGGAAAGGAGATTTTCCTATGGCAAAATCCAAAAAACGCACTCCTGCTCCCAAAACAGCAGTAGCACAGGATAAACCCACAACACTGAAAGATCTACTGAGCAGTGATGTGCTGGAGAAGCTGAAAGCTCAGGCGGATGAAGCCAAGGCTGCCGAAGCGGCTCTTAAAGAGCAGGAGCGTCAGCAGGCAGAAGAAGCTCGCCAAGCGGAGCAGAAGCGCCGGGATAACGATTTCGAATATTTGCTCAATAACAGTGCAATGGACTGGAAGAAACATAAGTAAGTATCGGACATGACTTGAATGAGTTTCCCACCATTCATACGCCAAAATAAGTTCACAGCAGACAGATGATGAAGTTGATCTGTTCCAGAACAGGGCCGCGTTGCGGTCCTGTTCTTTTTGATATATACACATATGATTCACGCGTCTTGAGCCGGGTATGTTAGAAGTAGAGCGTACAACGATAATCTAACTCCTGGAGGGATCAGAGATGACAGAACAACGTTTGGAAGGCAAAGTCGCGATTGTAACCGGAGGTGGATCGGGTATTGGTCAGGCTACTGCTATTCGATTCGCCGAGCATGGGGCCAAAGTGTACATGCTGGATCGCACACCCGAAAATGCGGAGGAAACCAAGCAGACGATTGAAAAGGCTGGTGGAGAAGCGTATGTGATCGAATGTGATATCTCCAAACCGGATAATGTGCAGAAGGCGATCAATCAGGCTGCGGCTGAAGCGGGTAAACTGGATATCATATTTGCGAATGCCGGCATTAACGGAACGATGGCCCCGATTGAAACGATGGAAATGGAGGACTGGGACCAAACGATGGAGATCAATATGCGCGGAACCTTCGCAACCGTCAAATATGCTATTCCTCATCTGAAAGAACATGGCGGCAGCATCATTATCACCAGTTCCATCAATGGTAACCGGGTCTTCTCAGGAATCGGTTTCTCTGCATACGCTTCCAGCAAAGCGGGACAAACTGCGTTTACCAAAATGGCTGCACTGGAGCTGGCTCGTTATAAGATCCGTGTAAATGCCGTTTGCCCAGGAGCCATCGATACCAACATTGATGATAACACCTACCCGTCCGATGATCTGAAAGAAGTACAGATTCCTGTTGAATTCCCTGAGGGTCACGAACATCCGCTCAAGGGCGAACCTGGAACATCGAAGCAAGTGGCAAACCTCGTTCTGTTCCTCGCTTCCGATGAAGCCTCTCATGTTACAGGTACACGAATCTATGTGGATGGTGCGGAATCTCTGCTCCGTGGATAAAAATATAAAGATAAGTTGGCCCTATTCAGGTACAACGCCCGAATATCCCGCAAGCGATCTGATCCGGTCAGATTACTGCGGGATGTTTCATTTATAAAGAGTTGATAATACGGTGCAGACGCAACTACAAGGATTATCCCTATACCGCGGAGCTTTTACCTTTTTTCACACGATGTTTCAACCGATCTGGAATGGCAAAGAGCAAAATGTACATCAGCGAGAACAAAACTAGCGCAAGTATCTCTTCCCCAAGGATGTACATGGGATACGGACCTAACATATCAAGCACCGAGGGTGTACTCGGTTTGTGTCTCAAAAACATATAATTCGCGTCAAGCATGACATCTACAACGTATACGATTAATGCTGCCACATTCACAAATATCATCGAACCTGCTACAGATCTCCAGCTAGGTCGCAGCTGTTCCACCCAGGTCATGTAGAGTAAGGCCAGAATGATACAGGCATGAGCAACGAAAAATTGAATGAATCGAAAATGTGCATAACCATAACCCAAATTAGGAGTCAGGATCGCCATAAGGGCTCCAGCAATGCCTGCAAACAGCAGTGCAGAATGTAACAGTCGACTGCGTGTCAGTAGTAACAACGCCGATAATAGCAGAGACAGACTGCATAGTTCGAGTGGCAGTGACGTCTGCAGGCTCCATATCCCTCCGTACACATACCAGAGTTGCAGCACGATTTCGCAGGCAAACATGATACAGGCCAGAACAATCCGCAGTATGCGGCGTGCCCTCTCTGACCATGATCGAAGATGGTGTCGAAGCAAAAACAGCAGTACAATCAATGCTGTAATTACGCTAATCGAAACGATATGTGAAGTGGAGAACAGAATAAACGGCTCTGCGTCATAAGGGTCCAGCCATGGTGGATACGCCATGCATCTCTTCTCTCCTTTACAAGGATCTCACCAACATTATCTCTCTTTAATGTTAACTTTTTCATTTTGCCATTGAATGAAAGTACTGTCCAGTTGGAATTCTAAATAAGCATTGTAATTTAAATATCTTTATGTTAAGATAAATCCAGAAACAAAACACACAAAAAGTTAGTAACTTTCTTAACCGAAATAACAATAAATACAGAACTCAACAAACGTTCAACTAAACATTTACACTATCCCATTTCATCTAGGAGGAATTATTATGCAAATCAAAGGACTTCACCACGTATCAGCTCTAACCGCACATGCCGATCAGAACTATCGTTTCTACACCAACATCATGGGTCTGCGCCTCATTAAAAAAACGGTCAACCAGGACGACGTGTCCGTCTACCATCTCTTCTATGGCGATGAGAAAGGCAATCCGGGTACCGAACTTACCTTCTTCGAGATTCCGATGGCCGGACAGACTCGTGAAGGCGTGAACAGCATATCCGGAACGTCACTGCGCGTTCCAAATGATGCGGCACTTACTTACTGGCAGCAGCGTTTTGACGAATTCGAAGTTCCACATGGAGAGATTGTTGAACGGGGTGGTCGTGCCACACTTTCGTTCACAGACTTTGAAGGACAACGTCTGATTCTGGTCTCGGATGAAAATAATACAGGTGTCGCTGGTGGTAAACCATGGGATCAGAGCCCTGTGCCTGCCGAGTATGGCATTGTAGGCCTTGGCCCTATCCATCTTACGGTAAAAGATGCTTCCCTTACCGCTCCGGTTCTTACCGAACTGCTCGGTTTCAGAGCTAAAGGAAGTTACCCTGCCTTTACTCCAGGTCAACCTGATGTACTCGTTTTTGAATCCGGCGAAGGTGGCAGCGGCTCCGAGGTGCATGTTGAGGAACGGAATGACCTTGCCCAAGAGCGTCCTGGACGTGGCAGCGTACACCATGTTGCGTTCCGTGTGGATAACGAGGAAGAACTCAAACAATGGGTGGAACGGGTTCGTAACTTCCAATTCCCTAACTCCGGTTTTGTAGATCGCTTCTACTTCCGCTCCCTCTATTTCCGTGAAGCAAACGGTATTCTGTTCGAACTTGCAACCGATGGTCCGGGATTTGATACAGATGAAGAATTGGAGCATCTGGGAGAATCGCTTGCCTTGCCTCCATTCCTTGAAGGTCGCCGCGCCGAGATTGAAGCGAATCTGAAACCACTGGATACCATAATCCGCTAATATTCGTAACAAAAAGAAAATAAAAACGATGTTCACCAGGCAACTCTGAATACCGGATACGGTTCAGGAATCGCCTAGTGAATCATCGTTTTTTTATGTTTATGCTTGCCTTGCCCCTTCTGTAAGGTCGCAAACTTGCAGATTGTGTTTTACTTCGTCAGATACGATGTTGTGAGCGGTACAAACAGAGCCGAACCCGGATCTTCAGATACAATCTCTACATAGACAGCGTCTGTACCTTTAACATCCACATCTAGACTCATCATACCGCTTTCTGGAGTGATATTGAACTTTTTGAGTGTCGCGAGATCCTGATCATAGATATGAATCTCCTGATTTCCTTTCAGCGCGGCAAGTTCCAAGTGCAGAGAAGAATACTTTTTACCCGTATTAATCTGGATATCATCCCCCTGTTTCGTAGGATCATTATGCAGATAAACATCCTTGTAATCCTTGCCTTTATATGTGGTATCCTTAGGATCTTTGGTGTGCCAAGCGGTAGATCCCAGTACGGATGTTCCAAGTGCACTCAGCGTTACTTTTCCGTTGGTTACGGGCGCAGATCCATTCGTTCCGCCAATCAGGACGGATGAAGTTGCACTGTCATAAGTGATCTCTGTCCCAAGCAAAGATCCCACAGCACGCACAGGCAAATAAGTCGTTCCGTTGTAAGTGATAGGCAACACTGTTTTACCATTGGCATCTTTGGCTGTCACCGTGGCACCATCCATTTTTAGCGTAATCTTGCTGTTTAGATAGGCTTTAATCTGCTCCAACCCTGTTGCTGCGAGTGCACCTGTTCCGATCCCAAGCGTTAGTGTGCCTACCATCAAACCCAGTACAACTTTTTTCTTCATCAAAATCCCTCCTGAATGTTAAAATGATTTGTCCTTTATACATTTAAACGACTAAAGTGATAATGTCAATTGTTTCCTACGTTTTTAGTACACAGTGCCTATTTTCGGGTAGCACAAAACGAGGCTGTATGTCCCCATTTTTTTCAGCCTCGCCCAGTTTCCCACTGTCCGTATACGGAGTAAGGAAGATATTCTTGTCAGATGTTCACTTAACTCCACACATGAGAACTTTCAATTCCCGATGCACTACGATATCAACAGGATGATATCAATCAAAAGTTTCATAATATTCTTCTTCATACACTTCCATGCTGTACTTCAAATCTACGGCCTTCCACTCGCCATCTTGATACTCATAAGTGAATGTCAGATCGCCGGCATATAAAGCCGCACCGTAAGATCCTGCTGCTGATACGACAAGCTGGCCATCTTCTACACTGTAATAGGTTACTCCACCGAATCCCAACTCTTCGTTATATACGCCGCCACTTGTATCTTCCTCGATCCGTAAAGGTTCTGCTTGAACGCCATCAACGGCGACATCAACATCCACACGGTCTGATCTAACCGTAACTTTTGATTTCACATGTTGTTTCGCAATCTCATCCAGAGATTGCATCTTCATCTCTTCCAGCGTTACCGGATTAATGATACGTGCTTGTCCCAAATAAATACCTGTTCCATGACCTTCTGTGTACAAAACGATAATTTCTTTTTGGCCGTCTCCATTCAGATCCAGCTCGTGCACTTCGGGTTTGTAAGACCCGCCTTCCCCCTGCCAATCACTAAATTCTTGCACTTTGCCGTCCACTTCCAAAATCATTCCGTTATATATATATCCTGAACCCTCAACTTTCATAGGGTATAATCTGACGTTCTCATTCTCTGGAGCTACCGAAACGTATTCCTCTTTCACGGGAATGGATTCCTGTGTTGTCTTCGCTGTGTCATGCAGTTTATCTATATTGGAAGCCTCGACCACTTCGGTCTGGCTGGATTGATCATCTATGTTAAGCTGTTTTTGCGATTCATTCATGGTTCTGGCAGCCGAAGTTGTACTAATCGTAGCTACCGCCAAAATAATCATCAGCAGGATACCTGTCCAAGTTTTCAATATACTGGGCTCCTTTATCTGTTGTGATAATCCTATTATATCTTCATTTATCGCCTGCAAGTTGCGAATTTGTTAATCTTTCATAAAATAATCTTTACAAATTTTCGTTTTCACGAAAGAACGTTCGGCTTTAACCAGAATAAGCAAATTCTCATGCCAAAACTGTTCTCTAAAAATAAAAAAAATTCCGAACACAGCTTAAGGCTGCATCCGGAATGCTTTGGTTTTGTCCAATAACCGATCGGTTAATTGTCTCAGTTCTTCAGCCGAGGATGAAATCTCCTCCATGATGGCTGTCTCTTCGTGTGCGGCATCCATAATTCGTCTCGCCTCATCTGAGAACGATCCGGCTTTCCCCTGGATTTTCTTCACATGACCGTGCGTTTGCTCCACGCGACCGGTCTGTTCTGCAATCTTGGAGCCGATATCATGCGCACCCTTCATAAATACCTCCACCGTGCCTGTCAGTTCATGCAACGTCTGATCCACAGAGACGGTCCGCTCCGATTCATTAACCACGAGACCATGCTGCTCATGAGACAGTTGGGCTGTCTCCCTGATCCGCTCTTGCACACGACTAATCAGCTCATTAATACGGTGTACCGATTCCTTACTTTCGTCTGCCAGCTTGCGGATCTGCTGCGCCACGACTGCAAAACCAGAACCCTCTTCGCCAGCTCGTGCAGCCTCAATGGAAGCATTCAGGGCAAGTAACCCGGTTTCCTCTGCGATGTTTTTGACAGACTGGGTAATTACCTCGATATCGGAGGCTTCCTTCTCCAGCAACAACATAATATCGCGGGAACGATTGTGCGACTCGGCCAGCTCGTCCATCCCTTTCATCAACGATGAGAAAGTCTGTTTTGTATGATCCACCGATCGTTCCATCTGACCGGACATCTCTGTCATGTCCATGGACTGGCTATGCATACGCTGGAAATCGTTCAGCATCTCATCCGCAGTGATCAGAGATTGATGGGAAGTGACCTTCTGCTCTTCTACGCCTACCGCAATATGATCCACCGCATCCGACATCATCTCGATCTGTTCGGCGGCCTGGGTAATCGCTTCACTCAGAGACTGTGCGTTCTGTGAGGTCGTTCTTGTACTGTCTGCAATATCATTTACAATGCTTCGAAGGTTAGAAACCATTGCGCGAAAAGCATCATATAATACTGTAAGTTCATCCTGCGTGCGTCGCTGCGGAATTTCGGTTGTCAGATCCCCCGCTGACACCTGCTGTGCAGCCCGGGACAGGTGAACGATTGGACGAGTCAGCCAGCGTGAGGCAAACCATCCCAGAATCCCGTTCCAGCATACTCCCATGATCAGGATAATCGATATGTATACCCAATTCGGAATATCTAACGTAACCCAGTCTTTGACAAAAAATATAAAAAAGCCGCTAGTTCCGTAGGTAATAATCGAAATCAGTACCAGACCTGCGACAGTCTTTGCTCCTAAAGTCCATTTCATGTGCACACCCCGTAGTCCTTTTTTCCTATTTTACCAATCAAGTACCAAATTTCATGTGATATACATCACTGAAAACGTTCTATTCCCCCTCATACTTGCCGTTCATGCATGACTTCTCTACCATATAGCGCATAATGTATAAGACAAGCTTGGCCGCCCCTCCCTTTCTTAAAAATTGAATAATATTCCATTTAATATCCCTAATTTTATTTATTATCGGCACAAGAGGCCAAATGATTTAGATTGGCATCCATTTTGCTTAAATGATATACTGAGTGCGCTTCAGCAACGCTGGAGCCGAACTATTTTTATTGATGCCACTGGAGGCGAACGAGATGTCTACTATGTCCACACGGACGGAGAAAGATTTTATCGGTGAAAAAGAAATCCCGGCTTATGCTTATTACGGAATTCAGACGGTACGGGCCGTGGAGAACTTCCCGATTACCGGCGTTCCGGTACACCGGGAGCTGATCACGGCTCTGGCTGCGGTGAAGAAGGCAGCAGCGATTACCAACATGGAGTTGAAGATGCTGCCGAGCAAGATTGGCGACGTGATCGTCATGGCAGCTGAAGAAATGATGAAAGGCCATCATCTGGATCATTTTATTGTAGACTCCATTCAGGGCGGTGCAGGCACCTCCATGAATATGAATATGAACGAAATTTTGGCCAACCGCGGGCTGGAACTGTTAACCAAAAGCAAGGGAGACTACTTCCATTGCAATCCCAATAATCATGTGAACATGTCCCAGTCTACCAATGACGTGGTACCTACAGCACTGCGTATTGCGGCGTACCAACTGTCGGAGACGTTACTCGCTACCATGAAAAGACTGCAGGAGGCGTTCCATAAAAAAGAAGTGGAATTCAACGATGTGGTTAAGGTTGGCCGTACCCATCTTCAGGATGCCGTGCCTATTCGCCTTGGACAAGAATTCGGTGCTTATGCCCGCGTCATCGGACGGGATATCGAGCGTCTTGAATTCGCCAATCGCCGCCTGCTTACCATTAACATGGGTGCAACTGCGGTAGGTACTGGACTTAATGCCAAACCCGAATATATCGTTAAGGTTACGGAACACCTGTCTGATGTTACCGGATTGCCCCTACAAACTGCTGAGGATCTCGTGGATGCAACACAGAACACGGATGCCTATCTAGAACTTTCAGCGGCGCTGAAGGTATGTGCAGTCAGCCTGTCCAAAATCTGTAATGATATTCGCATGATGGCTTCAGGTCCGCGTGCAGGATTCAATGAACTGCGCCTGCCACCACGTCAGCCAGGTTCGTCCATTATGCCGGGCAAAGTCAACCCGGTTATGGCGGAAGTCATTAACCAGGTATCCTTCCAGGTGATGGGGAACGACCATACGATCTGTATGGCGTGTGAAGCCGGTCAATTCGAGCTGAATGTCATGGGCCCAGTTATTGCGTTCAACTTGCTGCAATCGCTGAAAATTATGAATAACGGCATCGATGTGTTCACACGTTATGCAGTTGAAGAGATGGAAGCTAACCGTGAACGCTGCGAATTAATCATGAAGCAAAGTTTCAGTGTGGTTACGGCGTTGAACCCGCACTTAGGTTATAATGTGGCAGCTTCCATCGTGAAGGAAGCGCTCAAGACTGGACTTTCCTTGCAAGAGATTATTCTCGAACGCGGATTGCTGACACCGGAAGAACTGGAAGAGATTCTTCATCCGGAACAGATGACCACACCAGGGATTGCCGGAGAACACTTCCTGCGTAATATGGAACGTTTGTAGGTAATCAGGAAAACTGATGCAGCAACCCAAACACAAACGAATAATTAACAAGAACCCTCGCAGACCGTTCATCCGGTTTGCGGGGGTTCTTGTATTCAGAGATGATAAGACGCCAGCTATTCAATTAAATCCACCGTTTACGCTCAAGGGAAGGCAGAATCTGAAGTTCCTCCCTGTACTTGGCAACCGTTCTGCGGGAGATGACAATCCCCTCCTCGGCCAGCAGTGTGGCCAAATGACTATCCGAGTATGGACGCTGAGCCTGTTCCACGCGAATGATTTCTTTTAATCTGCGTTTTACCGCTGATGCCGATGTTTTATCCCCTGACGTTGTACTGATTCCCGAGGCAAAAAAAGCCCTGAGTTCATATACACCATGTGGGGTCTCAATGTATTTACCGTTCACCGCACGACTTACCGTTGATTCATGCATGCCAATCTTCTCTGCAATAACACCCAGATTAAGTGGTTTTAGCGCGGATGGGCCTTTGACCAAAAATTGATTCTGCTCTTCCATCACTGCCGCCAGCACACGCACTAAAGTTCTGCGCCGCAAGTGTACACTCCGAATAATAGCCCTCGCCTCTGCCACGCGGGTAGACCAGGTTGCGTCGGGAGCCTCTTCCCTGATCCAGCGGAAGCACGCTTCATTCATCGATACCCGAGGGTTACCTGCTGCATGCAAACTATAATGGACCTCACCGTTACGCAACCCAACAATGGCATCCGGAATAATGTAATGTGGCCGTTCCGTACATCCGATCGATCGACAGGGCTTGGGATCGAGACGTGTAATATAATCATAGGCAATCTGAGCTTCCTGCGAAGTCATGCCTAATCGACTCCCTGTTCTACCTGGGTGAAAAGGAACCAGTGCTTCCAATCCCGCTTCCACCATCCACTCCGCATTCAGCGCTGCTGATGGATCACGTCTAATCTGGAGTAACAGACATTCTTGCAGATTCCGCGCCCCTACACCAGCAGGGTCCAGCGATTGGAGAAGTTCCAGTCCCGCTGCAATCTTGCTCATCGGAAGCTCAAGTGTTGCTTGCACCTCTGCCAGTTCAACCGTCAGATAACCATCATCATTAACGCACCCTGCCAAATATACGGCCATATTTTCCAATTCGTCTGGAATTGTCATTACTCGAATTTGCGCAATCAGCAATTGTTCCAAAGTAGGTTCGGCACCTTTGGCCTGAAGCAGCGGATCATAGGAATCATACCTGCGCTGATCCATTCGCCGCGGAATCCGGGCGAGAGGCGCAGCTTGTTCTTCTAGTTCAAGTACTGGATTTTCCTCCGCTGCATCGAGCAAGTAACGGGTCAGATCTTGGCCAGACATGGTTAGCAAATGAAAGGATTGTTTCATCTCCGGCGTGATGGACAGCCGAATACGTTGTTCCTGTACCAACTGAACACCTAACATCCGTTACCCTCCTTATGCCTTCGGCAATAAGCATCTGTGTTTCTTATACGAACAAAAGGATTTGCAGGGATAATAGCATACTATTCAAGCAAATGTAAGAAGTTTTTAGTCGGATCATGGGTTTCTGTCTAGTATTTCTCCGATACCAGCTTCGCCTGTGTAAACAACAGCAGATAGTCTCTTCCACCTGCCTTGGAATCCGTGCCTGACATGTTAAATCCGCCAAATGGATGTGTGCCTACCAGTGCTCCGGTACATTTCCGGTTGAAATACAGATTACCCGCGAAGTACTCACGTCTTGCCTGCTCCAGATGATCACGATTACGTGAGATTACCGCGCCGGTCAGACCATAGTCTGTATTATTGGCGATATCCAATGCATCCTGGAATGATTCTGCTTTGATGAACGCAAGTACAGGTCCAAAAATCTCGTCTTGCGCAATCCGGGCTTTCGGGTCCACATCCGCAATAATGGTTGGTTCAATGAAATACCCTTCAACGTTCCCGGTACCGCCACCGTGCACAAGACGCCCCTCACCCTTACCGATTTCAATATATTCCGTGATCTTTGCATATGCCTTGTCATCGATAACTGGCCCAACCTGACTGCCAACTTCAAGTGGACTGCCCATCGTCAGTTTCTGTGTCCGTTCAATCACTTTTTGCAATACTTCATCATATACATCCTTATGAATAATGGCACGGGAACACGCCGAACATTTCTGTCCTGAGAAACCAAATGCCGAAGCGGTAATGGACTCTGCCGCGAGTTCCAGATCACTGTCACTGTCTACAACGATGGAATCCTTGCCGCCCATCTCTGCAATAACCCGTTTGATCCACTTCTGACCTGGAGCTGTTCGTGCTGCACGTTCATTAATTCGCAGTCCTACATCTCGGGAACCGGTGAAACTGATAAAACGGGTGAGCGCATGATCCACAAGATAATCGCCCACTTCACTGCCTGGTCCTGGTAAAAAGTTCACGACGCCATCCGGCAGACCAACTTCTGCGAGCAGCTCCATAAACTTCGCGGCAATCACCGGAGTTGTGCTGGCAGGCTTTAATACCACCGTGTTGCCAGATACCAGTGCAGCAGAGGTCATACCTGCCATAATCGCCAGCGGGAAGTTCCAAGGTGGAATGACAACGCCAACGCCCAACGGAATATAACTCAGTTCATTATCTTCTCCTGCAATCCGCACGAGGGGCTGCGGTTCACTCAGTCGCTGCATATCCCGTGCATAGAATTCCATAAAATCAATGGCTTCCGCGGTATCCGCATCCGCTTCAGGCCAAGTCTTGCCGGCTTCATAGACCATCCATGCGGAGAATTCATGCTTGCGACGGCGCATAATGGCAGCTGCTTTGTATAGATAACGAGCCCGTTCATTCGCGTCCGTATGTTTCCATGTGTGGAATGTCTCCGCCGCTGTCTGAATGGCCTTTTCGGCCAATTCTCGATCTGCCTGATGGATCGTTCCGACAACTTGATTTTTGGCTGCGGGGTTCACGGAAGTTAACGTGCGGCTACTTGTTATTTTTTGCCCACCAATAATAATCGGATATTCCTGCCCAAGTTCAGCTTCTACCTGACGAAGTGCGTCTTCAAATGCTTCCTGGTTCGCCTGGACTGCAAAGGGTGTGAATGGTTCGTTAACAAAAGGGATATTCATCAATGATTCCTCCTTCAGGATGTGGGATTCGCTGGCTGCTAGCCTGAATTATTTTGCATGTTACTCATCACCAAATATATGTAGCAAAATCCGTGCCAACTCCGGTTGAGATTGAAATATTTTTCTTGTTAAATTCAACTACTGAAAATTCACACGGGCCACTCCGATGACAGAATAACCTTCCGATCGCTGTTATCCCCAGATTTTTCGATTCCTTTTTATAAAGTTAAAATCTCCATGAAAAATAGTAGACCATCGCCAAATCTGGCACGTTTCTTGCTTGAATTAAGGATGCACAATGCTGAAGGAGGAAACGAAAATGAGTGTGGGAACGGAAATATATCGCAAAACCTTATTAACCGTGGCAGGCAACAAAGCTGTAGAGAACCTGTCCATTAGATATGGTAAGAAGCTGGCAGGCAAATTTATTGCAGGAAACACCTTGGAAGAAGCTCTCGAAGAGATCCACATACTCAATAATAAAGGCATTATGGCTACGCTCGATCATCTTGGCGAAGGCATCACCCGACTGAGCGAAGCGGCATTGTACAGGGATGAGTATGTACGACTGGTAGAAGGCATTGCACGTGAAGGGGCAGACTCCAACGTCTCGCTGAAACCGACACAAATGGGCCTCGCACTTGACCCGGAAGAGGGTTACCAAAATATCCGCACCGTTGCAACACAAGCCAAATTACATGATCTATTTGTCCGAATTGATATGGAGGATAGTCCATTTACTCAAGCGACGCTGGATATTGTTCGAAGACTGCACTCGGAAGGACTGCATAATACAGGCACAGTATTGCAAGCCTACCTTCATCGCACCGAAGAAGATACACGTGATATGATTCGGGAAGGCATTCGGCTTCGTCTGGTTAAAGGTGCTTACAAAGAACCCGGATCAGTCGCCTATCAGAATACTTCTGAAGTCATTCATCAATTCAAAACGATGATTCGTAATCACCTCGATCAGGGTGTGTACACTGCGGTTGCCTCGCATGATGATCACATCATTAACTGGACAAAACAATACGCTAAGGATCGGGGAATCTCGCCGGATGCCTTTGAATTTCAGATGTTATATGGTCTGCGTATGAGCGAACAGGAACGTCTCGCCAAAGAAGGCTATCGCATTCGCTGTTACGTACCTTATGGCACCATGTGGTATCCGTACTATACCCGCCGTTTGGCCGAAAAACCGGCTAATCTCTGGATGGTCGTTAAGAATATGTTCCGATAATTATTCGCCAGCTGGATCAATATATATGAAAAAAGACAAAAGAAAACCATGTTGCCTCTTTCTTTATGGGCACATGGTTTTTTCTGTACGAACACTTTACCAGAGCATCCAACTTTCCTTTTCTCCGGTTCTTCTCTTAATGTCTAAAAAATTAGCATCCCCAATTTTAAATGTCTATTTTTCTGGACACATCCATTTATTAATCAACATTATAAGCTCGAAAGTTTAACTGCTTAACTGTTGAATAAGAATAGAAGCATTAGCATTGGTCTGTGTTCCACCTGCTAGTGTTTGCAGACCAACAGCTGATGCGCTGGAATGATTCCGTAATGTCAGCACATCACCGGGAGCAGCCGTAATAATGACCATGCCTGGATTCGGTTGAGTGCCAGCTCCTGAACCATAGACACTACCACCTACAGGGGCTCCGTTTTGATAAAGGGTGAATTGGTTTGCCTGCACACCTGCAACGTTGAAAAACACCGCATAGTCCCCGGCATTACCAATAATAATCGAAGCGGTATTGGGCGTGTGAGCAATATTAGTAAGATTTTGGTTACTGTCGAAGATTACATCCGCTTCAATAGCTACAGTTTGAGCTGAAGTATTAAAAATATAGGCGTACGAGGACAACCCTTGCCCTGCTGTACCGGTTGCTCCAGTTACACCTGTCGTTCCGGTAACCCCAGTGCTTCCTGTTACTCCCGTAACGCCCGTGGCGCCTGTCGTTCCGGTAACCCCAGTGCTTCCTGTTACTCCCGTAACGCCCGTGGCGCCTGTCACTCCGGTAGCCCCGGTGCTTCCCGTTGCTCCCGTAATGCCCGTGGCGCCTGTCACTCCGGTAGCTCCGGTGCTTCCCGTTGCTCCCGTAATGCCCGTGGCGCCTGTCACTCCGGTAGCCCCGGTGCTTCCCGTTGCTCCCGTAATGCCCGTCGCTCCTGTTACTCCGGTAGCCCCGGTGCTTCCCGTTACTCCCGTAATACCCGTGGCTCCTGTCACTCCGGTGGCCCCGGTGCTTCCCGTTGCTCCCGTAACGCCAGTGGCTCCTGTTACTCCAGTAGCTCCGGTGCTTCCTGTTGCTCCCGTAACGCCAGTGGCTCCTGTTACTCCGGTAGCCCCGGTGCTTCCCGTTGCTCCCG
>NZ_JBBORG010000003.1:0-225861 GCF_038004485.1 Paenibacillus sp. FSL R7-0026
AAAACTAAAACCTCGCGGCTACCGCCGCCAATTAAATTTTTGAAAGTGTAACTACACAAATACCAAATGAAAGGCAGGTGATTGGATGACTACATATGAGGCAATTGATATGATGCTCAACTTCGGTATTTTCATTTTTGCATTGTTGGCCTTCATAGCATCCTTGATTTTCTATTTGAACGCAAAAAAGCGATAGCCTCCCCACCAAGAGTTGCTACCGCATAACCACGTAACAAAATAAGCATAACCCGTATCACCAACACGCGCAATACCCAGAACACAGTCTACTCCAAAGCAACGTAAATTAGCTCGCGGTCTATGCCGGTAATATCGAGCATAGACCTTGGGCTCCACTACGTAAGGAGATTTCTAAAAAAACGTATGAATTAACTTCTAATTTAATGACTTCGAACATCGAAAGGAATATAGATATGCAACCATACTCTCTTAATCTAAATTCTCAAGACATCCAGGTTGTTGGCAAACTGGATGTCGTTAAAATCAAAAGCCTTACCGGAGTGGATTTCCCTACGGATCTTGTACAAATGTATCCCGGTGCTATAAGGCATGTTCAACGAAATCATCCGGGTATAATCGAACAATATGGTCACTTAATCCCTAGCATGATTGCAAATCCGGACTACGTTGGACAGAACCCTAAAGAGGGAAATAGCGTAGAGTTAGTCAAGGTCATTGGCCCTCATTTGCTTTTAGCGATCAAGTTAGACCCCTCAGGGTACATATTCTTATCTACCTTTTTCGAGCTAGACAATGGAGTCCATAAAGTCCAAAAAAGGCTTAAGAGTGGAAGATTAGCCCCTTTTAACTAACGTAAATTGATAACGTTAATAAGTTGACATCCCTCCTTTCGAATAATACTATAAGTTAAGGATCATTAGAGGTGGGAAAGGTTCCCCACGCGCTTGTCGAAAGGCAAGTCACCAGAGATCAGGATACGCCGCCCTGCAATATGATCCTAAAACGAAGGACCCCTTTATGGGGTCCTTTTTTTTGCATTTTTTAGTTTAGTTTAAGTGCTAAGGTAACCATCACATTCGAATAGGACCAAAGTTGTGAAATGAGTCTTTAGAATCAACAACACCTACGCCATGGCGTGGGTGTTGTTTTTGTTTAACAACGCTAATACCAAAAAACGCTAAAGAGCATTTACTAAACTCTTGAATTGATATAAACTGATAATGATTGAATATCATTGAATACAGAGGGGAGTTCAAGTAATTTATTATTAAAATTGAATAAATATATAGTCTTAAATTTGTTGTTGGCCCTTTATGTTTATCGGCCTACGACTTACGAATCATAAGATCGTGAAAAAAATAAAAACGATCGAAGGGAGATCAGAAATGGCGAAAAATCGCTTTCGCAAAAATAAACAACTTGTCCCTGCCTTAATTGGGGCGGCTATCGTATTCATCCCCTTTGCGGGAATCGGTGGATACTACGTGTATAACCTGAATGAAAAACACGCAGTAGAAATCGCTCAGTATGAAAATCAAATCAGTCAACTTTCTGCCAGCCAGGCTCTCGTCTACGGGTTAACTAGTGACATCCAAGCTGGAACAAGAATCAGAGCCGAGGATCTCCAGAACGTTACCGTTGATGCAACCAGAGTTCCTGCTGATGCGATTATTGATGATAGCGCCATTGGGAAATTCACCAAGATCGCCTTAACGGCAGGCACCCCACTCACTCAAGAGATGCTATATGAGAACGGTATCACGCCACAAGATTTGCGGAATCAAGAGTTCCGTATGATCGAACTGCCGACGAAGCTTGAGAAAAACGATTATGTGGACGTCCGGGTCAAATTCCCGAGCGGTGAGGACTTTATCGTTCTAGCTAAGAAACAAGTCGAAGATTTAAACAACGGTACCGTGTGGCACACGATGAATGAACAGGAAATTCTTAAGATGTCTTCAGCAATTGTAGATGCCTACCTTAATGATGCATCAATTTACTCGATTAGCTACGTCGAACCGGGCATTCAAGAAGCAGCAAAAGTTACATATCCTGCAAACCAAGCTGTTCTCGATCTTATCGAGAGCGATCCTAATATCGTTCAGAAAGCCACAACAGCATTAGAACGTAAGCTACGCCAAAAACTTGAAAATAACTTGAATGAGTTAACACCCGAGCAAATTCAAAAGTATCTCAACAATAAACAAAACGCATCCAAGATCAACCCGGATACGCAAACGAATCCGCTGACGGAAGATCCACCGATCGTAGATGACGGTAGCACTACAAACCAGTAAGGGAAGATCGTGAGGTAATACGATGAAAAAAACGTATTTTATCGGCGATTACGAGAAAAGCGATCTGCTGTTTTATCTGGCAAAAGTGCTATCGATAACCCGCCGCGTTCTTCTCGTGGACGCCACGAAGAAGCAAAATTATCAATATCTATTTCCCCGGATTGACTATGAGCCGGGCATTGTCACGTATGATGGATTCGATGTCTTTACCGGTAGTGAAGATGAATTGAAAAAACAACGTCTCGGTATTTATGATCATGTCATTTACGACATCGATGATCCCGAACGATTGCCCGCCTACCGGTCAACGCACCGGTTTTTCTTTGTCACCAGTATGGATATAACATCAATTGTTAGGGGGGAGCATCTGATTCAAGCGTTTACAGAGCCTCTTGAAGCCTCTGATGCCCTTCCGTTTTATAAATTGCTGATTGAAGATGCCCGGCAGCCTGGTGAAGCCTATATTGACGAAACGTTGGCTGCTTACCCGATCACCTGGGAAGAAAGTTTAGGCTACACCCCCGATGACCGCGACCGCATGCAAAAAATCGATAACCAGTACTCGGGAAAACTTCATATGAAGCGATTAACATCTGCTATGCGAAACCTGGTTACAGATCTGGTTCAAATCACCGAAGGCACCAATGCAAAACTAGCATCTCAGCTTTATAAGCAGGCAGAAAGGAGGAAATAACATGGGTCAAATCGCATTTTGGAGTCCTTACTCTGGGAGCGGTCAGACAAGCAGTATAGCGGCTATAGCCGCCGCTATTGGTAGCGAATATCATGTTCGATGTTTGATATCCCAAACCAAAAATCGCGAATCATCGCTCGAACATAGTTTCTCTCGCTCGCTGAACACATTCAACCGAACCTTAGGAAATATATCCGGAACTCGTCATGTATCCGGAACGGGTCTTGATGCCGTGATCCGTATTGCCAGGAGCGGTAAACTCGAAGCGGGTGCCGTTAAAAACAATACCCAAATCATCGAACAAGGCAGACTCGATTTGCTTAGTAGCTCGGATCAAATTGACCATGCGAAATTCGAAACAGCATCTGATCTCATCCGAAGCATTTTTGAGCAGGCCACCAGATATTACAACTTAGTACTGCTCGACCTCCCTTCCGGAGACGATAGCGAGCTCAGTCGGAAACTTATTGCTTCATCGGATGTCGTCGTGATCTGCTTACCACAATCTTGGCGTTCACTCGACACTTACTTCAATAAAAAAATCTGGCCGAGGACACTCGTCGGCAAAAAGATCGTGCTCCTCTTCACTCAGCATGATCGTCACTCAAAATATAAAGCCGCCAACGTCACACGAAAATATAAAAGCTCTAAAGGCTTAATCGTCCCTTACAACACCACGTTCAAGGACGCAGTGAACGACGGCGATACGAAAAGTTTTTATAAAGCAAACAAAGCAGCCGACCGGCGACACCCCAATTACGAATTCGTATACGAGGTACAACGGGCAGCAAAACAGTTGCTAGATGAAATAGGCATCGATTCCAAAGCCAAACGAATTGACGCCGAAGAAAGAGGGGCTTCCTGATGTCGTGGCTTAATCTGCTCATTATCATCGTTATCGTAGCAGGCGTCGGGATTGGTTTTTTCGTTATCTTACGGAAGGATCCATATGCAGGAGTTAAAGCCCAAGATGTCGACGCCGAGGATCTGAACATCGACTCGATATTGGAATTCGCGACCGAAGCGATTAATGACTACGCCAACACCAACTTAATGGATCTCGGACTGTCACTTGAAGAATTCGATCGCCAAAAAGAAGACGTTGCGCATTTTAAAACGGCGCTGAAAAACTGCAACTCCGGCAGCCTGCCTGACAAGCTGTACGTGAAGGAATTCATTAACGATATCTTGTCTCGAAATTACGGAATTACCGAACAAAATATCAATCAGATTATACCGTTCAACGACGAGGACTTGCTCACCGATCAAGACAAGTTTGAAATCCTGCTCTATCTGTACAAACAAGAGCATGGCTTTAACGCACTCAGTAAGCTAATCGAAGCCTATGATCTTGCGAGACTCAAACGAGTGATCGAAAACGGACAAACCCAGTCCTATGTCATCACGGGTGAGGAAATGCGAGACATTTATAAAAAAGAGAGCCCAAAACTCTCTTTCGAAGACAAATTCCACATCATTGTTCAGCGTGTTTATCAACTGTATAAAGGGTTTGGACCTATCGACGAGATTCGAGATCAAACGATCGACGGTGTATCGGGTGGTGTATCCGGACTTCCGGTTAACATGAATACGGTTGAACACGAAATTGACATGATGCAAGGTATGCGCGGCGAGATCCCGTTCGGATACGATAGCGTCTGGATATTCTATAGAGGTAAGTCCATCCACCTCTCGTTCCTGAGTTTTGGTTCTGACCTTGAACTCAGACGTGTTTGCCAAAACGTATACAAGTACGGTAATCCCGGACAACTCTCCGAAGCTAAGTCATTCATCGTTAACGAGATGCAAGATGGCTCACGCGTCGTCGTCGTTCGTCCACCGTTTGCCGAAAGCTGGGCGTTCTTTATACGGAAGTTTGACCTTCCGAATCTAGTTCTCGACCGCCTGTTGTCTGCTGACCGCGTGAAAAACGCCGATATGGTGATGAAAATGCTCGACTTCTTGATGAAAGGTGCCCAGGTTACTGCTGTAACTGGAGAACAAGGTTCAGGTAAAACAACTCTGCTGATGGCGATTATCAAATCGATCTACGGAATGTACAACCTGCGGATTCAAGAACTCGCCTTCGAGCTTCACCTTCGCCGTCTGTATCCTGAGCGGAATACGCTTGCTTTCCGAGAGACTGAAAAGATCACAGGTCAAGAAGGTCTGGACGTTCAGAAAAAAACAGACGGAACGGTTAATATCCTAGGTGAGGTCGCTACAGATCCAGTTGCGGCATGGCTCGTTCAGATGGCTCAGGTCGCAAGTAAATTCACGATTTTCAGTCATCACGCCAAAACGATGCGAGATCTGATCTGGTCACTGAGAAACTCACTGCTTAAAACGGGTACATTCCAAAACGAACGAATCGCTGAAGAACAAGTTGCTAATGTCATCAGCTTTGATGTCCATCTGGAGAAAGAGCAAAACGGTACTCGTTACATCGAACGAATCACGGAATGTGTAGTTCTCGATCAGGACGGTAACCGATTTACAGAACTAGAGAAAAAGATAGAACAAGAAAACATGGATCTTAAAACGCTTGCTCTTGCAAACCTCAGCTACTACAAAAAAATGACCAGTAGTCCGTGGGAAGCAAAAAACATCATTGAATATAAAGACGGTGTCTATATTCCCGTCAATCGTCCGTCAACGAGAAAAGTGGAAATGATGGCGAAAAACATGACGACCGAAGACGCTAAAGCGTTTCGAGCTTTCCTCGACAAGTATTGGGGGCCAGCAGCCTCATGAACTTAACAACGATTCTCTGGCTCTCTATTGTTGGGTACGTCGTTGCTTTCGGCGTCATTATGCTCATCTTTGCACTGAAGAAACGTAAAAATAAAAATCAGATCGGCCGAATGAATGCTGGACAATGGATGGCTCAAAAGCGAAGCGGTACGCGCAAGGAAAACCCAAAGCTTGTCCAATTCTATCAAAAGTCGTATGTACGCTCGACGCGGATTCCAATCTTCGGTACCCAGGTACGACGTATCCGCCAACGACTAGCCGTCGTGAATCCGTACAATGAATTCACACTTCGAAAAGAAACGATGCGTATCACGTACATGACCCTGCTGATTACCTTCTTCCTCATCTTGGCTTTCGCCCTGTTAGGAAAAAGTTTACTAATGATCATGCTCGGTATCATTGGTTGTATCGTTTTGAACGGTATGCTAATTGATATGTTCGTTCATCGGATCGAACGGCAGCTACAACGCGATTTTCGTGACTTTTTAGAAGATAATCGCCATCAATACCAATCGACTAAAATGATTGATGAATCGATTTACCAAGCGTCTCAGATTGCAGCTCATGATATGAAACTTCATGGGGAACGTATTCACCGCGTACTCACAGCAAGAAATCCGGAAAAGGCGCTCAATGCCTATTATGAAGTCGCACCAAACCGGTATCTGAAAGTCTTTACGGGCATCACCCACATCATTCGGGAATACGGGGATAAAAACACTGGAAGAGGTTCTCTATATCTTGGAGCTATAAAAAAATTCGTACAGGAAATCAATTTTGACATCCTGCGGCAGAATCGGCTCAGCTATCAACTCAATAGCTTAACGATCATTGCTTTGACACCGATCTTGCTTTCCTTTCCGATTCAAAGTTGGGCTGAGACTTATTTCCCTGGTATGAGTGCTTTTTATAGTGGACGAATCGGATACATTATGCAGCTCATGATGTACGCGGTATCCGTTGTAGCCTACCTACTCATTCGCAAGTTGGCCGAAACTGAAGAATCAAAATATATCCCTAAACCTTCGCGCAAACGCTGGGAGAAGAAGGTATATGAAAAAAAATACATCAAATTTATGGTGGATCGATTTGTCCCAGCTCGGCACACGAGAAAATACTACAACACCGTGATGCTCATTAAGGATTCGAATTCGCCCCTACGGATCGAATGGTTGACGCTCCGACGTCTTCTGCTCGGTGTCAGCACTGTGCTATTCGCGATTGCCGTATCGGTTGGACTACACATCAACCAGACACGCCAAGTTTTGTATGCACCAACGTATAACAATGGTGGACTCATGATCGGCCAAATGTCTCAAGAAGACAAGGACCAATCGATTGCACAGACCGAATTCGATCGACGCGTCATGGAAAGCTTGAAAGGAGGAGATGATGCGCTCAAAGAACGCGTCAGACAAGAAGTTGAAGTCATGATCAGCGGGACCACGAGCGCCGTGCAAATCAACCAGGATGTGGATCGAATCATAGCAAAAATAGAGCAACTGGATAATGAGTATTTTAAATGGTACGAGCTTATAATTGCGCTCGCACTCGGAATTATTACTTACTATGCTCCAATTTGGATGATGCTGTTCCAACGGAAAATCCGCAGAGTCGATATGCAAAACGAAGTTGAACAGTTCCGGATGTTGATCTCAATTTTGAGCCAACTGGACCGGATCGACGTTCAAACGATCCTGGAATGGTTAGAACGATTCAGTACGATCTTCAAACCTGCCTTACAGCGGTGTTTAAGTGATTACGACAGCGGCGCCACCTTTGCAATTCAAAGGCTTAAAGAAGACGCCCCTTACCCTGAGTTCGTACGACTTGTAGAACGTCTGGAAAACAGCGTAGAACGTATTTCAATTCAAGAAGCTTTCGACGATTTAGAAATGGAGCAAGAGTACTACCGAGAGCAAAAAAATGAAACCATGAACCGCTTAATTGAAAGTAAAGCTAATTGGGGTAAAGATATCGGGTTCGCACCCGCTGGGTTCATGCTTGTTGCTTACATAATATTGCCTTTCCTCTACTCGTCATTTACTCAAATGAAAGACTTGATCAAGCAAATCAGCCAACTCTAAAACCGAATTTAAAGGAGACTATTCACTATGGGAAGTAATGCAACAGATGGACTAAAACTAGCAGCCGGTATTTTCTTAACACTCGCTCTGATCACAACAGTCGTTGTCATTTTCATTTCGTCGCAGGATGCAGCAAAAGAAGGTCAAACACAATTTTCAACGATTCAAACGCAACTTTCGCAGACACGTTTCACGATCTACGAGAACACAACCCTTTCCGGAAGCCAAGTCATGAATGCTGTGAGACAATTTAACAATGAAGATCAGTTTGGCGTCTACGTCCTAACGGGTAAAGCCGGAGCGACTTATTATGGTAGCACGTTCAACCAAACGGATGGTGTAATCACCGGCACAGTTAAAAATACAGACTTAGGGCCTGCTCTCGATGAATCAAATAACAACTTCATCAACCCGTCAGGTAAATTCAAATCCTCTATCGTACGCGACGAAAACAATATGGTCCGCGGTATTATATTCAAACAAACTAAATAAGAAAACCTCCCCCGTCGCTTCCCCGAAATCATCCGGGGGAGCGATTCTCTCTTAAAGCCATATTGTAAGGAGACTACAAATGGACAAGAATGCGCGCAGTTTTATGTTACTTGCCGCCATATTTTTTCTGTTTCTTGGAGCGTCCACCAACGCGGTGAATGTTGTTGCCGCGATTAACGACGGTACCGAAATTGCCTATAAACTGAATGCGGATAACGACAGACAGGTCAAAGCTAAACTGGACACGCCTGGCCAAGAAATCTATATGGGCGCCGCGATCGTCAATCTGATTCGCACTGAAGAACGAGACATCGATATCGAAGTTAACGGAGTCATGTACAGCAGACTCGATACGTACACCTCGTTCAATCCTGCCGCTATCAATTTGAGTCAGAAATACAAAGCCATTTACAGCCGCGACGAGTCAGGCTATCTACTTAAGGTTTCATTTACCAGCCTGTAAGGATCAAAGGAGTCGACCCTATGAAATACGTAACCGGCATATTTGCCGCCCTACTGGCCGTTCTACTACTCTTTATGTATCCACTCTATGAACAGGCCCGTAGCCAGGACAAGATTGCCAATACGATCGTGCAAAGTGCTTCTACTCAATTTATTGACAGCGCACGAACTAAAGGCTATATCACACCACAAATGTGGACCGATTTTAGCAGTCAACTTGCCGCAACCGGCAACCAATACGATATAAAGCTAGAACACTTGCATAAGCTCATCAGTCCGAATTACAGCGATCCAGCCGATCCGGCAACTTTCAAAGGCGATTTCACGACCTATTACACCGCCTATTACAACGATCAAATCATGCCCGTCATGTTTCCTAATAACACGTTGCCAAACGACGATACGTCTCGGCGTTACACCATGCAGGTTGGCGACTATATCGGTATCAATCTAACCAATATCAATCGGACAGCCGCTACCCAGCTCTGGGACTTTCTCATGAACGATAACACAGGGCAATCCGCGACTGTTTTAATGAACTATAAAGGAATGGTTCTAAATGAAGATTATTAGCTTCGCGATTATTTTCGTTATGATCTTTTTTCCTTTATTTCAAATCACATCGATGCGGTTGAATGACCTTGAACGAGCTATTCAACTCACTAATCGATACGACGTCGTGATGAAAACAGCAGTCCAGGATGCAGCGAATGTAATGAATGATACCGTCGATCAGGATTATGAGCCCGGGTATGGCTCGAAGAAGTTCTTCCGGGCCAACAAAGAACGAGCAGTCGAAACCTTTTACCGTACACTTGCTTTAAACTTTGGAGTTAATGGTGATGCCGTTGCCGTCGGAAATCTTGCAGGATACATTCCAGCAATCCTGGTGGTCGACTATGATGGATATTACGTGTATTCCACCGAATCATTTGTAGATACCAAAGGTCAGACTCAGCTCCGCCCTGTTTGGTCGCCGAAGAAACCGTACTCCTATTCAGATGCACAAGGGAACATCGTACAGTTTTCCCTCGATGACTTCGTGAAAAGTTATAACAAAGGCACGGATCGCTGGGTTCAAGGAAAGCGACATGAAGTCGCAAGCCAAACCCAAATTACGTTACTGAAAGATCCACAAACATTCGAGAGCGTACGCAGGCAGAGCATTATCAGTGGTATTCAAAATGATCTAGCCTACGTAATTAACCGGCATAATCAATACGCAACACGCTACGGGGTCGATTACATCTTCACGCTGCCGCAGATTTCCCAAGAAGAATGGGATAATGGGATTGATGATATTGGGATCGTTGCCTTCGTACAAGGCATCCCAGTCGGTGATCAGGAGTATAACAACTACGCCTTCGGTGGCGGCCGGCTACAAAAGAAAAAAACACTGTATGCCACGACCGACCCGAGAACCGGGATCAAATATTACGATCGTGACGCATCGAAGCTGCCAGGACGCGTAGAAGAGCGATTTGAGAATGAAAAAGATGCAGCAAGGTATGGATATTTCCCTCTTACGAAATAGAGAAGCAAAGCGCTTTAGCCTATGATGACGATAAATAAATAGAGTGTGTTTTTCTCCTACTGTAAAGTTCCAGGACAAACAAGTTGCATCTGCAGATGCAACCGATTAAGGGATTAAGTAGGCATTCTACCCACTCAAGAAAAACAAGTTGCATCTGCAGATGCAACCGATTAAAGGTTCAAAGTAGGTATCCTACCCAATCCAGAAAAAACAAGTTGCATCTAGTCAGATGCAACCGATTAAAGAATCAAAGTAGGTATTCTACCAAACCAAGAGAACCGAATAAAAGGAGAGATTCCCATGAGAAAACAATTCACTAAAATTGCCGGCATTGCGCTGGCAGCAGTGCTTACTGTAGGCGTGCTGGGTAGCACCGTACAACACGTTCAAGCCGCTACAGTAGCTTCAGCAGCATCCTTGCAATTCACTGACGTTAAATCGAGTCACTGGGCTTACAGTGCTGTTCAACAGGCTGTATCGAAAGGCTACATCGATGGTTACACAAACGGAACATTTAAACCCGATGTTAGCGTCACGCGCGCTGAATTCGCCAAAATGGTCGTTGCTGCTATGGAACTTGATGTACAAAACGCTTCTGGCAAATGGTACGTTCCATACGTGAATTCGGCGACCAAAGCTGGATTGTATGCGAGTGCCGATTTTTCAAACAACGACGCTGGATGGAACAAAGTTATGACGCGTGATGAAATGGCGCGTATGGCAGCTCGTTCGATTGGTGAAACGACAAAAGAGGATGACAAATGGATGTACTTAGCAACGAAAGCGGGTCTGATCCAAGGTGTTGGTAAAGGACAGCTTGCTCCAAAAGGACTGACCACACGTGCTCAGGCTGTTGTTCTGATCGAGCGTATCCTTACTAAAAACACGGGCACTTACCTGGACACCGATAAATATGCTGTTGGTAACGCTGAGATCGCTTGGCATGGTACCAATATCTTCACGGTGATGCCAGAGATGTGGGTTACTCCGGAATCCGATTGGAAACGTGCTGGCAAGGCGTCGATCGAGGATATGTGGGATGAGAGTAAAATGACAATCACATCGAAAGATGGACTGTATCAAGGTAAGCTGGAGGCTCTTATCGCGATTGATCTTGCTGACCCTAACGATCCAAATCTTGGGTTGATTGCGCCAATCAATACGCTCAAATGGTTCAATAACCGACCTGATGTCAATAACTTGATGGTCAAAGATCAGAAGAACAGTTACGTCCTGTATTTCAAAGGTAAAACGGTATTTAACAAAGATCCTAAGAAATATAACACTTATGATTATCTGAAATTCCGGGTCGATGGATTTGAAAGTCCTGATTTCGATGCATATACCGAGAAAGGGGTGCTAAATACAACTTCGCGCGTTTATCGCAATACGCGGACTGATATACCTGCCGTCATGATTCCGAAAACTGGAACTATACAACAAACCGACTTGGTAATTAGACTTCAAACACCAGCAGGTGGATCTCTGTTTAGTGAAAGCATTCCGTTACGTCTCCAAGGAAACCAATAATGAAAAAAAACCGACGACGCCTATTGTTTGTCGGGCTCAGCATACTGCTCCTATCGAGCAGTATGCTGGGTGTTTTTTTTCCATTAGCGGGAAAGTCTGAAGCTGCTTCGGTAAAAAAAGAAGTACCTTATGCTAGTGCGACTGGTGTAAAAAAACACCCTCAAAGAGAAGCTTGGGTTTTCTCAAAAAACCCAACGGCCACCACTACCATTTCTGAAGACGCTGGAGCAAATAATAAAATACAGAAAATTGTATTCTATAGAGGAGATCAGGAAGTCAGGAGCATTGACGTCAATGCTCAGACCTTCAATCAAACAATTTCATTTAACGGAAAAAAACACGAGGTCACATCCAAAGAAAACGGATCTGCCGGTTCCTATTTTGCCTGGAGTCGTGGTGAGACTGGGGAATACAGGAATTGGTACGCTTCAGGTGAAGGTGACACTTGGAGAACATTAGGTACAATCTCCGACGAGGAAGTTACTACGGAAGATATTAATGGCGTAGATTACCGGAAATTTCCGGGAAAAAAAATTCAAATGACTGTTAAATACGCCCGAACAAAGGCCTTTTATGGTGACATCGACGGTGCAAGGCTTTCATTTGAAACTTCGTTTATCGATGACCGATCCAATATCATTCACGGACAAAACCCTACCACTCCATCAACAGAACGAGTAACCGATGATAGGCAACAAGATGTAGAAACAGGGAATCTAAGTATAACAGGGAGATCTGATACTTCAACTGAAATTATACAGATCTTAGCTGGACTAGAAAAAGGTGCAATAGACGGGCCAACCCGAAGTCTCGATTTTGCAACAATTACATTTAACCAGAATCATTATCGGGCTGGATATAAATATTATATTAGGCAAAATAATACTGCAGATATGGTTGAATACAACGTCAACAACAAAAAAGCACAAGCCATGGTTTATTACTACGCCGCTTACAATTACACATACTCGTCATTCTCATATCAATATCCGGATCATTATGAAATCTTCACCGATAATGGTGTGACGAATCCCGATCCACCGGGGAGTAGTTGCACGATCACAGACGGCCGCGTTATTGAAGGAGAAAAAATGAATCCAAACGCAAGCGCCGTAATCAAAGCAGATCAGCGTGACCGTGAAATGTTTGACGTTCTACTAGGCATACCAACTTCAGAGAGCTTGTATGGTAACGTTCTAGCGAATAACTATCTACATCAATATAAATTCCAAGAAAAAGTCGGAGTGTGCAAGTATGACTTAACCGTCTCGCGGGATTATACACTAACATGGGACCCCGGAAAACCCAATCCAAATGGAAATGGTAGATTGCCCGATCCTCAATCAGCACCAGACAGCAAAGACTATCCAATCCATGTTGAACGTACATTATCCTATTGGGTTGTAGATAAACTAGGTGTCTACTCAATTGACAGTGCCGAATTAAAAAACTA
This sequence comes from Paenibacillus sp. FSL R7-0026, assembly GCF_038004485.1. Classification (NCBI taxonomy): domain Bacteria; kingdom Bacillati; phylum Bacillota; class Bacilli; order Caryophanales; family Paenibacillaceae; genus Paenibacillus; species Paenibacillus sp. FSL R7-0026. The sequence goes on from NZ_JBBORG010000003.1 coordinate 13,283, forward strand.
CGCATTTAACGGGGAAAAGATCACGATTCATCCAGCTGGCTACGTCCCTCCTATCGTCTCGCTTACCCGAGAAGGTAAATACGTTCCAGACCCGGGTCCCGGCAATTATTCTGCTCCACATAAAACCGTACCTGGTGGAACAACAATGCCATCTATACCGCCTGGGGAAAGCACAGAGTTACAAGCTTTAACCGAAAGCAAAATTGCTCAGGTCAAAGTTAATAACGACACTGTTGTATTTAATGGCCAAACACTCATGAACGGCAGCGTCGTAGACAAAAAAACGCAAGACCCAACAAGAGTACCGGACCCAACGACGATCAGTCGAGATGTCCTTTACAGCCCGGGAAACATGATTCCGAACTCTAAGATTAATAAGCAGAGCCAGGCAAGTAGCGGGACCATAACGTATAAGCCACTCAGCGCCAATTATAACGCCGCTCCGGGCGATACCTACCCAATAGGTGGGATCAACCCTGTAACGGTGCATACGCCCGTTGTGAACTACTCATCGGCATCTGACGATCAGGCTCATAACCAGAAGACGACACCGAACTACAGTCGGATGGCCTTCATCCTCGATCGTCCATTTACCGTGACGATACCGACGAACGGACAGCATCTAAACTATCCGGGATACGGAAATCGCGATTACGCGAAGTATTTCAAGAGCAAAGAAGTCTACTTCCCGTTCGATGTCTACTCCGGAGACAAGTCGACGTTTTATCCGAAAAACACCTGGATCAATATTCCCGTACCGCAACTCACAACCGAGTTCTTCCTGCCCGTATGGGTTGATGAAGGCGACTACATCGTCCATTACCGTAATATCGCGGAAAATGCACCAGACGTGAGGCCAACGCAGCAGGACGCTAACTTTGATCTGATCAACCATGTAGCGTCAGATACCGTCAACGTTGAAGTCATCGGTCGTCTGTATGATTTCCACATCACGGACATCGCAGACTATAACTGGGAAATGGTCTTCCGTACGCAAGCAGGTAGCCTTACGCCTACTGGTAATAGCTACTGGACCGGCCTACTCGGTATCGATGGGGCTGCGCGCGGTAACAGACAGCCGTTCACGCTACCCATTCTACCGGGGAAAAACCCGCTAGAAGGAACAAAAAACGTGAGCGTTAAGACCGGTTATCACGTCAAATTTGATCTTAAGACAAAAGGTAATATGTTCAGCAAGCAGGATGGTATCCGCATCACACCAAGCTTCACGTTCGTCACTCGCGATGGAAAAACAAAAACGCCCGTCGATCTCTACTACAATGATGATCATCGGACGTTTATCAAAGTCGGTTCGCCTGAAGATACCGAAAAACGATTTGTTATCTTGAACGACAGGCTACGGAACGTACCAGAAGAAGAACTAACCGACACAGCTCGGTATAAGTACGACAACTATTATACTTTCGCCGAAATGAACGGCGTGAGCCGCGATCTGTTCATCGCGGACTACATCCGCCGCTTCACCAAGGAGAAAACGCCGGTTGGCGGATTCAACCTGATGCTTCTTCCGGAACAGATCCGGACGTTCATCGGACCGAAAGCAAACTTACCAGGTTCAGTGGATAACGCGAGGGCAAACGCCGCCATTCAAAAATGGTACGGGCAGTATTCCTTACCAGGTGAGCCATACGTCGTCAAATCCGGAACGAACTTGGCCGAATATAGTCGTACGAACGGAGCCCTGACCAAGCGTGATCCGATCTTCCTGAAAGACGGATACATCGTACTGAACTTTAACATCGAAAGCATTAAAAACGGCAACCTCAGCCAGCCTCACCTGCAGTACATCAACGCCCCACTGATGAATCAGTGGACGATGGAAGGTTACAACCGCAGCGTGCAGGACTCCTGGGGTCGGACATTCACTTTGAAAGATGGTGACATTGTATTCTACAATGCCGATAAGTCGTACAAAGATGACTTCCAAGCCGAAGTTACACACTAATTGGATACCACCAAAAAAGCCTAACTCCTTAAGGAGTTTGGCTTTTTTTATTTGCGCATACGGTACATCGGAGCTCCATACTAAAAATTCTTCAACCTTTCAAAACTATCAAACTGTAACGAGAAGATATGTACATCACTAACGGTATGTAGAGGATTAATCTTCACCCGGTATGGCCACCGGCAAGCCCGGCGACACCGTCTGCTGTGCGGGTACTAGATCAGGCTCAGATACGTGGTATTGTCTAATCAGTGCAAAACTAACAAGTGACAAGGTAAGAATTAAAAACAACATGAGTATACCGTTGGTGGTATCATTTTTAACTGCCGCAGCTTTTTCTTTGGGTTGCTTGGACATCGTCTGCCCCGCGCTCTCACGTTCATGCACGATCTTTTGTTCATCATAGCGCACGCGTGTGCTGCGGAATTGACGCTGAGGTCGATCGTGCTGTGACGGTGGTAGATTCGGTGGCATATTAAGTCCCCCTTTTTATCAGAAATTTGTTCTTAGAACCAAAATAGAAAAGGAGCCCGCGATCAATCCGCGTACTCCTTTCTTTTGAATGGATTGTATCTTATTTTGCCCAGGAACCTACGAAGCGTCTTTACGGTTCGGACGTAGGCGAAGCGATACCTGGTACAAACCCTGAACGTTTAAGAATCTGGAGAACGCACTATCCAGATACACGATCGGCAATAGGTTGTCCTTCCCGAACTCAGCAACACGGGCTTGCAGTTTCGGGAATAGAGTCCATTCGAGCGGGGTTGCTCCGCCACCGAAAACAAAAATGACTTCAATGAATCCGGACACTTTGTTGAATACTTTGCTCACTTCACCTGAAATTGAATCTGCAAAGCGATCTTCTTGAGTTTGATTGATATTATTAACCTTATCCCATTTCTTTTCCATAAAACGTGATGGCTTCTTGTGAAGGAACTCCGCTACCTCTTTCCGTGAACGATACGCATTCCCCTCGTCTTGCAAGATAGAGAGCGTTTCTTCGAGGACTGCACCGTAACCCTGTTTGAGGGTCGAGCTGGCATCTGGATTAAATCTACCGTTCGAGAAAACGGCCCAGTCAATCGTTCCTTCTCCAATGTCTATACCAAGTGTATTTTCAGCATTAACGAGTTCTTTCCCCGTGATCCCATCCAACTCACCACCTGGGAAACGTTTAACGGCTTCTTTACGAATCATTTCTAGTACTTCGTCTTTCGCAAGCATGAGTCCGTATTGTGCGGATTCACCTTCATTCACAACCATCACATAATCAAAGATAATTTCAACTCGAATTTGATTCTCAAAATTATGGAAAGTGACAATGTGTGATGCTCCATTGTTCAGGTACAGATCCCGATAGAATTTCGCACGGCGTTTATGTTCGTCGATCGGCAATGCAGTAGCAAGATCAACTCGAACGTGCAATACCCCACCTTCCGGCAAATTACCTGTAGTTGTGTAATGATTGTACAGACTATCAGCTGCAATCGTGCCCAGTCCAAGAACCCCGGACAAGTCAACTTCTGATTTTCCCACGTTAGCGAATACATCAAATTCCTCAACACTCATACCTGATTTAAGCGCACGTTCACCGAATAAACGACGCTCTGTTGACTTGACAAGCGGACTGACAAAACTCAAATCCATTTGATTGATAATATCATTCATAAAATGGTCCATATCATCTGTGCCAACAGGAGAGGCATCCCGGTTAAACTGCTTAACGGTAACACTCGGGAAGACCCGGAGAGCTCCATTAATATTGGCTTTAACATAACCGTTACCCAGATCAAGCCCTGCTTTTTTCGCTTGCAAAATAGCTTTCGCCATAGTCTTATCTTCTCCCTTTATTACGTTTTTCACCATTTATAAAAAGATGAGCCACTAGTCTATGTTACCGATTGGCAGCTCAGTAAAAGTTATCAAATCAAACGACTATCCGAGTCTCCAAGGAAAATATTAAGATTATTATCGGACGAGGAGGACTCTTGTTCTTCGCGATTGGGGTTATAAGATTCTTTTGTCTGAGGCTGTGACGACGAACCTGTAGCTTCGCGTCGAATCATATCACCGATTCCTCCTACATCAGAAGAATCCCCCTGATCTCTTGATCCTGAAGTCGCTTCTCTCCGGATCATATCGCCAATTCCACCTGTATCTGAAGAATCTCCTTGATCTCTTGATCCTGAAGTCGCTTCTCTCCGAATCATATCGCCGATTCCACCTAGATCAGAAGAATCTCCTTGATCTCTTGATCCTGATGTTGTTTCCTCACGGAACCTATTTCCAGTGGGAGTACTATCATGAGGTGGTTGTTGAGTTCTCGGTTCAGATGGGACCGTAGCAGAAGATGTCGAAGTCGCTTCTGACCGAGGTGATACATGTTGTGAAGGCTGGTACTGTGACTGACCCTCTGACTGCATGTCCAACATACGTTGATTCAGATGAGCTTTAATTACATCACCTTTTCCATAGGCCTTTATCGCATCTGCAATAATAAGGTCAAAACTCGTTCCTAAATTGGTTTGAGCCTTGCACCATTCTCTAATTACTTCAGACTCTGATTCCCAGAACGTAATACGTTTGCGTTTCTCGCTCATTAATAATCCCTTCCTTTCTCAAAAGTCGCCTTACCAGAACCCATTCGTTCTTCATAAATCTTTTTGGCGTAATCAGTCAACTTGATGGCAGTTTCGAAGCGTATAGCCTGCATAGACGTCTCTCCACTTGTTATTCGGGAAAGAGTAGCCTCTGAGATTTTGGATTTTTTGCTAATTTGATAGCAAGTCACACCACTTTTATTCAGGAGCCATTCAATCAATTGTCTATTTGCGTATGCGTCCCCGCAAGTTACATCAACCTGACTCTGAACCATATCTCCAAGAGTTTGTACGCTGCGTACCAATGAAGTAATTGCTTCATCTGCTGAAACTTCTCGGCCATTCAAAAAATAACATCCGTTATTCACTTCAAATCGACTCATATTTTGTTGTTGTAACAAATCAACTGAAATAGAATCAACCATTAATAACAATCGCTCCAAGTAGAGGCAGAGCCGAAGTACGAGTTCATTTTTCGTCTCCCCTGTTCATATGTAAGAATTCAAAATCGACATCAACTATATACTTTCACAGACTCTTACTGACTGCTTGAAAATTGTATCATTATACTTGCGTCGGAGCAAGTAATGCGTAAATTATATGCTTAATTCTCATAAATAATCATATTATTTTGCTGTTTTAAGTAAATATTATATAAAATATGTAATTATTTAATCATTATATGCGTATAAATATCACAATATTTGCGTTGTCATACAATATATATACTTTAAATCATAAAATTTGTGACTATATTACATACTTCATACAGTGAAAAAATACTTGGATGTAGAAAAACACGCCCTGATTCTCGGCGTGTTTATAATTCGTTTGTATCTCTTTTTCACCTTGCTACATGAAGAATAAATTCTCGATCATTTTTTTGCATGTATTACTTCGGGCCTGTGATCCTACATATCTTCTTTATGATCTCTTCTGATCTATGTATCAAAATGTGCTGTCGTATTGATCAATATCTGAACTAATTCGTCTGAATAACCGAAGCGCTTCTTATTCTCCAATATAGAATGAACAATATCACCGTCCCCGTGTTCCCGGCATGCCGCAAGCCAATCACAAAACATTTCAACGATATCTAGTAGGTCCATCCCAGCAACACCGTTTTCGTAATGTTGCGGGTGATGCGAATTCATCGTGTAGTGATGATCAAGCGCAATTTTTACCTTTTTCAAATGCGCTTCGTACTCGGTACTACCGAACTTATATCGTTTATACTCTGCTGTATTCTGGTGCAGAATGCTTTTTTCCGGTTCTTCAAGTTTGGATTTGTCATGATCGACGGATCGCGAATTCAGTAGAGTGGCAAATGTTTGCATATGTCCCTGTACATTTGCAATATGCGCATGAGTGTCTCTTAAATAATCCTGTTCCGTATACGTATTTTTTGTCATTTCCCTTATAATCCTTTCACCGTCTGATCCATCGTTAATCGGTTGATGTCTATCCTCAAGTATAACAAATATACACTGAATCGCAACATAAATTTCGTTAAAAACGTTGTTGGATCAATTGTTTTATAATCATTTAATCAATATTCAAACTTATTCTAATCTATAAATATATAAAAAGCCCATACGGAGTCCGTATGGGCTTTTTATATGTAATTCAAGAAACAGATTGTCGTTGTATAATATTATTTAACAAAAATGAGATCTAATTCCGATAATATAAAATAGGGATTCTGACCTATTGTGAATGATTACTTTGCGTAAAAGTTATCCAAAGCTTGGTATTAATAAGTTGAGTTCGCAAATGTTAGAAACTGTGGTAATATGATGAACAATAAGGAAAGAGCCACTCCCCTTCGCAATAGGGAGTGGCTCCGGCGATGATAATCGCTATGCTCACCAACCTTAAAGACGACTAAATCCAAAGGAAGGGAGAACATATTCATTCAGTAATATAGTTACGGTAAGTATAGCGGATAAATCGCCCCTTTGTCAATTTGGGAGGGCATTTCCGTGAAACAACACAGCAATGAAAATGTCACCTATTTCCGTTATGTAGCTACGGCAGAAAAGGTGTCTCGTACGAGAAAACGCGAGGATCAAACGATTGAGGATCTCGTGACAGTAAACAAAAAAATCTATTTCACTGCAAGCGAAGTTGCTGCATTCAATCTGGAAGGATTCGGAAAATCTTTAATCGCAAGATCCGGTAATAAAACAATTATCGAGAATTATATCTTAGATTATTGGCAACCCATACTCGGGTTTCAAGCTACAATGGTATACATCAATTATCATCGTATGTGTATCAACAACGACATGCCGTTTCGATCAATCGATAACATGGCTGAAATGATGGGCATCAGCCGTCAGACACTTACGAAGTACCTGGACATCTTGGAATCACACGCCTTTGTAATGCGGTTTTGGGCAGAAAGTAAAAAGAAATCCGGCATGAATGATGCCACGCGAGTCAAAGTAAGAGCAAGTATACCACTGCTCAGTGAAGATTTGGTTGCGCAGTTACCCGATTCTATTCGGGAAAGTCACAATGCTTATATTTTAAGTTTGAGTGAGTCATACGACATAGAACTTGCAGAAAGCGTTCCAGAAGTATCTCCGGTTGCAATGATCGAGAATCAAGGTTTCGAACGCAAACCCCATCCCGCTGTAATTGGATCTGGTATCAAAGAATACATAGAGAGAAAAAGTGAAGAGGCAAAAGAAACTCGGACCGTCGAAGAAACTCGTCTGTGGGAAGAAGTTTGCTCGTTCATTAAGACAAAGATTACTTTACCGTCTTATCAAACATGGTTCGGAGAAACCTATCTACTTATTCGAGAAGGTAAGATCATCATCGTCACCAGTCACGAGCTTGCGAGAGACTGGCTGAACAGAAGTTACATGGATTTAATAGAACATGCCATCACGCTATACTCCGGAATGAAACGTCCCATCATCATCAAAACAGCAGATCAAATCATGTTATAACAAGAAAGCGGGAGCAATATTCCCGCTTTTTTTTATTTTCTACATTTATCTTCCTCGTATTCTTCTATATTTTTGTTATGTTAAAAAATTTAACATAACAAATCTGTGGATAGTTTTTACTTGGTTAAAAATTTTAACATAAGCTTTGGTTAAAAAATTTAACGTAAGGAATTCCGTTTGGTTAAAATTTTTAACACTAGTTATCCACAGAAATCGTTTGGTTAAAATTTTTAACTAAACAAAAACCGAATTCATTTGGTTAAAAATTTCAACCCCCCTAGTTAAAATTTTTAACACAAAGAAGTACTTCTTTAAGAAATACTTTAAAAGAACTCCTTCTAATGCTGCGCTCTTGTATCGAGTAGTACACGGTATTCTCCCTCAAACGATCAGACATGCAATAAAAATCAGACAGAACATTCTTTAAAGCAAACTTCACGACTTTTAAACGTTTTGGAGTTTCTTTGATATTCCATTCAACCTTAGGTAAAGGTCCTCGCTAAACAATACACTTGCCTTTCTGGCTTTTCTTTTTTACGATTACAATATATTCAAGTAATTTCAGTTACTACACCTGAAGGTTACAAACCTCCCCTGCTAAAACACGCCCATTCATTCGGCGAATACACTCGGCTGACGCCGAAAGGAGAACATATACCAAATGGAACCTATTTCTTATCCTCTGATTCACAAAGGCTATAAAAATGAAAATACGTACATTGTTACAAAAACTGAAACGGAAGGTCAGTTCAACATCTATCAGTTGTTTGACGAGTATACCGATTATGCGACAGCATCCGATATCCGTGCAGCGGATACGTCACTCAAAGGTGTTCCAGACGAAGAAATTATTGTCGCTATTCCAGGTGAAAACATAAATGCTTTTCTAATCATGAATCACATTGATATTCATGAGATCGAATCCTTCAAACTGACTCTGGACGAAGACCCATTGTAAATTCAAAAAAAGCCAGTCGAGATAACACGGACTAGCTGATCCTCTCTCCCACCCTATCGAGAACCGTTCACTGATTTTTCTGTGAGCGGTTCTTTTTAATATCAAGAACTAGATGTAAAGAAATTAGGTCTCAAGACCATAGGACTTTAGCTTGATCGATGAACTTAAAGTAGGCATGTCGTATTAACTAAATTCAACAAATGTCTTGGCTACTTACCTGAAAAGTATTATAATATGTTGGTCAGTCAATGAATTGATGTGTTAATTCCATGCACATAGTTTATTTTTTTTTGTCATTCTGTTGGGCCTATGGTCCTAATGAAATTACGATCGAAAGGAGTTTTGTGACAATACCATATGCGTTTAGCTTTATAAGTTTGGTGTAGAAATAAAAATGGCGAGGAGATTTACATATGCCTAAAGGTAAGTTTAGTAAGGTATTGTCTGTAGTTTTATCAGCAAGTATGTTAGTTGGAGGTTTGCCGCTGTTTGGTGGAGGTAAAGCAAGTGCTGAGACCGGGTCTACTAGAGTATTGGATAACCTTATCCAGCTAAATTCTGATGGAGGTTACTTGGTGACGTCTACCGGTGGTTACGCTTCCTGGGGTAGATCTATCGCTGGGTACGATAAAGCTTCCGAAAATCCTGAAGGAGAAGGAAAACTCAAGCGCCCCATAGTTCAAATGACCTCAGATTCTAAAACAACTTATGTGCAAGATACATCTGGAGAGATCTACTATTGGGGTGCTGACAAACTTCAAGTAGGCAGTAGCTACAATGATGTTCAGTACCCAGAAAAAGTTACAGATCTTTCTGATGTTGATCAGATACAAACATATGCTCGAAGTAACCTAGCGAGAAAGAACGGGGACTTGTATCTTTGGGGAGCACTATCCTACAATGTTTACCCTGCAAAATACAATACATCTACACCTACCAAAATAGAGTTGCCGGAGAGAGTTAAAAAAGCTCAGTTTGCTTCTAATAAGACGTTAATTCTGCTAGAGTCTGGAGAATTGGGATACATAAATTCTAATACTCCAACATTCACTTCTCTGGGCCAAGGGAAATTTAAAGATTTCTGGTCAGGGTGGGAATTCACTGTTGCACTGAACGAGCAAGACAAGTTAGTTGTTTGGAGGAATGCAGATAGTCTGCCAACTTACAGGGAACTGACGAATACTCCTACAGATATTAAGCAGGTCTCTATGGGTAAGGACCATTTTTTAGTCCTTAGAGAAACCGGAAATGTTCTGTCTTATGGTAAAAATCATTTTCAATATAAACAACTAGGATCTACAACAAACCTTGAGACCACACAAGCCACAAATCTCTTGGTAGAGGCGGATAGGATTCCCGAGAATATTGTATATGTATCTGCGGGGGAAGAAACTAGCTTAGTTGTGGATGAGGATGGAAACGCCTATGTCTGGGGGTACAATGCTGTAGGTAACCTAGGCTTGGGACATAAAAACACTGTGGGGATTCCTACACTAAACCCTAGTTTAACTGTGTATACAAAAGCGGCTCGACCTATTATAAGCAAGCCTTCAAATGTTATTGCAACTACAACTGACAGTAGTATAGCCCTCAGTTGGGACGCTGTTGAAGGTGCAAAAAGTTACACTGTAACTGTCAATGGTACTCTGGCCTATAATGGAATATCACCTAAGTTTACTTACACTTCAGGAGTTGCTGGTACTTCTTATTCGGTTGCAGTGTGGGCAAATAGCAGTATTGGAACACAGAGCGATAAGGTACGTTTAAATGTAAGAACTAAAGAAGAGCAGTCGAAGCTACCTGCACCGATCAATTTTGGTACGAACGTAATTAATAAAAATTCATTAGTTACTTCATGGAATCCGGTAGTGGGAGCAGACAAGTACACTTTAGTCATCAACGGAGAAGTAGCGTATAGTGGTGGCCCGGAAAGTACTTCACAAATTTTCCATGATATGCTCCCTAATACAACTTACGTTGTAGAAGTGTTTGCCTCTAGAAATGGAGTTGATGGTGAGAGAGCGATTTCTTCCTCAACCACTCCCGAAGCTGAGATTAAGTTTGAAGCTCCAGGGACTCCAACAGTGAATAGCACAGAAGCGGGTAATGTTAAGATCAGTTGGAATGCAACAAGCGGCGCCTTGGTTTATAAGGTATTCCGTAATGGAGTAGAAGTTGGCTCGGTTAGCAGCCCTTCTTACACGGATAAAAACGCTGTAGAGGGTGAGGCTTATCTGTACACAGTCAGAGCTTTTGACGGTGTTAAAACGAGTGAGTCTTCGCCTTTCGTTTTAGTGACAGTAACTGAAAAAGTAACTGTTCCTAAAGCCCCATCCAATCCTATGAACTTCAAAGTAGTGTCGGACGAGCACTCAGTTACAACAACTTGGGATGCCGCTACAGGTGCTACAGAGTATAAATTAGTCATCAATGGAATTGAGGTTTACAGAGGTCCTAACCTGACTTATACGTATTCCAACCTTCCAGAAAAAACTGAATATCGCGTTGAAATCACGGCTATTAATGCTTTTGGTGAGAGTGGAACACAGCTTTTCACTATTAAAACAAAAGATCCAAAGAAACTGCCTGCTGCTAAGAATCCTAAAGCAGAAACTACGCATAACGAGGCATCCATCTCTTGGGATGCAGTAGATGGCGCAACAAGTTACTGGGTTAAGATTAATAATAACTTTGTATACGAAGGAACAGATACATTCTTCACTGCAAAGGGCTTGGGTGATGATCGTCCCTACACCGTTTATATTTACGCAGAAGCTAAGTCCTCAACAGGTAAAATTGAGGGTGAACCTGCTACCCTGTTTATCGTAACGAAGAAAATACCGGTAGTGTTGGACAAACCGGCTAATCTGGTTGCGAATCCAAAAGCAACTTATGTTAAGTTGACTTGGAACGCTGTTGCAGGCGCCACTGAGTATATCGTCAAACAAGGGCAATCCATTGTCTACCAAGGTCCATTAACTGTATTTACAGACGTGGAATTGGAGAGCGGCACAACTTATGATTACACAGTTGTAGCTAGTAATGGCACAGCAAAAAGTGAAGAAGCAACCGTAAGTGCCACTACACTAGTTAATCAACTGCCTTATCCTGTGAATCTTCGTATTACTAATCTGGAGTGGAATTACATCCGCCTTGATTGGGATGCGGTAGAAGGTGCAGATGAATATTTGATTACCCGGAATGGTATGTCTATCGGAGTTCCTATGGGCACATGGTGGGATGAAGATTTGGAAGATATTATGCCTGGCGCTACCTACACTTATAAAGTAGCTGCTTATAAAGGCGGCGTGTTAGGTAAAGAAGCAGTCAAAGTTGTAACGATTCCAACAGAGCCAATTGAGGGCCAAGCACCTGAGGGTAACTTGGTTATCAAAGCAAACCGTGTTGAACATAGCAGAGTAGGTCTAAGTTGGACGACTGTGGCTGGGGCTACGTATTATGATGTGTATCAAGATGGTGAAAACCTGGTGTATCATGGGCCGCTGAATACAATCACTGATCCTAACGTGGGACCACAAGAGCAACACACTTATAAGGTGGTTGCGGGTAACCAGTGGGGAACATTGGATTCTAATGTGATTGATATTACAACGCCTGCAGCTCCACAAAGCATTGTCATTGCACCATCTAAACCAATGGAAGGTACAATCACTTTCAATTATAAAATTGTTGAAGGAGCCGTAATGTATGTTGAACGGAACCCACAAACAAAAGCAACTCCTGTAGGAGACGGTACGTATCACGTAACTTATTACAATAGCGCAACGGGTGAGACTAGAGACGAAGGTATTGAAACCCCTGTAAATGGGATGTTGCAATTCAGTGAAACGGGTGTTGACCCTGGTAAAAACTATCACTATGATATCATCGCGGTTATCCTTAAAGCCGATGGTACTGAAGAGGTAGTTGCTAAAGAGGAAGTTAGTGTAATTACACCCGCTGATGGTAGTGGTGTTACTGTTCCTGGAACAATTGTAGATCCAACAAATCCAGGGACTGGTGGAACTACACCTACAACGCCTCCTTCCCCTCCTGTTACAGGTGGTGGAAACACTGGAGGTTCATCGAGTGGTGGAACTACAACTCAGCCAACCGTAGATGACAAAGATTCTGTACCAGGAACTGTAGTGGTTCCAGGCACGGACGATGGAACGGTAACCGTTCCAACAGCACCAGAAACAAACTTCTCTGATATTTCAGGAAACTTTGCTGAAGAAGCAATCAAGAACTTGACTGCTTCTGGTGTATTGAAAGGTTATGCGGACGGCACATTTGGTCCAAATAAAAAGATCACTCGTGCAGAGTTTGCAATTATGGCCAAACGTGCATTAGGTTATACAAATTCTAATTCTTATGTACAAGAGTTCAAAGATTTTAAACAAAACGCTTGGTACGCTGAAGAACTCTTGACAGCGTTGGATTCTGGAATAACTAAAGGATTTACAGACGGAACGTATCGTCCGGATGTATTCATTCCAAGAGAGCAAGCAGCAGTGATGATCGCTAACGTCTTGGAGAAAAACAACTTAGACACAGACGTTAATGAGAAGATCTTCATGGATGATAGAGATATCATAGAGTGGGCAAAGACTTCTGTGTATCTGTTGAAAACCCATAAGATAGTCGAAGGTCAAAACAACCTCTTCTATCCGAAACGTGAAATCACTCGTGCAGAAGCAGCAGTGATGATCGACAGAATGCTAAACCTTTTGAACAAATAGATCTGACCAAAACACCGAGGGATATTCTCTCGGTGTTTTTTTATTATTGGAATGTGTAATTTTTGTCGTATTAAATGTGATAAAAGTAAATCGAATACACAACATATTATGTTGTAGTGAAATAAATCATATATTATATAAAAATTTCACATACCATATGGAATTAATCAAATTATATGATAAAATCAAATCATTTTGTGTGAGGTTTAAGTGGTTCGCATATATTTTATGTCATTTATAAAACATATTCTGTGTCAATTTTGATGAAATATCGACAACTTGAGTAGTACAGCCTATTTGAGTGCGAAAGTCTTCCTCATGATGAACGGCTACAAAGAAATTGAGCTCCGTCTGTTAGCCGATTGACTGGAAGATAATTCACCAGAAAAACCTTTTCCTGATCCACTGTATATATATGAAAGGAAAATTTTGCTGTAGCCCTTCCCCTTTTGACTTAACGTGCTATAAACCAGTATGCGAACCTGCATGACTGGTTTATTTTTTACTCTCCTAAAGCGATGAAAACGAATCGCCGATCTCTACCAATACATAAAACGAAATTCAAGCTATCGTTACCGCTCAGGCTGCTCTACACGCTCACGTCGCTCGACTCTATGCACAGTAGTAAATACGTTGGTAGTCCGTAAGATGCACCTATTAGAATGCTGAGGGCTCTTGGCGATAAAATAGCCGGCGAGCACGCATTTTCTGAAGAAATTTAAAAGACGTCGCTTACAGCGACCGATAAATAATTTGTAATAAAGATCTTTTCTTAAAACATCAGTGTTCAAACACAATTATGTGTGCCGCTACGGGCCCCAACTAGCAGGAAGCGACTATTTATGGTTACTCGCTACGACGCTCATCTGATCGTATAGCAAAGTCAGCCTGGACACCTGAAACGATCGGAAGTCACCATACCGAGGAGTGAACCGTCCTTAACGCTCTTATCGCTCGACACTCTAGATCATCCCTCGAAATCGCCGTTGGCACACCAATTGCCTCTAAGGCAACAAGATCACTTTGGTTACAAGTTATCTGCGCACGTTTCTTGATACCTATATGGACGAAAGCCGTCACACACCTCGGAGAAGCAGCCCCTTCCTATTTGACTTTAACGGTGCGAAAACAAGAACATCCCCCCTATTCAGCGCCATTAATGCACGTTACGCAACAGATTTTAATTGAAGCTTTATGTATTAAATCAATATTTAAGTATCAGCAACATCTTGTGAAATAGTACTATATACAGTACTATAAATTTGGAGGTGAGACATGGCTAGGATAGAAAAATTGGTCCAAAAAATGAAATACCGCCCGAGTGGAATCCAATATGATGAAATTGCCAAGGTACTCCGGCATCACGGTTATGGATTAGTGAGAAGCAACGGCTCGCACTTTCATTTCCGAAACCAAGCAGGAGACTTGATTACTATCAAAAAGGAACAACCACTAAAGGCGGCATACGTCAAAGACGTACTGGACCGGATTGGGGAGTGACAGCTCCCCTCTCCTTAAACCCCATCATATCCTAGCCTAATTACTAATGGCAAATCATAGTCAAAAGAAGGATTTAGCTTACTACATGGCCCTCCCGTATACGATACAAATCAGACCGGTAAAGGACGAGAGCGGTGATTATTTCTTCGCATCTATTGCGGAACTGGATGGTTGTCAGAGTAACGGAGATACCTTTGCCGAAGCGTATGAAAGTCTACTGGAAGCTATGGAGGGATATCTGACAGTAAAGCTGGAATATGGTGACGTTATCCCTGAGCCGATCGGTGAGGATGAGTACAGCGGTAAATTTAATCTTCGGGTACCTCGTAGCCTACATCGGCAATTGGTCGAACGGGCAGCAGCGGAGAATGTTTCCTTGAATCAATACTGCCTGTACAAGTTGAGTAGATAAACCATAAAAGGTATTCGCTAAATTAGAAATTAGCGAATACCTTTTTTTAGAATTTCAAGGTTGTGGAGCTACATTTATTTTGAACAATCAAGGTAACACCTCAGGGTAGCCCAAATAAGGGGCTTACACTCTTACAAGGGTTGATTATAGATATTGAGAAAGCCTATTTCGATAACATTCCTCAAGAAGTGATGCTGAATTTTCATGCTTTCAAATATTAAAAGGGCTGCCTACAAGGCTGCCCTTTTTCTGAATATGTATCAACATAAGGCTTGGTTAGAGCCAAGTAATGATTTTAAGACAATAAGAATCTTAGTTTACAAGCTCTAAGGCGGTAAATAAATAGAGAAAATAAAATTAAAAAAGGGGCATTTCATATGAATCAGAAAAATCCAGCAATCATTCCGCTTAAAAGAGGACAAGTACATTTCCAGGATATTATCAAGCTTGAGGAAGGACAACTTAGCAAAATCGTAGCAATATCTGTTACACGTACTCAAAAAGAGTGGCTACACAAGGATACAAATGGATTAAAGGTTATTTTGACACCAGAACAGAAAAGAGCAGTTCTGGATTTCAAAAATAAAGTTGTTGAGGATGTAACTGCAAAACAGTTAATCGAAGAAGATTACCTTCGCTTCCCTCCTCATGCAATTAAGCGTCTTAATTATAGACTTCATAATCAGCATCCAGATGATATTCCGACGTCAGAAGAATTAATTAGACTGGCACAGGCTGTTATTGATTCGGCAGAAGTAAAAGATGCCCAGTGGAAAGGAAGAGGTAACCTTTCGTACCAGTTTCTTTCAACCTATGATGCCAAGGTTATTTTAATGTCGTTAGTATTTACAGATGCCGTTCTTGTCATTACTATTGTCGTCCCAAAAGAGGGACCACCAAAAAAAGAGTTTGGATTCAATCTTGGTGAAATAATGACATATCGTCGTCATGAAAAACGTAAAAGCAGCCCATTTCAAAAATAGGCTGCTTTTTAAAGAGGAGAATGGTAATCGTTATAATCAAACTTTTTGATGCCGTTCTGTCTCATATATTCATAAATGGAGCCTAGATTAGCCTGCACGCTAGACCGAACAGTGTAGTCTAATCCTGTTATGGCTATATCCTCTTTGACATGAGGAACATTAGTAATGCAAAACTCTCCTTTGAACTTTACGTCCAATGGAACTTCAACAAATTCCCGTTTCATCATGGCTTTTTTCCTCTCAAGGAGTGGGTGCATAAACTCACGCCCCTTCTTGTTACTAAGTTTATTCAGAAATACTACAGAGTATACTCTCAGATCGCCCGTTTCTTAATGCCTAATTCAGGTATCCACTTAATGATTAATTAAATTTAGCACAGTAAAAATTAACTTGTCAATATTGTCGGCACTAGGAACATTTGGCTCATAGCTATACAGGTAAGATTAAAGGAGAACTGGAGCGTAAGCTCGCTACATTGGCAACGGTGTTCCCTGCCGGGGTGACCATAATCACCGTATTTACCGATCCTTTTGCTGCCTACAGCTTAATAAGAAGGCTCTGATGTAGAACATCAGAGCTTTTTTTGTGAAAGGGACATGTTCTTTGATACAATTCCATGAAGAATTAGTTACCTGAATGACCAACCAGTATTGCGGACGTTAGTATAGAGATGCTTCAGCAGTTTTATAAACAGGATCTACTCCCTTGTACATCTCTGGCGTAGCGACTAATACTACTGGTTCGCTATATTCTATTATTAGCCTTCGAATGCTTGATACTGTAGATTCTACGGTGCTATCGTATTATACTAAGCTCCACGAGTTAGGATATCAATGAGTGCTTAAACGCAATTATATCTTGATCTGTAAAGGTTCCATGGTCTTTTCGTCTTTCATATACACATAACCAGCACTTATTAAACTTCTGGCATTATTGTTGATCGTAAAGTGACCACTTTTCAATATTGTGGCAGCTGGACCGTTCTGCAATCAACATTTTGTTATAGTCATTTAATTATATTAAATGTATACGTTTATGTTTACGTATACGTAAGTGAGTGGTATACTCATTATATTCGATGATTGGGAGGGTATACTTTTATGGTTAAAGTTATCTCATTTGGAATACAAAAAGGTGGTTCAAGTAAAACTACTACCTCTGGAATTGTGGCTCATATTCTTAGCCAAGAATATGACAAAAAAGTTCTTGCTGTTGATCTTGATTCTCAGGGAAATCTTACTGAATTATTGACGCAACAAGATATATATAATTTTCATGAAAGAACAGTTTTCGAAGCTCTAAAGGAAAAAGATGCTCGTAACTATGTACATAAGGTAAGCGAAAATTTAGATCTTCTTACAGCAGAAGATCATTTAGCTCGTTTCCCGTCATGGTTGTATGAATCATATCGTGGTAATAGATCACTTGTCCTGAAGGAAACACTTGAGACGGTGAAGAGTGATTATGATTATATTATCATTGATACTCCCCCTGCTTTAGGTGATCAGACTATTAATGCTTTGGCTGCATCTGATGCAGTTGTTGCAATGTTCGAAGCAAGCAAATTTTGCTATTCAGCAATTGGTCGTTTTTTAGAAACAGCCATTCATGTTCAAGAACTGGTCAACAAGGATATGAAGATTGCCGGCATACTACGTTCACTCATAGATTCAAGAAGAACCGATAACAAAGCTCTTATTGAGCTTATCGAGGAAGAATACGGAGATTTATGCTTTGAAACTATAATGACCCGTACAGCTGCTATAGGACGATTATCTATTAATGGCTTCATAGATAATCCTGAATTAAACCAAGGCTTGAAGTTATACAGAGAATTTGTTAAGGAGCTGATTCAACGTGTCTAGGATGGATGAATTGAAAAATAAGATTAGAAGTTCTGGTAGTATCAGTGTTCATCAAGAACTTATTGATACTTCTCATGAAAAGCCAAAAACAATTACTAAAAAAAAGAAATTTGAAGAGTTGCATACAAGGGATACTGTTTGGATAGAGAATGATTTAAAACAGAAACTAGATAATCAGAGTGCCGAAAATGGCAGAGGTGAAAAAACTAGAATTATTAATGAAGCTTTGAGACAATACTTCAGATAATAACAGCATATTTACGATTACGTATACGTATATGTATACGTATGTGAATTTGCTCCACCCCCAGATGAAACTCGCTGGGTTTTTTTTTGCCATCATCTAAACACTCATTTCACACTCATTCAGAGGTGTAGCGCTCGCCAAAGTAATTGTAGATTTTTGAATACTTTTGTATGTTACAACATTAACTTTTTTAGCCCACTTATTTAACAATTCCTCAACGTAGCATAGTTAGCCTTACTTCTCCCCTCTCCCCTCTATTAAAAGAGTTAATAGCGTGGCCGTTATGACTGTGCACTTTTTCATGAAAATGTCTCGTGAGTAAAATTCTAATGAGATTTTATTATCGTTATCTTGAGAGCATTGGAATCCCCTATCTGATATTACTTTTCATGAACGTTTACGTTTACATAAACGTAAACGTTTTTTTGTTTTGAGTAGTTATTATTTGAATTGAAATGCTCACCCTATCTTGTGGTTAGACTCCATAGGATCAACTCGACTTTGTTTCAAGTATAAAAATATATCCCTTATCAATCTTACATACGTTTACGTAAATGTAAACGTATGTGCGTTTTCCTATAGAGTTTTCAGAGGGTCGCCTTGAACATATATCAGCAAAATCACAGGAAGAATGAGCGAAAAAAAACTTGAAGTTCTAAATTATGAGTATTTCCTTGAGTATGATATTGATAAAGAAGCTGTATTGACCGTTTGAGTTTACGTATATGTTTACGTAAACGTACGTGTGTTTTGAAAATAACTCCCAGATGATAATACCCTTGGGGTTGTATGTAACTAATATCTAACCACTCATTCAGATGCCTATATAAAATTGGTGGTTTAGCTCTTACCAAAGCATGTGTGGCTTATTAACTGTGGCTGTATGTTATTCCAAATTTCTCAGTCTACTCATTTAACAATTCCGAAACATAGCTTCTTAGTTGACCATATATCCCGCCCATTCCCTCTATTTCAAAGAGTTATAGACTGACGGTGATGACCTTGTGCTCGCTCATTTGATATCTATTAAAAACGTTTACGTATACATAAACGTAAACGTTATTCTGTTATAAGTAGTTATTATTTGAGTTGAAATGCTCAGCCTGGCTTGGATAGTGTAGGCTCAGTAGTATCAAATCGCCTTTGTTACTAGTAAGGAATATATCCCTTATCAATCCTGATTACGTTTATGTATACGTAAACGTATGTAGGGTCTTCAGAGGATCATCTTGAACTTATATCAGCAGAATTTCAGGTAGAATGAGAGGAAAAAGCCCATGAAGTTCTAAATTACGAGTATTTTCGTGAGTATATTACTCATAATGAAGCTTTATTGATTCTTTGAGTTAACGTATATGTTTACGTAAACGTACGTGTTTATGGAAAATCACGACTAGAGGCCAATATGCTGGGGGTGTATTTAGCCAGTATCTATTTATTCATTCAGATGTCTATACCCTTTATTTGAAAGAGTTACAGATTGACGGTAATGACCTTGTGCTCGCTCATTTGATATATGCTAAAATGTTTACGTATACATAAACGTAAACGTTTATTTATTTGAATTGAAATGCTCAGCCTAGCTCGAATAGTGTAGGCTCAGTAGTATCAAATCGCTTTTGTTTCAAGTATAAAAATATCGCGCTTATCAATTTTACATACGTTTACGTAAATGTAAACGTAAACGTATGTAAGTACAGGGTCTTCAGAGGATCTCATTGTACCAATATCAGCAGAATCTTAGGTAGAATGAGAGGAAAAAGCCCATGAAGTTCTAAATTACGAGTATTTTCGTGAGTATATTACTCATAATGAAGCTTTATTGATTCTTTAAGTTTACGTATATGTTTACGTAAACGTATGTGTTTATTGAAAATCATTCCTAGAGGCCAATATGCCGGGGGTGTATTTAGCCAGTATCTATTTACTCATTCAGATGTCTATACCCTTTATTTGAAAGAGTTACAGACTGACGGTAATGACCTTGTGGTCGCTCATTTGATATCTATTAAAATGTTTACGTATACATAAACGTAAACGTTTTTTCAGTTCTAAGTAGTTATTAATTGAATTGAAATGCTCAGCCTAGCTTAAATAGTGTAGGCTCAGTAGTACCAAATCGCTTTTGTTTCTAGTATAAAATATATCCCTTAGTACATACGTTTACGTGAATGTATGTGACTATAGGGTCTTCAGAGAATCGCATTGTACTTATATCAGCAGAATCTCAGGTAGAATGAGAGGAAGAAGCCTTTGAAGTTCTAAAAACGAGTATTTCCGAGATTATTTTACTCATGATGAAGCTTTATTGGTACTTTGAGTTTACGTATATGTTTACGTAAACGTAAGTGTTTTATTGAAAATAAACCCCGGAGGACGACACTCCTGGGGTTGTATGTAGCTAGTATCTAGCCACTCATTCAGATGTCTTTAAAAAATGTGGTTACCGTAATGACATTGGGCTGTTTCAAGTTTATTTCTCGTGAGCATTGGTATTGTCCATTTGATATCTTTTACAAACGTTTACGTATACATAAACGTAAACATTTTTCTGCTCTGAGTAGTTACTATTTGGACTGAAACGTTTGATATCTCTGGGATAGTTTAGCCTCAACAGGATCGACTCGTTTTTGTTTCTAGTATAAAAACATATCCCATAACAAATCACACATACGTTTACGTAAATGTAAATGTAAACGTATGTGCCTACAGAGGATCACCTTTAACTTATATCAACAGAGTATCAGGAAGAATTAGAGGATAACGTCTCTGATTTCTAAATGAAGAGTATTTTCCTGAGTATATTAACTAGCGTTCTGTAAATACTGGATTAATAGAAGATTTTTTAATGATGATGATGAAGGTAGCTTCTACGATCAGAGGATTGGTCGTACTAGAAAAGATATATATGATGAGCATATAGAGAAATTTGTAAGAAAAAATGTGTTGGAGTTTTTCGAGGAAAACTTGAGTATAGAGAATTGTATCCGTAACAACTCTTTATTGAACATACTGATTTAGAATTCCTTCGCAAAATATTTAAATTTTTTTATAGATGTGGTTATACCTTCTTATATTATAAAAGAGGTCAATATCTAAAGACTCATATTCTTAAAACCAGCTAATTATCATGGCTATTTTTTCAACACATAACAAAAGTTATGTATTAAGAGTTTGGGAAAATAATTGGTTATCAATACACAACCATGTTAATATGAATGTATAATTTCAACACATAACTATTGGAAGGTGGAACTTAATTATGAGTGGAATCAATCCAGATGATTTAAAGGATATTTTGAAGAGAGCTACACAATCAGCTCGTGAAGAGGCTAGAAAGAATGGTGTTGCTTCTGTTTATGAAGAAAACGGAGTAATGGTGAAGGAATACCCAGATGGTAAAAAAACAAAAATTATTTTCACACCAGAAGGAAGGAAAGAAGTAGCTTATCATGGATAAACCTGTAATGACTGTTTTTGCTGGTACAAATGGAGCAGGTAAAAGCACACTGACAAAACAATTAGTTGGTCAGGTCGGTGAGGTAATAGACCCTGATGCGATTGCTAAAAGAATTAATCCTGAAAATCCTGAATCCGTATCTCAATCGGCAGGAAGAGAAACAATTAAAAGGGTTCAGGAATGTATACATACCAGAAGCAGCTTTTCAATTGAAACGACCTTAGCGGGCAAAAATGCTATTCGTTTAATGGAAAAGGCTAAAACAGCGGGATTTGAAATAGACTTATATTATATTGGTCTAAAGGATGTTGAGTATCATATAAGCCGTGTTGAAATGCGTGTTGCTCAAGGTGGGCATAACATATCAGAAGAAGATATTAGACGCCGTTATGACCGGTCACTGAACAACTTACCTATTGCATCAAAGTTAGCTGATCGGGCTTACGTGTTTGATAATACTTCAGAGTTCACGGAGTTGTTGAAGGTTCAGAAAGGGAAGGTTAACTATCTCGTGGATAGGCTTCCCGAGTGGGCACAGCGTACCTTTGGACCTCGTATCACACCTTCTGATAAACTGAAACGTACTGAGTCTCTTTCGGACCAGATGCCTGAACAAGAGGATGAGCTAGAGAGGTAATGCTTGCTGATTATTTGATTAGGATGTAAAAGATATTGAGAGAGAATGAGCAGATTTAGAATGAAGATAATGAAACTCCCCGCAGCTTGCTGCGGGGAGTTAAACCCGTAACGTTAACTAGCCTTAGTTCATCTATGAGTAGAGAAATTAACGAATTGAATGGAAGCGTTAGAAAGTTGAGTTTGAAACAGTGAAGGGGATTGGCGTTTATGCCCAGGTAGGAAGGGTGGAGCTTTTGTCTTCAGGCGCTTCCATCGAAACAGTGATGAAAGTTGCTATTGCTTTGGGTATGACTGACTGAGTGACCTCGATGAACAATCGGCAGCAGTAATGGTTTAGCCTATTTATGTCTCGCAATGTTAAATACTTAATGTTTAGTATTTAACCTCCTTAAATATTAGGGGCCCTGCCGGGGCTCTTTTTCTTTTAAATAAGCGCGTCTTACGCCGCCGATAAACCGAATGAGAAATAAAAATTAAGGAGAGTGTAAATATGCACATAACAACAATTACCCCAACTTATGATTTTCTGATTGCTGATCTCTCAGGTAGTGATTATGATAAACTGATTATTACCAATCACTATGATTCCCAAATTGGTGGTATAGAACATCATATGTCTGAGGAGTTTACGGGTCTCATTCTAATTGACCATATGTCCAAGATAGGCGCGAAAAACAGTGAGAGGTTTCTATCCGGACATGTAATTAAGGGGAAGCTGGAAGTCGAATCTTTAACATACGTTATGTTGAACCGTAACGATCAACTGCGTGTGTTGAGTAACCGGACTCTAGTTCATCATTGTCCCAATTCGCTTAATACAAGAGTTTTAACTACGATTCAACAAAAGATGTTACATAAAGGATTCTCCATCTGATTCGTCGCTGAATATAATTAATCACATTAAGGTAAAAACCTAACCATTGTATGGTTGGTTTTTACTGTAACGGTAAATCGGCACATCGATTCATAGATACCAAATACACAAAAGGGTGTGTTTGGTATCTATGAAAGTACAATCAAGATAGAAAAAAACTAAATGGAGGAACTAGCGTACGTTTCAAGATTCATGATTTGTACGATAGTCACATTTTAAGCTGATTGACGGAGAATGCTTATTCAGGTATTAGGGTAGAGTGGGGGTTCGAATTCACAGAGAACGGCGCTAAAACCGTATGGATGTCATTCGATAGATGATCGATAGAAGTGTTCCAATGAACAGTTAATGGACTTAAATACATTGGTTATATGTATGAAGCTTTGAGTTGCTTGGAGTGATCAGTTGAAAGAGCATTACCGTGTTATTGTTTTTTAATAGGCATCACATAATTTAAAAAGAAAACCCTCGCGACCGTGGCGAGGGTTTTCTTTTTTGACAACATATGAAAATTAGATTGATTGAACCAGCATAAATAAGGAGATGCGCAATCAATAGCGGACTGAAATACGTAATCGATTTTCTTAATATCATCATACTATGTATGTAATTTGTATGAGATATTTAATTTAATTCGTGAGCAGATTTGAAACCCTACTGAAATACTAATGATAAATGTCGGATTTGTTGCATATATTTTCGACATATAATGCGGTAAAAACAAAACATATTGTACGATAAAAATAAAGCGATATATTAAACATATTATTTGTTCAATAAAAACATATATTATGATATATGTTTTTTATATGCGTATTTTTATTAAATATTTGTGTGTAAAATTAAGTGTAATAAACGGGCGAGAAAATATTATGAAATATTTAAATATAAAATGATTTATAATTAACATACTATGTATGTTTAAATAAACTTAATTAATATGATGATGATAGGAAAACAATTAAAACCCATAAAAATGAATAAATACACTATAATCTTACAAAAAAATCTGGATAACCATATAAGTTCGACAAGAACATCATAAAAAAGCCGACTTTTGGTCTTAACATAGAATATAAATCGATTGCAACGGTCCATAATTCGTTACCCTCTTTCGCGGAAAGATATCCAAAAATATTAAGTAGTGAAGAGATGGACTAGTCTGATCAACAAGCCGGCATGAATTGCGCTGGCCCCTCGTCACTCCTAAAACGATGTCGTTCCTACCCCACAATTCATACCGAAGAATCCCTCTCGAAGATCGTGCGGTACCAACTTTTCTCAGCACGTACTTTGTACGTACAAAACCAATTTCTGACGAAATAACCCTCTATTATTTGCACCCGATCTTCTCAACGGATTTAATGCCTGGTAAACCAAAAGCAGTCGAATCAACGCTGCGCTGCCGCTGCGCAAGACCGGTTTGAACAACGTACCCTACCACAATTTTCTGACAACTCCGATCAGCAGCGTGCAAATAAACCGGCGTGAATACTGCTCCTACAACCCTGCCCCGGTAAAACGTCAGTCGCAAGCGACCGGGGCGTAAATCCGGGCTGACAGACGCCCGGAAAATGTCTGAACGTTGTAGCAATGTTGTCATACGCTTTGACTCACCGTGCGATTAACGACAATTTTTAAGAATCGCATATTAACGCTGTTTTTTCGTAACGGAATATGTGGCGTATTTGCTTCGTATCTCGCATCGAACGTTTCGAACGCTTGCCACGCCTGGATTTTTCGTCATCACAAACTATGTTCACGTTGAATCGGAATGTGTTAGGGTTAAGAGCATAAGAAACACGTATGACATTCCACTTCGCTCCACGTCAGTCGGCATAGCCGACCGTGTTTCCCACTGCGTCGTTTCGATGCGTTGCATCTCGACTCCTTGCCCCTACGAGGTGCTCATTCGAAGCTTTCTATTTGGACGCTTCTAAGGTTTGAAAAGCATCACTTCACTTTCGTTCAAAACCCGTAGTTTCTCTCTTTCGCTTCGTGAAAATCGAGGACAGTTTAACGACAATTGCCTTCGGCAATGCTAATCAAACGATTACGTTTCATTAGCAAAACGCGAGCGAAACATTGTACGTACAGCAATCTATAATATTGGTCGTCAACGACATGCTTTGCCGACCAAAGAGATATTAACAAATTTAGCTGCGGGAGACATGCTCCCTTTCCAAATTTCATCGTTGTGCACATGAGAAAGAGATAATTACTTCCTTACAATTTCCCCAAAGCTGCAAGAATAGTATGTATGTACATGTGGATCATGAGAGCGGCTATATGACTAACTATGCGAATCTGTCTTCAATTAATTCCCATATAGGTGATCAAGTATCCACGGGAGCTGGGTGTGGGTTAAGCGGTAACAGCGCTGGTAACCATACTAGAAAGATTGAACAGGTTTAAGAGATGATCAGGGTATTAGTAAAATAAATGTAGTTAGGGGATGGACGTAATTCAGAAGATACAGACTCTACATATTCCAACACAAAAAAGAAGCAACTCATTTAAGCTGCTTCTTTTTTGTTTACTGATAACAAGACGATGGAACACACAAATAGGACGAAATTGTGCTGATAAAGGCATGAAACATACATATCAGCTTAGGAACTAAAACCCTGAATTATCATTTTCACATTTTATTTGAAATTTGATGGAGATTAAACACTATGTAAGATAAATTGGATTTTCCTTTCGTGGGCCATCACTGAGGGTGACAAGCTACACACGCTACCGTCTGGAGAAATAACATACGGACGAGCGAGTGCCGATAAAGGAAGGTAAGTACAAGAAACAACAAAAGGAGGGACATCGTGAATTATACATATAAACCAGATGATATGTTCTACGATGTATCATCTTTGAACAACGTATTCATCATCACTTGGTGGCTACCTGCAGCGAACGCCATCATTCTTTCTTACCTGGATGATAGTCTGATCATCCAAGGGCAGAAGAGCGAAGACTACATCAGTAAGTATATCTATAAACAAAACCCGTATCTTCGTTCAAATAGAACCGAAATTGTTTTCGAAAATATTGGCAACACCGGATTCATTCGCGAGTTCAATCCAAATACAAATCAAAATGGCGGACAACTTGGAATGCAGAGCTTTGCCAAACGTTTGGGCCTAACCAACGCATACACATATTTGAACGCAAACATAAACAATCGTGATCAAGAAGCAAATGGGATTAAGTTCGATCCCGCCTTTTATCCCGTCAAACAAACGGACCCAGACTATGAAGAACATCGCCACGGATACCGGTTTGGATACAACTCGAAAAACTATCACTTAACGATTCTGGCCAATTTGCTCTCTAGGGTACATCAAGGTTACTTTACTCCACGATTTATCAATAGACCAGTGCTTATCGATCCAGAAACACCACTTATGGCAACCACTCTTCGTGCTTACCACAACGAGCTGTTTGATGATACATGGCGCAGTGATATGCCAAAACGGCTGGCTTACGATAAAAGCACGGATCCACAACAGATCGGCGATTACACCACACTTGGCTGGTTGATACGAAAAGGGTGGTTACTAAGCGGTCGCTATATCGACGTAGCTCGCTTAAACGAAAAATCTCAAGACATCGATTTTAAACGTATGCTTGGAACACTTGGACTTCAAATCAAGGAATCCCATAAAATCGATAATTATCAGCAGGTAGATACACTTGAGGAGTTCGCTGATCGACTGAGCTGCAACATCTTTGATGTCTTGAATCTCCAAATTCTCTTTGAACAGAAAATCTATCAAAAATCGTTCAATGTACGAGGCCGGCTTCTCATTGACTATCCGCAAACCATTTATGGTCCGAGAGAAGGACGTCCACTTGAAAATCGAGAAGCACAAGTTGATACGGAAAACTACTTAAACGTACGCAGAAACCGACTTACTCGTGACTCGACAAGTGCCTCATTCGTTGAATATGCCATTGCTCCGTATAAGCCGATTAAAGACTTCGAGAAGGTTTCCTTCATGTATCCTTCGGATAGCGAAGCAGCGAAACTTGGTATTACCCCAACGGACATTCTGGAAGACACAAAGAACTTTTTTGAACAAAACGTTACCAGTGATCCAAGCGATCCTGCATACCAGGACTTCATGCAGATATATCAATTCTATGATTCAATTCGCGGACGAAACTTCAACAGTTCGAAATCTTACCAGGAATATTATCCAAAAGGAAAGGAGAGTGTGGGTAAACAATACATCAACGAGCTGATGTCTCGGTATAATACCAATTTGTTCTACTTCCGCGTAGATGAAATGGGTTGCGTCTATCGTTCTACCTGTTTTGCTAACTTTTCTATTGGTGGCGTACACGGATCTGAAATCAACGTGAAGCGTTGCGAAGAAGACCATGAAGAATGCAACAGGGAGCATATTATTCAGAACTACGTGGAAAGTTTATATACATCGATTGCTGAAGCTCTCAATGGTGAATTCAAGATTAAGATCCCCAATCATCTGCAGATTCCAAAGCGGCTGCAAGGTAAGATTAGCGAAGATCGTACAATCAAACTTCAAGAGTTTACAAAATTCGGTTCATTCAAAGGGGATGTGATATGGCGGGACAAAATGGACACTGAATTATTCAATAAAAGCTCAACCGGGAGTTGGAGCATACAATCCAAATACACTTATGTCAGCGCCGGGGCCAGTCATCATCATGACTATGAATCCTTTTATCCGCTGCTCCTTTCTCGCTTATCCGTTTTTGTTAATCCAAGCTACCACGGATATAAGGAAGATGGTGCGCCAATAGATCCGTATTACGACATGTACTTGGATCGAGCTGCGAAAAAAGAAGAATCGAAAGATCAATCACTTCCGGAAGAAGATCGTAACGACGCTGATATAGAGCAAAATTCACGCAAACTGTTGATTAACGCAGCTTCCGGCATGGGTGATGCAAAATTCGAAAATAATATCCGTGCTAACAATGCAGTAATTTCGATGCGGATCATTGGGCAGCTTTTCGCCTGGCGTATTGGACAGGCACAGACATTAGCCGGTGCTCGCGTACCTTCTACGAATACAGATGGGTTATATACGATGGACATCTCGGCTGAAGAGAGCGATCGCATTCTGAAAGAAGTTTCAAAAGACATGTATATTAAAATTGATACCAAGCGACTCGATCGACTCGTATCCAAAGATTCAAATAACCGCTTGGAAAGTCATAATGGGATAATTACATCTGCCAAAGGTGGGACGATCAATTCCTGGGAAGGCCCGCAACTCACACAAAACTTAGATCATCCCGCTATTATTGATTATGTACTAGCGAAATACTTGGCCAATATAGAATTCCCAAATCCAGTTAATGACTCATTCAAACGGTCATACATGGATAATATTCTTCGTGACTTCATCAATGAGCATGTGAGTAAGGGTACACCACATGTAGTGCTAAAATTCTTCCAGTGGATCATTTCAAGTTCGAGCGAAACTCACCGCTATGTATACGCGAAATCCTTTCAAAAAGAAACCGGTGAAATAAATCTACTGAAGTTGCCGTTACATAACCGGGTATTCATGATTAAGGATCTCGGAAGAGAAGCTTCTCAGGAGTTGAGGTTAGCTACTCGCACCCGTATCAATAGTGCCTCGTGGGATAAACGATACAAGGAATATCAAAAAGGAGATCGTTCGTATTCTACGATATGGGATCATGATGAGGATGCGTTACAAATTCTATTCGAAAATGGGTTCGACCTTAAAGGACATAATCGTAACCAGGCATCAATGTATTACAAAGACGAAGCTAAAACCCAAAAAATCAAAAGTATGCCGGACAATCAGCAAGTCGCCATATTTAATAATTCTATCGTAGATCTATCCAATGATTGGGCGGTTGCCATAATTCAGGCAATTGACCTGAATGCTTATGTGGACATGGTAGAGAAGACATTCCAATTGTGGTCAAACCAATAAGAAGAATAAATTAAACCTGAGACATCCCATAAGGGACGTTTTTTTGTAAAACAGTTATCAACTAGTTAGAATAAGTAGTTGACTAGTCTTTTGAAGTAAACTTAGATAGGCTGTATAATCAAAACTTTTAATGTTAAAAAGAAGGGACGACTCCTCGTCATGAATTCTAAAAACAAAAAAGCCCGGGGCGCCCGACGAAATGCTGATCGTATCATCCGACGAATCGAAGCATATACCGAACAATTTCCCGAAATCAGTTCATTTCAGAATGATTGCTGGCATCTCGAAATGCCTGCCTCACAAGCTTTTCTTCTTTCTGATCAAACACCCAGAAAAGAAAAAAGGCGTATCCTTCAAACAATGATTGATCGTGCTGAACATTTAATGCATCATCGTCCAAGAAATTACGAGTTATCTCAGGTAATGGTAGTCTTAGACATCGGCGACCTCTGGAGTTCTCAAATCATCATTGGTACAGAAGCAGCGGATTTTGACCGATTTATTCATCCGATCAATCCGAACCTTCGACGAGTCGAACAACCAGATCCAGGGAAACTCAGAAGGGAGTGGGCACTGAACATTCCGCATCACTGGCAGACAACCGGATTCCGTGAGTTTATCCGTAAAGAGAATCATCAGTTGGAAGGAGAAATATGGTTTGCTGGAGTATGGAGTTGAACCCAGATCAAACGCTTAAACCCGTAGTATCCGCTACCCATTAACTAATTGGGCTCGTAAAAAGCTACGGGCTTTTTTAATACTCTATTTTATGGAATATCAATTGTGATTCTTATATGTATTTAATTTGTTTAGAAATAAATATGATATGCAATAATCGAATGTTTTAATATTTTGTATTAATAATATGTGTTTTATATGTGTGTAATTTGTTTTGTGTTACTTAACAGTTATAGGATACGGAAAAAGGAGAAATACATATGAAATATGAACCGGAGGAAAGGGTATAACTTTCAAAAATATATAAGAAACTCAGATAGCACACAGTGGATTGAACCATCGCTGTGAACCTCTTACGTGATTCCACAGGGGAATTGAAGATACAAGAGAGCAGTTCACAACCAAATTTCTAGATATAACAGAACCAACATCATTGGCAGTAACAGTAAAGGCTCTGAACAAAAATAAACCCCTTCCAAAAATAACTGGATGGGGTTTATTTTTATTCACCGTTAAGCTCCGGCTGTTTCGTTTCTCCTGGAAATATTAGAATCTGACCAGCTCGTATTACATCTGCATCGTGAAGAGCATTTAGTTCAAGGAGCTGTCCTAATGAAACGCCAAACGCGTTACTCAAAGTGAGGAGCGTATCTCCATCTTCCGCGACATAATACAGGTAATCCGAAGCGTTCAAGTCCTGGACCAATCGAAGCCGCTTAGAACCATCAATCTGGACAGATAACAGACGCTTCGCTTCGATATCTGCAGCGACCGGAGCCGTACCTATGGAGGTATCCGGGTCGACGCTAGGTGGAACTGAAACGGAAGAAGCAACTGTTCCAGATGTAACCTCATTCTCTGAAGAGGGATCTCCAGCATCTGAACTATTAATTTTATCATTCTTCTGGGCTTGAATGGTTTCTAGTATCGTTTGTACATCATCGTCTGGCATATCCCCCAGATAACTCAGAAGATCATCTTTCGTAACGTCTACGTCTGAACCTGGTAGAACTACGATATGCGGAGAACTAGGTGAGTTCTCTGTATCCAGCTGATCATTACTAGAAACTGAAGGTACTACAGTCACTGGCTGTGAAACCTTCGCGCTCAAAATTTTACCTGGTAAATCCAGAGTGAAAAATAAAACAAAAAATAGGGTGACACTTGCAATTGTGACGATCGATGCGATGTTCGTCTGCCGGATTTTGGCTCTAGTAACTTCCTTTTGTGGAAATTCACCTTTGAGCATCGTTTTAAGTTGTTTAACATGTTCAACTTCAACAATGTTCGAATCCGGATCGGACGCAGACTCTCCGAAAATGTCTGCATCCTGCTGTAATACCGGTGGGTCCTTTTTTCGATTAATCTTGAAAAATGACATTAATTGTTCACTCCCTTTTCCTTATAATATTATAACGAATCCTCTTGATTCTCACAAGATAAATACTTCATATTGTAATTGTAAATCGCTGAACATAGAGTGATTTACAAAAAATATAAACGTTACTTCTACCGATATGAGTAAGAATTTAACTTACTTTAATATCATTGCTGATTCTTCACATGTTGATTACTCATTTAATGGAAAAATAACCTATTTTACAAAAGCAGGACATAGCTTCAATTCTCCTATATACAAACGAGTAAGAATATAAGGATAAGCTAATAAAAGTTTATCAATTTATTCTTAAAATGTTGTGTGTATAGTGTTTTTAACGTATAATTTTTATGATACATACTAAAAATGTAGCTATAATGAAAAATATAAAACCTAAAAAGGACACATTGATATGTCAAAATTAACGAGAGAACAATTCGGCGTTGCAGTAGGTGACATCATTATCGTTCGAGGTACCGTAATGTTTGCAAAGCTCGATAAACCTGTTGATGGAAAGGCGCTCGACAAGGTAAATCAACGCCGCGTGGAAAAAGGAATGAAGGAAACTAAACCTTTCCGCAGGATCACGATCAAGAATCCCAGTTTTATACAAGGAGAAGACACTCCACTTGCAAAATTCTACGAACAAAATATGTACCAGAACAATATGACACTTGAATCGAAATCCCCATTTCCGCCGACATATAAACACCTACAAAACGGTGTCTCTGTCATGATCGAAGATCCTCAAAAAAACCCGGCAATCGGTCAAGAAATTATGATCCAGATTTCAGCATTTCAATCAAAAGGATTCCCATACCTCGGATCTGGACTTGACGTCATTATTTTTCCAGAAGGGCCCTTCGAATTATATGAAGCTAGTAGGGCTGAAGACAAGTTATCAGGCTTCGGTAAATCATTTGATCTTCCTGCAACTGCGGACATTCTTGATCTGGGAAAAATGGCTTTAGAGATAAGAAATTCACCTTTTAATGGTATAAACAATAGCAACATAAACGGCAAATACGTATCCCTACAAACGAAGGACATGATGCAAACTGACGCCACTGACGTTCCTGTAGTAACGAAAACAACCAAGACAAGTCCGAAGATGCTTAACGGAAAAGAATCTAATGAAAAGACGGAAACAATAAACATTGACTCTCCATTTGGCCCAAACCGAAATTCCGAGTTCACCGAAAAAACTGGCATAAGCAGCACCAGCACACTTAGCCGATTTACATAAGGAAAGACGTAACAAAGGAGCAGTCACCGGGGGCATTCGCTCTTCGGTTTTTTTATGGTCTACGAAAGGAGACTCATATGAATACATATCCAATGGTTCATCCGCTACTCTTTAGCCAAAACCCATTGATTACAAAGTTGTCAGCTGATCCTAACTGGACAGTATCCGACGATGAGAAGCGCCCAGTAAACGCAAAGATTTTGCTTGAAACTTACGAAGTTTATAACGCCAAACTTGGCGAAAACAAAGAGTGGCCACTAGTTACGCTCCCTGAACTCGATGCAGATGAGAATTTGGAATGTGTCAATCGGGCTTACCGGCTTCGTGCCAGAGAAAACCGCGTAATTGCCATCGACGTCGAACCTATCGCACCCGATTGGATGAAGCATCAAGTACTCCATTTCCCAGCACAGTATACCGAATTATCTAAAAATGGAGGTGTCCATGCACTTATTCTTGTCCCTGAATATTTAATCAACGACGATAACCGATACCTCTTCGACGATCTGTCCGTATTTAAAGAGCCAGTACCGAAGGACAAGAACGGTAAAGATATGCGTTCCGCTTATTTTGAAGTGATATTTAACGATCATTACTTGACGTTTACGAAGCGTATGCTTACGGGAAAACCTTGCGCAGACTATGAAAATGATCCCGTTGCTGTGCAAACTCTCGAATCCTTCCTAACAAAAATTTTGGAAATGGATTACAAAAAGCAAGCCGAGCGAGAAATTGCCAGACAATATCGAATCGATATGATCGATAGAGAATTAGATGAACAAAAGCAAGCAGATATCCGCTTATTCTTGGACATGGAAGTATTCGATAAAGCTAGGGCGAAAAGTATCGAACGAAAAACACATGACTTTGGGGGAGATGCGTCTCGATATGAAATGAGCGTTGCCAATGGTATCGCATTTTACGTGATTCGAAACCACAACATAGCTCTGGACACGGATTCTACTCGAGAACTTGCCGAATCGCTAAGCGAAAAAGATCTCGCTTATGCCATTTATCTCATGCTTCAAGACGCTGTTCCGCCTCGTGAGAAACACGATGAATACCGAAACGACATGCCTTGGTTACTATTCACTTCCAAACGAGCTTACGAGTATGTAAAAGCGAAGAATGACCAGCGAAAAACACACCGCTCCAAATCCTAAGTTACTCAAACGGGAACAGGATGTGACGTATAACCCGCCCAGGAGTCGGAACTGCTACAACCTAACAGGAATCATCGAGGCCAGCTAGTTTGCCGAAGAACTTTGTCCCGCGCCTGCATTAAACCCTCCAATCAGAGGCGAAGGTCGAGACATCATATCCCAAGTCTAAAATTAAAGTCGCAAACGAAAAAAGGGAGAAATATAACGTGCCTAAAAACATTCAAACCGAACATATTGTTCGCATGTTTCCATTCGAATTTTACGATGAATTGAGTGGCCAACTTGCCGGATTTACAATCATGAATTCTGCTTTTTTCTTAGAAGGCCACATTCATATCAATGAAAATAAAAAACGAGAAATGTTCGAAAGCAACAGAGAAAAAGTCGAAAAACACACACTGAATCAAAACAATATACTGAGCGTTGAACCGATTGGCGAGTTGCTTATGCTGGATACTTGCTGTACTAACGAACAAAAAGAAGCAATTCTAAAAGGCGGGCTACAACGAAGCCAAGTCCCAATCTCAATTCTTGCAGTACAGCTTTATGATTCTTCTGCCCAGCCGGTCTTAGCCTCCGATGTAAGTGAGGAGACGATAGCCCGTATCCCAGAAATCTTGTGGGATGATCCGAATCTGCTGATCGCCATTGTTTCTCTTACTGAAGAAGGTCCAAATGTCGGTATTCTGAAATCTCCGGCGCACATTGAACGTATGGTTTTTGAAAATACTGAATCTGCAGAAACTAACGAGGAGCAGCACCATGAATAGAGCTAACTCTTACCCATTCTTCAGATGGCCATCCATAAAAAAAGTGTTTGGTCGTGAATTATACCAAGCGATCGCTTTCCTTCTCAGTCCACAGCTGTTTCCGATCGCCGTTTTATTAGGAACGATATACCCTGCATATACCGCACTCATAAACATCGTGTCTATCTTAATCGGTATTTTCATACTCATCTTCGCGATCCGCATTATACAGAAACGACAGCGCGAATATGGTTACGCCACCCGAGTTAAAATTCTTCCCGTTTTAGGCGTCTTCCTTGGCTGTATAATTGCTTTAATTCTGGTGACCTACATATATGGATTATTCGAACTTACTCTGGCGTCACAGCCAAACCAGGTATCTTTGGACACCATGGTTGGCCGGTTCCCAGTCCTGATGTTCTTCATGATTGCGATTTTGGCGCCTGTAACCGAAGAACTTGTATTCCGTGAACTGCTTCCAAACATACTTGGCGCTAGTTATGTTAGCTTTTTTACATCGAGTTTTCTTTTTGTGGCCATACATAGCCCATCAGGTATCTTAGGGTGGACGTCTTACGGGATAATGGCCGCGGGTTTCTTGTACGCAAGGCTAAGTCAAAGGAGTATTTACGCTGCAATCGCGGTACATATCTTATGGAACATCGTTAGTATCATCACTTGAAGGGGAAAAATAAATTCGTTTTACGATGATCCCTGTAGACATTTTCTTTAGTTATCTAGAGCCCTCATCAATAAATTACATGAATGTATCGAAGGTGTAGATCTTCGGTGATAAAAGAAAGTGGGTTTGTTGAACTTTGTTTTTAAATTGAATGAATCGAGCTATGTGACCTCATTTCGCAGTCCGAAGCAAGCCAGCATATATAATCCAAAAAAATTAAGAGCCCAGACAAGCAGAATTGCTTGCCGGGGCTTTTTTGTTCTTATTAACAAAGCTCTGAATTCCTGAGCTATTCCTTTTTAAAGCCCAGTCCCAATCACATAGTTAACTGTAGCTTTGTATACTCCTGATCGAGTACCAACCATCTGACCCACTTGGATGTTACCGTCACCTTCTTTGCTTACTACCTCTAGAGTTTTAGGTACGGTCAGATGATTTTCTACTCGATAATTATATGATCCCGATCCAAATCCCGGATCAGCACTAAGTATAGTTTTACTTGCACTACTCAGCGTAATACTTCCTGTGTTAGGTCCATAAGTTGGGTCTACTGCCTGACCAGATACATGTGTAAGTTGTGTTGTTTGCAACGTTACCGCAGAGGCAGGTAACTTTAGAACAATTGTAGCATTAGTACCAGATGGATCTACGAGTTGTTCACTCATGAAATCCGTTGAAGATACTTTTAACTTCCATCCTTTAGCTTCCCCAGTATTGTCTGTCACGGAAGCGTTACTTGAAGTCTGGCTAATCATTGTTTTATTGTAGTCCAATTCCACATCATTAAATGAACCTGACGATATGTAAAACTCGAGCTCTCCTCCAATAACTCCTACTTGAGTATCTCCTGAAACCGGTACAGTATTGGACGTTGAATTAACTTCTACGTTATCTATATATAATTTATAAGAGCCACCGTCTTGAGAAATGATTGAATCAAATCGAATTTTGAAATTAGTAGCACTGGCTGGTGGAGTTGCTCTCAGAATGAAGTCTGAGTATCCTACTGTTGCTGATGTTACAGGACTGCTGGTTACTTCCCCTACTAACGTATCGGCATTGTCGTAAAATACGATTGCATAGTTAAGACTTGCATCTGCTATATTTACGATTTTACTTTTAAACTTAAGAGTTAATCCTTGACCTTGTACGATTGGATAACTATCACTAATTACTCTAAGGTTATCTCCGGCAAGACTGGCACCGTTTTCTGCTAAGATTTGAGCCTGACTTCCTTCGTATGGATCTTCACCGGTGACCGCTGCTTGTAGGGACTGAGGGGTATTACCTATTGTCCCAAAGGACCAATTCGCACCAGAACCTCCAGCTGCAGGACCCTCGAATCCTCCATTTTGAATTAAGTTCGTTGCTGCTGTTGCTTGACCTGATCCTATAACAGACAGTGCTAATGCTGCTGATAACAAGATGCTAGGTAACTTCTTTAACACGTTCTTCTTTCTCATCCTTTTTTCTCCTTCTTAAAAGCAATATTATTATGACAATCATTAAAAGTATAATGATCGATATAACTACGATGATCCAAATCCAGAACTCTTTAATGAATGCCCAAAATCCTAAATCATAGGGGTTACCTACGTTATCAGCTTTGTCCATCGCGTTCATTAGATCTGCAGTGGTTACTTGGAAATGATATGTACCTCTTAAAGTTGCTTCATCATACTTAACTTCATACTCTAAATCATACTTTCCAGGTGTTAGAATATTGGGCACATTTAGATCGTAAAGACCCGTTGTATTCACATACACAGAATCCATAGTGTAAGTCTCTTTAACAAGTACAGTACCGTCCTTGGCTTTCAATATTAGAATTCCTTGAGGCTTCTCAAGAATAGTACCTTTATTTATGTGAGGTACAAAAACGGTTAGCAATCCATCATTATTGAATGTATGAGATAACTTTCCTATGTCCATTTTACGAGTGGATTTCTCGATATCCACATTCAATACAACTTGCAAGGGTAATTGAGTGTTGGAATTGGTTTGTGTGCTCATGCCTGAGGTTGCGGTCGCTTCTTCAGCAGGAGTGAATTCCTGAGACACTATCGCAGCTATGTATTGACCAGGTTTTGTATCTTTTGGGACGTTTACAGTAAATACAAATTCTTTACTTTCGTTAGGTTTTAACTTTACTTTTTCAGGAGTTTCTTTTATCCATTTTCCAAATAGAGATGGAACAGTCTCTTTAAGTGGATATGTCCAACCACCTCTTAGATCTGAAAGTACATCCGTGGGGTATATTGTAAACTCTTTTTCTTTCTTACTAACATTATTCACTTTTACCTTTACTTTTACTTCATCTCCTGGCTTAACTGACTTCATGAACCCGGTAGAACTTTCAGAGTTTTCAATCGAAGCTGTGAAGGAGCTTATGCTAGTATCAGCGTACGTTCTTGTTGAATACATGGTAAGAGAAACTAAAAACATCAACATTACTATTTTAACTTTATTCATTTGGCATATCTCCTAAGGCATACTGGATGAGAACCAGATGAAGTGCAGCTACTGAGCTGATAACATGTGTTTTACTCCTCATAAGCGCCTCGTATTCTTATTTACCTTTTGCTACACGCCGCTGCGCATCACGGAGAATGAAATCTCTCTGGCTATCTGTATCGTCGGAAATCACGGTTCTATGAATGGCAATGAGCTCTGAAAGCAATAAGTTTGTGACTTTTGTGTCTTTGGATAATTCGTCAACTTTATGTAAGAGACGTTCTGTAAGATGGTTTTGCTTATTGATCGCATCCAATTGATGGCTGGAAAGGGCCACTTGATTTTTAGTCATTTGTTGAAAGAGAACGGTTTGCTTCTGCATGCCTTTTATGATCATTGGGATTTCCGAGATGAGCTGCTGCTGTGCAGCGAAGCCTACAAGACCTCCACGCTTTTCTGGTAAACTTCCCATAATGCATCACTCCTTCTTATATTACATCTGAGTTCTTCCGATGAATAAGGGCGGGGTAGTCATTCAGATCATCATATATGACCAAAGCAGGATTATCATCGACGGTCAATACACGTACACCATCGAAGTAAGGCAGGATGGGAATCCCTAGATACACCATACCGCTAACCAAACAAAGATTCTGGTGTTTGGGGGACCCGTCAGTGAAAAGAGGATGTCGCGAACGAAATCGTAGCGTCTTTTTTCTCGAATTCGTATCTTGAATCCGGTCGATGATTTTATATGCTTGCGGTAGCCTACTGCGTCCGAATGCCGTGGCAAGTAGCTTAACTAAATTGACTAATGAAGCATCAACTACCTCGGCGTCCGGAAAATGTCTCTCCTCGTAAACGGGAAGTACATTGATCCCGTCTCCCTGTTCAAAAAAATCCACTAGGGGTTTTTCCAACACTGCATACATCGAAAATGATTGTATTTTATTATCATCACTCATAATGTGTCTCACGTACCTTTCATTTGTTAGAAAATTGTAGTAATGTTCTTCGGTAAGAAAAAATTACTAGAATAATATTATCACAAATGCATATTGTTTAACACCAAAACATCTGACTGTGTAGACTTTTCATTATTTTTTTTCTAGATTAAGGAGATATAATCGATAATAAACATCAAATAAAGTGTCCTATTCAGGTAATAAGACAAAAGAACCAGATGACAAGATGCCGTTGATGGAATAAACATAAATAATAGAGAATATTGAATGAAAACAGTAAGTTTAGCATTGAGGATTCCCTAAAAGATCATACGAATCCACATATAGAAAGAGGGAAGTATCTGATTTGCATCTCAACCCATATACGAACAAATAACACGAAATTTTAATGTAATTCTCATGGGAATCATAAAACAGGAGTTACGAACACAAGTATCGATACAAGAGAGGAACTTACTACATACGAACCCACCTACATTAAAAAGTAAGTTGCCTGGCACGACATGATTCATACGATCTATAGTGCAAATGAATTGCTGTACGAGCCTATGATATATCTCAACAAGATGAAGACAACAAACCTTAAGGAGTGACTTTCTAAAATGAGTTATCAACTTCGTAAATTATCTCAGGACTGCATATACATTAATCCGAATCCCGCGGTTACCTTAGACTCCCAGTACTTAAACTTCGAAGGAACCGATCGAGCAAATATGGCTTCAAGCAAAATAATAGAGGTGAATTAAAACATGTCAAACACCCTTAATATCACATTGTCTATCGTTGGAGCCTACATCGCGGTCGGCGTATTTATCAGTTTTGTGGACTATATCCTATACCGGCTGAAAACAAAGAATCAGTCATCACAATCTCATCAAGATTTCCCTTGGTTGTTTCGCGCTATTGGATATACCATAGCGACTCTCATTTGGCCAGCCTTCTTTTTCCGCACCACAAAAGAAGTTATTACTCACATCAAAAATAGAAAGGCTCTAGAAAATAAGTGAGTCTTATACCGGATGAACGTCCAGCCGGGATCAATCCAGTAATGATTAGCTTAAATACCAACTCCCAGCAAACTAGTCTTAGCCGTTTTTGAGCTTAGAGAGGAATAAAGAAAAAGCGGCATGAAGGATGCAATATCCTTCCATGCCGCTGTTTTGTTGAACATTCAGACCAGGATAAGTCAGTATGTACTGTGAGAAGATCTGAATGTGGTCGTAAATGACGATTGTATTCTAGATTCTTCTAACTCACCCGTTTAGTATGATTGGCAACTTTACCTGTTCTTTATATGGCTGAACTTAATCGGATGGATAAGCGTTTTTCCTGTTTTCCAATCAAGACATACGCTGGCATATCCAGGTGACCAATCATAAATGGGTTTGTTTTGTACGATGAATTACGCCGTAAATACGCTAGGAGAGTATTGACGACTTGGGTTCTTATCATAGGCATTGACAGTGAAAACTTCGGCAATCATTTTCATGGGTAATTCGCATCGATAGTCTAGCAAAAAGATCCGCTCGTATTGAGCTGCCCTGAGCGGTGCTGCTATCGCTCTCCTTTTATCACTTCGAATCTTCCTTCCCTCAAGCCCAAAATTGACCCCTCCCGCTTAGGTTATGTCTGCAACATCGTTCACACGTTGCTCAGTTATTTTGATTTAATGATGATCTCAGCAAAGAATGACAAGCATGTATGCAGAAAAAAGCCTTGGGGATACTGGGAATAGAGGTCATGACTATGAAAACCAAAAGCAGTGATTCCGGATCTCGATTGGCCCAAGAAAGTATTCAATTTACTAAAAAAATAACATGAAGGTTCGACAAAAAAGAATTTCATCAACAGGCCATTTCAAGAATGTTCAGAAACATTCACCAACTTGATTCATTTTTATAAGGTTTAATAGCGTAAGTACGTGTTAATCAATTTGACCCGAATTCAAATTCCACACCGCTACGGATGGTGGAAGTGTCCCAATAAGGAGCATCTTTTCTACAACGAAGTAAAAGACCTGTATCCGTCTCCATGACAATCACAGGTCTTTTTTTATGCTGATTTAAACGATGATAATATTGCAAAGAAAATAGTTTACATACACATAATTCCACGATAAGAAATATATGATTGTAGTATAAAAGCTGCTAACAAACAGGGGGTTCCTTAAAGGAGCGCCCTAGTTTGTTTATTAAATTACTATTTTTCATGATCTCGATCTAATTATGCGTACTGGCA
Organism: Paenibacillus sp. FSL R7-0026; assembly: GCF_038004485.1. Lineage (NCBI taxonomy): Bacteria > Bacillati > Bacillota > Bacilli > Caryophanales > Paenibacillaceae > Paenibacillus > Paenibacillus sp. FSL R7-0026. The sequence continues at coordinate 54,002 of NZ_JBBORG010000003.1, forward strand.
TGCGAATGAGATAATATATATCCCAACCAATATTTCTCTTAGCCCCCTGGAATTACTTCGGCCTTATGCTAATGTATCCATTTGAAGTTTAACAACAAACAAAGGTCAAGATGAGTGAATAGCCATATATGGATTTGAATTAGGATCAGGCGTGTAGGCCTTTTATAAATCTAAAATGATTGTAAAGCGAATTGAGCCAAACCAATAGCCAGGGACTGGTCAGTCTGGCTTATTCATATCTTCCTAGGTCTTTGGAACATGAGAAATCGAGTTTCTCATCAAGTATTCGAATGCAAAAATCATCAGCTATTTTAATAAATTCTTATAAGTAAATAAGATGCTAAATTGAAAAGTATTATAATATATTGATCACTCAGAGGAATTGAATTAAAATTGGTTTTGATGTGATTATTTTTTTGGTGATTATATGGACCTAATAACGTTCTCAGACTAGAGAAGTTTTACGGTAACATAATACATTGGGCATCTGGATGAAATGACCGCTATGAGCAAAGCCCCACTTAAACTCTACCGAACGGTATCCTTACTGACAAATCTAAGACAAGGTTCTACTTATATATACTTGAATACCGACATAGTCGTCCCCTAGACTGATACGGCCATCCGTTAACACGGTTTGGTTAAAAAATCCGGAGAGTTGTAAGCTTATGTGAGGGGAGATCGTCTCCTCTGACATGAGCCTACAACTCAAGTACATAAGTAAGGAGAAGTTGGATTGTATTTGAAATTAGATTTAGGGGAGAGACAACAAAAAATGAAGAGAAAATTTAGAAAGCTTTTAGCAGTCGCGTTATCAGCAAGTTTGATGTTAGGCAGTGTGCCACTTTGGGGAGGAGGAAAAGCAGAAGCGGTTAGTGGGGGAGACTTAATTCCATACACTCAATTGGATACAAAAGCACATTACGTCTTGGATGTAACGGATGATGGTAGTAAGGCCTTAACCACAACAAGTACATCTGATGGTACATACGGCTTCAATTTATATAGCAAAACAGGTGCTTACGAGGAAGTAGCAAATAGTGCTTATTATAAGAACAAAGGTACCATCTCATCTGATGGTAGGTATCTAGCTTGGTTAGAGTCAGGCACTGCTAACGTTACCACAATGGACAATGTTAATGTTCAGTTGATGGACCTTAGCACAAATGAAATTACTAAAGTGAATAGTACAAATTACGGCGGGGTTACACTAGCGTTTAGTCCTAATGGAAGGAGGTTAGCATATTCTTCAGGGGACATGCTGTATGTGTATGATATTGACACTAAGACTGAAGTCGCTCTTACTTCTTCGATCGATGGATATAATTTTACAGCTACTGGGACGAGTATAGCATATAGTGATTACGTTATTTTTAGCCCGGATAGTAGTGTGGTTTATTACACTTTGAACAACTCAAGTGAGCAAGGAGCGGTTTATAAATGGGATGGGACTACAACAACTAAAGTTGTCTCTGAACTTAACACGGGTTCTACGACATCACAGCCATTGGTTCTTGCTGTATCCCCAGATGAAAAATATTTGGTGTATTCCGAAAGCGATAATGGAACTATCCATGTGCTAAACCAAGAGACGGGTACAGAGGAATCTCATCCAAAACTGAATGTACGTTCGGAAGCTAAATTCGTTAAAGATAAGAACATAATAGTGTATAAGTCACGGGACTTGGACGGTTCCTCAGCGATGTATAATTTGGACTCTAAAGAATTGTATTATCTCGATAAAGGTAAGCTGAGTAAAGATGGTACTACCTTATATTCGTATAAAGTGTTCCAAAACGGTTCTGAAAACTATCAATTTGGCATTTATGATCTGAACGGTGTCGACTTAGGGAATATTAATTTCTCCCCTATATCCCCTCAAGACCCTTATGCTACGAACACATCTTCAGATAGTACGGGTTATCTACATTATAAGTCCCCCCTGTTTTATGAAGGGGCTAGAGTTAAATTAAATGGAGTAGAAATAATTGACACGAAAGATTATGGATTTAGCTATGATGGTTTGCGTGTATATGCCAATTCAGTAACTGTAAGTAACGTGCATTATGGTTCACAAGAGTTGGAAGTTGTCTATTATAACAGTACTGGAGAAGCAGACCCTGTTTCTGGCGAAGTCGGGTTGCCAGGAGGAAAAGATTTAAAATTTGGCCAAGAGACGGTACCTCTAGGGGCTTATGTTAAATTTAGTAATGCTGTATGGGTCGTTGCGGCAGACAATACCATCTATCGGAAAGTGTCAGATGGATCAAGAGCGTTTAGTAGAAATAATAATGCTAAATTTATCCTGACTACCGTAGGGAGTGTGGCCAGATACCTTGATTGGGAATTTTATAATACGTTCACTGACGAAGAGAAATCCGTAATTAGGATGTCAACTTGGCAAACATATTTAATGACAACAAGAAAACCTAAAGCCTATACAGTGGATGCATATGTAGGAATGATCAACTATGAGATGATTAGTAACTTCCCAGATGGGTTGAATTTTAGTAGCATACCTTGGTTAATGGACGCTCAAGACGCATCCTATAGTTTGGGAACTCGCTATGAAAATAAAGAGCTTAGTATCACTACCCTGGATAGTAATTATGCCATTCACCCTGCTATCCAATTAGTAGATGGAGTTTCATTCAGTGGAGGTACAGGAACTTATTACGATCCATACACCGTAAATACTTCACTAATTGCTAAACCCGAGAGTCCAACCAACTTTAAGGTAACTACAGATGAAACTAGTTTAACCTCAAGCTGGGATGTTGTAGATGGGGCGACTGGTTACAAGGTATTGGTAAATGATCAATTAGTGTATAGTGGCACTAATGTATCTTATACATACACCAATTTATCACCGAACACAAGCTATGTTGTTACACTGGTTGCTTTCAATTCAGCGGGTGAGAGTGGCAAACAGCGCCAAACAGTCAAAACAAAAGTCTCTAATAAGATGCCGGCGCCTACAGGTTTGAAAGCAGAAACGACACACAACTCTGCAACTATTAGTTGGGATGCTGTTGAAGACGCAACCGCTTATTGGGTTATGGTAGATAACGATCAAGTTTACAATGGTTCGGATTTGACAGTAACAGCAAATAACCTAAACTCGGATAGACCTTATACCGTATATGTCAGAGCTGTTAGATCAGCAGGTACTGTTATTGAAGAAGGAGAGCAGGCAACGCTTCAGATTGTAACTAAACCTATCTCTCTAGAAGCTCCTGGGCAGCCTGTGGTACTGAGTAGTGTGGAAGGCAACGTGAAGATTACTTGGCCTGCATCAACTGGTGCTTTAATGTATAAAGTACAACGTAATGGGGTAGATATTAGCTCTGTTGCATCAACTGAGTATACAGACAGAACAGCCGTTTTAGGGGAAAGATATCAGTATACCGTAAAAGCTTTTGATGGAACGAGAACAAGTGAAGCTTCTCCTGTTGTTCTGGTACTTGTAACGCGTAATGGTGGAGGAGTCACTAGCCCAGGTAAAGGTAGTGGAAGCGCTGGTGGCTCGACAGGAGGAGGTACCACCACTCCCGCAGAATCGGATCAACATTCCGTTCCTGGAACGGTTACAGATCCAACAAACGAAGGCGAAGAATCTACAGATGACAATGCAACCGAAGTGGAGAACAACACGAACTTCTCGGATATCTCTGGAAACTTTGCGGAAGAATCCATTAAACATTTAACAGCCGCTGGGATACTGAAAGGTTATGCGGACGGGACATTTGGTCCAAATAAAAAGATTACACGTGCAGAGTTTGCCATCATGACGAAACGCGCATTGCGTTACGAAAATACAGGTACTTATGTACAAGCTTTCAAGGATTTCGACGAAAATGCTTGGTACGCTGAAGAACTGTTGACCGCTTTGGATTCCGGAGTAACCAAGGGACTCACCGACGGAACTTATCGTCCCGATGTATTCATTCTAAGAGAGCAAGCAGCCGTGATGATCGCTAACATATTGAAGAAGAACAACTTCCAACCAACTGTGGGTGAGCGGATCTTCAAGGATGATAAAGATATTGCTTCTTGGGCGTATTCTTCTGTATACTTGCTGAAATCTCATAAGATCATAGAAGGTCAAAATAACTTCTTCTATCCTAAACGTGAAGTCACTCGTGCTGAAGCAGCCGTGATGATCTACAGAATGCTTACTGTTTTAAATAAATAGAATCTACTCAAACACCGAGCAGAGTAATTTGCTCGGTGTTTTTTTCATAACTAATCGATCAACATCAATAAGAGATGCCTTAATCGTGATCTTTCCTGATGTATGTCTAGCGCTCAATACTTCTGGTGGCAGACGAAAGGATGCATACGACAGTACTCAGGGTGAAAATTGAAGATCTTCAAGAAATCAATAAGATCATGGCTGATCTTGATATGTTAGACTTGAGGAATGCTAAAAATGACGGTTCAATTTCATATCTGTGCTGAACGGGTATAGGTACCCAGCAGCAAATCTGGATCTCTACTGCTACAATTGAGTTTTCCGAAACCGGCAGAACTGCGTAGAACTCGGTGTAGATAACAGACAACATTGAATGTCATTTAATACCTTCCTGTCCTAGTGTGTAGAAGGTTGAGTACTATTCTGATGAAATGTCTAACCATTAAAGCGAATGAATTAAGAGAACTGCCCAATCGGCCCACTGTTTATCTCCACGAAAAGAAAGAACAGATTTATGAAAATTATCCAAAGTTACGGGCTTATCTTAATCACAGTTGATAGTATTAGCTGCTACACAGTTTAATAGTTATTATAAAGATAAAGGCCATGCCATTTTTTCGGTATCACTAGGTATAAACCTGAATTTAAATGAAAATTAGTTACATACAATGAGATGATGTAATATTGTGAGGGGTCACGAATCGCTATATAATGTGCATAGTTCAAAAGGAGGGTAAATATGAAATACAGTATTAACTTATTTGGATTGATGGTTGATTGTGATATCAACATAAATGGCGAGCGTTTAGGTATAGAGATACCGGAGGAAAATCAGAAAGCTTTAAAAAACTATTTAAAACGTGTATTACCCAAGTATGGGAGAGAAGCATCTAATGATTCAACGTTAGATTCTTTAGTAAAACTTGCCTTGGATGCAGAAAAGACATTAGATGGTCGTATGGTTGAACCCAAACTAAAATTACCTTATGAGTTTCAGCCTGAAATAAAGGAGAAACTAATTGAGGCGGCTGCACTACAGGAAATATCCGCGACTCAGTTATTGATTCGTATTATTGAGAATAAATATCAAGAAATTATAGGAGAGGAAGGATAGATCCATGGCATATGGAAATAAAGTTAAATTTCATTATGACGTCCCCGTGTATATTAAGGCACAATTAGCTGCAGCTGCAAAAAAGCTGAATATGACAGCAACAGAACTGCTATCTAAAACCATCGAAGAAGAATATGAACGTGTAATAAATGAAAAGAAGACTAATCAAGATTAGTCTTCAAAATAAATTCGTGCATTCTATGCATTTGCTTAACAGGAAAACAGTGAAAGGAATAATCTTGACCAACATAGTCATATGAAAATACATGGAAACTAGAGTAATCTTCCAATGAATTGTCTTCGATTAGATAAACATAAACATTGGGTAATTCTGTTGTTACATGAAAATCAAATCGCGAGGTTGGACTTGCATCCATGATCCCTTCAATATGTTGCTTTACATCTGGGGACGAAATCTGGAGCATTTGTTCTTTTAAATCTAACATAAGATGAGGAACCCCCTTTTAAATTGAATACCGTTATTGTACTTGGTTTATCTATTGAACCAAACGTGTGTTCCTTTTTTTTACATTATATAACATGTGGTTATGATACGTAGTGTTTTATTGGGGGGTTATTGTTGTTTATTAGGAATTAAAAAGATGATTAAAGAGCTGAAAATCGGCGGATTTTTGCAGTAGTTGGAAGGTATAAGTCTACTGAAACGTCGTATGTTTGTTCCATGTTCCCGTAGCAGAAGAAACCTTGCCAACGGTCTACCATAGCAGCTCGAAACGCTTGAATAAGATAATGAGCAGAAGATTACACCAGAGGTGATCTTCATTAATAGGCCGTTAAATCTGGCATTTCATTTACGGTGATACAGACGTATTTTCTTTTCAATAAAAATTTTCCATATAACCCTTATTTTTTCTGCGATCAGAAACCACCTTATCTAGTTCCAAATGCCCAAACGTTTCTTCAAAGCAAATGTCGTATGATGCTGACCCAGTTCCGTCAGGAATATCTCGTGATGTATATTTTTAGAATTAGAAATGGTCTCATTAGGCGCTGAAGCGAAAGGAATGGGTAATAAATATGAATAATTCCGTCGTGAAACTTCGAAATATTTTTATTTTAATGATAATATTTATGGATATACTTTGGTTATTTTCTTATACCGTAAACTACGATATTACGATATTTAAAAAAAGCAATTTTATAATTCCTATTGTAGTACACATAATTTTATTTTTTGGGTTGGTCTACAAAAGTAAAGGAAGAAAGCGAGTTCTGTTTGTTATTCTAATTATTTTTTCTTTTCTTCTTCTGATTAAAAATTCTTTTGCCCCAGTATTTAATCCATACAGTTACGAACAGCTAGATGCTCCTGGAAACTATGGCGAAGTTATAGTTGAATATCGATCTAACCTATTAGACCAAGGCATTACACAGTATCATGTTTACCAAACGAAATTTTGGGGTTTGTTCTTAACTGAGTTAACTACTAAGGAAGTTTATATAGAAGAACCACACGACTTATATCTTTCTCAGAAAGATATTTTTAATTACTCTGCTCCAGAATGGACGAGAGATACTGTAAGTTTTGATACCTATAATGGAAAGCTTACTCTCAACCTCAAATAAATCAATATAGTAAAAGAGATACCATGTAGTTGTATGTCTAGAATTAAGTTAATTCATCAAGCGAGAAATCACGTCTCTGAAACCTCTTGCAATCTCATTCCCCTCCGTATCCGTATATGAAATTAATTCTCCACACGCATTTTTAAAATTAAATTTAAACAGTGCTCTAGAAGGGCATATGTAATATTAGTTTTTCTTCCTTTGCTTTGATTGCTAGTGCCCAAATACAGGAAGTGGTACATCGAAAAGATCAGAAAATGCTGCTAAATCCGTAAGCCTAACTGGATCTGAAAAATATATGTAATTTGTAGTGACTTATTCTGGTAGTCTTGGTCCAAATGGAGATTACGGTAGGCGTCTAATGCATCAATAACGGCATCTATAAAAAAAATTTAACATAGCCTATGAGCTACCTCCTAGGAATGAAAAGTCTTGGGAGGATGAATCTGTTGACTGATCTATACTAGACATACAAAGGTTAAAGGTATAATTATATTGGAATGACTTTAGTGATCAAAACCTTGATCCATCCGCATAGCGGGTGGTTTTTGTTGTGTGCGTTTTATACACTCGAATGGCTTAAGAAACAATAAGATGGATTGATGTTTTATCATCAATCCATCTTATTGCTGCATCATTATTAATTCGCTATTTGGTTTTAAGGCAAGGGTAAGTATCATCCTTGATCTTTTTCATCCTGGAGAATAGTTTTAGAAACTTTTGTTTAAACCTTCTTACCATCATATTTCGTCTTATCAAGCTGAGCCAGTCGCTTCTCTATTCCATCCTTCTGTTTATTAAATTTAAACAGTATAGATTGGAGAATCATTGATTTGGTTATATAGCCGCTATTAATAAACAACAATGAAGAACTAGGCTTGATAGAATATACAAATTATGAATGGATCATCAAATCAGAGATACTAATAGATGACATAGAAACTAGCAGGTCCCGGTGATAAAGGTGGAACAGCGTAGTCTAACTCAATCTTGTAGTAACCATATAGCGTAGCTTTTAAGGAATCCTTACGATTTAGTTGGCCTAAGTATTTTTTGCTATTATACTCACCAACAGCATATACGTTACATATATCACCATAAACTCCATTTAGTACAACTTTTATTTCCCCATTCATGTAAATAGGAACGGTTTGGCCTCCAACATATCCCCATTCTGTTCCCTGTAAAGTGATACTGTTTGAGAGTTGCATTTCCTGTGGCTGAACTGTGTTAGTTGTAACAGCTTCATCAGCGAATATTGCTTGCGTAGGTGTTAAAATCATCATTAGTGTAGCTAAAGTAGATATTGAAATTTTTTTAATATTTTGCAACGTAAACATCTCCTTTAAATATAGGTTGATATTAATTAAAGACGTTGGTCATCGTTCTTCTGTTTGTGATATTTTTCACAATTAATCATAAAAAATATCACATCTTGTTGAATCGATCATCTTCTCGTTTAGGAATAGTTTTATGAATTCTCAAGAATAATTATACTAAGCTGAATTATTCCTAAATTTTATTTTTCATATTCACACGCCCCTTTGGAAATGTAAGTTTTAAGACAACTTAATAGTATCATATAATGTAAATAATTTCAATAATATGTCATAAAATTCATAAATTACAATGTTGCTGTGCGAAATCAAATTCAACACACACATAATTGGCGTAGGAAAGAACAGTTAAATGGATAGGCTTGAATACTTTAAGTAGCTGATCACGACAAATCACGTTAGACTTCCTTAGCAAATTGAATATGCAATCATGATGAAATATGACGCAACATTACAAATTGTATGAAATTTATTAGAGAATAATGGCTAAAGATATTTATGGAATGTAAAAGCGAGATTTTCTTCCTCCAATTCAAATAGATATTTATTATATGGAATTTTGATCGTTAACTATTTTGTAATATAGAACACAGCAACATTTTTTATTTAATCCCGTTTACATATAAGAATAGGAAATTATTTGGTATTGGAGTGATGTGATCAAAGAAAAAAATTCTAAATAATATATTACGTAATTTTCAATAAAGAAATACATTTTTTAAACTTTTTGGATAAATACATCTGTATAATGTAAGAAGAAGTCTATACACGAAAGCGGGAGATTATTATTAACAAACATACTTTGCTTTTAGCCTCATCGGTTTTATTGTTTAGTTTACTCGTAGCCTGTAACAATCAAGAAGACAATGGAACCACTACACCAGTAAATAACACCAATCAAGAAACGACTAACAATTCATCGACCTCAGAACAAAAGTCAGGTGATATTGCTAGCATTTTCTCTAAATCTGATCTCACCGATTCAATTACCATCGATTTAGTTAATGAAGACCCGGCGATCCGAGCTGAACAACAAACTGATAAGGGAACACTGATAATGATTTCAAATGGTAAGGAAGAGAGAGGACACTTAAACGTATCAAGTACACAGGGAGAAGAGGGAGACCAGACCTTCCAGAGTAATTATTCTGTCATCTATAGATACGATGGTCAGGATAAAGTTTTATTGGAATTGCCGGCGTATCTATTTGTCCAGCCCAGTGACAAAAAAATAACCTTTGAAAAGGTGGATTTTAAAGATGCGGATGTTTACGTCCTTACCCCACAATACAAAACGGGGCATGGATTGGAAGGGTATGTATTTGCGATCGATAAACAAAGTGGTGACGCATTCCCTTTAGAAATAGTAAAAGAGGGACAGGTATCTAAGACGCTTCTTTATTCCGAATCTGAACCAACACTAAGTGTTGAAAGTGATGCCTTAGTTGTTCATCCAGCCACTGGTGCTGGAACCCCTGACGAAGATACAAACGACTTAAATTACAAACTTGATTTAAGTAAAAAGCAGTTGATAGCTGACTAAAAGAAACTCTTCCGCTTTAAAAGTGGAAGAGTTTTTTTATCCTGTAATCAGGCTTGGTTTAGTAAATATTCGACAACCCGTATACATTTGGATCAGTTTTCTGAATATAGTGCAGAGTGTTTAAGCAAGTATTATTGGAGCTAGTAATGGTTGTATCCATTCCAGAGTATCCGGCAGTAGCCCAAAGACGTCTTGTGCTTACGCTGTTAACAGCATACGAAGAATTTGTGCAATAAGTCGTTGCGTTGCCTTTATAACCTGTCCAATAGCCAGCACTTAAAGCTTTTGCAGCTTCGCTTGCACCTAAACTATTTCCGCCGTTGCCGGAATAAGCGTAACGAACATGGATGTACCCTTCGATAATCAATCTAGCATAAGAGCGAATACCGTCCAGCATGTTGGTGAATTTCAGACGTTTACCTGGAGTGGAGTTATTAGGGTCGTATACCCCGGAGGTTGCCCCACAGGTACCATCTTGGTAAGCAAAATTGTATGAGTTCTGCACAGATGAAGTGCTCCAGGAATGCTCAAATCCCCATTGTGCAAGAATTAGGGATACAGGAAGACCGTTAAGGCCACCACTTTTTCTCCAACTTTGATAAGAAACCCATTGAGCTAACGGAAGAAGATCATATCGTGTACCGTTGTATGTGACGGACCCAGTTACAAAGTTATTGATATTAGTAACACATGCCATAGTTATTTCCCCTTTTAATGTATATTTTTTATATGTTACGTTACGTAACGAAATATAACTAAACGCAATTTTGTAGGGATGTGAGAGCAAGAGTTTGAATCCCATCAAACTCTTGCTCTCTACAAAGGATACCTTAGTTGATACTCATAATATCATATTGCGTAACGTTACGCAATATATAATTTGAAATTATTCAATATGGGTTCGTCTTTTTCTGATTGGTTTAACAAACCAAGCGTGATTGGCTGTAACCAATGGATCTTTTACAGAGCATCGATCAGTAAAACCCCGTTATAAATCCGGATAAAACAACTTATGATAAAATGCGAAGAAAAAGCCGATTTTTGTTTCCTCCTGCTTCGATTTTAAAACCCTGAAATAACCTTTTGCCTTTTTATACAAGAGTGAGCAGCCGGAATGAGAGAAGTAGGGACATAAACAGCCTGCCTGATCCTCTAGGGATTCGATATGTCTTGCTAATAACTTCAGATGGATTGCTTATTATATCTTATCTGAATCAATAGACAAGCTGTTTACGTTTTACGCTCTACTGATAAATTCACTGCTGACTTACTTATATTGGTTGTGTGCAGAAGGAAGGAGGGGTTGCAATGAAGAGATTCAAATCTTTCGTCCGCTATATGTGGACAGGCTTGATGGGTGTATGTCTTCGAATGCGAGATTTTCTAAGGTCTCGTGAGGGACGACAAATGCTGATTCAAATCCTCATCATTTGGGGTGGGGAAATTATCAAATAATTCCTAAGTTAGGAATCCAAAAACGCCTAGGTAGAGTTTTTCCACTTAGGTGTTTTTGGTTTTGCCCAAATACAGCCGATCCGGGAAGCGGCAGAAGATCTGATGGTCTAAAGAACGATTGGGCTGATGCTGGTTTAAAAGCAGCAAAGAGATATCGCACCACAGTCAGCTTAGGAGCTCCACGCTACTGTCCCTCGCCATTTAAACCCTTCACGGAGCAAAAGGGCATAGCGGTCTCATGAATCCTTCCTTACTGCAGTTGGACAACATCCTAATCATGCCCATAGATGGACATGCGGGGTGATTGGAGAGTTCAGAAGCAGGCCCCATTCACAGCGTTTGCTTTAACATAATTACATTTTCACTAATGTGAGAAAATAAAAATATGAAAAATTCACAATAGAAAGAATTAAATATTTGAAAAAGGAAGTATCAAACCCTCACAAAAAAATCAATCCCCATCGAAAATTTTATCCTAAAGGTGGTGTCCTTCGGACACGAACAATCCAGCCTCATTCTCGAAAAAAGTATACCTAGAGAAGTCCCACTGCAAAACCTTTTTCTAAGACCGATACTCATCGGAAGAACCGTACGAAATCGCCGATAAGGCCGGCGCAATAGAATATTTAGAGATGGGTTGCATGATCGGGTTGGAATTATCCCTCACCATATTGAGAGATTTATCGATTAACGTGTATTTCGATCATCGTCCATATTTCCCCAAAGGAGATCGCTAAAAATGCGACCAATTCACCAAACCATTACAACAGCAATTATCTTCAACAATGGGGCAAAGATTGCCCCCGATAAATAAGATACATACCTAAAAGAGAAAGACATCTTACTTTGTTTTACCGATCCAGGATGCTTACCAGAAGTCGGACAAGCCCAGCTTAGTTCCAACCAGGTAAGAGACCTCGATCTTCTACCAACAGTCTATAATCCGTCATTTTGTCCTTCTTCATGCGTATCCGCTATGAATGTTCAATCTGCGCTCCTACAGCGTAAAAAATTGCTTTTAAATATAAGACAATCAGTCAAACGAAAAATAGGGGGTTAGTACGATGTACGACCAAAAAGCATTGATACAACAAACAATTGAAGGTATTGAGGGAATTGAATATCTGACCAACGGCTTATACGGGGAGTATTTCGAGGAGTTTCTAACCCAGAGAATGTACCATTTTTCGGACGACGTCGTTGATAAGTCCATTACATTACGTACAGAGTGGGCCATAGATGCTAATTCTCCCAAATCACGGGCAATGGAAAAACAAGTGGCTGAACTTATACAGATTCCGCACCGTCATTATGACAAGGAAGTCGTTCATATTCCCGTTTTGGATCAAACCGAAATTGAATCCGTAAATGCGATATATGAAGTCACACAAAACCTACTGCGTGCCAAAAAAGTCGATTCCTTGGTTGTATACAGGGGATTCGGGTGGAACGAGCAACCTAAATGGTGGGGTGACGTTCACGCCGGAATGTTGCTTCCGATTAACGACCACCGGACACTGTCCAGCTGGAGCTTTTCTAAAACAGTCGCCGAATCATTCGTAAGCCAAAGATGGTATGGTATTGTAGTCAAAGGTATTATTCACGCCAACCGAATTTTTGCTATAATAAATGGAGAGAATCTCGAATACGAGTCAGTTTGTATCAATGAAAATGAACAATCTGAATTCGAAATCACTTCGAAGCATGGAGGCGAATGACACGAGCAACCCCAATAAGGATAAAGCTCCGATCGTCGTTCATACAACGCCTGAAATGGCGAACTGGATGCACCCTCAAACCAATGAGCGTAAACATCTAATGCTTGCTCGTGCCGAAACAACCCGACAAAGCTATCGCAGACTAAAAGAGAAAGCAGTTCGTTACGGCCGAGTTCAAAATGGGAGGGGATTAAGTATGTCAGTCTTGAACGTTATGAAAACTGCTCGCCGTGTCCCCCGACAAAAAGTGTTAGACTACTTAAACCAAGCGTCCGACGAACGCTTGTAACGCTTGGACAATTAATCTTGTGTCCGGAGGTCGGCATATTCATCTTGCCGACCTCCGGACATTTTTTATATTGAGAACCATATGTATTCTTGTCCTAAAGCTATCTCAGCTTAATTGAATCATGATTCTCCAGTTCATATGTAAACATATAAGGGAGAAAGTACTGTTCATAACGCCACTTAGGCACTTGTAAGCTTATGTCTGAAATCATTAATATGTCCAATCGAATAACTAATTCTTCGAGTGTCAGTGTCATAGAAAGATGTATCCTCGCACAAAAAAAGCCCTGATGTGGGAAACATCAGAGACATCTTACTTAAGCGGAAGGGTAGAAAAAGGTCGGTAAAGACGGAGATTATGGTCCCCACGGCAGGGAACACCATGTTGCCTATGGTACGAGCTTACGCTCCAATTCTTCTTTAATCTTACCTCGATAGCATACACCGGGTGCTTAGATTGTTCAACGGACAGTTGGACTATAAGGCATTGAATAGCAATTCGGTGGGCTAGACGCTAGTTTTGAAGGGCAACGTATATGTATCTTATTTTTCTTAAAATAGCTTCAGTTAGAGAGCAAGCTGTATTTTTTTCAAATGACCGTCCCATCGACTTTGTTGTTCTCCACTGATATCTCTACATCAGTTACTCCATGGTCAATAGCCTAGGTTATATGATATACATTTGTACTGACTATCTATGTACACGATTAAAACAGCCCATTCATCGGACTTCGCTAACTTTGCTTTGGATTAGGCTGATCTTTGAGTAGTAGCCATGTCTTGCCGCACTTACCTGCTACAACCTTACCGGAACTACAAAGGGGCTTAATGTGGTCTTGTTGCCCACCAATTAGGCATAAACGTAGATATTCCAAACATGATGGCAGCTATTGATAAGCGTACTGTTCCTTCTTTTTGCAATACTCTCACACCCCTAAGATACATTATACACTTTGACTATAACCTAATAATAGAGGATTTAGTTGATTTGATTTTAGCATAATGAGGTGTGGACCCTGTTGCTAACACTTTGCTAACGCAGTTTATAGTGATTTGTATTCGTATATGGGGCATAGAGATCGCATTGAAAGCATACTGGAAGGGTTTGTTTCTTTATTATAAATAAAAGCTAAAGTTTCTTGTATAAAATGCCAAGGTAAGCTAGTTCTTTTTAACGTTCCGCTTAGCTAAGTGAGCTAAAAAACCAAGACAAGGCAGCTGTGAATACTGTTACGCGTAAGGTTAGAACGCATAATTCAATAATAATAAATTTCTGTTAACAACTCCCAATGTAGGAACCGATATCACATATAGGGGGGATGTATATGCCAATGTATAGATACATAAGGCAAGTGAAAAATCAAGAAGATCCGATGAAAAATGAACCAAGAAATTCAATTAAGGATCAGCTTTTAAAGCAAGAGTTGTATAAAGAATTACAAAAAAATACTAGACGGAAAAAATTAATGAGTGGATGGGCACATGTTTGGGAATGGACAAGTATTGTCTTTTTACTGATGTTTATTGTCTATGTATCTTACAGCACGATTTTAATCGTGGGGATGGTGGAAACCCCTAAGCACCATGGTCCAATCTTTGCTGGACTCTTCTTGATGGGATATTTTTCAATTCCAGCCACAGGAATTTGTTCAGATCGCTATGTAAAAAGAACATATAGTGACCGTCACAAGTTCTTAAGGCACAAATTCTCATTCAAAACACTATTCAAATCAACATCCATAATTAACTTTAATATGCAAATACTCTATTCCATCCAGTGTGATGCCATTCTCAAATACTTTCACAAAAAGGGAATAAGCATAACCGACACAAAGTACATTGATTATTTAATTTCATACTATACTGAGGAAAGTGAAAGGATTCGAAAGAGACAATGGTTACCCTTTGCAATCCTCATCACTTTATCTTTACCTGGCTGGCCGTTGTTAATCAAATCAATACTAGAGGGAAAATGGTCTAATATAGGATTTGTTTTGTTAATAGCTCTCGTGCTGGGATTAACAGTATTCGTTACGTTAATCAAAAAAGTTCTAGATATCTTACTGTTTAAAGTATCTAATGATTATCTTTTGTTAGCCAATATTTTACGAACGATAAAGAGCTACCAATGAAAATGCTGTCCATAGATTTATAATATAGGAGCCCATTTTTTCCGTGGCGTTTCTGTCTATGGACAAGAACATTGTACTATTTCGTTTTCGTGGAACGTGAAATGTGTGCGGTGCTAATTTTACTGTAAGGTCCGATGTACCTACGATGATTTCAATAGACTGGGAAAAACGTTGAAATAGGGCATCGCCCTTCGATGCGGAAACGTTCGGTGATTTGTTCCGGAGACCACGTTGCCTCCAATTTTTCCTCCAGTGAAGCAGCCAAGGCATCGGACCAATTCCCTGGAGAGACCGAAGTCTTACGACGCTCCTCATAAGCATTCTGAGCTTGTTCTGCCTGATACGGATGTGATGAAGTCACACGATCTAACTCACGACAAATCGTCGATGGATGCCTACTCAGTTCTTTCGCAATGGCTCTTGAGCTTCTACCTTGTCTGTGGAGGACTTCTAGCTTGCTACGTTCGATTATGCTAAGATGTCTGTAGCTCATGGTTGGATTCTCCTTGTGTGAATGGTGTTGTGGTGACTTCATTCTACACGAATCCGGCCATGGGCCATTTTTTATTTAATTCCAGTAGGTGTCGCACTTCATATTACAATTCGTCGTGCGATATAAAGTTTAAACTACTCATTTTTATTAAGCCTGGAGATTGTTGAAAAGGAAGACACATCAGGACCTCGATGTGTCTTCCTTTTGTCCATTCTCAGATATTACAGAAGATTCCCGCTTATAGTAGCTCTTTTTCTTTCGATTTTAGTGCTCGTAGGATTGCTAGTTGGCTTCGATCCCCTAGGTTACGAATACATGAAATTTGGTAAATAGTAAGATCCATGAGTTGATTCATGTCGTTGTAACCTCTTCTTTGTAGTGCACTGATCACTCTTATGTACACATGTTCTTCAAAGCTTCCAAAAAACTCGTTTACTTTCATTGTTTTGATCTGTGTTGGTAGCTCTACAAAATCTTTCAACTGTTTTTTGTCATTCTCCTGATTGAAAAACCAATCGTATTCTAAACATTCATTTGCTTTGTGGAATGACTTAATTGCTTCATCAATTATTTTAATAGCTTGCTTACCAATGCCTGATGAAGATTTCTCAGGGAGTATCGACTTTATGAACTCCAAGTGTGCCAGATCTAATGTAATGTTAGGCATTAGATGGTCTGCTCCTTTCTCATTTATTATATTGTATCACATGAATAAATACCGAGTAGATAATGTAACCCAATAACGGCTTGAGTAAGAAACACGGTATGGGTAGCTCAACTTTGAATTTTAACCGCTGATGGATAGGCTAGTGTGACTTACTATGATTTGAATCCATCACTTTCGTTGTATGCCTAATATAAATATTTACCTCTTGCATAAAGAACGTATGTTCGGTTTATAGTATAAATACAAACATACGTTCTTAAAAGTACAGGGGTGATTTCAATGTTGCCTAAGCAACGAACCATTATGCTCATTGATATGCAGAGCTTTTATGCTTCAGTCGAAAAGACGAAAATGCCTCAATACAAAAATAGACCACTCGCTGTTGCGGGAGATCCAGCAAGACGTTCTGGAATAATTCTTGCCGCTTGTCCATTAGCCAAATCTAAGGGGGTGTCTACCGAGGAACCACTCTGGCAGTCTCTTCAGAAGTGCCCTGAACTAATCATTGTAAAACCTCACATGCAAGAATACATCGAAGTATCCACTCAAATCATGTCCATTATAGAGGAGTTCACCGATCTAGTTGAACCGTACAGTATAGACGAATTATTCGCTGATTTTACAGGATCTATGCATCTATTTGGTAATGATCCAATCGATTTGGCGAAGCAAATTCAAGACAAAATCTATAATGAAACAGGCGTTTATGCAAGGGCTGGCATTGGCGAAAACAAAATCATCAGTAAATTGTGCTGCGATATGATCGCTAAAAAAGCAGAGGGGGACATTTTCCACTTAATGAAAGAGGAATTACACCTCCACATTGGAGATAAGCCCATCCGCGATATGTGGGGGATAGGCTCTAGAATGGAAAAACATCTGTGGAAGATGGGCATCCGAACCATTAGAGAACTGGCGAATACGCCTCTTTCCAAACTAAGAAGTAAGTGGGGGGTTAATGGAGAAGTCATCTGGAGAGTCGCAAATGGAATCGATAATTCACCGGTAACCGTCAACACGCACAGTACACAAAAGGATATTGGAAACGGAATGACACTGCCAAGAGATTTCACAGAGGCTTGGGAGATCGAAGTAGTTATCCTCGATATCTGTACAGAAGTGTGCAGAAGAGCCCGTAAAAAGGGACTGATGGGTAGTGTCGTTTCCGTGAGTATATCTGGGGCGGATTTCGACCACCCAAGGGTTTTCACAGACAGGTGAAACTGTCTGATCCAACAAACATAACCGTTGATGTATGCAAGATAGCCAAACGCATATTTCATCAACACTGGGATGGGCAACCTATACGCCGTGTAGGTGTATCCCTTTCTCAATTATCCAATGCGGATACATACCAACTATCATTCTTTAATGATCAAGAGCAGAAACGGGCAATTGATCAGGTGAGGGACGATATTAAGGATCGTTTTGGCGACATTGCCATTCTACGAGCGAGCTCGATTACGGCTGCGGGTCAAGCGATCGATCGAGCATCTAAAATTGGGGGGCATTACAAATGAGCAAAAAACTGGAGGCCAATGGATTATGGGAATTAAGCCGCATGATGCTTCCACAACATAAAGAACGAATTATACAGCATCGTACTCAAATTCATTATCAAGTTAGACCCATAATCCATGAAGATGAGTGGGAAATTATTGCTCAGAATATAGATATGTCGCTTAATTATACGTTGCAATCCACCATTGAAGTATTTAATGAGGCAGGCAATCGGTATATACATGGGATCGTCACTACAGTCAGTACCTATGGAAAGAAAATTAAAATTGAAATCGATAATGGATTTGAATGGGTCGATTTAGATCAATTGGTAGCTGTAAAACTAGAAGAAGGAGGCGTTCATGGTGAGACAGACTTCTGAGGAACTTGCACTCGTGAAGAGGCTGGTAGAGCTCCCCTATCTTTTAGGTGCTCTGGAGGTCGATAAGCATAAAATATATGCTTCAAACTTTAAGATGAAATCTGTGTATATTGACTACTTGGATGGTACCCAAAAGAAAATTGCTTTAGAAATGTACAATTCAAAACAAATTTTAAAGGAACATCAAATTAGAATCATAGATGAAAAGAGATCTGAGCTGAGTTTAACGGTAGATTATTCCGTAAAAGGTTACCTTCATAAAATGACGCTATTGTGGAGCAAAGTAAAAGTGGATGTAACCTTAATGCTTACTGAATATATGAACGTTGATATTACTGATATGCCCAGATAATCGTGTCCCTAGCCGATGAAACGTGTTTTTACTGATTTACAAATGCAACCCCACTTAATTATCTAAATTGTTAGACCAAGTAAAGCTCTTCTTATGCAACAAGAAGGGCTTTGATCGGATAAGCATAACATTCTACTACTATTGTAGTTGGACACGAAGAAATACCATAAAAACTTTTATAGTAAGGACGTGGTATAATTTAGCTGATGATACACGAGAGCAAATGGCTACCAAGGATATGAAAAAAAGTAGATTTATAGCGAATATATAATGAGTTTAAAAGCATAAGAAGATATTTCAAATAAATGGTGGATCGGTGTGATTGAAAAGTGGGAATTGGTAGAAATCAAATGTGTCCTTGTAAATCAGGTTTAAAATATAAAAAATGTTGTAACCTAAATGAAAAAGAGTTTGTAAAGTATCTTGACACAAGAATTACTGAACCAGAGGCTATAGTACATATGTTTAATAAGGATAAGATTGTAAGACAATGTTTGCATCCTAATAATGCTGAATGTAAGAATGAACAGGTGATAGGAGCCCATTCAATAGCCAGGAAGAGAATTTTGGATAATTTACAACTGGATGGAAAAGTGAAGAAAATATATTTGGGATACAACAACCAACAAATGCTCAGTATAAAAATTAAGGGTATCGATATTAAACGTGCGTCGGTGTTCTTTGGTTTTTGTAAAAAACATGATGATTTATTTCAACCCATTGATAATTTCGACTTTTATCCAGAAGATGTTCAACAAAATTTTTTGTTTTCTTATAGAGCATTTTGTTTTGAATATCATCAACTGGATGAATCAATTAAGGCTAATCAAAAACTATTTTTAGAAAGTAAAAGAGTACATGAGAAAGTTAGCGGTACTCTTTCTATGTTGAATAAGCAAAAAAATAAATTGAATGAATATCAAAATAAGTATAATAAAATGATAATTAATAATAATCATTCTGATATCATTTCTAAAAGTTTCATTTATAAAGGTAAAGCACAAATAGCTGTCTCATCAGCTATATTTCCATTCTATGATATCAAAAATAATGAAATAGCAGATGATATAGATGATAGTAAAATGATTACACTCAATATTTTTCCGCAAAACGAAAAAACTTATGTTGTTTTTAATTGGTTTAATATAGACAATTCAGTTTTTTCTAATTTCATTTCACAGTTTGAAGGTCTAAATTTAAAAGATCAAATTAGTTTTCTAAATAATACTGTAACGCTATATGCTAGAAGAAGTTTGCTTTTTAATCCTACACTATGGAGTGAATTAACAACCTCAGAGAAACATGCTGTAAAATCAAGTTATAATCCAGCATTTATATCTCTTAATAATTTGCTGCGTACTCCTCAGTACAATCTCTTTAAGAATATTGAGAGTCTTTCTAATTAAAAGTTGAATATGTAGGTTCTCCGACTTTCTTTTCGCTAAAAATGAAATTCAAATGGATTATTCATTCAAAAATTGTAATTTAAAGCGGGTTAGTTAAGGGTTTACCTGAATAAGATTAGAGGGATGGTAATCAATATAGAGTAGTAGTTGAGACTATGAGTAGCTGTTGGGGTTACCTCCTTAATTTTATACCTTGATACACTTTTGAAGTGCAACCCTTAGAATATATACTGTAAAAACTCTAGGATTCGAGGGGAGCTTTCTTATAGCAATGAAGAGGACTACAGTTTAATACAGTCATTCAATTGCACACAATTACGGTATGTTTGAAACTGGAAGCTAGATAGCAGACGCTGGTGGCTGCTATTTTTGATTGTTTCTAGTAGATGTTTCTGCAATGAGGAGACCAACACATATTTACAAAAAACGGTTATCGCCAAGAAGTTTAGTAATAACCAAAGGTTTTCGTATCATGTTGTGGTGAACATATTTGCCCGCCAGGGTGATTATCATGATTATACTAATATAAATATTCATATCGGTTAAAATGAGATATCAAGTGAGGATGAGCTTGCAGAACGAGCAGCCCGTGCTTCAGGCCTTAATGAATCACAGGCAGAATTTAAGCTATGCGACCATGTACTGATCCTGGATTGCTTTTGCTGGAGCCTAAAACCGTGATTTGTTGGTCGGACCAGATTGGAGGAAGCAAAAGCGACAGTAAGTTTGAATGGGGACTTATAAAGAGATAAGAGAGAATTCGTTATGCAGTGAAGTAAACCTTGTTTCGTAAGATTTACATGTTTTAAGATATAGAGACAAAGAAACCAAGAAACCAAGAAAAAGGAAATAAATAATTAAAATTTCTACAGAAACTTGGTATAAATATAAGTTAGGAGGGAATAGACATATGGTAATAGCCCAGAGGGAATTGGAGAGTAGTACCATGTCATATCCTAAGAAGGTAAAACGAATAGCTGTTTCAAGTAAACGACAAATTAGTATTCCAAAGGAATTCTATGACGTTTTAGAAATAGGCGAAGAAGTCCTTTTGGAACTCTACGGTAATCATATGGTTATTAGACCATCACGCGAAAATTATGATGATTTTTCCGAAAACATTTTAAACGACTTGATTAGTGAAGGGTACACAGGAACTGAATTGTTAGCCGAATTCAAGAATAGAAAAGGCCAACTTGGTAAAGCTGTTAAGTTATTAATTGAAGAAACCAAGATTAAGGGTGAAAGAACTACAATTGATGACCTTTTCGGAGACGATGACGACGATGACATTTGATCTTATACCTTCTCGGCCAACAAAAACCTTCATCAAAAAGCTGAAGGATAAGGAATTAAAGAAAAAGTTTAAAGAAGCCTTTATGGATATACAGCTAAATCCCTTTGAAGCTGGCGAAACAAAAACTGGGGATTTAGCTGGTGTTTATGGTTACGACATATATTTATGAGATCGCTTATGTCATTGAACAAGATGATGAGGGCAAACTGTTCTAATTATCCTAGCCGGTACGCGCGAAGAGTTCTATAAGCAGTTAAAGCGATACATAAAAACATCAAGTAAGAATTATGGACAATAAAAATCCTCTAACATGAAGACTCACCAACGAATCTTAGATCAGCTATTAGATGATAAGTTTAAAGAGATAGTCTCAGTAAATTATGAACAGACCGGAACCGGAATAATTTATGAAAAAGTTGTTATGGTATCATATTCAACAATATGGAAAAAGAAATACAAGAAAATAAGTACTCTCTTCTTATTAGCTCCGGAAAAAAATTCGAGGTGCAGTTGGAATTCAAAAATAGTTTGTTGGTTGATTGAACTTCAATGTTTCTCTCATAATGCAACCGGCTGGCCAAACCATAGGCCATCTTGTTTTGTCGAATTTGGAAGCACAATTTATCCACATAGCAAAAATAAGAGTTAATTCTCATCAAGCAGACTCCCAATAATTATCTTGGAAGTCTGCTTTTTTGAGACGAAACCCTTACTAAATGGATTATTAAAGGAACTTTAGCCGAATGGCACGTCAGACGCACGTACTTCAATGCTTCCACTTACTGTACCATTAGCAGTATTATAATCTACGTTAAAAGTTTGTCCACTTGCGTGAGTAACAAGAATAGTCTTAGAGCTATTCGCACTAACTGTCCCAGTCCAGATATTTTGTTTATTCCCATTTAGATTATATGAGATATATACATTTAGAGTTTGGGATTGTGTATTGGAAATATACACTCTGGCATAATCATATCCAGCCTTCTGATTCCAAGAATTTCCTGCACTAGTTAGTTTACCTTCAGTTATAGGTAAGTACTCGGTAAATGGTGTGATTTCAGGAAGAGATGAGTCCACGATAATTGCAGATCGTGATGGAGATTCAGCTGCAAAGGCTGAAACGGACGAAACCGACGTTAATGCGGCTACTACAGAAAAAGCTAATAAACTCTTTTTGAATCTTTTCAATTTTATTCCTCCCAATTTTAGATTATGTACACCTATCCCTTGTTAGCAGATGTTAGTGATGGAAATAATTTACCATATTCTTAAAAATATTTCCATATAATTTAAAAGTATATATGTCTAAATAGTCAAAAGGAGCTATTGAAGAAGATATAGAGTAGGTTTTTAGGCTGTTTTACATGCATCTACTTATACTTAAAGGTTAAAATATCTTCCTTGACAACCAAAATGTGGTATGTCATTATATTCAATAGATCAAAGATAGTCAAAGTCTAATATTTAGGGAAAAACGTTGCTAGGAAGCCTATCATCATGATGACTTTAAATTCCCATCTCAGGATCAAGTAAAAACAAGATAACGAGAGGATGATTACTACATGAAAACCGTTTATCATGTATCACCGTAAACTGATCTGAAGGTTATTAATCCCAGGCACAACAATGAAGGCAGAGTATTTGCAGTCTTTGGAGCGTTTGAATTTCGGTACCGTGAGTACTAGGAGCGACATACAAGTTAGATGCCGGCCCATTTTCATCTGAACCTGGACGTTGAAGTGAGGAATTTATTACGATACCTCCTGGACTATATGGAATAATAAGCTAAGAGAGTAAACAAAATTTCACCTAACAAATGTAGTTAATGCAGATAATTAATTAAGAATCTCTGGATAATACTGCTATAATTCTTTATAGTTAATAAATGTAAAAAAATTCAAATCAGAAGTGAAAGGATGAAAAAATTGGACTACTTATATATTGATGAAAAAGGGCCGCAAGAAACAATTAGGATTACGACACCTTATGATGAAGAGAAGAAAATCAAGTTAGGAAATGACAACATGTATATTTATGTTGCTGACTTAATTAAGATAAATGAGAAAAACCTCCTTAATATTGAAAGTGAATATAAGATGTTAGAAGACAAATACATGTCCTACAGAAAATTTTCTGACGATAGAGAATTAAAAGGAAAAGATATTTTGGACAAAAATTTTAATCATGGTATCGCTAGTCTTAAAAATCGTGAACTAGATTTTTATAGTTCCTTGTTCGACTTACTCCTTGAGAATAATGTTAATAATTTACTATTTTCAATAAATAAAATGTCTCTAGTTGTAGACAATAGATTGAAAAATTGGATTCTTTTCATAGAAGAAAGAAACTATATTGAATCAGCACGGCTTTTAAAATATGCTCTTGTGAAATATATGGAGAATGAAGCTAGTGAGGTTGTAATTCAATCTATTTTTAATCCAGATATAGGAAATAGAGAAGTTCTTACAGAAATCCAGAAACACATGGGAGCTTTTATCAAAACGAACCAGCATATAAGGAGAATGGGGAAACAAATAGAGAGTTATAGCGAAATAATCCAAGTAATTAGAAAAACAAAGCACTTCATTAAAGATAAACCTTTTGAGCAAGCATCATTTGATTGGAACAAGGTGTCGTTTGACATTGATTTGTGGATTACAGAAATGAACCTTGCCAATAAATTTAATATACAGTCAACAGAACTGATTCTTGATGAAGGTATACCAATAGAACCGTTCGAAAAATTAAATTTTCCATCAATAAAAGAAAATGAAGATTCTACTAATCATGTTGGGCTTCGAATTTCTGATGTTTTGGTCGTAATTGTAGGGAAATATATGTCTAAATTATCCAATGAACATAGGTATGATAAAACCAATCCTGAAAAAAGAAAACTCTTACCCAAGAATTGGTTTCAATTAGAGGAAAAGCAGTTTGATTTATTGAACAAGATGAATAAATACTTTTTCCCTAATGATTCAACCTATTGTTTTATAGTTGATACATATTTTGATGATGCATTTCTATTTGAAACTTATCTCAGATATATAAGTAGTTATCAATCTTTTTATGATTATAAGAAACAAATTGATCATGTAGAAACACATTTTTCTTATTTATTTGAAGCTATGACGTCCAAATGGGAAACCGCAGTATTAGACGAAAATTCGGTGAGGGCTTTGTATGGGAATCTGAACGCAGGTATTAACGCTGGACATGTCCGTCCTCTATGATCATGCTAATTTAATCTAAAAAGAGATTGAACAAACCTTTTCGTTAGGATTTGTAATTCTTACGAGGGTTGTTTAAGAGAGTTGCCTTCAGCCGATATTTACGAACTGTACTTCGATCTACTTAAAATCTATTAATCCGCCGGCAGACCCTATGCAATCCCCACAAAGGAAATAATTACTTTGTTCCAGTGGAGACATACGTTAGGACATATGACTGTTCATAATTCTCATTCATCCCAATAATCTCATATAGATACACTTATACTCCGCATGCTAAGGTTAGGGCGGAGGTTTTTGCTTGTGCTAAATAAACCATTCAAACCAATGTTTTTACAGCCATTAGTACCTGGTGAAATTAAAAATGATTGGAAGTTCCAGCATTAAGTGGGACGGATTTAGGATATTAATTCATTACGATAATGGTAGTGTACGTGCATATAGAAGACATGGGACTGAAATAAATGAACGTTTCCCGGAGCTTCAAGAAATAAAATTATCAGTTAAAACAGCCATCTTGGATGGAGAATGCATCGCTTTTGATGTTACTCAGCCTGCAGATCAGCCACCGAAGATCTGGTGGGAAGATGCAATGACCCGTTTTCACACGAAAAAATCTACCGCCGTCAAATCAATCTGTAAAACACTAAAAGCTCACTTTCCGATATGGGAAGTTTTATGGGTCGATGGCCAGTCGGTAACGACGATGACATTTGATAAGAGGCGTGAACTTCTTCAGACGGTGTTAAACCCATCTGAGACAATATCCATAACACCTTTATATGATGATGGCCTCCAGCTTTTCTTAGGAGTAAAACAACAGGGGTTAGAGGGCATAGTTCAATACAACAGTGATGCACCATATTATTTAAATGCAAGACCAAAAGATGTAATCAAAAAATAAAAGCATATCAATATGTAACTTGCCAGGTCTCAGCAACTCGAAAAGGAGCATTTGGCTGGGGGCTACAATTGAATGGCAAACACGTAGGGATGGATACTTGAATTCCCACCAGCCCTAAAATCGTTGAATACATTTACACAAAGTTGGGATTTTGTACATATGTATGTAATTGTGTCTTTATTGTCTAATGTAACCGGCTTACGCTGCAAATACAAAAAGCAGCATTCACACATTTAATGTGAATGCTGCGACTTAACAAGTTATTGGGGAATCACACTCAGGACATTTCTTCTTTTTTGGTTTAATATTATCCCACAGTTCCGGATTAATGGATCTACTTCCATCTATCTTTCTCCGCAGGTATGCATGCCATTCATTTAGATATACTTCTCTGGTAGCAGAACGTTTTACTACAAGTTTTTCATAGTACGGATATTTGATCAATACTCTAGCGACCATACGCTTATACTGCGTATACTTCGTAGTTAGTTCACCAGGCCCGAACCCATCATCAAAATCATGATAGACTTCCGTCCCCCCATGGACATACTCTGATCTTAAGGTATACATTTCACTTGTTATGAGAGCGCTGTCTGATTCATTTAAATCAGTTAATTTAGTTAAACCTGGCATTAAGAAGGACAATTGAAAACGTTTTGGCGCTCTTACAGGTAAGAGTACTGTCTCTGACGCAATAACCAAGTTCATTACCGGTAAACCTAGTCTCTCAAAGTAATCGCCTCTTTCTTCAGATTCAATGGCCTTTTTGAAAAATCTGAAACCGGTACGAAATTTCGCCCGTAGTTTGTTTGATCTTGTGTTACTCAAAAAACTTTGATAGAGAGAATCAAACAATTTAATGTGTTTTTTTTCAAGTAACCAATCCAGATTCAAGTTGCAGGTGGCATCGATTCTAAAAGGGATTGTGCTATGTTGCCAATTATTTTCGCCAAATAGCATCATATGATCAGTTTTCTTATCCGAGAACCTGCGTGCAAACTGTGGATATCGGTATGCTGGATAAATTTGACCCCAGTAGATGGCTTGAAGAAAGGTGATACAATAGAAAGCCTGATTATGCACATCCTGATGTACACTTTCATTGTGATCCTTTATCCGGATTGCTAATATTGGGTGTTCAAAAAAACCAGGTGATTTACGTATAATGTTATTCATAATATGTTGAGTTTGCATTCTTGAGTTTTTACCTATTTTCCTTAAGGTGTCAGCCTTTTCTTCAAGACTACCAGACAAGAAAATGAAATTTTTATAACGGACTGATGAAGAAAGATGGGCATGCCTCAGAGGAATTAGAATCCAGTTATCGATACGATTTTTTTCAAGATATTGCGACAATGACTCTAGCAAAACCGCTGCGTCATCATTATCAAATCGTTCCTTCTCTTTGATAGCAGGTTCTTGAGCATATCCACATAGATAGTTCTCTGTCAGGTCTAAAGCTATACGGCCAGCAAAATTCGGATGAGTAGATAAACTATCTATCAGATTTTTTAGCGGCACGTCCCCTATATAACTCATTTCATTTGAATCTTTTCTTTTACAGTAATGTAAAAAAGCTTTTGCAATGCTAGTTAAATTTGCCATGAGATTTCCTCTATACATTAAATTTAGTTTTTGTAGCTTTAGCCAATAATAATGGAACTACTTAATGCTGTTTAAGAAAGCTTCTTAGTTTAGCTCTTTCTTGTCGAGCAAACACGAAACTGTATACTCTCTTCTACCATGAATTGGAGAGAACCATACCTCTAATCTTTACCGCCAACACGTGCAAGACCCGGACGCAGTTTTGAAATGGACTGCGTCTTTTTTATTGACTACTCCGAAGGCAAAGTTTCAAAAGGGCATTCTCCCTCGAACCTCTCCGTACTCAGCCCGAGATACGTCCACATCAAGGGATTTGAATGGAACAATGATCTTGTCCCGTGACAAGGGTCAGTTCGTATTTTATATTATCGCGTTTTTACGAATGATTAAACGAAACTCGCCACTAAATATTTCATCTGTGGTATAAATTTTTGAATTAGCCGAGAGATCTCCAATGTTAGGTACGAACGGAGTCTCAACGTCATTTAAGACTACAACTCTATACTCATTTTGATATGATAGAGCGTTATCCTTCCAAAAGAAAACATCTTTATCTAGTTTTTCAAAAGATTTCATACGCGCAGAGTTGTTAATACTATAATCATCATAAATAACTTTCTTACCTATAAGCGCTATTTTATTCTCTTCAGCATAGTTCGTTATCTTAGCTGAAAAAACATCAAATGGTACGACTAGAACGTGATCAGCTTTAAATATTTCAGTAAACGCTGTTTTTTGTTCCTCGGTGAAAACTAATTTGGTATAGTAAGACTCTTCATCCTCTTTTTCGATCTCCAATAACTCCCCATCTAAACTAGTAGCACTGAAAACAGGCTGGTAAATCAAATCATCGAATGTCATATTCAAATTTTCTGCTGTACCTTCATATATGATTTCATTTGTTTCCTGGTGCAGCAATGTATACTCTATCTTGTTAATATTAAGTGACGATTCAAGAACATCTCCTTGTCCCCTCTCGCCAGTATTTTTCTCTTGCTCTATAAACCATTTAAAATTGTTCATATAGAGATCTCCGTTTTGCAGAGACTCTGCGTATTCTTTTTTTGTGAATTTAAGAATAAACATTGTTTTATTTTTGAATTTCGGTTCTTGTTCTGAAAGTTTTACCATTATGTCAAACTCCTCTTCCATTATTTTCAACCATTTGAATGTAAACCTTCTATGTGAAAAATACAAGGATTGCGATGGTTAGGGCTTCACTGACGGTTGCTGCAGATCCAGATGAGTCTCGTCCATGTCCGTTTTCTCTACGGAGCTCGTTTCTTTTCCGATTACGATTCACTGTTCCTCCAATCAAAAAAATCGCCCCATCAGGAACATCTTCTACTGTGATTTGTACTTGTGCTATTTAATGAAATGATTTGATTCGCCTGAAAGATTGGCTTCCAGAACTTCGAACCACATGCATCTCATGGCGCGCGTGTAATGACGGTGTAATGAGTTTGGTGCATCACGTTGGCCAGACGTACAGCAAAGGCTACGTGCCATGCGTGAGATGTTATTTGACTCCATTAACTTGCTGAAGGATCAGTTGTACACCGGATACTAGAGGCATATGCCAAGATAGCAAGTTGTCCTCTTTTCTCATCAATCTTTGGCTCTTTCCTTATATCTTTGAATAATGAAAATTGACTCATTTTGTAGAGTCGCTTTATTGCTAGATGCTAGTACGCGCTTGATACATTAATAATTCTCATTGGAGTTGCAGGACTCTAATCGAGTCAGTCTTGAATTAAATCTTATTTCTGCTCTTTAGTAACATGAATAATCTATTTAATTAGTTGTTAATAGCATAACTCTTTCCTCAAACCCTCCACGCTCATCGTGTTTAGTTTGCGAATATACTCTAGTTCCTCCATCGTAGTACCTTGACTATGAGCAAAACTATAGACTACCTCTAACAAATCGACTAATTCCTCGATCTGCTCGTTTCTCTCTTTCGCTTCAAGGAACTCGTTCAGTTCAGGAACGATGCCTGTGCGGGTATTCGAGAGCCTTAAAAGCAAGAGCCCGGTCTCCGGGCGTCACTCCCGTAAATCCTGGCGTACCCGGCTTCTCCCTATGGGCCGACAATCCTTCGAAGTGGGTGGTATTGTAATAAGCCGCTTGAGCCTGCGACGCTTGCGTCAATCTCGCATCCAGCTCCAACGGCCCTATGCCTACCTTCGCCCGAATCTCGTTCAGATAAGCCAATCCATCGAGTTGATTCTGCGTGAACCCTCCTTGCGTCGTAACCGATGCCGCCGATGCGCGTTCTGCCGGATAAGCCGGTACGATGACCGTTAGGGCCAGGACCGCTGCGAGCAGACAGTTGCCCACTTGCGCCCCGATCTCCGGCCGATCCCCCGATTTGGCTTGCCGTTCATTCTGCGTTTGCTTGCTTTCATTGTGTTTCTCCCCTCATGTTTATGTTCTTGTCCATTTCAGTAATCGTTACAAGTTCTTGTCCTTGGCTTGGGACACGAACTTGTAACAATAAAATAACAAAGCCCCCAAATTACCAACTTCAAAGAGACTATGTTCTAGTCCTCCGACATACGCTTTGATAACTACTTCACAATCTAAAGTTCTCTCCACTCTTCGGAAGCTAGTTTGTTAGATTTAGTCAAAAGTTTTAAACCCACGCCAGTTAGAACATCTCTAATTGGATAATAGGTGCGGTTCTTCCAAACGATTTGTTTTTTGGGATCCAGATTAAACGACTTCTCTTGATAAGTAAGGGTAATCTTACCGTCTTTATTGCTAATGGCTCCACCTAAGAGAGGCATTAATTCCGAAACAGGTGTGTACGTAGTTAGATCAGTATGACGGAACGTCCCCTGACCACTATACTTCAGGTATTCCCCCTCAAAACTCACTGGAATAGGATCATTTATACTCAAGTAATCATTCAGTGAAAAGCTATAATAAGGTTCAGTAAAATCGTCAACAACTTTACCATATCTTCGAGGTGTCATTAGATCGGTCCCCGTGACACGATAGGCACCTTGGTTTAAAAGACCAGATGAAAGATATGATCCGTACCCGCCATCCAACTGACCCCGTAATTAATGGCAGAAGATGATACAGTCGTATTGATCGGTATGGTTTGAACCCGTTTCCCAGTCTGGGTATCAAAAATCCGATATTCGTCTTTTCCTTTGACCGATCGATTGTTTTCGATGAAGTTCACCCAGAGTACGACATACTTACCATTTGGACTTGATTGAGCGACGGCAAAGGCATAATTTGGTCGGCTCGAGTCTGTCTCAAAGATGGTCTTTTTTCATCCGTTAATAATGAGTTCGTGTTTGAACTTCCTTTTTACTTTTGTCTGAAGAAGAACAACCGTGTCATTCAACTTTCTCTTGTCAACATAATCATTTGAGGCGTTTTCTCTAGTTGTATGGAGTTTTACTATTTTTCCATTAGGCTTGATCTCGTAAGGATATTCTCCTGGGTAAGAAACATATCCATTCTTTGCATCATAGTACGTACCTGCTTCCACATATAATGCTCCAATGGACAACTCTGGCTCAAAGTAATTGTGGTACAAGTAGTTTGTTACAAAAATATTTGAGTGTTCCATGGGTCTTTCTTTTGCTTTATGTATCAGTTTATTGGTAGCTAAAGAATAAACGAGGTATTCTCTTCTTCCCTTCTCTACGACGTACATCCCTGCATCTGGGTAAACTTCGTCAATCGTTCCATCGTTAATATTTCGATCTGCGAGGGTAGTAACAACTTTCTTCTGGCTATCATATTTTAAAAGTTTTTCTGTAGCTCCGCCCTTCAATATCGCATAAGTGATTAAAGGGTTTTTCGTGTTCATCCCGCTAATGTACTTGAAATAATATTCAGAAGAGGTGTCTATGAAGTCTAGTACAGTATCCTCATTCGTAAATAAACCTGTAGTATAATCGACTGTCGTTTCCCTGACTATAGGTTTTCCTGTTCCATTTATCCTATAATTGTGAGGGATCCACTGGAGGTTAGTTTTATCTTTTGTCTCAGCATTCGAATTAACGGCACTGCCGTAAACATTGTCCCAAGGCGTCATTACCCCTGAGAAAAGTAACAATAATACCATAAATAAAGTTAGATAACGCTTAGTATTCATTAGACCTCCAAAGATGATAATAGTAATTTGCTACATGCCTATAGATTAAGATTGATTTAAAATAATCCATTCCAAACCAAATATAATTTGTATACCGCACTAAATTACATTGG
This sequence comes from Paenibacillus sp. FSL R7-0026, assembly GCF_038004485.1. Taxonomy (NCBI): domain Bacteria; kingdom Bacillati; phylum Bacillota; class Bacilli; order Caryophanales; family Paenibacillaceae; genus Paenibacillus; species Paenibacillus sp. FSL R7-0026. The sequence goes on from NZ_JBBORG010000003.1 coordinate 85,440, forward strand.
TTGATGAAACGAAGAAACATCTTCATCAATTACTTTGGATTTACCCTCAATAACCGAATGCTCTAAAAAAATTCCCGCTAAAAGCTGTATGTCGTTTAATTGAGTTGAAATAGTTCTTCTCGAGATAACATTCTCTGAATTGTGAGGGCCTAGTCTAGCTTGTGGATGTATGCAACGATTTCTACTTTCTCTCAACCGCTTTATCTTCTCCTCATCAAACAACGAATTATATTGAGAAGCATGTTCGGCAACTTTCTTATCAAAGACATCAAGTCTATAGTAATCCATCCGTGTCACAGAAATGGTGTTCCCTCCTGGTATGATGGTCAAAAAAAGAGTTACTTATCAAGTAATCAGAGCAATTTCAATTAAAACCTCTCTTAATTCCCAAGGGAGATTTCTGTGTTCACTTAACTTCCCCATTACTGACCGGGCTTTAGCTCTAATTAAGTCAAGGTCTTCTCTACTCATTTGTGATTTGAGAATGATTTCTACCAGGTCGCTGGCCATCGTCACATCCATATTTTCATTAATTAACTCCAAAATGGTTTGTGCTGAAGAAGAAGCATTGGCTATTTCATACCTATTAGAACCATTAATACTTTCTATAGCCGTAGCCTGAATGTTATCAATTGAAACCGTTGGGAATTCAGGCTCGTTATGGGGTATTTCGTACTCATCTTCAAATACCGCACTTAGCTGATTCAATGTATCAATCATAACCTGGTCTTCATTCTCATCCCACCATTGAAACTCATCCATATCTGCAGATAACGAAGTCAGTTGTTCTAATGATAATGTGGAGCTGTGCACATGATAACCGAATTTCTTCGAATAGGGGATTATTCGTTGAATCCAACCTAAACCTTCGTTAGGATTGACGTAGGCAAGACTATATATTTTTAGTTCTGGATCAAGTCTCTTGATACTTGAAGTGCCAAATAATTCACGATGTACAAACTCTTCCCCAAAGCTATCATAGTACTCTTGGATAAAGTTAGTCCACATTCGATCTTTAGAACTGCTTGCCCTCATTTGATCTTCTGCTAAATAGAGCGTAACCATAGAGTGGTCGGGGTGTTCAGCTATCCACGATGAGTCTATAAGATAAACTGGATTGAATCCAAACTCCTTGTATGTATTCGTCCTTTTATTAATGTAATTCCGATAAGTGTCGTCTTGCTTCTTACCTGTCACGTAATCAAGAGCCCATTGCCGGCCGTCTGGAAACGTTAGAATAAAGTCTGGGACTATTGTTAGCAATGTTCGATACATGTAGCCATCTTCAACAGTAACCCCTTTAATTCTTAACTGTCCTTCCAGATAAACTCTTAGAATACTACGACCGACACTATGAATATCCTTTGTCTCGTAATTATTAACACGTTTGATATACGTCTTATAATTATTTGCACTTGGGCATCGCTCTCCTTGATGTCGAAAATGAGGAGAACCTTTACGTAGTACCATAGTTACTTCTTGATCACAGCACTTGCACCTAAATCCATTTTTTTGAGAGTGTATTCTATAATTCTGCTCGAGGGTGTTTACCGCTGAATCGATTGAATGCCCTTTGCTCCTTAAGTTAGACCATTCCTTTAAAATATGAATGTCTTGATTGGCTAACTTGGCTATTTCCACCTAAACCCTCTCCCTTATAAGATGAATTAGTGTATATACGACAAATGATTTAACATAAAGATCATCTAAGATGGCTAAATAGCTGATTACTCAACCTTCTCGTTGATTCTAGTCATAGTATCTACACCCCTCTATATCCCGGACACATAAAAGGGCATATTAACATTTCTGAAGCTATTGACAGGTACCCATTTTACTATCTTCTCTGCCTGTTTCCTTGATCATTGAACTGGAGCTTCTTCTTCAACCATATCTTATCTTCAAATAGCCTATTAATTAACCCTCCAGCCTCTTCTAATTTTTGAACACGCAATTCATCAATCAGATATTTATCCTCTTTAGTTTTATACGTTTGGATCTTCCACCAGATTTCGTATCTCCAGAGATGAGTTCCACTCAAATCGAACTCTAATAGACCTGGAGTAAATCCTGAAGCTAGAACAATTAGCTTACTATCAGGCCCGTATTTCTCATTCAATTCTTTTTGATACTGCTGAAATTGACGAAGCTCGGCCACATTTGCCATCTTTTTGATTTCAATCCCTACATATCTATTGTTATGATCTAATGCTAATATATCTATCCTACCATTCACCAGTGTAGATTCAACCTCAACTAATGTTAGTGAGAACAACTTTTTCAATTTCTTCGCTACGTAATTTCTGACTTCATTATGAGTAATATTTTTCAATTGATTATTGTATCGATATGTTTGCCGGCTAGATCTAACACTCTTTTCAGCCTGTTTAAGTATCTCTCGACTAATTAAATTGAAATCGATCGGATTATCTTCTTCATACTGTGCGATCTCATCCATAAACGAATGCTCATTATCAGGTTTTGACATACTGAATCCCCCTTTGGAACAATATGAAAATGTCTCCAAAAACAAAAAGAAGGCCGGCTTGAGACCGACCTTCTTTTTTTGACGTAATGAAATGTGGTTCACACCAGGTAACGCTAACGTTATTAATAAAACTTCAGTTTAGTGCCCGGTCCCGTGATTATTCACCAAACTCACCCCTATCCTTTTGACATTGACCACCATTAGGTTAATCCTGCCATCCCATAGTCAGACGCTCACTTGGGAACTTAACAATAACCCTATTTAAGATGGGCTTGAGAACTCTAACTAGCTCTCTATATTCATCTCTCCTCATATGAAACAAATCTTGATATGCGTTTAGCTTTTTAAACTGTTTGTAGATTTCGATTAGTTCCCTTGTATAATCGGATGGGTTCTCGATTAGTAGTTGCTCATGTTTATCATAAACAGTTGTTTTCAATCTCATAAGATTGAGCATAAAATATAACTTCTCAGTTCCAAATTCTTCAGGGGAGATCGAATTGATTACATCTCTGAATCTGATTTTATGTCCTTGGTATTGTATCGCTTGTCTAAACAAAATTGAATAATTCGAGTTCAACTCATCATCTATCATGAGTTTTATCTGATCATCAATGTTGTTGTTCCCAGACATTTCAGTTTCCATTAGTTCAACAATTTCTTTAAGTTCATCGATTTCTTTGCTGAGTATATCACGCGATAAATCGGCGAAATCTTTGATATTTCTATTGTAATTAAAGGAAAAGTTATCATACTTCAGTTCTTTCCTATATTTTTTCTTAGTACCCAGCATAAATAGATAGATCTCGTCAAAACTACTATATAGACCGGTTGAGTCGTATGTGTCTAGCGTTTCCTCTATTTTTTTCACTTCAACAGTTGAACTGACCTGATAGCAAATACGTGAATGATAATCCCCCAGATCAACGGCTGGAAAATTCACTTCAATTTGATTCAAATTAATCAATTTCAGGCCATAAGTTCTGTTAAGAATCGGAACAAGGAAATCCTCACAGTATTTATTGATGTCCGTCAGACTATTCACATTATTTAGTTCAACATAGTTTTTAAGCCATCCAATACATGAAAGAGCACGTTTAGTGAGGTCTTCTCGTTTCAACACGGTTCTGCTTGACCTGCCTTTGAACTCCGGAGAGTAGAATTTGTATTTGTTCTAGATTGCTTACTTCGTAAAATATCCATTAAACAGACCTAAAGCAGACATTTCGGTACCTTCGCCATTTGATACTTGAATCTTCATTTTTGAAGCATTTTTTAAATTAACATTGATTTCAACAGGGGGATCTCCTGCCTTAAAATCACGAGAATATGCTTCCTTCCCGTCCAACGTGATGATGAGTGTAAGAGTATCGCGTGAATTTTTGAATTTTTCAAACAAACCTGCTGTAGCTTTGAATTCGCTATATTGGCCATTGAGATAATATTCGTCGTAAATCCAATTGTCCGGATTGGATGAAAAGCGATATGTATGGTAGTTAGAATACTCATTTCCGATGTTATCTGTAACAGTCGCTCCGTCATAGACAACTTCAAAGGTATTATAGATCCCCAGTGCAGATTGAGTATTTATCGGTTTGATGTCTTTCCCAGGATATAGAACCGTTTCTTCTTGATCCTCTCCGATTAAGACCGTTTTATTCTTGGCATCCCATTTCACAGGCTGTCCTAATGCATCACTCATAAAGGCCAAAGGCACAAATGTACTCCCATTATATAAAAAGGGTTTTAAATCGCCTTTAGGCATTTTTGAGATGTGGTCCACTTTAATGTCATTGACACTATAGAAGACTTCAATCATTTTACCACCAGCAGCATATGTCGTTGCGCTAGTGACCACTGTGCCAATGGCCATTCCGATAATTAATCCTTTAAGCTTGTCTTTCATGTTACCTCCCAGGGTATATGTGGTATTTGTTAGCCTTTTGTAATTACCTTAATTATATCGGCTAATTTCTTCCTTTAGTTTACAATATATAATTGTCTAATAAATAGAATAAGGGCCTCCTAAAAGGAGGCCCTTCAAGCACAATTACCATAAGGTAACGGCGGTTTCGTATAAACGATCAGAGAATCGCCACAACCAACATCGTGGAGGGGAATATAGATAATAATGTTCTTACAAGAACATTATTATCAAAATACACTACTCATGTCAAGGGAGTGTTGGTTGTTATTCCTTGGTCAAACCTCGAAAGCAACTTCCGCCGACCAAGTCAAGATCTCTCTAAGAGCCAACATAACCTTACTACTACCCAAAACCAAGACAAGACGCTCATGGAGTGTCGCTACACTCCCGGAAGCGCACCCGCAAAATACGCTTCAGGCAATGTAACCACACCGCCATCTTTCTCTGTAAATCTAAATTGCTACCAAAACATCCTTAGTTACAGCTTCCAACACTTCCGGAGCGATCTTGTCCACATCTAGCAGGTAAACGATATTAAGTCTAGGGTTGTAAATTCCTAAACGACGTACCTTCTGAAACTCCTTATGAATAGAGCGGTGGCCCAAAATATAGTACATCAAAAGCTGTAAGGTGTGCTTATTGGTTGGTCCCTTCTTAGATACTTTGAAGTCCCACAAAGTGTCCTCTGTCAAATAATCTCCATCCCCCGTACTGACCTCTTCAGTGTATCCGAATTCGAACGTAAAACTATCTTTAACAATTGGTCCAAACTCTTCCCAAAAAGCAAGACTTCTACTTACCATTGTACGAATATTACTCACCGTTTCATCGTCAGCACAAATCTCTTCAACAGGTTTATACACGGATGTGCCAGCACGAACACACACATCATACCCTACAAGTTTGCAGGCATTACGTATAGACTGATCGTCTAAACCTTTAATTTCTTGTACAAGAGATCTTGCCACATCCTCTTCGTCTACCAGAAATGAACCACTCAGAGTCATCCCAAAGGCTTCCTCTGCAAAAGACCCGGACAAATATCTGGTCAAATAGTCAACAGCTAAACCTACTAAGCCTGCGTGAATGTTTTCTTCTGGCTGTAACTCAATCCCGTCACTCAACACTGTCTCCTCAAAGTCTCTGGGCCGTAGGTAGCCTCCTCTAGGCTGTTTAACATTGCTTACTCTCTGCGTAACTGAAACCATAGCAATCCAACTCCTATATGTAAATAAATTAACTACAGCTTACTTCGAAAGTCTCTACAAGAAAATATTACATTTCCTCTAGAGACCTTCGAAGTGATCTCCCTCTACCTACCAAAATATTCTCTACTATATGTTGGATTGCACGAACGGACATTTTAGCAGAACGCTGAGATGTGAATACATAATGGCTAGTATCCTTCCGATCAGCCAGGTAACCTTCTAAGGTATTTCGAGCATCTGCATTTAATGGCAGCTCCCGATCCCTATATCCTGTACCCCGTACATACACACTACCTGAACGCTGGTTTATGAAAAGTTCATCAAGCAAAAGGTCACAGAGATGTAATTACAAAGAATTGTATGACTTTAAACCTAACTGACGGTATAATTTCAAACATTCTAATAAATATACTTCTTCTTCAGCAGTCACAGCCAATAATTCATTTTTGGTAGTTAAATGATGAAGTTTCTTGTTTCTATTTCGTTCTATATATTTATGGATTGTCATAGCAACATTGACATCGTTTTTATCATAATAAGAGAGCCCTTGAATAGAGAATAATTCATAGAATGGTTGATTTAACTTAAATGTAATTAATTCGGCTTCATCTAAACTAGTTGGCTGTCTATGAATTATTATTTGTTTCAATCGATTAGAAACAATATTAGTCTCAACAGACATTTCATCGAGAAACCTAGTTAAATTTCCTTCATCGGAAATAAATTTCTCTTGGTTTTCTTTAAACTTTTGGTAATTATTTGTTGAGATTATGTGATAATTTTTTAGCAATTCTTTTATTTCATCGTAAGAACGATTGTAATTATATGTTGGATCTTCATCGAAAAAATCTAGATTCACTACATCGCTCATAGAGTAATAACAAGTTAATAAATAATATAGTGATACATCCAATTCTTCAGATAACACCTTAAGAAAGTCCCTTGTTATAGTCACTCTTCCCTGTTCAACCTTTGCAAGATGTGAGTAAGTATATCGAGAACGGATTTTAGTTTCTAAACCTCTGAGGGTCAAACCGTGCTCTTTTCTATAATTTTGTAGAAACTGAATAAGTGAAACTGCCATAAAATCACTCCAAATATGTTTTTTTAAAATATATCATTTTTGTTGAATTTAATCAACGTTTAAAATAAACAAAAATGATATACAGTAAGGAGACAGAATCATCAGCAATCTTAATCATGAAGATTTATTAATGAATGCTTAGAGAAATCGATAGTTTTATTTAGTGCATCATTGCTTCTGCAGCAACTCACAAGTAAACTTCTCTTTCTCCATTAAGAATACAAAAAGAAAGTGGAAGCGAATATTCGCTTCCACACTTATTGCTACAAAGCGCTGATACAGCACTCATCTTCAATATGTACCTTTCCACCATTCTGTTTTCCAGTGCACAAACTGATCATTGTAGCTATTTCGTATCCAAGAAGCTATCTCATTTAGGATCTCTTGAAAGCGCGTTGCTAAGTTCTTATCAACCTCAGAAATCTTGCTTAGAAGATTTAGATATCTATCTCTTAGTGAAGGATGTTCCTTACTAGATTTCTCGGGACAGTCATCACGTATAGCTAGCATTAGTATTACAATTAATGGAGCAAATAAAAAATGAGAATTAATCTCTTTCATGCCACGAATTAATAGATCGAATCCAAAATTATCAGCTGCAAATTCGTCTAATTGCTCTGGACTAGCATTTAATTCTGGAATAAATTTTGATACAATATATCTTTTATCTAAGGTGGTATGACGTAATATATGATGACCAATTTCATGGCCTAAAACAAATTTCATACCTCCCTCAAATAAATGTGAGGCTATTACCTTTCTTGACGATTCTAAATCAATATCACTATGGCTTTCTTTTAAAAATTTATCAATGTGTTCAGCAAAATAATCATCATTTACTAAACAAAAAAATAGATCTATCATTTCTAGAACTAGTTTTTCTCTTTCGCTCTTGTCATCAATCTGCCTAAAATACAAATATTGTGAAATGAAATCGGAAATGAGATGAAGACCCATCTCCATTCCAATATTTATGGTTATCAAATATCCTGCAAACTCCACATCTATGTTCATTGCCATTGCATTAGGATCTCGTTTAGCAGTTAAACCAACATAAATATTTCTCAACTCTTCGTATAGTACTTCATCATCTTCCACATAGCCTAATAAGTCCTTAATTTGACATTCCAGAAAATATTCATTGCTGTACCAAAGGTCGCGTCCTAAATTATAATTTGTTACATTTCCGTGTTCCTCCTGTTCATCTAAAATTTTTTGGTGTTCTAGTTTTTCGTCTTCATTGGCATGTTCCAAAATATGTTCATTCCAATCTTCAACTGCACCTGGGATTTCACTTAGAAATTTCTTCTTTACAGAGTCTTTATCAGACACTTTTTAACCCCCATTATCTTCTAGGAATAATTTAATTTACCAATCATGTCCAGCTGATCGACTCCACAGCTGCAGTAAGATCCTTGAATCCTGGTGTTGTATAAATCATAGTCATTTGAATATTGGGATCACCGGTTTCTTTGAAGTGTCCCATTAACATGGCCACCTGATCCAGCGGAACCGGTGGGTTACCTGTAGCAAGTTCATGGCCAAAAGTATGCCTCATGCTGTGACAAGTCAGATTTTTAATCCCCGTTCGCTTCCGATACTTTTCCACGATATGTTGGACTGCACGAACAGACATTTTGGCTGAACGCTCAGATGTGAATACATAAGGGCTAGTATCCTTCCGATCAGCCAAGTAACTTTCCAAGGCATATCGAGCATCTGCATTCAACGGCAGCTCCCGATCCCTGAATCCTTTACCACGTACATAGACACTACCCGAACGTTGATTCATGACCAGTTCATCACGCAAAAGGTCACAGAGCTCATGAACACGTAACCCAACATGAAAAAAGACAGTGAATATTGCATTATCCCTCTTGCTATTACTCCTCCGGACTTCACGCATTATGGCATTCTGTTCATTCCTGGAATGCCATTTGGGTTTACGTCTCGCAGCCTTCGGCTTTCGTATCGGATCAACTGGATTCGTGGGTATCATCCCTTGCTCATGAAAATACCTGAAGATCGAGTTAAGATGAACAAATGTCAGTTGCATCGTTGACTCCGTTGCTGGCTTCCCACCCCTTCCTCCAGCTTCTTGCATATACCGCTTGTAATTTGCGATGTCTCTTTGAATGGCTGAACCTGAATCTTTCAGATCCGGATCGACTTGCAATAACCATTTTGAGAATTTACTCCAGCTTGCTTTGTAGTTCGCGATCGTCTTGGGATCTAGTCCTTTCTCATCTAGGTGCTTTAAGAATGAATCGAACATTTGAGTCATTTGTAGGTCCCTCATTTTTCACTTATAGAAGATGACGAATTTTTCCCGCCTTACGAAACGGTGTAATGCAGGTTCGAAAATCTATTATATCACACATTTGTCATCTTCTATATAGAGAAGACGACGAACGGAAAAAGTACGCCTCCTGGACCACTTTAAGATTCACAGTACATTTCTGATTATAAATTTACTTGTAATAAGAAAATTATTTAGTTAAACATAATCATGGGCAGGCACACAATTATTTATAAAATCATTATATATAACACAAACAATAATAAATAATGAAGGTGTGTGTACTTATGACATTTTTTCAGTTAAACCCCCGCGATGATGAACTCCCTGAGGACGTGACTTCTCCTAGTACATCGGTCTATACAATTCAACAGCTTAAAAATTTTTTAAGTCAGAATTACTCCGATTTCAATGCAGTCTTAAAAAAACCAGCAGCTGCTCTCCAACCCTTTTCTAATAACTTTACTTCAAATACTTCTAGTACATCAACAAACCCTTACGTAGCAATTTGTATGTTCAATTGGAATACAATGACATCTAAATTTGGGAATCCTCAATCGCAGAGAAGTATTTATCTTACCTCAGCTAGTGCTGCAACTATCACTGGATGGTTACCTGGCCCGGTAGACGTATTTGGAAACATCACCTTTATTCATGTTTCTATCCTTACGTCAGATCTTGCTAGTATTACATGTAGTCAGTAAAGTCAATTCAGCTTTTAAACGATCAAAATACTATAACTGAGTGGGACCACTTCATACATGAAGTGGTCTTATTTGTCCCGATATACCATTCTCTTCTATAAGATAATTTAGAAGAGTGAACCGATCAGTTATTGAAATAAAAAAAGCCGCTAATTTAGCGACTTATAAAAAGGGCTTATCTTTTCAATTGAATGATTTCCTGTTCAGTCAATCCAGTTGCCTTGGCAATCGTTGATATATCCAAATTCAAATCCAACATATTTTTGGCCACTTCTGTGATACCTGATTTGATACCCGCTTTTCGAGCTCCTTCTAGCATCGACGCTTCATCATGCAAATATTTCTGACGCGCTTCATACAAGCGACGTGCTTCGGAATCCTGGCTCAAAAATTGCAAGGTATCCATAGCCTTCTCTAATCCTGGTTCATTCATCCTCAGCACCTCCCAATGTGTAGTATCCATATCCTTCAGAAATAACAACCAGTTTTCAAGACCACCTTAAATTCACGCACTCCATACAGAGTGCGACAACAGTACGTATGTTGAGGACATCACCATTAATGCATTTCAATCCACGCACTCCATACAGAGTGCGACAATGAAATTTTAGCACGAACCCTTGAAATGGATCTATTTCAATCCACGCACTCCATACAGAGTGCGACAGCGAAAAGTTACGTAATAACTAAGCTTCATAAACAGATATTAACGTATTTTCAGCATTTCTACTACTATACAATGATTACCTCTAGTTTTAGAGCTATATTTCATTGCCAAAAGGTCATGAATTAGATCTTTTCGACAAGATTCGAGGTGCGAATCCCCCAGGGAAATCATGTGAGCTTGGCATTCGCACCTGTTAAAATGATCTCTGTAAGTGTATATCTCCCACTGTAGTAAGGACTCGATTCAGAAAGGTAAGTAATACGTCTTTGTTATTTTCACTGCCAAAGATACGTTTGAAGACAAAGTCTACTCTGGATCAAGCAATTCCATAACAGCAACTTCTTTCTATATACACTTCCATTATACCAAAAATCAAAGCGTTCAAAGCAAATTTCATGCAGGCATCAACCTATTTGTGCCTGGCGAGCATAAGGGTTGTATGCAAGGACAATCAGCGTCAAGATCAATGCTGCTCCGTCATTTGCAAAAATGCTATTTTCTACGATTGATTATCTCTCTAACGACTCTGAAATTGGGCAATAAAAGTAAAAACCTAACTTGGAGGAGTCATCATGTAACCACAAAATCAAATTATTCCTGAACGGAGAATCTATTTCTGACCTGAAATCATGTATTGTCCCGATTGTGATCTGTTCAGAGAAAGACCGTAATACTTCCTCCCTGTTCACCTGCTTGGATTATAATTTATAGTGGAAAAGAAACCAGAACCTAATTAACGCATAATTGAATAGAAAAATAGAGGTGGAAGCAAGAGGATTTAAAGTATGTATGCGTTTCAAAACGGCAAACCGCGTCAGATCTACAACTCCGGTCTAATACTTTATTTTCCCCATACATCTATAAGAAACTTAAAAGAGAGTAGAACCGCCATCCACGACAACGATCTGACCAGTAGAATAATTCTCGCGCATTAAGTATAAAAATGCTACGGCACGATCCTCCGGTTCTATTCCCCCTCTTACTAACTTTCTACCCCGTGTTTATTTCAAATCGAGTCATTTGTTTCACAAAAAATGTAAAACTGTCCTGCGCTATGCTGAATATTGAGGTCTTACATATATCGCTTTTTAATTTAGATATAGATCTATAGGCAATAGCAACATGTTCTTGTCCCTCAATAACGATCATATAATTCACTTTTCCTCTCAGACATTCTACGACATTAAACTGCTATTAAAGATGTATAGAATTCATATAAGATGAGGGTAATAAACAAGCTATGAATAGAATGGAGGAATAACAAATGTTTATTAAAGCAGTTTCAGAGGATTACTCAGTTAAAGAAGGAGGGTTAAAGCTGAATGAATTAGAAGTTGTATATAGAGGAAGCCAGGGATTTCATTTCGTTAAAAATGATCCTTCAGTAATCTGGGGTTACCCAGGTATGTTCGATGATCCTTTTAAACTTCGATATCTTGAGATTGAGCCTGTAGGTAGTGTAAGAAATCCCTTCAATGATGAAGCGTATATCGCCAATACTATTAAGATCAAGAGAGAACTCTCTTTAAAAGAAGTTCGTGATATGACACTTCGGAGTAAACAAGCCTTTGAAACTCATAGACAAAGATTGGGAATTCCAACTATTAAGTTAATCAGGCTCTTGTACTTACGTAAATTATTGAAATAAGGGTTATGAGATAATTTCCAAATAAAAAATCCGTCAAGTTATGTGGTCATACCCCTGTCAAGTAGACAGTACAAAAAAGACAAAATTAAGCTGCGACCGTTTCACGGTATTCTACCGGAGAACGGTCGTTTAGTTTTTTCTGAAATCGGTTTTAGTTGTAAAGCCATATGTATTGGCTCACTAGCTGTTCGAGCTCTGCTATGTCTGCCGCCTTATTCAAGTATATCGTCTCGGTTTTTTTAATGAGAGAATAAGGACTCGATACAGGCATTGTTTAGAAAATTTCCACGCCTAGAGTGACTCCCTAACATGCCGAGTTGTCTCAGTTTACGGTTAAATTGCTTCGAGGTATATTGAAATCCTTGATCCGAGTGGAGTATTACGCTACGAAGGTTCACGTGCTGACGGAGTCTATCCAGCGTTTCATGAGCGAAAGCAAGGTCATTTCGTTCAGAAAGATGCCACGCTACAATTTCGTTATTTTATAAATCCTGAATGACAGAAAGATACACGAAATGTTCTCCAGCACGAATAAAGGTAATGTCGGTGGTCAGCTTCGTTCGTGGTGTATCCGCCTGAAACTGTTTCAGCAATGGTACAACGTTCTTGTCCTCAACTTAGAGGACAAGAACTTGGTTCCTTAAAACAAAAAATCCGCTATAATAGCGAATTGAATAGAATAATGATCTTGTTCTGAGATATTAAAAGAGGTAACTATTCAGCTGTCTCTTTCTGTTCTTTGTCGATTTATCCAATACACAGACTTAGGCCAGCGTTTCTCAACAGAGTAAAGCTTTTTCCTTTGATTGGTGTAATACGCGTACGAATAATCTAGCCTTTTGGTGTATTGACTCAGTCTATTCATGTCCCCTGACAAGGCGTCAACAGCAGCATCAGCAGCATCGCGCCCCGTTACAAGTGCCTGCGATATTCCATGGGCGGCTATGGGATCATAACATACCGCAGAATCCCCAACCGCGATCCAATCTTTCCCTGCTGAAACTTCTAATCTGCCACTTGATAGATGAACAATGTTTTGCGATAGAATTTTCCTTTCATCGCCACAGTGTTGACGAATACGAGCAGAAGTGTGTAAAGTTGCGGACAGGGTATCTTCTAACCATTCAGAACTTTTATGCAATAACCAAGGGGATGATGCAAAAGCATCCGTTACCAGAATGACTGAAAGTAAACCGCCTGGTAAGTAGGATGAATACCACCATCCAGACTCCGTAGCTTCTATCATGGAGTAAATTTCAGCCGGTTTCTCAGACTTGTATAGGGTACAATGGGCAATCTGTTGATCTTCTGTAATTCTTGGGATGCCTAATTTGCGAGCAAAAGCAGATGTTTTACCACTGGCATCGATTACCATGCGAACATGTCTAATTGCCTCATCGGTTTGTACAATCCATCCTTTAGAATCAGATGTGACATCGATTAATTTACCGTTGAACATCTTGATGCTTTGCTCTTTCACCTGATCCTCGAGCATACGTTCAAATCGTAAGCGGTCAATATACCAACCTTTGCCAGAGGGACTATTGATTGCATCAGAGAATTCGATAAGGTTGCTGCCCCATATTGATCTTGTACCACTCGATTTTAAATGTCCAGCTTCAAGGAATTTATTCCAGCATCCAAGCTGCTGTAGCACTCGCGAAGTTTCGGCTGATAAATGATCCCCAACCAGTTCTCGATGTTGTTTTCTCTTGGTGATCACCTGAACTTTCAACCTATACTGTTGTAAACGTAATGCAGTTGCTAATCCTGCAGGGCCGCCACCGATTACCAGTACATCTAGTTCATCGCTAGACTGAATCATTATCGATCCCTACCATCCGATTCGATCCTTCGGCCAGTCTCGACCCACAGTGTCTTGGGAAAAAGGTCTTCACTTGGACCATCACGCTGCACAACGATACCAATTTTCGACCACTGCTCCGTGAATTTCTTTATTGCATCTTCGAATTCAAGATTAGCTGGTGGAATTTTGTCGTTGTAGACGATATCTCTCAACCACCGTGGTCTTATTCTAGGATTCAAGGCACCTAGTCTTTCTGGAACCGAAGCCGACTTATCCATCATTCGCTCATATTGCTCTTCTGTCATTACATCATTTGGAACACGCGCAGGCCAAAATGTCGGTAAATACTCGCCAGTGTACATCTTGTAAGAAGACAAACAACTAGCCGTATCTGTTTGCCATGGCACTGCCATCCATCTAGTAATATCGCCTGGACAGCTTCCATCAAGTGGACCGTCTTTTGCAAGAACTTCATCGGCTGCAAGCAAGTCTCCCCATTCCATCTGATCAAACGCACGGCGCTTCAGTCTAAATGGTGCATCATACATAAGTGGAATCCTCATATTCCATGTAAATTCCGCACCAGGGTGGAATGGCCCACCAGTAGTTTCCTCCAGTGCTGCACGAGTTAATCCTAAAGCTTGCTCTGAAGGTGAAAGATCCTCCCACTTTTTTATCCTCGAAAGTTCTTCGTTAATATCAAAGTCACCTTCTGCCCATTGCTTTAACCATTGATGCTGGGTGCCGAGAAGCGCCATCATTTCTCTTGGATCGTTTGAATTCAAATCATTAAGAGTCATAGCATCACCATAAATACGTGGCCAGCTATCTGCTTGTAAATAATTATACGGCTGGCTTCTAAATCTTCTGAATAAAGCTTGACGTGTAGGTAGATTGCGTACGCTTTTATCTTTTAACTTCTCAATTATGCGAGGGTCTGAGAAATCTGTGAAGTTCCCCCATCCAAATTCCAATGCAAAACCAGCATTTACCCATTGATAATCACTCATTCGTTTAAAAATAGGTAATATATGGGTGTGGAATTCGGGGCGAGAAGGAGCATTACTTGGATTCATTGATATTGAAGTTTCTAATAGTAGGTCGTAACCTGTGACAAGTGACTGCACATTAGGTGCATAATTAGGAGGAGCTGTAATAACCCAAGCACCTTGTGCTTCGTGAGTGATACCATCGATAGTCACTTTCGCATCGACTGAACCGTCGCTAATATCATCGTGCCAATTTTCGTTGTTAGCAAAGTCGCTCAAAGGTTCATCGAGAATTGGTGAAGACATCCCGCGGCCGCCAAGAAAGATTAAGCGTCCGGCCTCGTCTGTTCGTAATTCTCCTAAATAAACTGACTTTCCGACAAAACTTCCAGTGTCAAAAGCGTAAGCATTTTCTCCGCCATGATTGTTTATATTTACCCCGGAAATCCACCTTTCTCCAGGATCAATCACCAGCTTTTTTCGATCCTCAAGAACATACTTTGAATTGCGTTTTTCACTAGAAATTGTTTGTGCATCAGGAATGTCAAAAGCAAGATCAAATTTATACCAGGCAGATTTCTTATTTGCTACGTGTACGCGCCACTCAATGTTCGCTTCTTCGTCAGTAAGCTCTTTAATGATTTCCCCTTGCTCATTCAATCCATATATTCTGAACCTTGCTGCTTGCCGTTTGATCCGACCGGACTTGTCCCGATAATCTGAGGGATCCATTATATTCTGATTTGGCATCTCAGGTCCTAAGAAGTAATCGTCAGGACTATCTCCTACACGGGCAATCCCAATTGCAGGATAAATGACGACCTTAGCAATTCGCTCGACTTTGATTTTTTTCATTTTAAATCTCCCCTCTAGAAGTTATAAAGTTTTAATGAAAAATTTGTTGGTATGTTCCCATTACATTTTCCAGAGTTGGTTTTGATTACATCGACAAACTTCTCGTGTTACGCTGGAAAATTCAGAATGGTTTGCTCTGTAGCGTTCTCCTAAATTGCTGGCACTATACGTTAGTTTCAGCCTGAATTCCAACTTAAAATTGTAAGTTACTTAAAATAGAGCACTATTCACACTTAGATATCATGGAATTCCTAATCTGAATTTGTTCTTTTCCTGTAGTTGAGACAAGAACTAGTACATATAAAATAAAAAAGACGCCCTGTTAGGCGACTATGAACTGAACAATATTCTTACCCTTTTTCGGGACACGAACTTGTACCGAAATATAGAAAAGTCGCTCAAATGGCGACCACAATGGGAATATATTCTTGTCCCCCGACATCAATCATACAGAGTGCGACTTCACAATGGAGAAATTTGGGCAGAAAGTCGACAGAATTTCAATCCACGCACTCCATACAGAGTGCGACCAGCGGCACATAGTGCTGACCAGGACCCGAGATAATTTCAATCCACGCACTCCATACAGAGTGCGACAGCGAAAAGTGACGTAATAACTATGCTTCATAAACAGATATTAACGTATTTTCAGCATTTTTACTACTATACAATCATGACCTCTAGTTTTCGTGCTATATTTCATTGCCAAAAGGTCATGAATTAGAGCTTTTCGACAGAATTCGAGGTGCGAATCCCCCAGGGAAATCATGTGAGCTTGGCATTCGCACCTGTTTAAATGATCTCTGTAAGTGGTAGATCTCCCACTTCAGTAAGGACTCAATTCAGAAAGGCCAGTAAAACATCTTTATTATTCTCACTGCCAAAGATACGTTTGAAGACAAAATCTACTCTGGGATCAAGCAGTTCCATAACAGCAACTCCATTCTCTATACACTTCCATTGTACCAAAAATCAAAGCGTTCAAAGCAAATTTCGTGCAGGCATCGACCTATTTATGCCTGGCCAGCATAAGGTTTGTATTCACCAATAGTGTTTAAGGGAACATTTACAGTAGCCATAGCCCTTTTCTTTTGTTCATCATTAACGTGCGTATAAATCATGGTTGTTTCAATCGAAGAATGCCCCATCAGTTCCTTCACAACTCGTATATCTACATCATTTTTCAATAACATGGTAGCAAAAGAGTGCCTTAATTTATGACATGAAAGTTTCATATCATTAACATTTGGATTGCCTTTCTTGAATGCTTCAAATGTGAGATTGACGATTTTCTGTATCTGCCTTATGGAGAGTCTTCGCCCTTTCTGAGATACAAAAAATGCTTCTTCCTGAAGTCTGTATGGAGAAATCCTCTCCTTTTCTACCTCGAGTAGATATTTCAGTAATACGTCTGGTACAGGTATCTCATTCCACTTTCGCCCTTTTCCAAACACCTCGATTGTTCCTCTAGTTTTTTTCAAATCTTTTAAATTCAACCTATGAACTTCCCCTACTCGCAATCCACAATAGGCCATAAGTAAAAATATCGCAGTGTTCCTGTTCTTATAGCGTCCCTCAATATATTTAAGGCTCTCGGATAGATCCTCTTCCTCCAGGTAGATCGGTTTCTTATTTTTTTCGGTTTTAGACTTTTTCACTTCAGCAGCCGGATTTTTCGATGCAAGTTCGAAATCAATCAGTGCCATATAGAATGTTCGAATGGCAGAAAGAGATCGATTACGTGTTTTATCACCAGCAGAACCTTGCTTGTCACTTAGAAACTCCATAATGTGCAATTTCCCTGCATCTTGGGGTAACGATCCATTTAACGAGTCTAAAAAGATCAGGCTTTCTCTCATATACTCTTTCTGAGTTGATGCCGTATATCCGGATTGTTTTAGATAAATTCGAAAAGCCCGAATTTGTTCGCTATATAAATCTTCGAGTTCATATCGGTTACGCATTTCGCTCACTCCGATCTCGTTTAAACATTAATTTAGATGAAAATTTTCGTTGAACGATTTCAAAAAAACGGAACCTCTATTTAATACTATTAATTTAAATAAAAGGTTATTTTGAAGAGGGGAGTTCGCCTATAAGGAGTCTACTTCATCCATTAAAATCAATCCAAAATAAAAGTGCGTCAAATTCATGTTTGGCGCTATTATTATAGCACATATGTTTCTAAATATATTAAATACATTCCACACAAACTTATAAATTTCCAATTAAATAACAAGCACATGAAATCAGCACTAAGTTCGATATTCAAATATTTTTCCCTCCCTTGATCCAAAATCACATTCAGCTTCCTTTTCTTTGCTAAAGTGCTTGTTAACGAACTTGTTTCTATTTCAAATGGGATTACAGTTCCAGTAGAAATACCTCATAGCGTTGAAGCTAGTCTCTTAATCATACTGTTATCTGTTAATCGCTCAAAAGAGAAGCACTTCTACACTTAGATGTTTACCTAATCGGGAAATGGGAGCATGTTCTTGTCCAATACGGTAATCGGTACAAGTTCTTGTCCTTGGCTTGGGACAAGAACTTGTACCGATAAAATAAAAAAGCCGCTACAATAGCGACTTCAATGGTACTATGTTCTTGTCCCTCGGTTACTCAACAGTTTTTTAGAAGCTCTCTCAGTCTGATGATTGCCGGCCGGCATCTTCCGGCTCAGATGGAAAGTATACTTGGATATTGTCTTACTTACGAGCAATCCTAGAAATCTCCCTCAACTTCTCCGACTTGATATCAACATATAGGTGGACCACGTTTGCCCTCACTTCCTCAAAGTCAGTATTATGTATCGAATAAAAGGCTCTTACACCATTGAAATTGAGCTGCGGATAATATTCTTTTGCCTCTCCAGTTTCAATTAGGGAAAATGGTTCATCAGTCTGAGAACGGATAATTTCACGATAACTATTCCAGAGCTGATCAGCATTACTGCTAAATCCCCAAACAATTATCAAATAAGAGTAGCTCCGGTTAATATCGTAACCAAAAATTTTCTGGGAATGCCTATTGATGCTTTTCCTATCAGCAGTTGATAAATTTAATGCCTCGATTATCATCAACTCTTGTTGATTTCCGTTTTGAATAACAATATCTCGCTCCCCTATTCCGCCTCGGTCGCCCATAGGCTTTCCAGTATATCCGCCTCGGGATTGAGAAACCGCCTTCCAGTTCAAGCTTCTCATCCTCTGATTGAAAAGTAACACGAACAAATCCGTGTAACGATCTTCCTCAGCCTGTTTTTCCTCAGATGGAGTAATGATAGGAGAATACTTCTGTACTTCACGACAGACATCCAGTGTGTTTTCCAGTATGAACTCTGTTAGACGTACATCGCTTCCAAGTTTCATGGCGTTAACTTGGTCTTCTGGAGACAAATGACTCAGATTTCGAAAAGCTTGTCCAATGTATTGCCATTGATTAAACATCGACATTAGCTCAACTCTGGGAGTGGCTAGCATCTCAACAGGTCCTTGCGACTTAATGCCCTCTTTTAGTTGATCATATTGCTCGAACAGACCATGCCACTCCCTCAACTCCTCCAAAACCAGTAATGCATCCTCCCAACTTTTCTCTTCCATCTTCATCTCTACGGCATATATTCCAATGGGAAAGGAATACTTATCTTGCTCTGGAAGTGAATAATATATCTCCCAGAAACGGCTAGAATCTTGAACGGTTCGGTAGAACATCAATCGGATAGTCTGTACGTAAGAAAAATATGACTCAGCAAGCGTTTTGGGCAAACTTCTAAATTCCCGCAAAACCTCATCCGCTTCCTCAATCATGCGGGGGTAAGATTCAGTGTCATTTTCATATGCTAGAATAGTTGCCAACACGCAAGCATAATACAGATTAACCATATAGGATACATTCAACGGATTTTTATTCAGTAGCCCACGAAGAATTTTGATTGCGGTGCCTGTAGTCGGTGGATCCGAATCTAAAAAAGATAACGCCTGGTAAAATTTAATGAGGTCACGTCTTGGTTCGGAATCTTCTTTGTATGGATCGTAATTCTGTATTTTCTCATACTCTCTTTTAACCAAATATATTCGGAGCTGCTCCCGAAGTACCCAGTCATCTTCTAGGATTGGCCTACGCTTCTTTATGATGTATATTTGATCGAGCTCTTTCTGTGCAATCTCGGCTAATTCAGGATTTCTCGTATTGAGAAGTTCTGTGACTTCCACCTGGATTTGATTGATCCATGGATATTCTTCTTTCCGAGTCTCATCCTTCAATTTGCGGATTGCTTTCATAACAGGATACTTGTCTCGCTCTCTTTCCAAATGGTTGTAAAGCTTCGCCAACAAGCCCATATTACTGCCCGCTTCGATCAGTTTGCTCAGTGTTGATTCGCGCAGACTATCTGGCAAAAAATTTAGAGCTTCTCCCACTGAAATTACCACATCCGCAGGTTGACTAAAATAGACCACATTATCACCTAGAGAATGGCTGAAGGGATTGAATAAAACACCGTGATGTGGCTTTATAACTTCCACAAGTGTTTCAACAAAAGCTTTATTAACTTCTTTTGTACCTCTATCATCCAACACTTTTTTGGCCGTTCGAACCCATTCAGTCAAGAGATTTAAATGGACGGAAATAGCAGTGCTAACAGATCGGTTCCA
This sequence comes from Paenibacillus sp. FSL R7-0026, assembly GCF_038004485.1. NCBI lineage: Bacteria > Bacillati > Bacillota > Bacilli > Caryophanales > Paenibacillaceae > Paenibacillus > Paenibacillus sp. FSL R7-0026. Next base: position 105,768 of record NZ_JBBORG010000003.1, read on the forward strand.
CTTGAGTTCATCGTTATGAGGTTGCTGAGTCGCAAGTGATGAGACAGAGAAAGGATTCAACAATTTAATCAAATGTTCCGGGTTTCCATTATCAGTTTGAGCAGCGGCCCATTTTAATACGTACAGCCATCCTTTAGCTCTCAATGTTCTGTCGACTTTCGTGCTCCAAGTCCATTCGTCGCGGCATGTTTGATAGGCTTCCTTGTAGTATTCAATCAATCTGCTCATGATTTTATCCACGTTCTCAGCTAAATCACACAACATGCTCAATTGCCCTATCCATAGTAATTGAGGTATGGAAGGATGTGCTAAAGAAACATCCAATTTTTCCGTTTTTGCCAGGAGGATATCCGTCCAATGCGTGAAAATAGCTGTATCCCAGGTCCAAGTGTCCCGATTCAAGAATTTCCTTTGCAGACTATCCTTTAAAATTTCGTATTTTGCGTTGAGCTTCTGCTTTGCCTCTGCGTTCCTTTTTCTCCTTATCTCGATTTCAAACCAGGTCAGTACTTTTTCGAGAATTCGAGCCACTTGATCAGGCTGTTGATGAAGCATACGAATAGAAAGGGAAAAATAAGGTATTGCATTAGACCAAATGCTTAGCGCTGGTTGCCGAGTTTCTTTTTCCGATCCCAAATACTTATATCTCCCGTCGTGCGATTCCCACTTAGCCAGAAGCACCATGCCTATTGACGCCAAATCCGGATCAGTGAGGATTACGGGGATTGCCACAGGATCGATATGACTCAACATGTGATAAAGGAAAGGGCGATTTTCCAAATGAGTGAGCAATTCTCGCATTTTAGGACGATCCGATCTAAACTCCTCAAACGACTCACTCTTCACAATCCAATTAAATAGCATTATCAGCGTTTGGCGTGGATGGTGTATATGAATAGCAGCCTCATCTGTACTTTCATACCAGAATAGTTTATCGATTTCACCATCTGGGAGAGGTATTTGGTCAACATATTGGCACCAGCTAGGATCAGAATAATCGTCAATTCTTTGGCTCACCCATATGTTTCGTTCTTTCTCCCAACCTATTAAATCCTCTTCCTGTAGAATCCGATTAATAGACGCCTGCACCAAATCTTCTCGGCCTATTTGAGAAAAACTCTTCAGCAAATCCGTTGAAAATCCAATCAAATTGACATAACGAATCCACCAGTTCAGCCTCTCATTGAAATCGATAGGGCCTACTATCTTTTCTTCCCACATACGAGATAAGAGAAAATCGTCGAAATATCTAATTAGACCCGAACTAGGGTTAACTGCATAACCCTCTTGATGTGGGATCAAAACCTCCTGCTCCAAAAACCATGTAAGCTCCGGCGTTTGGCTATAATAGGAACGGTGTGCATTTAAACTTGATTCCGGATTAAATAGGTTAATTGTACTTTGACTGGAATATTGAACCTTAGAAATCTGCTCAAGAAAATTCGTCAAATGTGAAGTGGTTACATCAGGAATTTTCCGGTTGGAAATGATACTACGTGACACACTGAAGGAGTCCCACACAACTCTTACCACTCCGTGACTAAGAAGTGAGTCCAATTGTAAATTTGCTTCAGGATATTGTGTATTATAATCTTCAAGCAGACGTTCCAACTCAGACCGATGGCGCGGATCTCTTGAAATAACGGAACCTTGAAGCCATCGGAGCAGAAGTAAGTCGACTCCCCAATCTCTACGCATCTGGTCAAATTCCAGTTCCGGCCAATTCTTGTTGCTCAAATTTCCACTATTGTAAAACTCGATCTTCTTCTCGAGCCAGCGGATTGCCTCGTGTTTCGAATACTGAAGCATCGATTCAATAGGACTCTCTTTCATCTCAATTTCCTCCGTCAGCTGTATTCATGGAAATAATGAATACCACTTGAATTCTGATAATTTGTTTCGTTAGGATCAAGCTTATAGAGTTATCCCTCATGCTTAGGCAATTATATAATTTAATTAGTTGTTAATAGCATAAACCTTTTCTCAAACCCTCCACGCTCATCGTGTTTAGTTTTGCGAATATACTCTAGTTCCTCCATCGTAGTACCTTGACTACGAGCAAAACTATAGACTACCTCTAACAAATCGGCCAATTCCTCGATCTGCTCCGTTCTTTCTTTCGCATCAAGGAACTCGTTCAGTTCTTCTTGTAGCTTCGTCTTTAGAGCAACCGTATATTCTTCATCATTAAGAACTCTCATCTTACATTCCTTACCGTCTGCTTCAATAATTTGAGGTATCTTATCACGCACAAGCTTGTTATATGTCATCATCCCAATGTCCTCCTAATGTTCTTTAGCCTTGGCATGAAATCCAAAACTTTCGTACAAGATTACTTTCTATAGCTAGTTCCAGATCAGAAACATGTTTATTAAGCTTCTTATTCTCTTTCAAACGATCTAGAAGTACTTGGTTTCTTGCTTCTAGTCGAAGAATCATGTCCTCACTCGGTATCACATTAGATTTACTACTGTTACAAGATTGATGTGCAAATACCAAATTCCAAAGATCATCCGAGTACAAGTACGACCATGGGATGACATGATCAATCGCAGGTGTTTCAGCTTCTATTATTTCACCGCATAAAAAGCAACGACACTCTATGTTCTCAGCTTCAATTAACTCCGCAAATTTACCAAGCGGTTTTCGGCGTATCTGATCTTCGTCAATGATCCGTACTTTCTTTGACAATCTGGGCGAGTGATTGAAGTTTTCTAACATTTGCGTCCATCGATAATTGATGGCATCAAACACTATGAGGTATTTCCTCTTAAGCGTAAGTAAATCCTCTCTTTGCATGAGTAGACTATCCGCTTTCTGTTGATATTGATAAACACCTTCTACTTCTTTTCCTTCCACATGTAAGAAGCGGTAACTTACATCCGATTTTAGTGCTTTCACTGTTGAAGAAACAGCTTTCTCATACTCTAAACTGCATATGGACTCTATATTAGACCTAAACCATTTAACTGGCTTCAGTGAGCCTGTACGAGCCTGATAATCCGTTATCAGCTGCTTTGCAATGGTCACCATAACAGGTGGCTTTACAGGATTTGAACTTTGCTGAAGAGCAAAGAATATGGTTTGCTCAAAATAATAGCGAAGTACCTTTTCTGCGATATTTCTTAACTGGATTTCAACTAGATTTACTTCTTCCATTGGAAATACTTCTTCTTGCTCTACGGCAATTTCAGTAATCGCTTTAGCCCAAGCCATTTTGTAGGTGTTATCAAATGAGCAATTGCGAATGATATGTAGCCATTTTTCTAAGAAGTTCACTTATTTACTCCGATCTATCATATGGTTATTTCACAATGCTAATACAACATCCATCTGTGAGTCGTGAGACAGTTGTTCCCACTTCATCACCTCTCCCCACAAACCTAGCTTGTCCTTTGATAATTCAGGTTTGCTCTTCAAAACTTCAATCGCAAGGATAGCATAATTTTTATTCTTATCTTAGTCACTGCTTACAGAGTAATTGTTATGTCGCCTCTCCGAGCACTGATTTCTTCCAAGCAGAGAGTGGATGGGTTTCTGCACCATTCATTATGAAATGAATTGCACAAACCGTGACTTCACCGTACTTGTTCGCCGCTATCTCCTCCAGAATAAAGTCCAGTCCATGGGCTTTGACAAGATATGTTGTACTCCCTATATCCTAACATATCCAAAGGCACGTTGACGGGTTCACGCTAACATATACTGGTATCAAGAGCATTCTGCAACTCAACAAACTGAAGGCGCGTTCGGCCAAAAATCATAATGATTCCCTCTTACACTCTTACAAACTGCTGGTGAGGTTTTGAATTGAATTTGAGGATAACTGATTCATGGAGAAGGAAGAGTACTTATATTGATGGGTTTGAAAACATTATTGAGTTCGTACAATAAAAAGGAAATAGGGAATAGCTATTCCTTTTTTTAAGGTAGGGAGTCGATTCAGGATGGACCTGGGGAAAGATCCTGAAAACCAATTGGTTTATAATATGTTCTTACTCAATTTCCCGTTCTATTTCTGTTAGAAAGGATTACTCGAGAGGTTTTAAAGCAAAACAATGGGACAATGTTTTTGTCCCTCGACATATAGTAGCTGAGATCCATATTTTATTACTCTCTTTGCCCTCACTGCCTACGCTCTTTCATTATGCTCCAAGTCGGATTTTCTAGACACGAAGCAGCCTCCAAACCGGATCGGAGGCTGCTTCGTCTTATGATGTTGAGTTTGCGAACACGTTCGTGGGGACTTTTTTCTTAGCTTGAATAATCCGATGCGTTCATAGTGCCTCTTTTGACCGCGATAGCATAGATCGTACCTTCCGTTCTTAGGAATACATTCAGGATCTCGTCGCCATACATGCCTTTGGCCGAAATAGAGAATCGCCCCGACGAATCGGTCTGCACTGGAGTTTTCTCTAGCATCTTCCCACTTTGCACTTTATCCTTGTGTTGATCAATCTGAATCTCCAACTGCTTGTTCGCCTGATCCGCGAATTGTCCTTCCACCGACAGCGTGCCGTTCGTGTGGAATTCGACGATCAGCGTCTTGCTGCTGAGCGCTGGTTTGATATACACTTCCGGAAACAGACGTTCAGGTAACTTCTTCTCGGATGTGACCGACTTCGGTGCGCCGACGAATTGCTTCATGCCGGACTGCAATTGCATCAATATCACCGCCGCCTGCGCCCGAGTAACGATATCGTTGGAACCGAACATCCAGCTCTGATTGCCTTCGGTCCCGCGCATGTAATTATGAGCTAGCACGTAGTTCTCCGCGTTCGAAAAATCGAAATTCACGCCGTCCGCCGACGCGATCAGGCCAGCCGCGCGATAACGGTTAATTGGCTTGTCCCGGAAGTCGCTTTTGCCCGGACTTGTACTGAACAGCAGCAGGTTGCGGGCCGTGGCCACTTTGTAGGCGCCTTCCGCCCAATGCTTCTTCTTCTTGGAAGCGTACGATTCGTCATCGACTTTGTAGGTGCGCAGCAGCATGATGAGGAACTGCGCTTCGCTCACGGAATCTTCCGGGCGGAATTTGCCGTTTGCGTCCGCTCCAGCGATGCCCGAACAAAGCGCCCACTCGATTGCCGCTTGATCGGCGCGTCCTGCGATATCTTTGACCTTGGTCGGATCAGTTGCTGGATAGCTCTTGCTCTTGAGGCTCTCAAATACCCGCACTGGTACCGTTCCTCTAACCGCCCCAGAGCTGAGCGTCACCTTGTAACTGCCGGGCTTAACTCCACTGAGTGTGCCGTCCGCCGAGACTTTCAGACCGGCAGGCGAACTGCTGGAGTAGGTGACCGCCGTTTTCGGGGTTCCGAATGTGCCATCATCGTAAGATGCCTTGATCTGAATCGGCAACTTGTTTCCCGGATTCAGCACCAATTCGTCGTATTGGGCAGATAAGCCCTTTAAGGTACGCCCTTTTCCTGTCGTGAACGACCAGGTCTTACTGTGAAGCTGCGTCTCCTTATACAACGTATAATTGAGTTTCACCTTATAGACGCTGTATCCGTCCAACACATCCTTCGGATACAAGAACACCGTATCTCCTTTCAGTTCACTGTTGTACGGGACTTCTTGCCCTTGCGAGTCCACGATGCTCGCTTCGAACGAATCGATGGCGAAGCCTGCCGCAGCCGATATAATGCCACCCGAGTGTTCAACACCGAAGCGGACAAGCGGATTTGGAGTCTCGTTTCCGTAGAATCCAACGTCGGCTCCTTTCATGCCGTCATACGGATACACTTTGGCTTCCGGACCATTCTTTTCGAATTTCACATAGGCCGGGTTCATGACCGCAGTACCACCTTGCAACCCGATGCCAACCGATATATATTTGTCGTCCAATATAATTGCGCGATGATAAGCAGTGCTTAGCCAGGAATCGATCGCTTCGCGTGTTGTTGCATTATTATAAGACATGACTTCAGCTACCGAAGTGTTTGGCCATCCGGCTGCTTTGCCCCGATCTCCCGGCGTCACTCCCGTAAATCCTGACGTACCCGGTTCCTCCCGATGGGCCGTCACTCCTTCGAAGCGGGTGGTATTGTAATAAGCCGCGTGCGCCTGCGACGCCTGCGTCAATCTCGCATCCAGCTCCAATGGGCCTACGCCTACCTTCGCCCGAATCTCGTTCAGATAAGCCAATCCGTCAAGTTGATCCTGCGTGAATCCTCCTTGCGAGACCGTCGTAGTCGATGCCGCCGATGCGCGTTCTGCCGGATAAATCGGTACAACGACCGTTAGTGCCAAGACCGCGGCGAGCAAACAGGTTCCCCACCTGCGCCCCGATCTCCGACGGATTCCCCGATTCGGCTTGTTATTTTTGCTGCGTTTGCTTGCGTTCATGGTGTTTCTCCTCTCGTCTTCCCATTTTACGAAACTAGCTAATCGACTTGTCAGTATTTGAACTGATGGTCTTTTTCATCGAATCACTTCACTTACTTGAATGGATTGATAATGGCTACGGCGTACTCGTCCAAATCGCCATCACGCAAAAGAATATAGTCTGCTTGTTTCATTTTGAAATTTTTCCATCCTTCGTAGTTATCCAGATACTCACCGTTTCTAAATTTATCCAATCTGCTGAGTACGGGATAAAAATTCATACCAGTCTTATCGTCATTATTGATAAAAGCAGCATCTACTACCCCACGACCACGAGCATAGCTGTTCTTCACTAAAAATGTAATTGAGTTCCCTCTCTGGCTACTACGGATTTGAACGCCATCGCCCAATATTGAATCTTTAGTCTTGTTAATGTCATATACAATTTGTCCGTCACCTAACTTGATGGGGAGATCACTTTCCTTGATGATCTTAATATTCTTATATTTCTCAAGCTTCATATTTTTTAAGAATTCTTCACTTTGTGTATATGCTTTAAAATCACTTAACTTGGTTAACTTAAACGCCTTATCATCCGTACTACGGAAGTCTTTGTTCCCGATCCAGACCCAGCGGCCAATCTTGTCCCACTCTACCTTCTGGCCAAGACCTTCACTCACCAGACGTAGGGGAACGAAAGTCCGGTTTTGCTTTATAAGGATTTGCGAGCCATAGTCTTTCTTCAGGCCATCGACGAGGGCTGAAGTATGCCCGATCGTCATGTCCACTTGATGATCTTTGCTGATCATCCCAACCTTGGAAACTTTGCCTTCTTTGGAGTACGTCACCTTTGCACTAAGGGCTTCAGATACAAAGCGGATCGGAACCATGACACTACCTTGGCCATCCTGGAATGGTTTCGCATCTGGAAATTTCATTTTAACGGTATTCAGCAATACCTCTACTTGCTTCGGAGTGCTTGCAGCTGCAACTGCTTCGTTTCCCGTATCTATCATGCTTACAGTCAACATACTTGCTAATACTGCTAATAACAGTTTCTTCATGATCTAACTCCCTCTGCTTCCCATATGTACTTCTGCTCACTTTCACTTCCCAGTATCTTTTTCTTCGCATAGGTCTAAAAACATCCAAAATATCAAACAAACTTGCAAATAGTAAGCTGAAATTTGAAGATCTAAAGAATAAAAGCTTTGCAATTCAAATACAAAAGTTTCGGAAATTCACCCCAGTAGCCTGCCAAATTTCATAATCACCTTGAGTCCAGACAATCTCGGGCCGAGGTGTACCCATTCCTTCAATTTTAACTTTTATTTTTTGTCTGCCTTTGGATTTACCTTCCGCATCAGTTGGAACCAAGTTTTCAATGTTCGTTGTAGGATACGGATAAGCCGGATCAGTACCAAAATCGGCATGTGCAATTCTTGAGATGGAGATACTAAACAGTAGAATAGATAAGGCAGTTAATCATTTTGTTAATTTCATTAATACCGTCTCTTTTTATTTATTGTATAGAGACAAAGCAGATCCATCATCCATATAGTACATACCAATTAACCCTTCTCGATCTACGTTCTTATTTTCTTTTATCCATAACTTCACGCCATTAGTAGCACTATACTTAGCAAAGAACTGTTCAGTGTTATACACTGGTAGCGTTAAGTAACCGTATTTTTCAGGTAGTGAAGAAGGAGCAATCCTTTGACCACTCAAAGCAGTAGTAAGTCCAGTCCTGATATGATCAGAACTAAAATTTTTCGCTTTAGGGTAGACAATAATCTCATGGAATACCGGAATGACATTAGTGTTTTCTATGTAGAAATCTTTATTTTCTTCCGATACAAAGAACGGTGCATAAACGCTCTTTTTGTTAGTCCAATTAGTAGTATTAATATAGATGGTTCGATGCAAGGCTACTTTACCCGCACCATTTGATAATGTTTTTGTTTTCCCAGAAATCACTGCATATGTTTTATCATTTGCTGTTGAAAAAGGTGTCACTTGACTCAAATTAGATTTAGTTGTCCCAACGGCTCTAATCTCATTCAGATCAGAAAATGAAGAAGCCTTTTTACCTTCCATATTTGCGATTCTCAGCAATATTACAGAAGCTTCTGCGCGAGTGGTTGTTTTGGTCATCCCGAATGAGTTATCTGGATATCCAGTCATCACTCCTGTTCCGATAACCACTGAGATGTATGGAGCTTTAGCTTCTGAAATCCCTGGAGAGAATGATTCCTTAACTGGTACAAGCGTTGTTTTAGTATCTTCCAATGCTTTTTTGAAGTCAGTATCGGCGGCTGCTAATCCGGAACTAATCCACTTAGCCATTTCTTCGCGGGTAATAGGAGTATTTGGTTTAAAACCATTTGGATAGTCTGCAGGATTTATGAATCCCAGAGAAACTGCACGATCAACTTCCTTTTTGCTCCAATGATTGGATAAATCGTTAAATATATTGGATTTGTCGACGTTGGGATCTGCTTTAGACACACGTGCAAGCAACGAAGCAAATTCAGAACGTGTAACTGAAGCAGATGGTTTGAATGTCCCATTGCTATATCCTTTGAAGTATCCTTTTGATATAGCTGAATCAATGGATGTTTTAGCCCAGTGATTGCTTGGAACGTCTTTAAACGATGTGGCTGTTTGTATGGATGACCCTCCCATTATTAGTGGTACAGCGGTAAGCCCGGCAATAAGAGTAACTAAGATTTTTTTCATGAATTGTGTTCTCTCCTTATTTATCGGTTATCCTGGTTACTTACTTCAACATGTTGCTTATCGAGTGCCGGTTGATCATGTGCCGGAAGAACGTACATTGCTTCTTGGCAACCTGCAGATAGCTCATTGAAAAAAGGGTGGCCATTTCGGAAATAGTTGGATCATTTCCCCATTCGATAGGGGAGTGTCGAACTGATGGTCTTTTCATTCAGAACATAGCTCCTTACTTGAATGGATTGATGATGGCCACACCGTACTCGTCCAAATCTCCATCTCTTAAAAGAATATAATCTGCTGAAGAAAGCTTGAACTTCGTGTAATCATAATTCTCTACGAACTTTCCATATTGGAAGAGATCCAAGCTACTTACTCTTGGCCATCCTGGAATGGCTTCGCATCTGGAAACTTCATTTTAACGGTATTAAGCAACACCTCTACTTGCTTCGGAGTGCTTGCCGCTGCAACTGCTTCGTTTCCCGAACCTATTAAGCTTACAGTCAACATACTTGCTATTACTGTTAATAACAGTTTCATCAAGATGTAACTCCCTCTGCTTTCCATATGTACTTCTTCTCACTTTCACTTCCAAGCAGATTTTTCATTAAAACATTCTAAATACCAAACAAATCTACTACTGATGTGTCTTAAAACAAGAAAAGATTAGGACGGCTCGATGAATCACATCGAAAACCGACCTAAACTTTGTTGAATTGTTATTTAATGATATTAACTAGATTATGAATCATCATTGCTGCTTCTTCTCGAGTTAAGGAACGTTTCGGCATAAATTTGTTACCAGGGTACCCGCTCATCACGGACTCTTGAGTCACAAGTTCTACACTCTCCTTGGCCCAAGTTGCAATATTTGCTTGATCTTTATAATGAGCTGCAGACGACAGTGATGATCCATTTTTCAACAACACGTTTGAAAGCATGCTTGCAGCTTGCTCTCTTGAAATGACCTCATTTGGACGATAGGTATTATCATTGAACCCTTTAGTAATCTTATGTTCAATGGCAGAGTTAAGCTCTGACACATACCAAGCTTGTGGATCAATATCTTTAAACGTTTCAGCATACGGTGATGATGAGGTGTATCCCATGGCACGATTTAAGATGATTGCAAATTCAGCTCTGGTTACTTGCTTCTTGACCCCAAAAGTCCCGTCGGCATAACCTTTAACAATTCCTTTGGAAGTTAGCGAAAGAATTGCTTCCTCTGCATAACTACCATCTATATCAGAGTAGAATTTAGGCTCTATTTCTTCTTCTGGAATAACTTCAACATCACTATCATCTTTGGGGTCTGGAACCGTTACAGTTCCAGTGTTGGTACCACTTGACGTACTCCCTCCAGACGTTGGGTTTGAAACTGCTCCACCTGTTCCCGGTGTTGTTGGAGTAGTCGGCGCGGTACCACCGCCATTACCAGTCCCTGGGTTGGTTGGTAATATACCTCCGCCAGTACCCGGATCAACAATCGTTCCAGGAACAGTCGCCCCACCGCCATCAGACGGTGCGGTGACACTGATTTCTTCTTTAGCTACAACTGATTCCGTTCCATCTGCATTCTTCACAACAGCAACGATCTCATAGTTGTATGTCCTGTTAGGATATACGCCTGTTTCGCTAAAATTCAGCTTGCCATTGACTGGGGAAACAATTCCATCGTCACGGCTCTCACCGGTTGCAGAGTTAACAAATGTTTTGCGATAGGTCCCGTCACCTAGAGGTGTGTACGTGGTTTGTGGGTTTCGCTCTACATATGTTACAGCACCCTGGGTAGCATTAAAGTCAAAAGTAATCGTTCCTTCCCTCGGTTGCGAGGGTGTGATGACAATAGGCTTCGGTTCTGCTGGTGTGGTTACTTCGATGACGTTCGATTCCAATGTGCCATCAGCATTTCCAGCAACTACTTTATAGGTGTGGCTTTCTTCCGGACCCACATTCCCCACTGTCATTGAATTTATTGAACCAGTCCATACTTTGTTTGTGTCATCTTGAAATACATCATAATATGTCGCGCCTGTGACTGTAGCCCAACTCAGTCCAACCTGATCGTGATAGACTCTGTTCGCTTTCAGGTCCAGATCACCACTCGGTGCTTGACCTTGCACTGGCTCATTCGGAATGGTAACGACCTTTATCGCAACTTTACCTTTAACACCCTTTCTAAGAGCAGCGACTCTGTAGGTGTAAGTTGATCCAGACCAGATGTCTTCAAGATCCTCTGTCCACCATGTACCCATCGGAATACCAATTGTCATCCCGTCACGAGAGATCTCATATTCATCTGCTCCATCAACAGCGTCCCACTCCACACGAATTTTATTATATTGTAATTCCGTCACTCGAAAGTTTTCAGGATACGGAAGTTGAGGTGTGATCAATGTTTTTACACTCGTATAGGCAGGTAAACCAGAGGTGAAATAATCCATTGCTAAGACAGAGTAATTATAGGTTTCACCTTCATTTAAACCCGTATCTACGAATGTAGTTAGAGGACCTTCATAAATGATTAATTTTCCACGCATGACCTTGTAAACGTCTGCTTTTTCAACAGCATCCCAAGATAGATTAACTGAAGTTGATTTAGGAATGGCTACAAAATTATTCGGTTCTGGTAATTTCTTTGTTACCCCCATGATCCTACCTGGCTCTCCCTGTATAGTAAAACTTGACGGGGATTTATTTAACCCGTACACATAAAGGGAATACGGATGATCCGGCTCCAAATCAGTGATCGTGTAAGACGTGTTCGGGCCTTCGTACAAAAAGCTATTGTTTTTTTGTACCCAGTATGTATTCGCACCTTCAACAGGGTCCCATGAAAGTGTGATTGTGTTCCAAGTTGACTCCACCTTCAGCCCTTTGGGAGCGGGTAGTTTGTCTGGATCTTTTGTTGTTACAGTATCACGTTGTTGACCACTAGTTCCATGCTCATTTTCAGACCAAAAATCTACAACATAACTCGTTTTTGGTATTAATCCTGTAAGGGTGTATGATAGATCAGTTCCACGATAAACTTCGCTTTTGTCTACGAGGACTACGTAACTGGTTGCTCTTTCAGCAGCTTCCCAGCTTACAGTAAGGGAAGTTTCATCTGTAGTGACATTAAACTTTGGAGCTTCAGGTGTTAACTTCTCTTTAGTTTTCGCAATCACTATTGATTTTTCACTTGCTGTACCGGTATGATCGATGGCCCAAACTGCGATTTCATAGGAAGTATTCGGAGGCATATATGTAATGAAGCTGGTTTCTTTATCTTCGTAAACACGGTTCCCGTCTATGGTCATAATATACTTTTCTGCCCCATCTACTGCATCCCAAGTAGCATTGATTTCATGATCCGTTGTTGTTACTTGTAAGTTAGCTGGGCTCGATAATAGCACCCCTTCAGAAGTGACAGTATTCGTGTCCGCAGCGCTAACCTTCCCTTCCACGAATGGTACACTTGCTACTAACATGCTAGCTGATAAAACTAATGATAATAACTTACTGAATTTCGCTTTCCTCATATTGCTGGTATCCCCTTTTTCTATTTTCGCATTTATGGTTTTGCGTAAACCTATTGAAAACTTCTAGTTAGAAGTTCACATAAAGCAAGAATCCAGTTTCTCCCTTTATGTCAATCTCTAAGTCGTTCATAGTTATGTAATCTTAAGTACTGCTAAAGCCTTTATCGAGTCGCAATCCACTGGCCACAGAAGTCGATGTTCCCGCCAATAAACTAAAGAGGATCGCTAAAATAATGCTACTAAATTTCAACAGTTCCCTACGCTCATAACATATGATGAGCGTAGGTAATTACGAATCCTAAATCCCACTTAAACTTGTCATTTATAAGAATATTTTACCATGTGCCATGTATAATAAATAGGTATTTTATCCCATTGTTATTATAAAATCTACTTTTATCATAAAATAATTAAGATTATATCTAATTAGAAATCAAGGTTCATCCTTATCCCAAGTAACTCTACGCCCGTAAACGAGCGGTAATTTATTGGCATTGCTAACTGCCTTTTGCCTAAGGCTCCAACATCTTTAGCAAAAAGGTGAAGAGTTTTTTTCCAAGCTAACACCTTTTTTCGATGAGACTAATCACTGCGTTGCTACATTTTTAAAAAAAATCATGGTAGTTCTTATCTATCTCACTCGCATAATTTCATAAAGTATATTTTACCTCCTTTGTACAAACCGTTATACTACAGAACTGCTTCACTCCATCCCATCTACCCCATACACAACCTTTACATTTCTCCGACTGCTTGTTGGTCTTCGATCTTTGCTGGTTACTTCAATTTCTCCAAAAAAAAGCCGATCCGGTAAAGAATCGACTTTGGCTGTTATATGTACAGTAATGGCTAATCAAATTAGGCTTACGGTGAATAAAATGAAAGCTTTTAAAAGGTTGTTGTCCGTACCTTCTGCAGCAAAAACGCTGGGCTCTTTGCTATAAATGCATATGTACTATGTGGCGATAGAGGAAGAACAAGACCATCTTACTGAAGCTACAGAACCAAGGACAACCTCCGAGATGCCCTTCATCAGCAATAAACAAATGCCAAACATGTTTTACTCTTTATTGCCAATAATTCGATTATGCACTCGTCTTTACATTTCCTGATTTCTTTGAATTTGTTAGTTTCTCTTTCATGACCAGAAGCATTTCTACAAGTTCATCCCGGCTGATCAGCCTGACACCATTTGATTTAGCAAGCTCATAGGCCTGTTGAGTAAAGTTACTGTTGGTAACCACCCATGCACCCGTTGCTTTGTAATGTGCACGGGCCCCCTGAACTTCCTGGACTGCTTCCAATCCTACATTTTTCTTATATCGTTTAGCTTGGACAACAATCCGTCTCCCATCTTTGAATATAACCAGGTCTGCTCCAAAGTCGCCTGCTGCTTTTGTAACTTCTGCCTTATATCCTTGGGATCGGAAAAGATGTCCAAGATAGTGCTCGAATTGCACTCCATCCATTTGATCAATTTCAGCTATCCCAGATCTTTTTAGGCGTTCAGCTCGTTTACGTTGAATACTAACCATTAATACAATAACGCCCACGACTCCAATAAATCCAACGATTAACGAGGCTTGCCACGAGCTTGTTAAAGAATAAGTTCCTGCAATACCTCCCAGCATTGCCATACCAGCCAAACCTTGAAACAATTCTTCTTCCTGTTTCTTCTTACTTTTCCTTCTTGCCATTACTCTTCCCCCAAGTATGTATATTGTCATAAACACAATTCGACACTTGGGACTAATTTCCTGCTTGGTATTGGAAAAGCGAGAAGAGGAACGGTCTGTCCTTATACCGCTATTGCAGCTGCGCGTTTCATTCTCGCTCGATTTCCACAATACAAATACATATCATTGAATGAATCAACTAAACTGCCAATATGGGGCCTAAAACCATCTAACAGAATTCAATCATATATTGTAAATCTAATTCATTTTCAATTAAATTTCTTGGCACTTTAGCAAATGCAAAAACGAGTGGTCTTCCATATTCAGATTTACTGTAGATATTTGCTGAAGCCACGATATTTTTTTAATAATACGATTAAATAACTTGTTATACGGCCTCGGGATTTACCCTAACTTTAAGTTACTCTTATCAGTCAAAACTAAAGAAATAGCCTCAGCATCAAATACGTTATCATCTTCAACAACAACACCGATTTTTCTTTAAGATCAACAACTGCATACTTTGTACGTGTAGGTTTTTCCAATTGACTAATAACTTGCTAAAAGGTATTCATATTCAAATCTCCTTCAAATCCCCCCTTCTTGTTCTCAGAACTTTAAAAACGAACGTTTTCTTCACTTCATTTAATACAACATTCTCGCACCTTTTCACCCAATTTTTTAGATCAACTACTGCTGTATAGCGGCGATTCTGTCCATTAACTTAACAAAGCAACCAATCATAATGATCGGCTGCTTTGTTGTTTGTATTGATTCATCGTTTCCGTTAGTTTAACCTTTTCTCCACATTCTCTCCTCACCCTGTCAGATCACAGCTGCTTCTAAAACTTGTTTTTTCTAAACTCAGGTAGTTTTAACGTAAATCCCAAATGTGAACTTTCGAGATCTTCATTGTCTGGCTGAGGAAATACAATTGTCAGCAGTCCGTCTTCAAATACATGTTCTGGTAGAGCTGCAGTTGTAAACTCATTACCTTTAAGTTTGATTGGGAGTACCATAAGAACCTTGCTATTGTCTGTGCTGGTGATGAATACCTCTAAGGTCTCTCCGTATGAATCAGATGGCGAAAAACTGATACTCAAGCTACGATTATGGTTTAGTATAGCTGTTACACCATTGTAAGTTGCACGATAGGAGCTGTTCTGCGTAAATGGAGTCTCTGTTGCAACAAACCCATCAGATCCATCCTCGGACTTTTTAAGCTGTTTTAGGATGGCTTGAAATTCAAGAGGTTCCCCCTTCATAGCAGCTTCTGTCTTTCTCAATTCGTCACTAATCTGAATCGTATAGCTAAACGCTCGCTTGCCTACCTGAGCTACTTTTAATCCCAGATCCTTATTCCATTGTCCCAGCGGAAGGAACACTTTACCATTAACAACAATTCTCTTGCTCTGGCTCACAGCTAGTTTACTTGCTCGATCATTACGCTTAAATAGGTAATGCTTATCTTTCTCTTCATATTGGATATGGAATGCACTCATGAACTCCTTTAACGGAACGTAATAGAGTCCATTCATATAGAATGTGGGCTGTCCTTCATAATGAAGTACACCTTCACCAGACGTTATCGCAACTGGGAGTGTTAAAAAAAAGAGGTCATCATATGTAAAGGAATCCAAGTAATTCTCCCAATCTTGATATTGTGAGTACTCAATTTTAAAATGTTTTCCTTCCGGAATGTAGTAGAACGATGGCGGATAAGCACCTGGATTAGAAAAATAGTAGTCAATGATATAGAGATCATCTGAAAGCCACTGAATTCCTGTAACACCTGCATTATATAAAGAATTGTATTTCTGAACTTGTGCCATGGTTTTTAAATCATACACATATACTGTACTTGCCTTTGTCCGTTTAAAAGGGTTCGAAGGATCCACAATAATAACTAGATGCTTGCCACCAGGAGACACGAAGGTGTCCAATGATTGAGCCTTACCTTTGAAGAAGGATATCGTTTTTCCGTTTCGAGTTCCAGATACATTCCATTGATACGGGGTGTTAATCTGAAAACTACTTTGGTTCCATTTTATTTTTGTGCCTCCTGCCATAAAATTCTTGGAGGAAGCTTGCTTAGCATCATAAATTACGCTATTCTCAGTTACTTTTACCGCTTTACCTTTTACTCCGCCGAATTCGACGTTGTAACAGCTTGTATATTGGTATTTAGGACAGAAGACACCAAATGTCTGAGAGGACGGAGACGGTGAAAGACTAAAGCTGGTGTTGGTCACATCCTTGGAAGTGATAAGTCTACCTCCAGACAACACTTGCTTGTTGTTTTCTAATGAGTAATATTGAACACTGGCCTTTTCTGACTTCACGGAGTACAATCCCAGCTGGGCTGCATCAAGCTTTACCGTTTTCTCAGTAGGGATTTCTGTTACCTTTCTCAGAACGAGGTTGGAATAATCAAATTCATAGATGATTTTGACTCCACTCTTTCCCTTTATGGTACTTTGTACTGCAACTGTGTAAGCCTTGATTCCCTTAGGTGTATCCACAACAATGCCATCCTGCTGATTGAAGCCGTTTGTGGAATCAAACTCGTAGTGTGATGGTAGCAACGCTGGATCGGTAAAGTTGTATTCGTTCATCTTTTGCATCCCAGTATCAAAACTGATTCGATTGGTTCGGATAGTAACTTGCTTGCTTTTTTCGTCAAAGGTGTAGGTTGACTTCTCTCTAATCTTTTCTGTTCCTCCAGCAGTTGGTGAGTCAGTAATGTTCCCACTCACCCCCAAAGCATACGAATTACCTGCAAAAAGGGTGAATAGTGAAGTAATCAGCAGTACTACGGACGGTAAAAAAACTCTAGTAATTAATTTCATTATGTAGTTTCCTCTCCTATTCATGTGATGCTTGGACATCATTCTTATACATTTGAGTTCCAGACTCATGTCAGAAGAGAAGTCTCTCTTCTCAAATTAGCCTATAATCCCTCCACTTTTAATATTTCATATCAAATCCGTATAACACCTATTGTGTATCGGTTACCTGGCACGGGCCTAAGGCATAGTATGTGCTAGTCAATCTTAGGGGCAATGTAATAGTCTCATAATATGAAGGTAATCTGGTATTATAATACGGGCTCTGGGCTGGTATCTTGTCTGGGACTCCAGATGGACATTGGAAGCCTTGTAGCTGGATCGTTTTCAACCCACGCACTCTATACAGAGTGGGACGACTAAAAGTCAAAAGAAATGGAGTGGAGTAATTATTTCAATCCACGCACACTATACAGAGTGCGACATCTAAAAAAGACGTAACAAGGTTTCATTTCTAGAGCATTACTACGTGTTTCCGCTTTCTTTATCAAACTAAAATCAAAATTTATTATGAAAATCAGTCTCTAATCCAGATTATCGTTGCCAAAAGGTCATAAAAAAGACGTTTCCGACAAATTTCGAGGTGCGAATCCCCCAGGTAAATCATGTGAGCTTGGGGTTCGCACCTCAGGATAAACAGTTCTAATTCGATAAAAGCATCATTTGAATGGTCTTACATTTATCAGCTTGTTTGCCAGAACCTTTTTTCTTCGTTGAAGTAACCCATTCTCCAATCTCCGTCCAATATTTCTTCAAAGCTTGTGCAGCTTCAATATCATTGGATTCAATAATTTGAGTATAGATTTCCTTCTTACTGACTCCAATATCTTGTACCGAAGACGATAAATACTTGATCCTAAAAATCAACTTTTCCTTCTCCGTCATATTACTCAATAAATTCTCTGCAGATTCCTCTGAGGCAGTAGTATATACTTCTTCTGATCGATTGAAGCGTCCGTACCCAGACGAAGACTTACTGCCTACCCCAAGCTCTTTAAAAGCTGCAGATATCCAATAACTGAGCACTTCCATCAACGGCTCAGGTAAAACAGAAAGCTCGGATGCTATTGTAGCAAGCTTCCGTTTATCCACGGTCAGCATCAATTGAACTGAATGGACACTGGCAGCATAAAATGTATTAGGTACTGGATTCTTCGTGTCGCTGGGTAGCTCTTTGTTAGCATAGTACTCACCAAAATGCGGGGTTAATACATCCAATTTAATTTCTAATCTATTATAAAATAGCATGTCGTAGAATTGAACAATTCCCTGCCCATCCTCACTTCCGAATAAGGCTCGTCCAAGCACGCCTATGATCCCTTTATTGGTAGCCAAATTCGTAGCCTCGCCTTCCAACAAAGCATCAAGAAACCACCGACGTACTACTCCTTTAATACTCGATGCAGGAATATAAGGTACACCATACACGGGATGTATCGTAAGGCTGCTTTCATTCACATGCGAACTACCCAAACCATGGAGGATCAATGACGTGTCCTTCAGACGAAGTATCTTAAAATAATAGCTGGACTCCAACAGCTTTAACATACTTTCCTTACGTTTTTCAGCTGCTTCGGCCACTTGTATCATTTGTACTAATGTTTGTTTAGTATACGATTTTTTTTGCTTCCCGAACTTCACATTTTTGTATTTGTCGAAGCTAATATCTTGATTATAGTGGAGAAGGTACCATAAATGATCAGCTTTTGGTTTCCGACTTAAAATCTCACCCGTATCCTTCGGATGGTAGATCCGACTTTCAGTCATCTTTGTCATGAGTCTTGTTCCCCAGGCCGCTGCTCCTGTTCACTACACATACCTGTAGCAAATTTTCGCATCCAATTAAGCAATGCATGTACTTCTGTTGTCACCCTTCGGTATTGTTCACTATTTAAGGATACAAGCTCTCCTAAGAAGTCTTTATTTCGCTCCATTTGTTAACTCTATTACTGAACAGTTAGAAGCTTTTTCAGAACTTGAAGACCTAGGGAATCGTGTATACTACGTAAAATTACTTAATCAACTTGCAATATACAATTTGGATCAGCGGCGGTACGATGTTGCAATAAATTATATCCTTGATTATCTACAAGTAGGGTTTACATTAGACTTAGACAAGGAATTCATTTCAACTATAGTTGTATTTGAGAATTTACGAAAAATTGCTACCACGGATCAGATCGTGAAGTACCAAACTATATTGCAGGGAGGATATGATGAAAAAAGCATTAGTAGCTACATTTATTCTGATGACATTTCTTAGTTTTGTGATTCCTGTTTCCTCTCCATCTTCCAATCCAACAATTTCTCCATTTAATCACGGTGTTAACGGGTAGAGTAAAGGGCCACTTGCAATATGCGGGTGGCCTTTTGTAATTGGATTTTAGATTTCGTTAGGTGCTCCTGGATTATCAGTGAGCGCTATTTTTATTTTCTGATCACTTAAAAGTTGAAATTAAAAAAAGAACGTGCGAACTGGGAGCAAGTTGAATTCACTTTTTAATTCTATAAAAAGGATGGATCATCATTCCATACAAAGTGTGACTAAAAATAAAAAAGCGCCCGATGGTATAGGCCGCTAAATGATATCAATCCACGCACTCCGTATGGAGTGCGACTTCAAAGAGATTTTTGTAACCTTCAATGTATGGGAATTTCAATCCACACACTCATATAGAGTACGACAAGCGGTAGACAACAGCGCGTTTATCACAGTCCGATTTCAATCCACGCACTCCATACAGAGTGCGACCAAGCGCGCGCGGATGCCATCACTTCGTACAAGGGATTTCAATCCACGCACTCCATACAGAGTGCGACGTTCCGATTAATTTCAAACAGAGTCACTATCTGTCTATTTCAATCCACGCACTCCATACAGAGTGCGACACCATTGTACTCTGTTTTTTCCTTCTGGTTCTTCTTATTTCAATCCACGCACTCCATACAGAGTGCGACAATAATCGGAATATTAGTTCACTGTCTTCTGAAGGATTTCAATCCACGCACTCCATACAGAGTGCGACGCAATCAGAGCTGGTTACAGCCCTAAAACGGCTAGATTTCAATCCACGCACTCCATACAGAGTGCGACAGCAAAAAAGGACGTATCATCTCTATAACACAAATGATATTAACGTCTTTTCGGTATTTTAACTTCTTTAATTCCTTTACTCGAACAACTTTGACAATATTTCGTTGCCAAAAGGTCACAAAATGGGCCGGTTCGACAAATTGTGAGGTGCGAATCCCCCGGGAAAATCATGTGAGCTTGGCATTCGCACCTGATACAGTATGAATAGATCACCCATATCATAGGAATTTATCTCCTGAAAATTGGACTTTACTTTTGTAATTTTTCAACTAAGTGTTTAGAATCCAAGACTATCAGTGCCCTTATCAATTAATTCTTCTAGTTTATATCTTCAACGCCTGAACTACTTAGTAACAAGTATACAATCTGATACCAAATTCTGCACTCGCTGAGCGTGATCTACATACTTTTGTGTTATTTAGATAGCCCTCTTCGGCCCTCATGCCTACATCAATACAGAGGACCGCACGCACTCCATACGGAGTGAGATCTCACCGGATATCATTGCCGGATACTACGTGTATGCACCTTCTCAGATATAAGCATCCTTAAATCAATTTGGTATATAAAATGAAGTAAGGGAGTTACCGACCCTTATTGATGAACCGTTTAAAGTAACGTCCTCAGAACGATATCGATTGATAGATTGAGCCATCCAATATCGCCTAGAAACACCCTTCTTGAAAAAACCAGATTTCACATAATCTACTCTTGGTAAGTTTATTATGCCATATTTGTTTACAGCTCCACTTGTAAAATTACTAGCCGCACCACTGGTTAAGCGATATCCAGTTGAGTTAGCTAATGCTAGATTGCTAAGATTATCGCCATTAGGGGTAACTGTTACTTCCATAAAAACCATGTAGCGATCTTCATCAATGAATCTGTCAAAATCTTTATCGATAAACATTTTTCCATACATATTTCTCACAGTCGACGAAGTAGGTGCATCGGCTATTATCATTCGATGGACTATCATTTCTCCAAGATTATTACGAAGAGAAAAGGGTTTCTCCGTTATTAAGTCAAAAGTATTTAAATAGTTCGCGTTCTCATATTTACTGTAAACAAAAGGCGTGGCAGAAGTCAGATTCGTTCCTGTCAGACCAACCTCGCGCATTTCATTCAGATCTTTATACGTAT
The DNA here is from genome assembly GCF_038004485.1 of Paenibacillus sp. FSL R7-0026. Classification (NCBI taxonomy): domain Bacteria; kingdom Bacillati; phylum Bacillota; class Bacilli; order Caryophanales; family Paenibacillaceae; genus Paenibacillus; species Paenibacillus sp. FSL R7-0026. The sequence continues at coordinate 127,117 of NZ_JBBORG010000003.1, forward strand.
CTGCTTTGCTCTCTTGAACCTGTGCGTAACGTGATAAAATAACTGCTGCTTCTGCACGTGTCGTTGTTTTCCCCGGACCAAAGGTACCATCTGGGTATCCAGCCATCAATCCTGTGCCCAAAACTAGCGAGACATAAGGGTATGCCGCTTTCTTCAAGCCGCCTTTATAGAACTCTGCCACAGGCACCAACGTGTTTTTTGTATCCTTCAACGCTTGTTTATAATCTTCATCTTTCACTGCAAGTCCTGAACTAAGCCACTTCGCCATTTCTTCCCGCGTCAACGTCGTGCCTGGCTTAAATCCATTCGGGTAATCCGAAGGCATGATGAAACCAAGGGATACTGCACGATTCACTTCTGTCTCACCCCAGTGACCGTTCAGATCCTTAAACACACTCGCTTGAGTCGTTTCCTGCGTTCCTTTGGCCACTCGGGCTAGCAACGCTGCAAATTCTGCGCGCGTCACTGTTGCTCCAGGTTTAAACGTGCCATCACTATATCCTTTGAAATAGCCTTTCGCCACGGCCTCATTGATGGAGGCTTTCGCCCAATGACTCGTAGGTACATCTTTAAAAGAGGTAACTGCAGCCTGACTTGTGCTTTCTGTGAAAGGGTATATACCTATTACCATTACACCGCTTAATAAGAGTTGAGTTATTTTTTTCAATTTTTTCACGCTCCTTAGATAAACATCAGACTGTTTTTTTCCTGAGATAAGTTATGTATTTCTTTTGGAGATAACCTTTTAATTGAATTCAACCTTTTGTCCTCAATCAATATAGAAGGCTCGCAACGAAAGAAACCTTAATGATTATCTTATTTTCCGTCACCCACTGTACACACTCCCTCATATCTGCAAGCACTATCTTAAACCTATCTCGCTATTCACTCTCATTACTCTGTCAGATCAATTACTACACAAGCTTAACCTCATCAAAGTATCCGTTCTTTCTTCCAACCTACCCCGGACAAAATGTGGCCACTACATATTCTAACATGTAATGGCCATAATTCTATTTTAACATAGGGCCCAGATCTGGATCGAGGGATAACATTCGGATCAGGAGTGTAGTCGCTTCTGCCCTTGTAACCGACCCATCAGGAACAAATTGTTCTGCTGTCCGACCCTGAATTAGACCAGCAGCGTAGGCTAATTCGATTTTCTCTTGGTTCCAGGTATGATTAATATCGTGAAACGGGCTGGTATTATTTCTAAAATTTTTTAGTTCAACAATTCTTCCCACAAGTTCAACCACTTCTGCTCTGGACAGATATTGATCTGGTTTGAAGGTTCCATCCGCATATCCACGAAGTATACCTTGCTCTGCAAGCTGAAGAATACCTTCTTTTGCCCAGTGAGTATCAACGTCTTTAAACAGTACTGGCTCAGGGATTCCCTCGGATGGCGAGAAGACTCGGTCTAACATGATGCTAAATTCAGCTCTCGTTATGGCATTGTTTGGCCTAAAGCTTCCATCAGGATACCCTGTGATACCTTGCAGGGAATGAAGCTGTTGAATATAGGGCCCTCCCCAATGATCAGTCAGATCCCGGTAATTTACTTTTGATGGTTTGACCTCTGTTAGTTCAGATTGAATGGTTTTCACCAAGTTGGATCGATTAATAACAAACGTAAAAATGGACTCTACACCTTCCGTGGGCACGTCCCCTTCTACACTTTCGCCCACGTCTTCGGTTACATTGCCCGGATTACTTATTTCAGTTGATGGAGAAGTATATCCTCCGCTTCCCTCGGTATGAGTAGGCAGCTCAGATTCTTTAGTTTGTACTGTGATCGAATACTCATCTGAATGTATGTCCCCGATCGTGACAGATAATTTAGCCTTACCTGGTCTCAATGCTTTTAATTGGCCCTCTCTTACTTCAACAATGGCCGGATTAGTTAGCTCCCACGTTAATTTGCTTGTGATTTCGGCTGTTGAGGAATCCGGAAAAGTGGCCTGCACAACCGGTTTGTTCGTTTCACCGACGATCATCGTTTGAGGCAATCCTGTAATCTGCAGCTTAGAGATATCATCGTCCGTCAAGGCTAGGACAGTTACTGTATACGACTGTACCGACCCATCCATTGCATGAATGGAGTAAATGACAGTTGAACTAAAGTCATTCTTGGTTTCCCCACTTACTTGTAGTTGTCCCGCCACCTCTGCGGAGACTCCATCCATTTTAAAGGTAGCAACCAATTCTTGGAGGTCGGTCCCATAGGGCATTTGGACACTAACGGTATGGTAATCTTCATCGATCGTTCCTTCAACCTCATTGATCTGGAAAGAGTGTAGCTGCTTATTATGACTGGTATCTGGCTTAACTTCGACCTGGATATCAATTGATGCATCATAGTAGTTCACAGTTATTGTAGATAATCCATCACGATGAGAAAGCACCGTACCATCTGACGCAATCGATGCAACTTCAGGGTTGGAGGAGTTGTAAGATACAATACGGGTCAGATCCGCTTTACCATTGTTGGAGTAATGCCCTTGAATATGTAGCTGCCGAGTCTCTCCCGCGATGAGCTGAAGAGAAGGATCTCTGCTGGTTAAGGATTGAATTGGACTAGCAAGTTCGGGATGGAAGTCACGGATGACGGGCTCCGCTTCTTTTCCAACGGGATAATAGTTGTTTGATTCATTGGATATTTGCCAAATGGAATATCCTTTAAACCAACTGTCTCCACCAAAAACATCTTGGTACGCTTCAAACGCATTCCGTTGTATTTCTTCATTAGGGACATCAGAAACAACTGGGTTCCAAGGAGCTGATGTCCCATAATTTACACTAGGAATTCCAAGCTCTCCAAAAAATATATCCCTTCCCCATACCTCTGCAAAAGACCGGATTTCATCGTGAATCTTTTGATGCCTTGCATGGATACTTGAACTATTCAAATCTGTAATCAACTCTGCTGTGCTCGGGCCAGGTTTATCACTTAATTCGAAGTAGGCAGCAATGGTGATGAAATCAATGTATCCAAACATCAGATTACTCTTTTTTTCGTTGTAAGCATTCATCGTAGAGGAGTCCCAATCTGCCGTAACCCACCAAGACGTTTTATATGTTAACTTCCCTGTATATTCCTCTTTTATGTAATTGAATACACCGCGCCAGTACCACAGGTTGGATTCAAGTTTGGTGTAACTTGACCCAGCGATCACAGCATAAACATCTTTAGGTATCGCTATTTCCTGTAATAACGTGGACCACACTACCGTCTTATAGTTCCAAAAAAATTCATTCATGTCGGACGGATCATATTCAACTTCTGTGACAGTACCACCCGCAATCCACGGATAGGCTTCTAAAATGACGTTTACGCCTCTTTCATTGAGTACATCGATGAGAGCCTTCGCATGTTCTACATCGCCTGGATGCATGCTTAATTCATGGCTATGAGGATCCAGAACATCAAAACGTACTGGTACGACGACCGTATTCAAACCAAGTTTGTCGATGTTCGCGATGACTCGATCCATATTTTCCAAGTCATCAGGTAAAACGGTTCCCGATTTCATTATGAGAATAGGTTCTTCTTCTACTTTTGACACGACGGTGTAAATGGTTTTGACCAGTTTACCTACGCGTACATTAATGAATGTTTCTCCTTCACTGATCGCATGAATCACTCCGGTTGAACTAACATCAGCAATCGTTGGATCTTGTGAATCAAAGGTAGCTCTTGATATAGCATCTTCTATGTAGTAATCATTCGTTAGGACGGCCTGTGCCGTAATTTGCGTAGAATCCCCAATCGTTAACATATTGTTTGGCACTTGTACTTCAAGCCTCAGGTAGTCAACGACGCTTAATGAAGTTGAAGTGGTTTCGCCGTATACATCTGCTGTAACTGTAACATCTCCTGGGGCTATTCCGATTAGTAGGCCTGGATTACTGATCGTACCAATGGTGGCATCACTGGAAACCCAATTACTTAACGCAGTCACATCTTCAACACTGCCATCGTCATGAGAACGTACTGCCTTCAACTGCCGCTCCTCACCTACTAAAATGTAGTCCGGTGTTCCATGTTCTATGACCAAATTTGAGGTCGATTCTTCTGCAAATGCAAGCTGAGTAAAAGAGATACTAACAGACTGGAATATCATCATGAGAACAGTAGCTAGTATCATCATTTTAGTATAATGTTTCATCAGATTCTCTCTCCTTTTCCGTAAAAAAACACAAAATCAGGGATTCACTTCTATCAATCCCGCTTTTTAAATGGCTGTATTCTTTTGTTATAGGAAGCGTATTAAACCTTGCTAATTACTAGTCGGATGATCTTGTCCTAAACTTCTATTGTCATTCCATCATATGAGTACCTTCTTCTGTAAGATCTATATCTGTACAAGTTAAATTTCAATTGCGTTCTTTTGACTAATTCCTATTACTTCTTCCGGACGGTCAGCGGCTCGCTTTAGATGTGACGCTTTTATTCTCAAACGAACAGTCCCGCCTTAAGCATTAGATTCGAATGTTTGGATTTTAATCTTTGCTAGGTATTCTATGTAGCCATCTTTATGCAGAACTCAAAATTGTTCCTTTGTTACGACTATCCTCCCCCACTTAAAAAACTGAATACTTATAAATAGTTTCTTCGTCATTTATCGCGATCCCATTTAAATTATAATCAAAAAACACTATACACACAATATTTTAGTTTTTGTTTTTTGATTAAATTTCAACAAAATGAATAGGGTTTTCTGTGAAAACAAGTGTTATATTTTAGGTATTGGCTTAGATTGGGAGTCATTTTTTCTCATCATTGTCATCAAGCATTTTCAAAGTACACCTTTATATCAGGACCTAAACGAAATGATGTGTCCCGGGCATTTTCTAGCAAGTCTATTGCCCACCCTGCAACAAAAGAAAAAGCAGCTAACCTCTCCTGTTTATACTAGAGGGTAGCTGCTGAGTGTTTTTCATGGTGTCTTATATATTGGTTAACTTCTATAGCTAAACTTGATTTCCCTTATAAACTGTGGCTGAATAGCTTTATCTCACTCTATCCGTTTGAGCTGTGTTTGATTTAATATTGAAGTTTATACTTACTTACACTACTTGCTTCCCAATTCAAAACGTATACTACTCCGTTTCCTCCATAGTATATTAGTCCGTCTTGTACATCCATTTTGAAATTGTATGAAGCTTTGGTCTTCAACGTTTTTCGATCCACAATCAAAAGTTTATCTTTTTCCTTGATGAGAAGTGACGTACCTTCATCCGATTCATAAAATTCAAATGGATCCGAAGAGATTTTGGCTTTATTCACAAATCCCTTTGAGTCAAAAGCATAAAGAGATGTTTCACCTATCATTAAAAATGAGTTGGATACGGCTTTAGTTTCTCCAATAGAAGGCCCAGCTAACTCCGGCAGTTGCTTCGTCCATAACGTTTTCCCCTGAGGATTCTTAGCAATGATTGTTGTTGAATTTCCCTGGTCAGGTGTTCTGAATAGCATTGTTTTGTCCTTTAAGATCCCCATAAAGCTTAAACCGGTATTCCGATAACTAAATACTTTCTTCAATTGATCGTCGTAAAAGGACAGCGTAGATTTGTAGCCTCCCGCAAAAGACCAGTTAGCAAGCGTAGTAATATATCCATTTTGTCTATTGTACATAAATTCTTTAATTGCTTTTTTGCTGAGTAGCTTTCCATCGCCACTAAAACGATATGTCATATAATTTGAAGTGTTAAGTTTTAAATAAACAAGGAGTGTACCATCATTCATGATGTAGGATCCCACTTCATCCGTGGATTTTTCTGTAAATGTATAGCCCCACAGCTTTTTACCACTTGGCGAATACACACGGAGCTGGAAAAATTCGCGGTTTTTTTTTTCATCCATGTATGCCGTGATAAAAGACATATTCCCATTGGAGAAAATTTCATTTTTATATCCAAAGCTAGCGAAAATTACACGAGATGATGAAATGACGTCGACAGTTCCTACCCTAGCTTTATACTTTTCATTATATATCGTTACCTTTCCGTACCCATCCATAAAGTACAGATAATCCTTTGTTCTTGCGAATTTTTTTACTTTTTCAGAGTTCTCTTCTTGTGAAATACTCCAGTCTGGGGTAGGTAGTGAGTCATGTGATGTTGATGCTGCAGACATTGGAGCAGCTCTCATCGTGAACAACATAACAAAAACGGCCAGTATAATTAGTGATTTTTTCATATGTAACTCCTTAAATGGGTATTATCGATTTGAAAAATGATTTCTATTGGGCGTTTATAATCTGCAATTCTTTCCATTCATCCGACGTTATGTAGTTACTGTCTACCAGGAGCCTCAGAGAAGTGCGGTAACTATCTCTCTCAGAAGAAAGTAGATTTGATTCTTCCGTCTGTACACTCCGATAAAACATAGAATCTCTAATTACGTAAAAAATAAGATAGAACCACTGTACAAACAACGTCTTTTGTTGATTTTATTTCAAAATCAATCGTTACAGAGATCTATTCTAATCTATCGCTTTAACTGTATATTTGTTCTCGATATCCTTCACTTCACACCCAAATTCTTCAAGTTTTTTTGGAATAGAATCAGCATATCTACCAGAGAATACAATCAACCATTATCATCTTTTGTAGATAAAACTTTGAAAATGTATTTGAGTTATATGTTTGATTCATCTCATTCTAATGGACAGTTATTCGTACCGATCATCTGCTGTTATCCTTTTCATAGAACATCCCCCTCTACTATCTCAACGTCTAATAATGTATGTAACATCTAAAATAATTATATTTCAAAAACGCTGTATAAACAATAATTTACGAATTTTTTCCGAAGTGAGAACGACCTATATGGGCATACAAAAAAGAACATTTATTACTCTAAATATGACAACACCATCGCGAAAAAATTGCGTGAAAGATTAACGCACTCTATACAGAGTACGACTCAGTATCCTGGCCCTGATTGTACTTGTACATCATATTTCAATCCACGCACTCATACAGAGTGCGACAGCGAAAAAAGACGTATCATCCCTGTCAAACAAATGATACTAACGTCTTTTGGGTATTTTCACTTCTTTGATTCCTTTGCTCAATCAACTTTGATAATATTTCATTGCCAAAAGGTCACAAAATGGGCCAGTTTGACAACTTGTGAGGTGCGAATCCCCCAGGGAAATCATGTGAGCTCGGGGTTCGCACCTGCTTCTCACAGACTCATAACATTCTACAATATGAACCGCAGTTCTGATGCCCGATCTACATACACTCTGTTATCAAATTTACCAAACCCCATATTTTTAAACAATCCGGATGACGCAAGTATGCACCGAGCACCAAGAGGCATATTTTTGCAGGGCATGGGCAGACATGTTTTCTGGTGCGGCTGCGTTCATAGTGAATTGCCCCTGTTTCCAGATCTGCCCATACTGATCGGCACGAAGAATGTCTGTCAGTTCGAACGCCTTTCGCTCCCATTCCAAAGGTCTGTGCTTGAGCCAACGATGTCAAGATATCCTTGGCGTAACGAACGGCATCTCCGATCAAGATGAGCTTAAAGCATAATGGATCACCTTTAAAATAAACTGGCTTTGGCCGTGGTGGCTCAATGATATAAGGGTTGACGATATCCTGAGTAGCTCCACCCCCAATCGGCGATTCTCGAATACATACGTATAGGATTCCGAATGCCGAGTTAGCGCCCATCCTGTCACACCATGAAGCGTTGAGCCGAGAAATGCGGGTAAACGTGTTGTTTCCTTACATTCGAGTCGAATAAGTAACGGCAGGTATTCCAGCAAAAAAATAGGCACTTGTCTATTCATGTAATGCTCCAATTCTGATTGAAACCTATGCTTAGAAAGCTTGCTTTAAAACTAACAGCAAGCTTTTTGTCGTTAACTCAATGCACCCCATACGAAGTGCGACGATGCGATATATTCTGCTGCAAATTATCTATCAAAATTTCAATCCACACACTCCATACGGAGTGCGACGCAGAACGCGTTTGGTTATTGGAAGCTTGCTAAACAATTTCAATCCACACATTCCATACGGAGTGCGACAGCGAAAACAACGTAATAAAGTCATAAAACTCAAAATTTATCACGTATCATCAATAATTATAACACTTCATATCTACATTTGTATTAAAAATACATCATCCACTCGCAGCGTTTTTTTCACACGCTTCTTTTATTTCGACAACAAATGATTCAGATTTATTAAATTGAAGTGGAGTGAACAACTCTCTATAAATTTTTCCGTCTCTTCTAGATAAGCCTTTATTGCCTCAGAAAGAGGATATGCTTAAACAGATAATTCTTCAGACATTTCTCGAAGTCTTTTAATTTTCAGTTTAATATTTTCATCGATATTCCCATTTTCCTCATATAATTTTTCCAAGTCTCTTCCGAATCCACGTTTGGTTGACCAACATATGATGCGTAGGATCACTGAGTTGCTGTTATCCGCTCTCCTATGCTCTCGTTCCTGTGGTTCAAAACAAACAGGCTCAGAACAGTTCACATTCTATCACATGAGGGCAAAAGAAAAAGCACCCACGATGGGTGCCGTATGTCTCTATTGCAAAAGTGATTTCAATTCCAACTTGAATGCTTCTAATAGAATATTGATGTTCTTTATTTCAGCAGAATTTTCTTGCTCTATCTGTTTGATGGCTTCATCTGCTCGATCAACGCCATATCTGGCATTCGTCAAATAGGTACTGTATTTTTCAAAGGTTTCTCCTTGTTTGATGCCTTCACGTTCCAACTTAGAGTATATGTTGATTAAAAATTTGGTTAATCTCAATCGTTCACGTACATCTACATTCTTAACACTATCTGTTGGAGTGTAATGAAACAGTTCAACAGTATAAATCTTGGTCAGCTTTTCCTCCAACATATTAATGTGATCTTTGCATGCCTTAATCGCTTGTTCTTTCATAATCACCCCTCCATTTTCCCCAATTTTACCTCTTCTGGGCAATCCGGTCTACTACAGAACTGTTTGCCCCCATCTCATCTGCCATAGACACAATCTTTGCACTTCTCTGGCTGCTTTCTGGGACGGATGCGTTTCTTCTTCCGTCTTCTACTGCTAATCATTACAATTCCTCCAACAAAAAAGCCATCCATGAAGGAACGACTTTAATGTGATATGTATGATGTTGATGTTACGTACAAAAATATAGACAATCAATAGGCAGCTGCAAAAAAACATTGTGCTCTTTGCTTTAACAATTTAACAAAAGAACACTAGATTTTTCTATTAATGTGTCAAAATTAAATCCATTATCATTTTCAGTGAACTACTTTTATAATTACTATGTGGTATTCTTTCTCTTTTATTGAATAAAATCAAAAAGCATGTGGCAAGTTTATTTATATAATAAAAAAAGCCCAAATCATTTGGGCTTTACTCTGTTTTTTATATCTTCTATTTTATCTATTTTTTCAAAGAGTGGGGCAGTATAGCGTTCAGCCATATTAAAAGCTGCACCGAAAATCACATCGGCGTTAGCCCTCATATTATCAATAACAAGATCTTCAAACATTTGATTAACATCAGATTCAGTAAAAGTTACTTTTCCCGGTTCCCAATCTGAATCAAATGCTGCTTCAAAAAAGACAGAAGAAATAGTGATTCGGTCGTGTTCCATATCCTGCGTAAATGAATCTACCCCAGTTATATTGTTATTCACTGTGCGGTTATTGATGTCATTTAACATATTTCTCACAATCCTCACTCCTTCCACACCTAATTCTGGAGTCATTAAATCTCCAACAACACATACAGCATTAGGTAATATAAACTTACCATTTAAACTCTGCATATTCAAGCTTATCCTGTAATCTTCTACAAACGATTCTTTTAACAGATGAATTCTAGTTTGCGTATTGTACGTTAAGAAGTTCGGAACTCTATTCGCTACATTATAAATGTAATTTTGTTCCTGAAACCAAAAAAGCATCGCAACATTCATTGCATATGAAGAAGATATTTGCTCTGGATATACATTTGGCATATCAAGATCTGAGAATAATCCATCAAAAGCTCTCCAATGTAGAATATGCCCGTATTCATGCATTAGTGTTTGAGCACACCGTTCATTAATATTCAGTCCACTTAAATTAGAAACCATCACTTGCATAGCATCATCGGATACTTTACCCTGATTCACTAGTTTTAATGTACTATTTAGATAAAATGTTTTCTCATAATCAATACGCGCAATAGTATCAACAGGATGGAGCAATATTAATCTTTCTCCATTTCTTGCTGTGTACATTTGAGCAACAGGCGTACTATCAATGGAATTTATACGATTACTTTTAATTCGAAAAAAAAGGTTAAATACTTTAACTTCATTTAGTCGAGCTCCACGTTGGACGGCGATCTTATATCCGCCTTTGAATTCTGTAACACTTCGACGGTGTTCAGAAAAATGTAAGGTAGTAGTACCTGGAGTGTATAACTCCGTCATAAGTTCTGCTCCACTTAGCAAGCGTTTCATCAAACCTTCATTAATTTCTGCATCCCCAAGATGAGTTAGAACATCTTCTTCCTGATCTAAGAATTCTAAAGATGCATCATCTCCTTCTACATAAGGAGATATTAAATGACAAGATAGAGCCTCCCCCACACCACAAACCTCTTTCATATTCAGGTTACTTTTTCCAGATAAAAACTAGCTTATCATAGAAAAGATAGGCTGTGAAGAGTTTAATTAGATCAAAGAACTTATAAATAGATAAACATAAACTCATAAAATTAAACAAAATAAGTTCAATCCGCTGCTAATCTCTCACTCAGTGAATTATTTGCCTTGCACTATTTCGAATTGGTTGAATTGCTACTGTTATAAATTTTTCTGGTTTAAACATAATATCTTCATATTTAGAGAGTAACGGCAAACTGAATATGGAATCTACAGCTAATTTCATTAAATTAAGTTTCGATGGTCTTAACATCCATAATACTGGAGTTATAGGATTTATAGTCGCAAAATTTAATGCCGTCATAAGTGATGGGAAGATGTATAAATCTTACTCCATTCGAGCATGCCATCTTGATCTGAAAGGATAACTCCGCCACATACATCACACACCCATTGTTGTTTAATTACTAATCGATTGTTTAAAGGGATTTCTTTTGAACTCATTCAAATAACCTCCTTTGATAGAGGTTATTATTCGACTGTAACTATCTAGTTCCTCTATGTTTTTCGGATTCTGACATTTTAGGACTAGAATAAAGGATATTGAATCTTCAGTTTATCTTTTTATAGATACGTCGCTTATTGACGGAATCATTACAGACTGAGGTGCTCCCAGCAAATATTCACCAAAGTGAGAACATATGCGTCAGCTCTATCCGGTGACTTGAGCCCTCGTTTTTTCATGTCCTTCTTAATTTCAAGAAGTGTGTTCCCCTTACTGGTCATTGACCATTTTCTTGCAGTCAATTGGGACTAAGTACATCGTCATCGGGTAATTGTAAGACCGCAGGGTCATTGTTCATATCATTGCTCATATTTTGTTCAAGAAGCCCCTTAATAAAAGCCCACATCTCAGCGCCCAAAATTCCATAATGTTCATCCAAGGACGATGATCCATTGTTGATAGGAATAACTTCATACGGAAGACCTTCTTCTGCTATTATTTCATTCAACCGATCCGTTACACCACCACCTACACGAGTATCATCTATCCTGATTCTCGTATGAACGACTTCCGGGTACTGTGGCAGCAATTCTCTTATCAAGTTCAACACCCAACCAGCAGTAACCATTGTATCTTTTTTGAAATGATGATACTCCCCTACTGTTACAGGACCAATACCAGCGTACATAGATGTCTCATCATCGCCAAAACGGGCAACGTCACAGCCGATGATCAAGGTATCACCGACAGGTTCTAAGGTCACATCTTTGGCAACAAACTCAGCCACTTCCAGAGCGATAAAGGTCTCTGACTCACCCCGCGGAAACTCCACTTCAACCCTTACACGCCGCACGTCAGATCCCTTGCCGTATTTACGCTCAAGCATGGCTATATTTTCTTTGCTTGTCCGAGTGCTGTTTAAGCAGGACACTTTATGTGTGTTATAATCTGCACGGTCTCGATTGTGAGAATCAGCCTCCATGATACGATCCTCAACCCCTGAAGCTTTGTCCACAATGAAAAGCATGCAGTCTTCATGGAAACCCTGCATGTTCTCGGGCTTGGTAGCTGTCCGGCTGTAGCAAACCAACGTTCCTTGTAGTTGCGCATGTAAATCTTCGTTTTGGTCCGCTTAAGTATTCGCTTGAGCAGAGGACTCTTCTCTTGCCACTCTGCCCAAAGTACATCATGTAGCTGCTGACGGGTAGGAGCTGTACAGACAACCTTCGGAAACGGGAAACATGATAGGAACCATAATGCCACCGCAGCCTCAAGACCAGTCTTCCCCACACCCTGCCCAGATCAGACTGACACACGCGGACCTCCAGCTATGTCCATCATTACTTCTGCTTGCCAATCATCAGGAGTGAATTTCAGCAGCTCCACGCAAAAAAAGAACAGGCACTCTCTTTGAATGCAGCAAAGCGGCGTTTTGTTTGCGGAGACTCTTTACTCACCTGACTCCACCGCCTTTACCCAAGCTTCGATTAGATCATCTTCGGTATCTCCATCACTGTTCTTCAGTTTTTCAATCTCAAGGCGGGTTTTCTCGACTGTGGCCTGCATCTGATCCAGTTTTAATCGGCGTTCATCTTCCTGCGGTGCACTATCAAGGAATTGTTTAATGGCTCCTCTGATCTCACGCATGACCGTAGCTTCTGCTTTGATGAAACTAGCATACTTATCCCAAGCAAACTGTATCTCCCATTCGTATTCATCTCCATAATCACCTGGTTTCCCCCTTTCAACTCTTGGCTACGACCACCCGCGGCTGAAGCTTCTGCGCCTTTCAAAAAACAGGTCATCCAGTTGTTGGATAGCCTGCCCTTCTCGGAATTTCCCTTCCCATTTATCTTCCTGATCCCTAGCGCTGAAAATATACTGCAGGGCAGTGAACTATCCAAGATGTTCAGTCCAAACCTCCGCTTCGTCTACTGGAACCACGCCTTAAGCATTAGATTCGAAGGTGTTATTAGCAACATGATTCAATTATACTATTACTAAGGAGCTGATGTTTATGCCTAGACACAGAAGAGCTTTTAAAAACCGTCACGGTGTTGTCGTTATTGTCGGGACAAAAAAATCTGTTGCTGATGGCTTGCTCACCGCCCCTCGCCCTGCCGAATATACGGATGAAATGTTATCCAAAGATTTGCGAGCTGCCAAACAAGCCATGATGGCTGCGAATTGTCCAGCTATTATTCAAGCGAGAAAAGATATTAAAGCGCATATTGAATATGTTGAAAATACGCGCAAACAGTGAGCTCGTGCATAGCGGGCTCTATTTTATACCTAAATAAGCTAAACTATATTAAACAGGATTACTTATATCTCATCTAAGAGATAAGCCTGCCTTAAAAATTACCCGACTCGGCTTTAGTACTGCTTCCTTCGCAACTTCAAAAATTCATCATGCTATACATTATCCAGCCATGATCGGCAAAAAAATATTAGTCCTGTCGGGTATACTTATAAACTTACTTGTTTGTCTAGCCATTCCCTCTACGCTTTGTAAGGCGCCTTCCATCTTATCAAATTCAGCCCCCCATATAAGAGTTTTAAGTTCCTGTACTTCATTTTTAGATATGCATCTAATCGGTACAAATTCTTACCCTTGGCTTGGGACAAAAACCTGTACCGATAAAATAAAAAGCCGCTATACTAGCGACTTTGCTTGATGAGTATATATCGTATTTTTGGAAATGAGAACTAATTTACGGACGGCCGTGTTTTTTCTTGTTACGTCTATTATCTGCACGGTTTGCCTTTTCTTTTTTTCTGAAGGTACGTTTTACTTTTTTCATGAAGCTTTCAACGTCCAATGAACCATTATCCTGCTGAAAGCGTCGAAGAATCGGGATTCGGAAAAGGTCACCGATTACCAGTAGAGTGAGAGAGAAGTAAAATATTGCATGCATGCTGGGTAAAAGGTATTTTACCCCCATAAACAAAAATGCGTAATTAAATGCGGTACCTGCAATATTCCGTTTAGAAGTAGTCATTCGCAAATTTCTTTCAGACTTATTCAATTTTGAAAGTGTGACGAGAAAACTCCAAGTAAACAAAATAACCAGGACTCCCAAAATACCATTCTGGTAAAGCCAAACGAAAATGCTCACTAACCATGGAACTATTATACGTCCTTCTGTCAACTGTTCATAAGTGGTGTTTCTAATTTGGGCGTACCAGTCAATCAACTTTACGATTGTTGGTACGGCCATGAACGGTAAAGCAGCATAGCGAATCCAATGAAGCTTCAACTTACTGTCCCATGCAGTTAATTTAGAAAACTTGTTTTGCATTCTTGAGATGCCACCATCAAAATTTGCGTAAAGTAACTCACCAGATGTTGGATTTTTCGGATCAAACCTTTTCATAACATTCCCCCGTTGTTATATGTATCTTTCTTTACTATTTACGGTAGAAGAATGTCATTAGTTTCATATTTTCTCTGGCATCTCTAACGCTATGTTTTCCTATTTAAAATAGGTAGAGAATGTACAAAATTGCACATTCTCTACCTACTAGCCATTAGATAAATTCAATCCACGAATCTCAAGAACATTTGACCAAAAATCGGAGTTGGAAAGATCCGGCTCTATATTGTTCTCTTCTACAAACCGTTCATAAACTTCTACTGACATACCCTGAATTGCATCATCCAATAAGTCCAATAAACGTATTGCTTTTTTTAGTTCGGGATGATCTTCATTAATGTAAATCTCACCTTCATCATGAGTAATAAATTTTCTTGCATGTAGGTTAGTTATATCACCCCATTCATAAGTTCCTGGTCTATAGTGATGACCGAAAGTCCTATAGTGATATAACAGACTCACTATCAAATTGCTTAATGAGCTAAGAGTGCTTTTAGTATCTTCGAGAATTTCCATAAATTGATCCCATTCGTTTGAGTCATTCGCCTGATGTGCCTGGATGACCTTTTTTACAGCAGTCTGATCTTTCAGATTCTTTAACTGTTCGATTAAGGCGTCTTTAGCATCGCCATCTTCAATCTTCGCTCTCAATTCTTCTTTGAATCCGTCCAACTCTTTCTTAAGCTGCATATACTCCGTGACTGGTACTGTAAGAGGCCCCTCATCTTTACGTTGTTGTATGTAAGCGTTGACTACATTAATGAAAGTCTCACTTCTCAGATTATACTCAGCCGAACGAATATCACTACTTGGTAAATTTTTGGATACCATTTCATCTCTTAGTTTGGCGAGATCATTTACGTCAATTATCGTAAGAACGTTTGTTACACCACGTAGGGCAGATCGTTCTAATATATTATATGATGCTGGTGGAATAACAATCGGATAAATACTCTGGTTATTCGCCCATACTGCACCCATTTCATTCAGACAGAAATGACTGTTCATGTAATTATCGGTTAAGAACAATGACGAGTTCTGCTGTGGTAATGTGATCCCTAATGTGATTCGGAAAATTACTTCCGGTCGGAATATCTCCACCCGAGGTATAATAAATCTCGTTTCGATCAATATTCAACCCCATAATTAGTAAATCGATGAAAGGTTGAACAAGTAGTTTAGCATCCTTCTCAGCGTGGCTTATAAAAATCTTCGGCATACTTCTAGATCGCTCTCCTATCCTGTTACATAATGTAAGATCCATCCCTGAAGTTTATTATAACTGATTACATAATCTTCATAAAGCAAGCTCTAAAGAACCTCATTAACAGATACGTATATTAGTTCTGCCCAATCAGAAGGGTACTCTAAAAATTTCCGATTGTTTTTGAGCGATTTTTATTTGATATTAACTATTTTAGAGGTTGTATATTCCTATTCCATAGATTTTTATGTAATGAGAGTTAGACAAAATAACAGCAGCCCACCATTATATATTTCTCACAAGTGCGTCTCTTAACAGTAATAGGTATTTTAAAGCGCACAATATATTTGCAAATAAATCGTCTGAGTATACAACAGTTACTCAGACGGGTGATGAAAGTAATCGTTCAATCGCCACTCACGCCACCCTACACAAAAAAGCCTCAGAGAATTGTCCCTGAGGAATTTTTTTTCGTTTGCTATATAATCTCGCCTAACCAACATCTCCGGCTCTAACATTTTATACAGTATCTACACCGATACTTAATTTTACATTCTCACACTTGTATGTTTTGTTTTTTTATTGCGTCAATATCCTTATCGGTCCTAAAATCGAAACCAATATCCTCATGTAGGTCGGAAAGTCAATAGCCATCTGAATCCATGGCAAGTTTCCATTTAAATTCTTGAAGACCAAGTAACCTCCATACAGATATGAGGGAAAGGCTTAAGATTAGTTATAAAATTAACACCCTTTGGTGCTTCTTTGGTGTAGATTAACGAACACCTAACTGTATAAATCCGTATAATTATACCTTTTTTTTATCTTAATGTTGGAATAGGTATCGTATCATGGAATTGTTTTATTAGTTCATTATAATGATCCAGCTCATCCAACTTCACTAATCTAAGTGCGGTTTTATAGCATTTAAATACTTGGTTACGCTCCAATAAATTACCCTCGCAAATAATTCGACATAAATCTAAAAAACGATGTTGCTTAATAAAATCTGGCTCTTGTTCATCATCACCATTCGGATATACAATTAATGGTAGTTCTTGAATGACATCCTTTATAGAATAGTCGTTACTACATATGTATTCTGCATTAATAACACTAGCTGCAGCTAGCGAGTAAATTTCTCCTGTTCCAGCGCTTTCTTCTTTACCTCTTCTATTATCAATTTCATCTAACTTTTCATCGATATCTGTTATGTTATTTAAATACATTCGTTGTTCTGTGGTTGTTAGTTTCGAATCATCAAACAAAATCCATTTGCCATAACGGATTTTATCATTTGCGAAAGCCTTTCCAGATAAACTTAATTCTTTCAATACTTCCGGATGAATCATAACTTTCTTATATACTCTTTCAATAACATCAGGAAAATTATGTTGTTTAATGTCATGAATATAAAAAATGATATTCGCGTCTATAAAACATGCTTCAGCTATTGGTAATTTCATAGATTACTCCTCTCTAATAAAGTTAATCCTCTTCATCATTTAGTCCATTTAACAGTTCCATATATTCACTATATAGCTCTTCTGAACGCCCGGGGTTAACTTTATTTAATCTCTTAACTGATTCAAGCAATTTTAATTGTTTGTTAGCCAGTCCATATTCAATCAATCTTACATATGGTTGAAAAATAGGTTTATGTGTTGGTTGGTCGTATAAGGAATACCCCATCACTTTAATACGTCGTTCTAATAATTCCGACTCCTTAAAATTCAAGTAATCTCTATATTCATCATCCAACAAATGTAATTCATTTAATCTACGTACAACACTAACATATGGAACTCTAAAAATATCACTCAACTTAAAAATTAAATCTTCGAAAATATTTATCTCACACAAAAAATTAAAATGCTCTGTAAACTTCCTTTCATTCATAAGTAAGGAAGCAGCAAAAAAATCTCCACCTCTTTCTAAAATTTCTTCGTTGCTAAGTACGAATCTTAGTTTTACTGGATTCTCTTCCATCATTAAATGATGGAATAATTCATGTGCTAATGTAAAAATCTGTGTTTTAGTATCATCTAGTGCATTGATAATTATTTTATGCGATTTGGTCACATCATTACTTCTCATATATATTCCATTAATAGGTCTACTCTGATCGTTAGTGTTGTCAAAATTATAGTACATAACATCAATACCTAAATTTGAAACAATATCTTCTAACAAATCAGTTATTACTAATGAATTAGATTTAACATTTTGTTTAAAGAAATTTTCAGCATAGTTCTGTACTGATTTTTGAAAATCAGATTCATGTACAGTTGTTTCAGCTTCCATTCTCTCTCCTCCCTTCGCTTTATGATTATGACTTAACAATCTTCTTCAAATGCTCATAGTCGTTTGCTAATAATGCAACTTCCATAATTATTTTTTCTTGTTCAAAGCTTAATTGTTTACTTCCACCACGTAGCATCACAGAATAACCAGCGAAATTATTAGTCGATGTGCCCATTAGCTCACAAGCTGGAATGTTTGTAATTTCAGCAAGAGTATCAATACGTTTAGCTGTTAATTGTCGTTCTCCACTCAATAACGCACGTACTAAAGATTCACTAACTCCCATTCTTCCAGCTAATTCGACTTTAGATACGTTATTTGTTTCCATCCAGCCTTTTAATAAACTCACTAATTTTTCATTCATCATTATTCCACCTCTTTTATTATAGAATATCATAAAACCGCACAAATTATTCGTATTTATTTATAAAATGTGCGATTTTTTTCGAAAATCCTTAACATTCATATATCAACAAGCTTTTCAACTTTATTATCAGGATAAAAATGTAGAGATAACATCCAGAATAAAAAGCATTTTTAAACTTTGAAACTTAAGCAAGTACCAAGAAATAAAAGTGAAAATAATTGATATAACTTTAGTAACTTAAATCAGAAAAGCATACGTTAATGTTATCCAAAGGACAGAAATAGGAATGCACCTAGCTATATGTGTTACTAATAATTATCACTAACTGCCTTATGTAACATACCTAAGCAACGGTCTAGATCAGTTCTAACCTGTTTTTTATATAGCTCGGCCTTCTCTGTCCCATCAGACGTAAAATGATACAAAACGATTTCTTGGAAATCAACCTTTGGATCACCGCCTTTCAACTTTTTGGTCCGATATAAGATTCCTTGTTGCACAAGTTCATGCAAGGCTCGGTATACCTCGCTTTGGGGTGGAACATAACCGTAGGCTTTGAATTCCTGCTTCATCTCCTCAAGCATCTCGTAACCATATCCTCTGTGCTTTTCAACCATTGTAATCAGATAAAGCTTGATGTATGCACGTTGAGCAATCATAAATCCCACTGTTGGTTCGCCTCCATTTAATGATTTATTTTTGAAACCTTCCTTCACAAGATTACATCATAAGATATTTTATATCCCGTATTATACTTGCATACTTGCAAAGAAATCTTTTAGAGGTATCTTT
The DNA here is from genome assembly GCF_038004485.1 of Paenibacillus sp. FSL R7-0026. Taxonomy (NCBI): domain Bacteria; kingdom Bacillati; phylum Bacillota; class Bacilli; order Caryophanales; family Paenibacillaceae; genus Paenibacillus; species Paenibacillus sp. FSL R7-0026. The sequence continues at coordinate 146,314 of NZ_JBBORG010000003.1, forward strand.
CTTCAAACAACAATTGATTCCTCTTCTTTTTTCTTAGATTTTCTCTTCTTACGTGAATAGTAGAATAAACTGAAGTTACCTCTTCGTAATCCCCAGTGTTGTACACCTTAAATCATGGGCATTATTTCCATAATAATGCAGAATTAATTGGATGCTCATGTTATTATTTATGTATTCCAACATACAGAAGGAGTCGATCTTTAAAATGAAGAAACTTTTCAAAGCCACTCTTATCTGTACTTTATTATTTAATGTAAGCATGGCTGTTCCAGAAACAACAGATCAGTTCACCACTGAAAAGTTCATTGAAGTCCAAACTTCAGGGACAGCCAAAGCAAAAGTAAGCAAATTTCGAGGTGATAATACGATTGTTATGGACGAAGAAGGGAACCAATTTACGGTAGGGGAGCTCAAGGCACAAACTAGTCTCGTTCTACCTGATAGTCCCAAATTCCAATATCGTTCCGAAATTAACGATACAATTGGCACCCCACAATGATATTGTAAAGCCTTTTGCATTAGCATGGGCCCTATGGTAACGCATAGCCTTATTCCACAGTCACTACAACCGCTATTAATTGTTACGGTTACTCAGTAAAAACACCCTTCCAAAATATGAAGTGCACCTCTTGCAATAGACATTGGAATGGTGAACCCATTAAAAGTACTCGATATTGCAATTTGATCGCCGAAGGTCAAAATACTATGGATCTCGAAGACAGAGCTGCTATCCAAAAAAATATTCGTCAAAGGTAAATCTCGTCACGATTTGCCTGGTATAAGAAAAAGAATGGAAATTATCATTTTCAACCAAGACCTCTCGATCTCACTGAGTCTGATCTTCTGTCTGTTTTTGCATCTGCCCTAAAAAATGATGTGTTCAGTTCGGAGTTCATCCGCGATCTTAAAAATATGCTTTAAGTATAATTTATATGGTTGTATTTACATCTTTTTTTGATGTTGATCAACGCGAAGCTCCACTTCGCATTCATTTACTTTGAGCCACCTGTATTATTGTTAGGAACAAAGCCCCCCTTAAGGTACGACCAGCCAGTTCATGTAATACACTCCTCTTATTTAAATTAGTATATATTCTCTTCTAGTTGAATGACTAATTTATAATTGAGTACTGAGAGTACTTAATTCCTATGATGTCTGGATTATAATATTTGAGTGAGATCGGTACCATAAGTCTGGCCTTATCCGGATCAATGTGGAACCGCGTCGGTGTTGCTTGTATAATTCACTGCATAACAGGACGCAATCACTACCGCAACCTACAATGAAATTGATGCTTTAAAAAGGGGGGAATATTTTGTTTATACTCTTTGTTCTTTCTGCTGTATCTTTCTTGATGTTTTTAGCAGGAATTATTTCAACATTCTTCTTTAAAAGTCTCGTTGGAAAAATGAGATTCTTCGCCACAGGATTTCTGGTTTCATTTATAGTTCTTGTCTTCTCTCTTCTAATGATTCCGGGATCTGACAATTCAGTCTCGAAATCTATAGACGTGACCACTCCAGAACAGCAGTCAGTGAATACAATTGCTCCAGTGAAGAAAGAACTATCTAAATGGGATTCTCCACAGTGTGCAGAAGCGAAAGAACAGATACAAGAGATCCGAGACAGCAACACATCAAGCTACTCATTTAAGGCAATTCCGAATGTAGGAAGCATTATAGAGCCCTGTGTTGATTTTTCAGATACCTCCTCCCCACCTGTTTCTGGAAACTGGTTTTATGAAAATTGTTCAGAAGCTTTTGAATATGGGGTATCAAATATTCGTACTGGAGAAGAAGGTTACGCGGATCATTTAGATCGAGATAATGACGGAATTGCTTGTGAGCGATAAAAGCACTAACCGTAGAAAGGATCCACCGATATGTTCAAACATGGAGTTAACGGTTAAAAAACTTTTTAAAAGACCAAGCCCGTCTACAAGTAGATGGGCTTTATTGTCCTGATATTGCTTATGCTGAGCAGTGCTATGAAGTTGTGCGGATCTCGTCCAGACGGAGAGAGCAGCACTATGCCGCTCTCTTGGGCTTAAGCCTGTGGGCTCTTGGTGTGCCTGGATGCTCACTCACTTGCACATTGTAGATGATCTTTTAAATATAAATACGTATACGTGTACGTAAATGTACACGTATACGTATTTATAAAGCATCTGCAATTGGCCTTTTGCTTACGATTTTAAGAAGGTGTTTTATAATCTGGATATTGTCTGTAGGGTCTAACAAAAAGCGAAAATTGAAGTCGATACATAAGAATCTTAAGAAGAAACAGTAAACTTGCATATTAGGACTATATAGTATCGACACTCCTCCTCTAAAGGGTAAGGTCACAACAACTTCGAGCTTCTTCTCTATAAGAGAAAAGAAGCGAACAAGCTGTGTTTAATATAACAACTAATTTTCACTTGCTCGTTCTCTTTTACCGCAGCCGCAAGAAGCTCCTTGCGGCTCAGCAGGTCAGTCTCAACACATCCTGGCCAATAATCAAAGGCAACTTAGATTAATCCTGGAGTGCTCAGTTTCGGCAGTTATAAAAGGAATAATGAACAAACGGATAATATTTCATTAAATATATTGCGTAACGTAACGCTATATGATATTATATGTTTACAAGATCTTCTCTTCTCTGATTGCAGGGGGCATTCAGGAGAAGAGACCCCCTATCTTGATAAATCATATCAATGAAGGAGCGATTTATTATGGCAATGGGAGATCCACTTCCGAATTTACCTGGTCTTACTGAATTTGATAATATTGATACAACAGACTTATTGGCACGACTAATCTATGCTGAATCATCTACACAATCCAAAACAGGTAAAGCTGGTGTGGCTTGGGTAGTAAGTAACCGAGTTGACAAAAACTTGAGCGAATTTGGTGGAAACACATATAAAGGTGTTATTCTCAAAACAAATGCTTTTGAAGGTATGACAAGTATTAATGCCCGTCAGCCAAACACTTCAAGCACCGCTTGGACTGATTCAGTTGAACAAGCACTTGCCTCTTCACGTCTCTCTAACCCTATCGGAAAATGCTTGTGGTTTGTCACCAATACTTACTTCGCTTCTAAAGTAATCAAATCTGGTGCAACAGAATATTGGAACTTTGGAGCCGGTAACAAAAAAATTATTGAAAAGAAAGTATTGGGTGACCATACGTTCTACCGAGTAGAAGGATATTAATGATCCAATACAAAAAGAAGGAAGCTCATAATGAGCTTCCTTCTTTTGAAATCTCTATTTTGGATGGTTCTAATTTTCCATCAACCAATGCATATCTAACGATCGCATCTCCTAAATAATTTCCTGCAGAAATCTGAATAGGTAGCTCTGCAATAAGGTCATTATCCTTAATTCCGTATCGTATTATATTTTGAACCGTTGGTTGTTCAAACCATTCGCTTGAGTCACTTTCACTAAATTCAAATGAATACTTCTGTCCATCAACCGAAACAGTGTATTGCCGTATATCTTTATCAGTCTTTAGATCAACTTTAATATTGTTTTGAACGAATTCTTTCGCATCCATAACAGGGATTTCTGTGAAGTCTTTTTTAAGGACATGTGCTTCTGAATCATGTATTCCAGTCCCTGTACCTTTGGTCAAAACAATAACAATCTCATCTTCTCCATCTCCATTTAAATCAGTGACAGAAATTTGAGGATAGAAAGAGGGATTTGTTACATTACTCCAATCAAATGTTTTCGTTTCTCCATTTATGACTACATCAAGTAACGAGAACAAGTCCCCTTTCTTCTGAGTACCATAAACAGCGATTTTTTTATCTGAAGTCTCGAATAATAGTGTATTGGGAGTAGATGCAGCTGATGTTGATACACTCTCTTTGGACGTGTTCTCCTCAATCTTGGCTGGACTAGAAGACTGATTATTAACTCCACATCCAGTCAACAACAAAGTTCCTACCATTGTAACAATGATAATTTTTTTCAAAACGATATCCTCCATATACTATTTTTTTATAGTATAAACGCTTTCTTCATCCAATAAGTTTAATTAATGTATTTTATTATTTAAAAAAAGGTAACCAATTCATACCAGAATATATCAATATCGCACTCAATAAAACGTAGCGTTATGTTACGCAATATGATATGATATAAAAAATCACTTCTTCAAAAAAAAGGAATTATCGGATAATTGAATTGTATTTTTGATCTTTAATTCTTTAAACTACAATATTTGATAAAAATAACAATAATACGTCAATATTGTAACCTGAAAAGTCGAAACATATACCTTCATTTGTACGTAAAAAATATACTCCTATGGAAAATACACCCTTAGAATAAGAACACACGTTTGGTATAATAAAAAAAACTAATACAGAAACGGTTACTCAATTAAAAAGGGGGTTCTCATCTTATGTTAGTCTTTGAAAACCAAGTAAACGAAAAAGCTCTAATGGGTTTAAATCGCAACTGTAAACAACATATTATAGAGATTGTGGATGCAAGCCCTACATCTCAGTTTTATTGTCATATTACAACTGAAATGCCTAATGTCCATGTTTATTTGATCGAACACAACTTGTTGGAAACGTATACGATTTGTCACTGTTTTTCATATGATCAATTTGATGAAGACTATTCCTACCAAAACCTATCTTCTATCCAAGTTAAAATGATGAATCAATTTCTTCAAAAGGCTAATATTATTTAGCCTTTTTTTCCCTTATAATACGTTCATATTCTTCCTCAATTGTTTTAGATAATAATTCTGTTGCCGTCATATTTAGCTTCTTTGCAGTTGTAGCTAATTGTTTTTTAATGTACACAGGTACGTCATAGTGGAATTTAACTTTATTTCCGTATGCCATTATCTATTCCTCCTCTCCCATAATTTCTTGGTATTTATTTTCGATAATGCGAATCAATAATTGAGTAGCTGATATGTCTTGCAATGCAGCTGCTTCAATTAACTTCTCCTTAATTTCAGGCTGGAACTCATAAGGTAATTTTAACTTTGGTTCAACCATACGACCATCTAATGCTTTTTCTGCTTCTAGGGAGAATTTCAATAAAGTTTCCAAAGAAGAGTCCTTAGTGACTTCTCTTCCGTACTTGGGCAATACACGTACCAAATACTGCTTCAATGCCTTCTGATTTTCTTCTGGTATTTCTATTCCTAACTTCTCACCATTAATTATAATGTCACAGTCCACCATTAACCCAAATAGATTGATGTTGTATTTCATATTTACCCTCCTCTTCAGCTACGGTTAATTATATAGCGATTCGTCACGCAACACAATATTTAACCCTTGTTTTTGTAACTTATTTCCAGTAAATTTCGAATTAATTTCTAACAATTCTGAAAAGATCGTATTTCCCTTAGTCTTATAATTAGCTATTAAACTATGTTTAGCTAATACAACCAGATGTGATTGTGACAATCCAGTATTGTTGGCGATATTCATTAACTCCGTTCTGGCCTTCTCAGGAAGATAAACTGTGAGACTAGATGGATTTTCTTTCGATTCCATACATATTACCTAATTTATATTTTTTTGAATTATAACATATACGATGTGTCAAAATAACATTTATCGATCGTTATATAGCGTAACGTAACGTTATACTGTATAATAAAGTATAGAAAGGAGGTTTTATTTATGGATCTGCAAGCTGTTATTCAGCTAATTGGAAATGTTGGATTCCCCATTACCCTTTGTCTAATTCTCCTTCAAACCATTCTGGTCAAATTTAACAAACAAATGGATGGATTAGAGAAGCGTTTGGCTCAGTTGGATAAGACTATGAACTTGTTAGTTAAGTCTTTTCATCAAAACACTTCACAGCCAACCACTCGCCAGAGCAAAAAGGAAGATGTTTAGCATGGATTGTCCATTTTAAATTACACGAATAACCCCCGTGCATTGTGAACGGGGCTATTCGTACTACCTTGCGCTATGCACTTTCTAATATACTTTATAAAATTTAAGCCTCAATATACTTCTCTATATACCCTCGTAGCTTATACTGTAAATAGATTAAATTTACAATCTATTGTTATTAAAGCATTATTTAAAAAAGGCGATGAGGTTTTATGGACAGAACTTCCATAAACAAAAGTGGCTTATGTTTCTTGGGACTATAATATTTGCTATAGGTTTAACATTCATTATTATTGAGGAATTTACAAACAGAACTGTAAGCATTACTCCTTCCTTGCTTCAGCTCACAGATCTCTTGTACGATGATGCAGCGCAGCGGAATCACCGTACTTGCCCTTCAGCGTGGCCAGTTGATGATAAGCGTAGCAGCACGGAGAGTTCATGATGCTGCCCTACCTGCCCCAACAGGCCCTTGACCTTCGCTCCGTGCGGGGCGTTAAGCGCGGCATAGGAGCCTTAGAGCGACTAAACCGGGGCGCTCTGGTTTATCGGGCCAATGACCCCGCAGTGGGCGTACCGGCTCTTTAGGTGGCCGCCCTTGCCGCCTTAGAGTCGGTAGCATCAGCCCGAATTCGCTCTTCAGACTTTCCATTCCAATAGCACTGCTGATCAATAAACTTGAATAGACAAAAAACGCCCAGGTGGAATATCATCACCTGAACGCTTTTGATATAGCAGTTAGTCAATTAAGAGATTTTCATAACCGCTCTTTATAGAGTTTACATAGCACTTAACGTGCAGCTTTTAAGGAAGTACTTAATGGCAATACTGAGTGTACCGTCATTGTATCAAGCATGCCCGGATCGCTGCCGTTTAGTTCTTTCTTTGCATAATTGTACGGAACACTTGAGTTCCAGGTTGTATAAGTCGAACCATCCCCTGTTCGTAATTGCACATTAGAGAAACTTGCTTGAGTATAGTTACAATGACCTTGGTCCTCTACACCATGTACCATCTTCACCGCATCATTGGGGGCAAGCGCATTATTTGTAGCAGTTGTAAACTCACTCACATGCTGCTCAACATCATTTACTAGCACTTTGGCATAACGCTTACCATTTTGAGAATATTGATAAACTTTTAGGCGAACACGCTGTCCATCAAAAAGCGCGATAGGCTTGGATTTATAGGTAAGTCCAACACCACCCAGAAAAACATTATACCCTTCACCAGCTTTTTTGGAGATACCAGATTCAATTACAGCTTCACCCAATCCGAAATACCAATCAATGTATCCATATACCGCGGCCGTAGCTGTGCTCGGTAAGACAATTTCTCCTTGAATACCATTCCAACTTTTTGATTGCGTAGATACTACGATTCCTAAATGTCTATACATATTAATCACGCCTTATGATTTTTTTCCAAGGGACATTAGGAATCATAAGAGTGTATCCCTCACTGATATGATTTCTATTGGATGATTTTATTATATAATATTGCGTAACGTTACGCAATATAAAAAACATATTTTTTTTATTTATTTTCGTAACCTTATTTTTTTTTTCGCGTCTATTCATGTATAGATTGAAATTTTTAGGAGGTATTTCCAGATGAAAAAATCGATATTACTTGCTCTTACTGTTCTATGTTCTTCGCTTCTCGTTGTTCCACCAAGTGAAGCAGCAGCAGCACAAAGCCAGAAAGAAACCAAAGTCGTTGTAAATAACAGCCAGCTAGACACCTCTGATATCCTTAACAAGAACAATCAAGTGTTTTTTAGCCTAACTTCTCTGAAAAGTTTAGGTAACCTAACGTTTGCTTGGAATAATGCTACTAAGCAGGTTACTGTAAAAGGAAACGATACAAATTTGCAGCTCACCATGAGTAAGAAAGTAGCTAAAAAAAATGGAACTTTAGTTTCATTAAGTTCCGCTCCATTTATCCACAATGGTAAAACAATGATTCCATTACGTTTTGTGGCAGAAGCATTGGAAGGTTCGGTAACATGGAATCAAAAAACTCAGACAGCATTTGTATCAAAACCAAGTTCTAGATTACTGAATGATGTTAAGAGCGACTCATTAAGCACCGTTAGAAATGCTTTAATAAATCTTCCTAGAGTTTCGCAATTAACGGAAGACTTTAAACCATCTGTAGAGAGCGATAGTCTTCAATATTATTTCCCCGTGAATACCAACGATAAATTCATCGAAGTCAATAACAATGTCATACGCTATTATCAAATAACAAAGAACACATCTTATCTTAAATGGCAAGCTTATATTGGTGAAAAAGCTGCTGAACAAGACAATCTGTATTTCATAAATCGTACGTTTAGAAAGGAGAATGGCTCTTTACCCAACTTTAAAGATACGTCATTCGCTAGCTTCCGCTGGATGCCTCATATTACTTCTACTGGATATGGTTTAATTAATAATCAAAATTGGAATGATGTTGTTCTTAAAGAAACTGAAGTACCACAAAGTGCTTTGAAGAAAAATTATATTATTGTCAGTATCCCAGAAGAAAAATAACTCATTTTATATGAGATCTGTAAATTCTTTTGTCAAAGAATTTACAGATCTCTTTTTGCATGAACGACTCTCTTGTAGAACACCGTCTGGAGAATCTTGCTGTGCATATGCCCCTGATCAATATAATAATAAAATTCCCTTAGGACGAATAGATTGTGATGGTTCCTACAAAATTGGATTAGACTTTATAAATCCAAATACTCCAAGTGGATCTACTTTCTACGTCATTTTTCGATTATTCTTTGAATTTCGGTACGTTACCTAATTCCTGTTGTTCGAATTCTCTTATTATTTTGTAAAAAGTATTCTTCTTCAAACTACGCTTGTTCATAAAATCTACAGCTTAAAGCGTCTTGTTCATCCAGCTTTTATAGTTGGCATCCAAGATGCTTCTCTGCCCAAGTGTAAGAGTCGTCAAATTTATTCGTGGCCGCCCCAGATGCTTGCCTTTTTTCTTTGCTTCAGTGATCCTTTCAGCCAGTGCTTGTTTGATATCATTTCGCTCTTCTTCTGCAAGTCAGCTTAAAAGCTGAAGCACTAAATCCATAATGAGCTGATTGATACCATCCAACTCCTGGTACTTACGTATATGTGAGTATGGAGTATCTATAACGACAACATTAATGTTCGCATCCATCAGCCCCTGCCATTCTTTCAAATTCTCCGGTTTGTTTCTACCAACCTTCCCTGCTTCAGCGCACAGATCCCTGGCACGAGGATATAGCTCAGCGGAATCATGATGCCGCCATACCTTCCCCGATCTGCAGCAACCCCTTAACATCGGCTCCGCTTGGGGTGTTAGGCGCTCTAGTTATCGGGCCAAAACACCCCGCAGCGGGGCGTATCCGGTCTTAGATGGCCTCCCTTGCCGCCTTATAGCCGGTAGCATCAGCCCGTCGTTCTTTCAAAACTTCATCTCCTTTGCTGCTTCTGGATCAGCTGCACTTCGGATAGACAAAAAGCGCCCAAGTGGAAAAGTTCCATCTGAATGTTTTTGGATTAATAACTTAAGATGTGTTTGATAAGTTCCCCGGATCACGGTTTACCAGAACGATCACTGTTAACGTTCATTGGCTGATCAATTAGATGTAAACATAAGTTCATTGAAAATAGACGTTTCCTACTTAATATGGAAACATCACACTTTATCATCTGTTTGGCTTCATATTAATGATACCCGTTGATGGATTTTATCGATACCCTCTGCTTTGCTAAAGAAGTTTGTAATATTGATCTCTTTGTTATATCTTCTATATGCATGTAACTAAATCCATTTATTTACTTTATTTAATATGTATTCAATTTTGAGGAGGATGTTTTATATGAAAAAGAAAATTCTTATTTCCTTTTTTGCAGTCGTTATTTCGCTTAGTGCAATTGTGGGACTAACTTTTGCTAAAGGGAGTATTAAAATTGTAGTAAACAATCAGACCATTACACCTGATGTAGCACCACGAATGATTGATAACCGAGTTATGATACCTATCAGTTTTGTTTCAAAAGCATTAGGTGCGAAAGTAAGTTGGGATCAACAAAATCAGACCGTATCCATTAAAGATAACAATCAGCCTCAGCAAGAAAATATATGGAAAGAAGACCTTGATCTAAGTGGAAGTAGTTGGTCTGGCGTTAAAAATCTTATTGCAGTCTATATTGCTGGTTATGATAACCGGGATGATGAACTAATTAAATCGGTTACAGTGGATGGGTTTGATATGATACCGATCGGTGGGATCTATCCGGCAATTATAGATTATAATATCATTGATGCCTAAAGCACCAAAAGTGGTATCAAGGTACGTGTGAAGGTCATATCGAATGAAGAGAAGCTAAAAGAAGAGATTTGGGATTTTGATATTGCTAAAGGAAAAATAGAAAAATGGGGACGGCTAAGTACTGCAGATATTAATTCCTATACTGTCTTTCCAGGGCTTTCATTCAAAAATAATTAACTTGTTTTCAGAATAAACTCAAAGTATAAAGCCTTCGTCTATGGACGAAGGCTTTACTTGTTGCTGAGTAGCTTGTTATTCGTTTAAGGAGCCAAGGTTTGTATAGCAACTACACCGGGACCTGACAGCGATCCTGCGGTCGATGTGGTGAGCGGGTGTTGCTGTTGCTCCAGCTGCCAAAGTGAATGAAACCACCTGGACTGCCTCCTGATCAGATGATGTCAGATTCAATTTAGGAACACCAACCGTCGGATTATTGTTCCACTGACATGCCCCACCAAAGGCATTAACCCTAGATGTAAGAAAGACTTTAATTAATCGACTTGCGGATGAAGTATTCTTAAATGTGATATTAATTTTATTTTTCACACCATAAAGACCTTTGTTGTCACTATAAGAATTCGCTGAATCGTAACTACCAGATTGCTTCAACAAATTGTCATTCGTACCGTTTGCAAAACTGTAGTATTGGAACATATTCAATGCACCTGTTTCAAAATTAATGGACTTTGAATATCTGCAAAATCCCAAGATCCACGTGGATAAGTTTCCAACACCGCTACCACAGGCGATTGATTCATACGCAGGTTCGCTGTAGTCGTGTCAGAAACAGATGAACGCACTCTAAATGTCATCGGGGGTGTAGAAGACGTTACATTTTTGAGTGTAAATTCAATCCCCCCCCTCCAATTAATCGATCATTCGGTACATTCCATCCCTTAACCAATCCTACATTTCATGCAGTAATCTAAGAATCAGTAGAAGTTTCACTACTATCTAGCGTGTTACCAAGTAGAGCTTTCGCTGTACAAATACATGAGGTATAAAATCCCCCGTTGTTACAATAGAATGTTTCAAGTTGGAGACTTGGATAGTCCCCGCATTAGACGTGGAGTTGGAACCATTAGCAATTGTAATCCCATATTGGAATAGGCTTCTAATGACTTCCATCTTTCATGATCCGCATACGGTTGTATGAGCACACAGGTTACGATGGAGATTCAATAACATGTTTCACTTGGTTTCTCCCACCTCACTTATGGTATAATATGTATAAAAGATAAAACGAAAGGCTGAACAGATAGGAACCATCTGCTCAGCCTCTCATTAAATACAGCTATTAGGCGAAATAGTCTTGTACGCCTCTCAAAACACCAGCACTAAAGTCCAGTTTAGACTCATAGTCGGAAATATATTGATCATCGCTAGCATTAGACATAAAGCCAAACTCTATCAAGGTTGCTGGCATTTTGGAATCGCGTAAAACTTGGAAATTGTCTTCCCGGACACCAGTTGCCCCCCACGTATTTAGTCCTGTATATTCAACCATACGTGGAACTATACTTGCTGCCAAACGTTTATCGCTTGACTTATACCAGTGTGCGGAAAGCCCATTGGCAGAAGTATTAGTACTTCCATTGTGATGAAGAGAAAGAAAGATATCCGCTCCCCAATCATTAGCTGCCTTGGCACGCGCCCCCAGACAAACGGGAACGTCTTTAGTTCGACTCATTCTCACAGTAGCACCAGCATTCTCTAAATATGATTTAAGTGCCTCACCGATTACAAGCACCGAATCCTTTTCATTCCCAGATAATCTACCACTTGTGCCCACTGCATAGCCGCTGCCACAAAGATTGTTACCTGCGGATTGTGAACCACCATGACCTGGATCAATAAAAATCTTCTTTCCTTTTAGACTCATTTTAAAACATCTCCTCTTCATTTATATTAGTTAGCGCCAACTAATATAGAAGGTGGAGTTCAGGCGTCTATGCACAACCTCTGCTGAGATTCTTTTTTCTTTTGCGGAAAATATAATAATCAGGTAGGAGTGTCATTATAATGAGAAAGAAAATACTATTGTTCATGTTAGTTTTACTTATCCTTCTGCTCCCTGCGTGTAGCAGCAATTCTAAACTATATAATTTAGAGGATATTACCCAATTATTCGAAAAGGCAGATCTTCACCTCAAACCACAAGCAGAGGATAACTATCCCACCATTAAGAACGTAAAACCAAGTGCTTATGAATTATTGGATGATATCCTATATATTTATGTTTTTAAATCCGAGGATGAACGTGTAGAAGCTTCAAAAGGATTAATTGTAGAGGAGTTATTTAACACCCCTTCTGATATAAATACGTCCCTTTCTTACATACATCATATGAACAACGTATTGATAATCTATATAACCTCATCCCCCCTTGATAAGAGCTTTAAGAAACAAATTGATGATATTATAACTACGGAACAGGTTCAAAAATAAAAAAAGGATTACAACGAGCGGAGCCCAGAACAAAAAAAGACCAGTTCACTGCAACTGGTCTTTTCATTAGCAACTGTTATATGAATCGTTAGATACTGATTCTACAAATTGATTAAAATCTGGTATTGAACTCATATCATAATGAAGTACAGCTCGAATGATCTTTTCATTTAGATACTGTTGTAAATCGTGCTGTTCATTAATAGATACATTTCGACAAGCTTTTTTTATGCTAGGTTCAAATCGTTTAATAATTATCCCCATAGCTTCTTTGTCACCTGATTTTGCAAGTTGTACAAGATGATACAAACCCTTATGTGTCATCATTTAGATTCATACCTTCCCTTATTATGAAATATGCGTCCGCATTTTTCGCAACGCACTGATCCGAGACTTGGTTATTGCTTGCTGTGATACTCCGAAAATATGTGCAATTTCGCTATCTAATAAACCTACTGCATACACGAGTGTGATCACTTCTTTTTGTCGATCTGAGATCGTACTAAATGCCTTGAACAGTGCATTGTGCTCAATGGACTCACAAAACTGTTCTGGTGTCAGAATAAACGACATATTGTCTGGTGGTTGTTGTTGTAGCGATACGAATTCTCCTAGAGACATATCACCTTCATTTCCTGCCGGCACATCAAAAATAAGTTGGTTCCGAAGCAGATGTTTTCCATACGATCGATGATAGTCAATAGTTGCAAACGAAATAAGAGAACTTAAGTATTTCACAAATCGAATGTTAAAAAAATGTTCTCGAAATAAATTAGATACAAAAAGAAAGTTTTTCTCTATTGGAGCTCTTACATAAGCCATAAATGCAGAAACATGAAGAGGATTTTCGAAAAAACGAGCTAAAACTTGGTTTGTTTTAAAATGAATATTCTTTTCACAATGTGCAAGAAATGCTATGTGTTCACTATCATTTAATAGGTTTTGCATTCCTAATCACCCTTTCCTCTTATTTTTGTAAGGAACATACAAATTGCTTTAGAGTTTCAACGGGTTTTAACAATACATATGAATCCCCACATGCACTGTTCACTATAAATCTCTAAACACACAATAACATATTGCGTAACGTTACGCAATATGTTATTGTGTGTTTAGAATTATTAAGGAGGTCTTTCTATGGATAATCAACAATGTCAAGAAAAGTTGATGAAGTGTATACAGTCTGTTCACTACGCCATTATGTCGTATGCAAATTGCTTATGTGAGGAAAAAACTGAAACGGACCAAGAAATTTTCTTCAAATTTGGTGAAGAATTATCTTTACAACTAAAGGATCTCCGAGGGCTTTACAAAGGGCTTTATGGGTTTGACCCTCTGGATGGACACCATCCTATTCCAACAAAATGTCAATGTGACCATAGCAACTCCATAAACACCACTAAATAGCTAGAATCATTTTTCTTCAAGAGGAACCGACGGCTGTCGGCTTTCTCCTTTTCTGCCGCCTTAAAAAGGGTAGAATCAGCCTATTCTTTAAACCTTCTGATTTTTACCGTTCCAATTAATGTTCAGCCAAACAAAAAACGCACAAGTCGGCTTCCTTCAGATTCCGCCTCGCAGCGGACACCCTTGCCCTTTTTCTATTGCCAATTCTGTAGCGGAACTTCACCGCCAAATTACCACCCATCCCGGGCGCACTAAAAAAAGCAGGGCTCTTTGTTAAATGAGTCCTGCTTTTTCAAGCTCTGTGCTTTCCTTTACTCCCTCACCATTTTTTTAAAAGGGGTTCTTCTTTAGATCCAGCTACTTCATGAATTCCCTAGCCGAAAGCTCATTATTCTTCCACCTTTTATAGTTCACATCTAGGATATTTCTTTGTCTTGGTGTGAGAGTATTCAAATTTATTTGTGGTCGTCCCAGGTACTTCCCTTTTTTCTTGGCTTCAGCAATCCCTTCAGTCTGCGCTTGTTTGATATCGTTTCGCTGTTAGCTGCTTGATCTCTTGTTCGATAGACCACTTATCAATACTGAACAATTCTTCTTCTACCTTGTTATGAGTAAGCTACATATCCTTATTTTGGAATCCCACATTCTTCCGTCAATCTTTATACTTCAATGGCTCTCAGCCATCCGCTCAATACCACACGTACCTTGCGCTGTTCTTCAATCGCCTTTTCTAGGGCATATCCCAAAACCATGCTTAGTGTAATATATTCGTGGGGACTCTTTGCATCAATCTGACTGGCTAGTCTTCTGATCTGCCCTTCTGTTGCTTCATCTAGGTTGTTCTTTATTAACTGGGCCATAATGTCAAACATCACTTTTTCTTGTCTTAGAACCTCCGTGATAATTGAAGCCGCTGCTCCCTGTACGGAGACGTCCATCGCATAGGCTAGCCCAGATATCAGCTCATAGTCATCGGATCTGAGCCGAATCGATAAACGATGCCCTCGACCTTCAGACAAGACATATGGTTCGTTATTAAGGCTACCAATCATAAATCGATTACTCTTATATGTTAAGTTACGACGAAAGTGCCTTTGAAAAGGGTGAATTACTTCCTCCTTTTCAAACCCTCTCAGTACTAACGTTTCACCGATTGTTTTCATAGGCAACTCACACAAATAACTCAAAGCGAAGATTCTCTCGTACTGTGCTTGTGTCAGTGGCACCCCAATAGCCCTCTTCTTATCACTTCTGGTCTTCCTTCCCTCAACGGTCATTCCGATCCCCTCCGCCAGGTTGTGCCTGCAACATTGTTTCCACGTTGCTGGGTTATTTCTATTTTATGTTCACATCAAGAATCTATGACAACCAAGTATGAAGTAAGAGCACCTTGGCGATGATGATAGTAAGAGGTGATTCCCTATGAAGGTGAAAAATAACGATCCAGGTACTCGCTTAGCTCAAGAAATTATTCAATTTGCGAAATCGAATAATATAAAAGTTCGAAAAAAAAGAAGGCCCACTACTGCAACCTCCAAGATTGGAATCAACAAATAATAATATAGGTAGTTTTCAGAATTTCATTTCTACACGTAAAATTACATGTATAACAAATAAAGGCCCAAGTAGACTGTCTTAGCAGTTCACTTGGGCCTCCCTCATTTTAACTCTGATTCCACCTAGATAGGGATCTTTCTTCCAGAGACAGCCGCTTTAGTGAATGGATTTGGGCGTCAAGACTCCCATGTGCTTACCTCTCCGATTGTAAGCTTCAATTTCTCCATGCATGCCTTCCTTGTGGTAGTAGTTCCCGGTTTTTTGATCTTGGTAAATTCGCTCCTTATTCCATCTGCGATTGGTTGGTTTCAATCTATTAAAAATGGATATTGGAATGCCGGAATTTCAGCCCAGTTAACATTCGATTTTCTTGATACCTTTTATGAAAGACTTATATCTACATGGACAAAAAGAAAAAACCTCTTTGAAAGTTTTGTCTTTACCCAAGACTGTGCCAAAATTCACTAAAAGAGCAGCCCGCTATTGCGGAGTGCTCTTTTTTGTACTAACGTCTCCCGATATGAAAACAAATCGAATACTTATTAAAATTCAACATTGCTTGAGGTATGGCCTCCGACTGTATTTAATTACTCAGTATCAATGATTTTTGATTTAGATTGTACCCTTTCAAATACCTCCGAATATTCTCCTTCATAAAATTTTTCAAATATAATAACAAATTCCCCTTCAGGGTCTGGCTCGAGATATGCCGCATCGACATCTTCCCTGATAATCAAAAATGGTTTGGAACTTGCTAATATTTTATTTCCGAGATTAATTCCCCAATGAACTTCAGCACCTAATACTGGCTTATTTAACCGAAGGGCTTCATTTGCGTCAATTTTTTTAGACGGGTAAGGGAGCTCAATCTCAGTTCTAGCAGGTGTTATATAGCCTAATTGAGTGATCGTAACTAGTTCTTGGACATACTTTAACTCAATGTCAGTCAATTCTGTCTGCGATAGCGGCAACTTTTCGTCGATTTTCCGCTCAAGGTCTACAACCGTTTTGGTAAACTTGATGCTTTGCTCGATATTGTCAATTTTCTCATCAAGTTGAGCTACACCGGAAGCCCAAAAATCAGAATGATTATCAGCTAGATAGAACAAGCCGCCTTTCTTTAATTGAAGTAGACATTTGAAGTACATTAAATTGTGAAATGCGTTTTCTCGGCTCATCGGCGACATATTAATTCGAAGAGTTGGTGTTAAATCAGTTGAAAGAAGAACGTGTACCTCAACAAAAACCGTTTCCTCAAATTCGTATTTGTTTGCCAATACAAATCTGTAAGATCCATCGTCATTTTCTTGACTCGTGACGATACTCATCTTCATGTTAGACAAGATCGGTGAATAGGACTCGTCCAGTAAGTTCATTCGCATGATTGTTTTACCTTGCTGAGCATCAAGCAATTGCTGCAGCATGTTTTTATGTTTTCGGTTTTCTTTCGCGATTTCTTCCCACTGTTTGAGATAAGATATATTTGTTCGATTAAAGCAACGTTCATCACTTAAACGGATTCTTACACTTGTTTTATTAGATGCATAATTGGATGCACGAATCCATTCTTTTGTGATATGGAACCAATAAATCATCTCATTTATAGTATCCACCATAAGGATAAGCGTTGGCTCTGATGCTACCTGATCACAATAGGCAAGATATTTAACAGGTAAGTCAAACACCATATTATGGTCATCAGGCAATTTTTTAATCTGAATATCGAATTTTCCTACTAGTTCTCCATTTTCACTTAATAAATCTATAATTCCATCCGTGTTAGGCCATTTATCAACGGTTGCTGTTTGTGGAATTGCTCTCCGATGTTTGCCGAGAAGATAAAGAGTAAATCCTACTGACTCAATATCTCTAAAATTGTTTAATGAATGAGCGGCAGGTAAGTGATGATACAAGGCATTGACCTCCTAAGTTGTTGTAATTATCTATTCATGTTTACGTTATTAAATGCTTTTTATCAAGTTTGTTATTCCGTAATGTATCTCCAAAAACTCTAAGCCTCGAATATAGAGCGTATTCTTTTTATCGATCTTGAAGGATTTAGAGCGCCTGTCCACCCCATAGTAATTATACGTTCAATTTTGAATTTGCCGGATCACATCGTAAGCCAGCTTGGAGAGGGGTCTCTTACCCAATTCATTGGGATCGAGCGTATACCCGTATTTAAACAGATTCATTTCATTTTGCGATAATTGATCCAGTCCCATTTGTCCCAACAACGCCTGCAAATCATTCTGATAAGCCTTGGCATAGGCCTGTTTTTTGTATAAAATCTCTCTAACGCATTCCTTATGGCTTTGATAAAGCTTCTGGAGCTTAAACATGTCAGCACCGTTCTGCAGCAGACGCGGAGATGACCCTGTTCCGTTCATTTCCAACTCAATGGAAAAATCTGTACTCGCCCCTATAATTGAATCAATGGAACCTTGGCGTGCGAATACGTACTTGAAGCGAGCGTCATCCATGAAGCCCTCATCATAGGGGTACATAATCTCAATACCCTTAGCGAGCTTGAAGCGAGAATTACAAATATGACAGGAAGGTACAAAGTTGAATAATGATAATGATAATAGCATAAATACCGATTTGGGATAAAAATGATCCAGGTCTGCCGTTGTCTTGAATTTGGTTCCATCGTGATAATGGGTGATATACTGCCTATTACAATAGGGGCATACCTCAACCCCCATCTGACTCAGAAGGCTATGCCTTATTTCGTCCGGTAGCATACTATAATTGACGATTCGTCCAATTCCCTCATTCAGCAAAGTTAGATCAGCTTCCACCTCATCAATGAATGCATTAAAAAATTTATCGTTTCTTTTATAAGAAGAATGTGTAGACTTGATCGGTTCGAACCAACTTGAAGCGTAACGATCCGTATACCTTTCACGGAAGTCTTCCCGCTCCATTTGCGTCTTTTCTAGATTGTCCATTTCTAGCTCAGTGTGAATCTTAAATGAGCTGTAGTAGACTAGTCTACATGTTTGGATATAGTCTCGAAGGCTAGCATACCTGGAGATCATGTTACTGAAGGTGCCCGTTAAAAGCGTATCCAGCAGTATTTCATCCAATGTTCCACTTCTCTCGAAGAGCTTGGTAACAGGCTCCTTGGTAAACGGATTTATTACAGGGTTCGATGCATAACGCTCTTTCAAATAATTTTTCCTAATAACATCCTTCATCTCGTTCAAATACTCGTCTGTCTGCTTGGTAAGATTGGTTGGATCCAATTTAATCACGATTAGGTCTCCTCCGGTTCTTCAGTTCAATTAATGCCTTTTCCATCTGAACAATTTGCTCTTCCAATTCCCATTGAGCTGTAAGCTCAGCTACTCTACTCTTAATTCGCTCCTGTAGCCTTGATCGGATTACAGGTTCGTCAATAGCTGATATCAAGTCTTTTACTTGTTTGATTTCCTTCTCGTTGTACTCCTCCCAATTATTGATTCGTTTCACTGTACTTTGAAACAAACTCTTTGCAAATTCACCTACAGGAGAATCAAGGAAAAAATCATTTTTGACAATATCGTAAAAGTTGCCCATCAGACCGAAATCAGCTTTTTTGACAATCCTCTTTAAGTTATCCATTACATTGATACAGGTGATGTGCTCCTTGGGAACGTCAGAGACCATAAACGGAGAATGCGTGGCAATGATTATTTGAAACTTGATATTTTCGCTTAGATCACTAAGACGTATACATTCAGTCAAATTGTGGATATATCGCCTCGACCATTCAGGATGAAAAGAGGCGTCTGGCTCGTCCAACAACAGTAATATGGTATCCACCTGTTGCTGATGATTGTTTGCAGCATTAATTGCCCAGTATAAGCAGACAAAACTATGTATAAACTCCAGCTCTCCACTGCTCATATGACCGAACGAAACCTGTAAGGAACGCCGAAACCCATACTTATCAATGAATCGGTCGTACTGAATAAGCAGCTGATGAACATCTTCATCTATACCCACACTGACAGGTACTACCACTTGAGCATTGGATTCAAAATAGATATCCTTCAGAGCTTCGAACGCTATGATCAGCATGCTATAAATAGGAGCATTAAATTGAACTCCATTATCCTCCATTAATATAGGATTAACCCACTCTCCCAGCAATTCCAGAAACTCCGTTAGATACGTAATTCGATTTGAATAATTATCGGTGCCGTAAGAAATCCCGTTGATTTGCTCTATGTATTCCTGCTTCTGCTCCTCATTAAGCTCACCTAGCAGGGAGTGGAGCCACAAGTTCATAATGATCGCTTCTAAGTAGGAAATGATAAATCTATCTTTAATACTCCAGGGATTTGCCTGTCTTTTCTTACTTTTAGGCAATACAGGCATCTTATTTCTATCAAAAAATAAAGCTTTTCCTTTGCCCTGATAGAATTGGAAGCCGAGCATTTCAAGCTTTTCCTCTTCCATCATAAAATCCGGGAAAATGTTATCAGGCCTTTGGATTATGCAAACTGCCTTATCTATCGTAAAAACCTTCTCCAAGTTCTTGTATTGGACACTCATAAATCGATAGATTTCAGCAACAAAAGGTTTGTCCAAATACTGGCGTTGATACCCCCTAAACGTATCTGATGCACTTAAATCCTTTAGCTGCCGGAACCAACTCCGTTCGGAGGACTTCGACTGGTATAAGTAAATTAATCTTTCTTTTTCCTTCTTTTGTGGGCTGTCATCAGATCCTATTTCTCCCTCAACAGCTATCTGCTGCAGATCATAGTCGTAAGAGATTTTTACGCTGTAATCTAAGAATCCCTCCGGTAATCCTCCCGCCACATCCCTCAATAAGCTAGGATTCCGTCCCTCAATGATAAAACTTTCACCTTCGAGATGATAAACAGCAAACCACTGGGCATTGTTGAAAAAATGATTTCTTTGATACTGCTTCGTTCCCAACAGATTCAGCACCGTTGACTTGCCCGAACCGTTCTTTCCAACAATCAGATTGATATTACTTATATGATCACCCCATAAGTCCATATATGGGTTATTGCTATTCTTTTTAAAGCTCAGCTTCCTATGAAGATGATCATAATTAATATAAAAATCGTTTGTAAAAGTAAATTCTTCTTGCCAGAAGCATCTTCCGATTTCGTGAATATAAAGATACACTAACGTCGGGTACATATTCTTCAACTCCTTTGAAGGGCGTAATATATAACATTAAGCGACATTCGCTAATCATTAGTGATACATACGTACCAGATGGTGTTCTTCAATAAAAATTACATCCCCACGGGTTGAGACAATTCTAATCTGTGGCTCCTTCGATAAATACTCGTAACGCCCAGAGATCCATCCCTCTCCGAACCTCACTTCTATATAGCAGCCAGCATACAAAGGTTTATCCCCTACAAAATGACGTATGTTTCCTTTTCCAATATTCCCTAGAATAATTAGGCCTTCAATCATATCTGGTTTGTTGTCTTCGGGTATCAGCGGATCATTTTCACCCAACCATTTGTGGTAATCATGATCCCGAGGCCCTGAGATTGGCTCAATCCAATCAGCATCGCTGATATAAACACCGGTGTATTGGCTGTAGCGTTTTGGTTTAAAAAGCATACGTACTTCCTTCAATTTGGGGTTGCAACGGTAATCAGCCCTTTGATCAGAAGGGAGATAGGTGATGAGCTCTTCCCACATATACGTTAAAAAATTATCATTACTCATCAATATGAAGCGTGGCAAACTGGAGAATAGTTTACTACGCCGAATTCCAATTTGCTCTATGTCCTCCCGATTTATCATGTTGTTTCCTTCGTTATAAATGAGGAATAAGCCAAAGTGAAATAAAAAGACATCAATTTCTTTTTTAGCAATCTCGTCCAAAAGCCAACGAAGTATAGTTGACCGATCTTTTTTAGTTCGAGTGATCACATAAATGCGATTGGACCAAACCAAATTTTAAAAATATGATTCCGGATAATGATATATGTATTCACCATTTGACAATCTGAGGATTCTAACTGGCCACTCTATTCCCATTTTCCTATGCATCCCATTGGTATATAGCTTTTGAAATAACTCTTTTATTTGACCCAGCTGATCTTCTACCTTAATTTTCACCGACCTATTCTCCCTTTCCGAAATTCCCTGCATGCGAAACGTTCTACTTTAACATTTGTTTGTACTTGTACTTTCACTAATTACCTACATTTACAACCAACTTTTCCCCCTGGATGTAACAAACAGAATGATTGTTAATCATGGAAAGATCATACATCGTATAAACTTATCTGAACTTGTCTGAAGTCGTA
Source organism: Paenibacillus sp. FSL R7-0026 (assembly GCF_038004485.1). Classification (NCBI taxonomy): domain Bacteria; kingdom Bacillati; phylum Bacillota; class Bacilli; order Caryophanales; family Paenibacillaceae; genus Paenibacillus; species Paenibacillus sp. FSL R7-0026. The sequence goes on from NZ_JBBORG010000003.1 coordinate 168,205, forward strand.
TGACATCCGTACACAACCTTGCAGGAATCAGAAAGGTTAGGAACAACTTTAACTGCTTAACCCATCCTGCGATCATAGTTAGCACCTCTCTAGGAATGTTTGGTTAAAACATACTTTTCAGGAATCAAGATATATGTTTCAGATAAATTCTACCATCATCTCTTCAACAAAAAAGCTACCTCTGTTAATGAGGTAGCCCCTGTTTGTTACACTTGATAATATGATTTTATCATACGGAATCAAATAAATGGTACGTTATTCGCAAAATGTATTGTGAATTCATTAGCTAATTTATGCTTAATTTCATAGAAAATTAAACGATATATGACAACCAAGCCTAGGACAGTGTATTAAGAATTGAACCTATAATTATAGGTGACAAGGGTAATGAATCTAGCCAGTCCACTCTCAAAGATGATATTCTCTAGTTGTTTGCCGTCGTTTACCTCTATTCAAGTGCCAATAAAGAAGGGTGGGCGTCCACACTTAATTCCACCAATAATACCTTCAATATGTTTAATAGTGAAATTTATCCAACGGGGTTGAATTTCACAGGCTGGCCAGCCTATGTACCAAAAAGTTTCCCACTTTAGAAAACCTCTGTTTATCCGTTATCTGAAGAATTAGCACTCTCTTTTCTCAAAGAACGACTGCGTTTTGCGCGAACCTCACGTAAGTATTTCCCGTAGGCCGTACTCGTTTGGAAAGCCATCGCTTCTCTTTCAGGTACTTCGTGTTCTTCACCAGTCGCAGGATTTCGACCAATTCGCGAACCGCGTTTCGATAAATAAAAGGTTCCTTTGCCGTGCAACTTAACCCAATTTCCTTCTTCCAATTCATGTTGAATCGCTGCCCAACATGTATCAAACGCCGTTTTTACCGTATCTGGATGAATACCTGAAGCTTCTGCAGCCATTGCAATAATATAATTCTGTTTTCGTTCAACTCCATGTCCATACTTCTTCGCATTTTTCTGAGAATCATCGTCCTCTTCCATTTCCAATTCCTCTTCATGTTCGTTCAAATTCTTATTTTTCATTAACAAAAATCCTCTCAGTTCACGTATTTTTTGTTTTACAAGTATAAAATATATCATCATAAAATATACATAGCTCTTTAAAGTTCCGGACCGTTATTATCCAGTTCTTGATCATTCACAATGTACTGCTTGTTTAAATGGTGTTTTGTATCATCTACATCACCACGAATCAATTCAGATGATTCATGCTCATATGCTTGGCTAGTGACAGGCACAGAAGCTTGAGGAACATGACCCAAATAAGATATCTTTGAATCAGTTTTAACAAAATCGTTCGTTTCCTCTACCATTAATGAAGATATTCCGCCCTGGTCTCGAACGCTTCGTTCAAATTCTGCCGCAAGATCAACGGAGTCTCCCTGGTACTTCAGTTCATACATTTCGTACGTTACATCATAAAAATGTTCGTGATCCTTTGTGAAACGATCAAAATCTCTTATACACGTTCTAATCTCTAATTCAGTCGGTTCCACACCGCCTAATTTTGCATCGATTCTTTGTAAGCGTCCAGCATTATTTCCCGAAGCTTTTCATGGCTTGGCCGATCTGACAGCAACACATCATGATCAGCAAACGATTTCTGAATTTGCTCTCGGACAATGTCATCAGTTTCAGGATCCTTTGAATCCGCACAGTAATAAAGTGACTCGTAACTGTTTTTGACCCGACTTTTAGACGACATAATCATAATCGTCATGCTAAAAACTCTCCTTTTCGTGTCGAATCCATGTCGAATCCATGTCGAACTATGACGAATAAAAACGTGTTTTTTCTTATTTTGACACCTTCTTATTTTATCTGACTGTACCTTTAATCAAGTATATCATGAACAAACACCTACATATACAACATTTTAGTTCGGTTTTGTTGGGAAGTTTTGGGGGTTAACCCGTCCTTTGATACGTGTTTTGGGTATTTTTGGTCATAATATGTGAATTTTTCATATAGTGTATTTATCACAAAAACAAAAAACCGACCTATGAAACCAGACCAGTTTTTGTAATTTTAACAGTTTTATGGTGCAATCACTTTTAGCAACCAAATCATTTAATCCAAATTTTGTTCAGAAATATATTGTAAAACATTCCGCCATCCCTTTTTGGAAAGACCAAATTTGTTCCAGTCTTCACTTCGTAAAAGTTAATTCAGTCAATTGACCGCTTCTGACCAAATAACCATCTTATTGCAAAACCCACCCGAGTTATGAAGTGATTTCCAGTCACAATCAGGCAGATCCCCAGTAACCATAGAATCTTTAAACACGTTTTAGCAATGAATTGACCGATGCACGATCTTCAAAACCTTCACTTCTTTTGATAATTATCTCTACATTGTGTATGTTAGTTCCCCCTCTAGAACAGAAGGTTACAGATTAACAACTCCATATGTCTGTGTCCATAGTTTTATTTCCTTTAATGACCTTCAATCGATTCAGAATACAAACTGTATCGATTCATACAGTATAACACAAATAAAACTTTATCAAAGCGCTGTACATTCAACGCTTCTGATACTATTTGTTTATTTTTATAATAAAAAACGGACTGATGAATAGTTCCATCAACCCGCTTTTTTATTCTTAAAGGGCCTAAAGTTTCATATCGCTTCTTTAGCTGCTGGGATATATCTTTGTATTCAAGTTTCTCTAATAGATTACTGCACTAATTCTTATGATATATCTAAAAATATCAGCCATAACGCTGTGTATTCAACGATGTTCTCAATATTTTCTTGAGAATAAGAAAAACGGGTTGATGGATAGCTCCACCAACCCGTTTTTTGATTCTTAATTAGACTCTCTCAGCTATCATTTCTTTGTATAGATCTTAAATACCTGAAGACAGTGTAATCGTAAGCTTCGCTTTATAAATTCCCGCCATCAGACCCGTAGACTCTCCTGGAACGAACTTACTTCCAGATCCGGAAGAAATAATCTTCACACGATCGGGAACACTCAACGTAAAGTTCATTGGAATGATATTATACCCCATTCCCTCGAACGCTTTCGCTGTAGCCAACAGCTCTGGACCTTTACCCGTGAAGACATGTTTACCAACATTAGATAACTCCGCTGCCGGTCCATTTATCGTTTTGGTATTTAACACATCGACTGACAACGCATTGGCTGGGATACTCACCACAAGATTTTTTGTATTTATTGAATTATCCTGCATGGCATCTGATTGGAAATCGGTCACATCCATACTGTATTGATATCCTTTTCCAGTTCCTCGGCTGTCTTCAATTAGCGCTTGGCTGACCGAATTTATAGATTGATAGGGCCTAGTACTATCAATGACGATCGTAGAAAGATCCGCTCCTTCAAAACGAGCACTAAGTCCGCCACTATTGACCGTAAAATCAACATCTTCATCTCCAATTGTTGTACCCGTACCTGGATCTGGTGTTGGTGTGGTGCCACCGTCACCTGGATTAGTTCCGGTTACCGTCACCGTATACGGACCTCCTGTAAATACGGGTGTCCCTGTGTTACGATCTCTTACCTCAATTTCAATGTTGTGTGTACCTGGGGCGTAGGTTACTGGACCAGTATAGGCTACCCACTGATTATTACTTGTGTCTTTGTAATACACCGTTACATCATTCGTATTAATACCAAGATCAATAGAGATTTGATCATCGTTAACTGTGATTTTCGGCTGTGATGTCGTTGTTACAAACTCCGTTATTTCGCTTTCTTTGCCGCCTGCAGCAACCACTTTTGATCGAATCGTATGAGCAGCGTTAGATACGCTGAACGATCCTGTAGTTGTAGTCCAAGGTCCGCCATCAACCGAATACTCCGCGTAACCATCTGCAACATTGTATGTTACTTCAATATCCAGACCGTATTGGTTGTTAAGTCCTTTTTGAGTGACTACTGGTTTGGGCACAAAAACCGGTGCCGGATTATCTGCTGTAACATTAAACGTCCTATTGATGAGTTCTTGATCCCGATCATTGAGCAATCTCACTTCGACTGTATGCCCGCCAGGCGTCAGAAGCAGATTATTCGCTATATTAAAGTCTTGCCATGCAGCTCCGTCGACCTTTACCTGTACCTTTATAGTTCCTGTTGCTTCTGCGCTGATTTTAAACTCATCCGCAGAAATTTTATCAATTGTTGGGTGACCCGCTGTGATAACAATCGGATCGCTGGTGAGCGTTAATTCTCCAACTTCACTGATGTTTCCTTTACTATCTGCAGATCTTGCTTGGACAGTCACATTACCGGATTGAGTAATGACAATCTCACTCGTGTAATCTATCCATCCTCCACCATTAATTTGATACTGTTTAGTTGCAATATTGCCAGTCGTGCCAAAATTTATAGATACTACAGATTGATTAAACTTGTCCTGTGATGCAATAGACAACACAGGTTTATCCGGAGCTGTTACTGGAACAACATAATCTGCAGGATAAACTACGGGGGCATTTGTATAAGGAATAAACTTAGTCGAGTAAGTATCAAACCTTCCCAAGACTCCATCTTCCCGTATAGCTAAAATCTCTGTGAGATATTCACTATTTTGTCTTAATGTGTACATTGATAGATACTTGTCTGGTAAGGTTGTTACCACTCCATCACTCTTCCAACTGATCATTGTATTATCTTCTTGTAAGGCGTACACAGATTTATCGCTGTACGAAGTGGTAGACACCTTAATACCGAAATCTTTTATGTTCTTTATCTGATTTTCAGGTCCCGAAACTCGGATAGGTATAGCGGGTAACGAATCTACTGTACCCGAAATACGATCACTGTTTGTCCCCGAAACATAAAGATACCCATTACTTTTCCGGAACATTATTGATCCTGATCCAGTGCCCTGCACTTGCTCAACACCTGTAGCAATCTGCACCCTTGTAGGAGAGAAATTAGCGGGTAACTTACTCCAGCTAGCAAAAGTTGTTCCCCAATATTCAAGTTTACCTTGATCAAGATTCAGATAGCCGGAACTTACATTCAAATCATTTTTAGAAAAGTTTTGAAAGACGTATGTTCCCATTTTGGTGAGATTCTCCACCTTTACATCTGCAGGAAGTTCCACAGGTCCCTGGCTGTGGTAAGTTTCCCCCCAACCATAATAGACTTCCCTTTTGTCGTAAGCAAAGAGGTTTGTTAAGGAATAAGACTTTCCGCTGATAATAAACACTCTTCTAGCTGACTCTGCAGATCCTCCAAAAGAGTTACCATAAAAATGATTTCCTTCCTTTAGGACAGTCATCCCTTCAACAGTTTTCATTTCGAACTGATCTGCGGTTGAAAATACAGGGAACTTTGAGTTCATTTTTACAGGGGCTGCTGTCGAAGAACTGGAAGTGTTCAAGAAGATATTGCCTGTCATATATACACTTCCATCTTTAACCAAGAGAAGGCTGTCGGATGAACTAGAAATGATCTTCTTTACACCTTCCATAGGGTCACCGGTTTCAGGGTCAATAACTTCTGTTGGAACAGTTTTATCTTGCTTATACCCGATGCCTAGCTGTCCTTGCGTTCCTTTACCCCACGCGAGCACGGTACCATCTTTCATGCGAGCGAAGTAACTTGTAAAATCCTTCTGCGCACTTTCCGCCATCACTTCGAAATCTTCTACGTTATCAAGCACTTTAACAGCAGGAAAACCTAACCATAGTTCTCCTGTATTTGTTAGATACATATCCCGAGAACCACTAAGAGCCTTAGCTTTTTTTATTCCGGCAGGAAAGGTTCTACCCCTATAAAAATCTGCCGAGCTAACATGGAAAGAACTCCCATCGTCCATGTTAAAGGAATAACCCGCAACATCACTTGTGTTTGTGTAAGGAGTTACGCTGTTCACTCTAACATACTCAGCCGCCTGAGCTTTTGGTCCAAAGTCGGCAAACGAATATGTCCCCACAATGAGTGCTACAACCAATGTCACGATTAGACTTCGTTTCCATCCTAAACGAATTGTGAAATTCTTTTTTTTCTGATTTTTGTCCAAGTCTTTACCCTCCTAGATCCCTGATGTCGCGGTAGTCGTAATTGTAGATCGATACGTTCCTGCAACAACACCGATTTCTTTTCCATCTGCTGCCTTAATGATTTGTGGCAAGGAAAGTATGTATTGAAGCTCGAAGTCATAAGCACCTTGTCCCGTGCTAACGTCCGCTGAGAATATCGGTGTAGCCTGATGCGACAATACCTGATTTTTGGCTAAATGGCCGCCATGAGCGAAATCGAGTGGTATTCCTGAGATTGTGTTCTTCAGTGTAGCTGTTACTTGTACTGCATCGATAGGAATATAAAAGTCCTTACCATCTAATGTCGTGACGAAATCCGTAGCGGATTGGCTCACCGTCCAACCATTACCATTCCCCCGGTCATCAATAACTCGCGAGGTAACGACAGCTTGAGATTTTTGTTGCTGACGAACAGCAAGTGTAATATCTGTAAACGTCAGTTTCGATTGCGTGACCAATAGATTACCACCTGTCACCTGTATTTCTTTCTCTATCTCCTCAGCCGAGGCCACGGTTGGCAGAGCAAGAGCAAGTATCAACAATGCAGTAAAAAATACTCGTTTCATGTATTCACATCCCCTTTATTTTGTCATATACCGTTAACTTCCTAAACTAAAATCAATGTTTGATTGTGCTGTAGCGGCGCAATTCGTTCGCCTTTCGCATGGAGAACGGAGATCATATATGAAGACTATATACTGTTGTCGAATCAATATTTAAAAGAAGGAGCATCACAACGCGAAGCTCCTTCTTTTAAGTCCTAAATTCCTGAGGAAAGTGTAATCGTAAGCTTCGCTTTATAGATTCCCGCCATCAGACCCGTAGACTCTCCTGGAACGAACTTACTTCCAGATCCGGAAGAAATAATCTTCACACGATCGGGAACACTCAACGTAAAGTTCAGTGGAATGATATTGTATCCCATTCCCTCAAACGCTTTCGCTGTGGCCAACAGTTCTGGACCATTACCCGTGAAGACATGTTTACCAACGTTAGATAACTCCGCTGCCGGTCCGTTTATCGTCTTCGTATTTAACACATCGACTGACAACGCATTGGCCGGTATGCTCACCACAAGGCTTTGTGAATTTGTCGAGTTATCCTGCATGGATTCCGAATGAAAATCCGTCACGTCCATACTATATTGATATCCTTTTCCAGTTCCACGGCTGTCTTCAATTAGCGCTTGACTAACTGAATTTATAGATTGGTAGGGCCTAGTGCTATCGATGACGATCGTAGAAAGATCCGTTCCTTCGAAACGAGCACTAAGTCCACCACTATTCACTGTAAATTCAACATCTTCTTGTCCAACTGGCGTCCCGTCACCCGGGTTAGGTGTTGGTGTCGTTCCACCGTCGCCTGGTATCGTTCCAGTTACGGTCACCGTATATGGCCCGCCTGTAAATACAGGAGCACCTGTAGTCCGGTCTCTAACCTCAATTTCGATGTTGTGTGTACCCGGTACGTAGGTAACCGGACCTGTATACTCTACCCACTGATTCCTGTTGCTATCTTTGTAATACACCGTTACATCATTCGTATTAATACCAAGATCAATAGAGATTTGATCATCGTTAACTGTGATTTTCGGCTGTGATGTCGTTGTTACAAACTCCGTTATTTCGCTTTCTTTGCCGCCTGCAGCAACCACTTTTGATCGAATCGTATGAGCAGCGTTAGATACGCTGAACGATCCTGTAGTTGTAGTCCAAGGTCCGCCATCAACCGAATACTCCGCGTAACCATCTGCAACATTGTACGTTACTTCAATATCCAGACCGTATTGGTTGTTAAGTCCTTTTTGAGTGACTACTGGTTTGGACACAAAAACCGGTGCCGGATTATCTGCTGTAACATTAAACGTCCTATTGATGAGTTCTTGATCCCGATCATTGAGCAATCTCACTTCGACAGTATGTGCACCAGGAGTCAGCAATAGATTATTTGCTACGTTAAAGTCTTGCCAGGTACCTCCATCTACTTTTACCTGAACCTTTGTGTTTCCTGTTGCAACTGCGTTGATTTTAAACTCATCCCCCGAAATCTTATCAATCGATGGATGTCCTGCTGTAATGACGATCGGAACGTTGGTGAGTATTAACTCGCCAACATCACTAATGTTACCTTTGCTATCGGCAGACCGTGCTTGGACCGTCACACTACCAGATTGAGTAATTACTACCTCGCCGGTGTAATCTATCCATCCTCCACCATTGATTTGATATTGCTTAGTTGCAATATCACCAGTTACTCCATAATTCACAGCTAAAACCGACTGATTAAATTTGTCTAACGAAGAAATCGATAATACTGGTGTATCTGGTTTCAGAATAGGAGCAACATAATCATTTGGTACTACTTTAACTCCTGAACCCAAAGCATATGTGCTATTGGATGTCGCATATAAACTGTACATTTTATAATCTTCGCCAATGCCTATAAGAGAGTAGTTATTATTAAATTCTCGGTAAGGGAATATAGCAATGTACTTACGTGGATGTTTGTAAATGTTTCCTCTCGCTTCCCAACTTAATAAGGTATTATCATTTTTTAAGTAGAATATCCCACCTCCAGTTATAGCAAAATCTTTAAGATCATCTAACTCATTTGCTGGCCCGACAAGCTTAACTGGGGTCAGGAAAGCTCCTCCGGTAAGACCACTACGGTTATTAAAATTTGTTCCTGCGTAGTAAATATTGTTGTTTTTAGAGAAGACAATGTGTCCGTCATAAGCTCCATATACCTTTGAAACCCCTTTTGCAATTTGAAGGATATCGCTTGAGAACGGTGGTTTAGAATATCCTTCTAGTGAAAAAACGTCATTGAAATATTCCAGTGATGTTCCCCAGTAAGTAAGAGTACCAGTTCCATCATCGGATAGGTGAAGATAACCGATTCTATTCTGTCTGCCGACATTAGGATTATTTACACTTCCAGAGATTTTAATTATATTTCTCGCATTTATACCGTCAGGTACAGGGTACAACGTAGTCGAAGAAATGTCTGTAAAGTTATCTAATTCTTTATAGTACTTCATTAGATCTACCAGTGTGTACTGTTTCCCTTTTATCTCAAAAACCCTAACTGTTGTTGGTGCTGAATCTTTGGACTCATTGTTCAACAGGAACATATCAAATTGATCTGCACTATCAAATGCTGGGAAAAAAGAAGTAACATCCAAAGGAACACCTGATGTAAATGAGTTATAGCCAAAAGCTGTACCGATCAGGTATACTTTTCCGTCCCCTACAAACAAGATCGCATTTCTTGCAGTCTCCTGCGCTACAGGTATAATCTTCTTGATCCCTTTGAGATCCTCTGTAGTGTCAGCTGGGTCAACCAATTTCGTTGCTACAGTTTTGTCTTGGTTATAGCCAATCCCTAACTGCCCACCATTTCCTTTACCCCAAGCTTCTGCAGTAGTGTCAGTTTTCACAACAAAGAAGCTCGTAAACCCAGCACTACTGTTAGTTTTCAATCCGGTAAAATCTACTGCATTTGATGCCATCTTCGTTGCAGTACCTGTACCTTCTTGATAATAAAGATCTTTTTCTTTGGTAATGTACAGGTATTTAGTTATAGAAGTAGTAGATCCTGCAGTATAAGCTCTAGTTTGAATAAAGTCTCCCGATAGAGGTACTGGCCCGCGAAGTGATATACGTCCGCCATCCTCTAATTTAATTACCGATGTGCTGCTACCATTGACTAGGTCACCGCCATTATGGTAGGTTTCTATCCCTACAATTCTCGTATACTCTGCTGCTTGAGCTTTTTTCCCTAAATATCCAATAGACAAACCACTCATTAGTAGAGCTACTACAAGCGTAACAATAAAGCTACGCTTCCATCCTATTCTGATGGACTTCCATTTCTCTTTCTTCTGTTTTTCCAAAGTTATGCCTCCTCCTAGATCCCGGATGTTGCGGTAGTTATAATTGTTGATCGATACGTTCCTGAAACCACACCGATCTCTTTTCCGCCCGTAGCTTTAATGATCTGAGGAAGGGAAAGTGTGTATTGGAGCTCAAAATCGTAAGCACCTTGTCCCGTGCTGACGTCAGCCGAGAATATTGGTGTAGCCTGATTTGATAACACTTGATCTTTGGCTAAATGGCCACCCTGTGCGAAATCAAGTGGTATTCCTGATATCGTGTTTTTTAATGATGCCGACACTTTTACCGCATCAATAGGAATATAAAAGTCTACTCCATCAATAGTGGTTACAAAATCGGTAGCAGACTGGCTTACAGTCCAACCATTACCATTGCCCCGATCGTCAATAACTCGCGATGTCACGGTTGCCTGAGATTTTTGTTGCTGACGAACAGCAAGCGTAATATCAGAAAAGTTTAGACTGGACTGAGTAACCAATAGATTACCACCAGTCACCTGTACTTCTTTTTCGATGTCCTCTGCCGAGGCAACTGATGGTAGCGCCAGAGCAAGAGCTAACAATGCGGAAAACGCTATTTTTTTCATGCGTTCACATCCCCTTTTTTTGTCCTTTTCTTTTAACCATACGTGCGTGCATCACATCGAACTCACCCCCCCATCCCGGGAAACACATTACTGTTGAGGGTGACGAGTAGAACGGCGTGCAGCTTGACGAGCAACTCGCTGACGAGCCTTCTCTTCTTCTTGTTCTCTCTTTTTTCTCTTGAGGAGAAGGATCAGAAGGAAGATGAACGATCCAAAAATTAGTAAGAGTAAACCAGATCCAGCATAGATCATCCATGGATGATTTCTTAGCCAATCCATAAAGCCACGTCCTTGTAATAGACCAGCATTACTCAAGCTTTCCTGTGCTTTCTGTGCATCTGCCTCAGTAATCGTAAAATTAAAGGTTCGAGATACTTTTTTATCGTTAAAGTTAGCTTCAAAATAAGCGCTGTACTCACCTGGCCATAAGATCTGATCTTCTACGTAATAGACCATATCTGCCGTTTTCCCCGCATACATCGACTTTTCACTAGCTCCAGCATCATAAGCCTTGCTGTAGATGCCATTACCTTTGGCGTCACGAATGACAATCACACCATTGGGCCGTTGCAAGATCGTGCCGGTGTTCGCCAGCTTCACGGTTAGCTGCGAGTAACCATTACTTATGTAGCTGTGTTTAAAATCATCAATACTCATATCTTGAATAGCCAGCTCTTTCTTCTTTTCCATGACAATTTGGACACCAATACGCGGAATCCGTTCAATTAACAACACTGCTTGATTTTGACTGGCTTCCAATGCTTTTGTATCTTCTTTCGGAATCTGTTCCGCTACGATACCACCTACGTACTCCCCTGGTTTCAAGTCCTTGGGTACTTTGACGGTGTATACGAATTTTTTCTTTTCAAGAGGTTTTAAATGGACCATTTCTTCTTTCGAGGGGGATATCCAGGAACCTACTGAGGTATTTTTCTCACCTTTTAACGTGAAGCTCTTTCCTCCATTGACCATAGGAGTAGCATCCGCGGGATAGATCCAAAGATCAATTGGCTCTTTGATGAGATTTTCCACATAGAAGGTGTACTTTTTGGTTTCCCCTCCAATTACCTCATCCCTGTAATATCCACTTGATTGCTCAACTTCTTTAATAGGCGAGATGATGAAATCAACATTGGATGCTGCACTTGCTTGCGGTTGCAGAGCAATAATAGAAAAAAAGGCGAAAGAAAATAAAAACAGACTATATTTACTTAAAAATCTCATTTCATGCTCCTTCCTTTAATGAAAACGCGGGAGTACATCTTTGTCCCAAATAGTTAATGTAATTTTATTACTCTTCTGATTTCTATTTCTATTTATCCAGTGGCACTCACCATATATCCTTCCTTGGATTGGAAGTTACTTTGGTTCGATATATTACACACAAATCTTCAAAAAACACTACAAATTCAATGTTTTTATTGATTTTTCAAATACAATACAGAGCAACAAAAGCGAGCAGATGGAGTATACATCAGCTCCCTTTTATTGAAAAACTACAGGCTCATTTCTATTTCTTCTACATCCGCAACCTGCGAATCCAACTGGGAAGCAAGCATCGTGATCGAAGGCTTAATGACACGCTGCGTATCCTTCTTGGCAAGCTTCGTCTGTTCGTTCGCATTTCGCATTGAGAACGGGGCGAATAACTTATTTTGCTCCCCTTCCAGGAGCGACTCACCATTAACCGCGAGTCGTTTCAGTTCCTCATAACCGCCGCCATACGCTACACGGTCCATTGGAGAACCCTTGAGAGCCATTGCATCCTTGAGAGGAATGATCTGGCCTTGGTAGGTCAGCGTATCCGTTACAGCTTGGATGTGATTCTCTCCAACGTCTACCTTCATTTTGTTCTCCATGATGTTCGTGAGCTGTGCTTTAAACATGTTGGGCGTAAGTGAGCGCTTTGGCTTCGCCGCATCCTTACCACGGAACGTTTTGTTCATGTCATCGGTCAGAATTTCATTGACCGTTCGCGCTTGCTCTGCATCGTGTTTGATTTGCAACGTTCCCTGCGTCAACGGATACATGGACTCGAGTGCAGCCGTGATGTTTTCGTTACGCATAACGGCCACAAGTTTTTGACTGAACGCACCAGCAAGACCTGTATCGTCAGATTTAACACCAGTCGCGTACTGAATCTCGCGAGCATCATGTCCTGTTTTTACTCCCATGTGATATCGCATGTAATCTTCAAGCTTTTTCGGATCTTTTCCTTTTGCTCCGTTATCGAACATTTGCTTAAACGAACGGTGAACTGACTTGTCATCTGCCAGCGATACAAAATCGCCACCAAAGCCATGCTCACGGAAGCATTTATGGCTATACGATGTCAAATCTCGAAGTGATTGTTGCAACACTTTCGGATTATTCGAAGATGCGTTTTTCTTCGCTCGGTCGTACAATTCTTTTGGTGATTCATCACCGAGTTTGGCCGCTTTCGCTTCGGCCGAGGCTAAATCCATACCTGTCTGGTAGTACAATTGGTTTTTATCGTTCCCTTTATCGATCATATTGGCCCAATGGGAGAATTTCTCGACGAGATCTTGATTTGCAGCCGGCGTGTCAAATTTGACTATACCCGCAGTGTCTCCATCAAAGTCCGCATCATGCGACTTGTCTGCGATCGGATTAATGGCCAAGCCGTGAACACTGTCATCTTTTACGACGGTGAGTGCACGGATCGCACCGTCACGCCAAACCGGGTCACGCCACATCATGACGGTATCTCCTTCTTTTGCCCCCAGGGAGTCCATCATTTCTTGATTCATAGCACCTTCACCAATTTTAAGACGGGGATCAGCAATCATGACACCTGTTGCAGATTTATGTTGGCGTTTGCTCATAATCTTATCCCGAATGAAACTATGCTTGCCGTTGTGCCCACCGTTGAACTGCCGGTCAATGATCGTCGATTGAATCTTATTGAACTGCTCTTGGGCCTTCAGCTGAGCTTTTTGACGACCATCATCGTCTACTGATTCTTTGAATTCTCCAACCGCCATATAGATATTCGCATAATAGTTTGTAAAATCAGAACGCCGCATCGAACCGTCAATCAATTCAACATTCTGTCGCAGGCTGGCCGACAACACCGGAATTTCTGTTGTAGATTGGCCAGTTTGGAACGAGACCTCAAATGGTATATCCAGGAATCCGCCTTGAGCCTTAATTTGATCAAGGAATCCGGATGCATCTGTATTGACATCATATTTGAAATGATTCCGTTCCTCGGCTGCATGTGGCTGATAGCCATTAAGGATCGTACCGTCCGCCTTCATGTCTAGACCCGTTGCGATGAGATACTCTCGGTACGTGCTCCACGCGGCGTCATTGCGTCCGTAAATTTCATTCAGGATACCCGTCGCATTTTTAGATTGAAGCGCCCAGGCAAGCTGTCCGCTCGCTTTACGGCCCTTACCGTTTAATACGTCTTCACGACTGTATGCATGCGTCTTATCGTCTACTTTCATATCTGTGACAATGATGTTAAGTCGACCCATCGCCGCCTTGAATACTTCGCCCGTATCTGGGTCTACAAGGTCCTTCACTTCACCATTCATCAATTCCTTCACGACACCTGCGTTATGACGTGAGAGCATGGAATAGGGCGCGCTCACAACGTCTAGATCTGGGTTCGCTCGCATGAAACGGACTTCTTTGTCGAGTTTCTTCGCTTTCGCTTCGTCATCGGACATATGCCTATCGATTACGATGCCAATCGTACCTTTGTTACCGCCGAAATCAGACAACTTGTCTCCACGTTGTAACGGACGGAATCTACCGTGCATTTCCAGGAACTCGTCGATTGAAACGTCTTCGTCCAGACCTGCACTCCATGCACGCACACCTTCGGCCAGCACTTCATCTGACCACATCATTCCCGTACCATTCAAAATCTCGCTCTTATCGCCTCCGTCAGCTATGTGAGCTAACGTTTCTTTCAAGACTTCAATACTTGCATCGTTTGCTGTATTGCCAAAAACCTTGTTGCGCTCCGCGAATTCGTTTGAAACCGCATAGCTATCGTCAAACGTCCAGCCGCCAAAACTCATTAATGCCGTGCCCACGCCTTCATCAACTTTCAGCGCAGTCATAAGCTGATTGGAGGACATTTGGTTACGGTCCCACGCATTATGTACTTTATTATCGAAGTAAGAAAGCTTTTGTAAGGCTGTTTTATCAGGGATCACGTCTCCGCTTTCCGTCTTAATTCCTTTAGATGGGATCACACTGCCATCGGCATTCAGTTCCACGCCGTCGGCCAAATACCAGATCAGCCCCTGCGTTTTTCCAGTACCCGTCATCGTCATGTCGGCATAATTCTCAAGGTCTTTACTCAGCACCCGCATATTCGTTTCACCGGCCGCTTTCCAATAACTGAACGATGCAGAATCATCGCCAGCGCCTTGATCACGGTTAGCTTGCGTCTCTGCGCTCGTTGTCGCATGCTCCGAAAACTGATTATCGAAACGAACCCGATTCGAGAGAGTTTTCAAAATCGCTACTTTGGTTTCTATACTGAGCTGGTTTACTTCCATAAAGTCTAGTTCAACGCGCTTTCCGTATACATCACCGTGATACAATCCGTTAATACTGGTGGCATCAAGCGTTGTCGGAATGTTACCAATCGTTCGATCAAAAGGACGCGTTAATTGATGCGTGACCTGCGCGCGAATTTGCTCTGTTAAATGCCGATTAAAGCCTTTTACTCGGAAGCGATCCATCCGGTTTTCGGAGTCTCCTTCAAAAGAGAAATACCCTGTATAACCCGGCACAATGCCGTAATTATTACCGCCTTGGAATTTTGTTTCGATGATGCCAAATTCGTTTGGAACCAAAACCTGGCCAACTTCACCGCTGATTCTTTGCCATCTCTGCTCCTCTTTAGCGGAACCAGTTCGTCGTCTTCCTTCCCACTGTATAATGCCGTTATCGTCAATTTTCACTGACGGAGCATAATACATCGATTGATCACCGATCACACCGCCCGCTTTCAACGTATCCTGTACGGTTTGCAACGCTTGTTTTAGCATTCGATCGTCGATCTCATCAATGGTTTTGGCCGTTTCGGCATTGAATGTAATCAATCGATCACGAGCCGCGCCCACCGCAAAATCATTACCCTTAATTTTTGCTATATCGTACTTCACCGTTTTTAGCGCAGACATCATTGCGTCTCGCTCATTGCCCCGCCCGGTTTGCAACATGTGATTCATTACAACTTCTGGATTGAAGCCCTCATCGAAACTACCAACGATTTCATTTTGAACCCGCTCCAGGTAATCACGACCTCCATCTATCGAATGGATGGCACGCATCGCTGCACGCTCCTGTGCTTCCTTAATCACATCGTCCGCCGAGAACAACGTTTCGAGATATCCTTGGAATTCCGGACCTGTGATCAGCATGTCATCATTATCTAACCCTTTGTCAATCAAAGCTTGGAGCTCGTCCGCTTTAAATTGATTGTTGATCGAACGCTGAGCTTCCGAAATCGCCGTTTCAATATAGGCTTGAGCTTCGGCTTCGCCAGTGAATACAAGTGAGCGGTATCGACCTTCGACTGGCTTAACTTGCAGTGATTTTTTGGAATCTAACCCTGAGATATGTACGCTACTGGAATCAGTACTCAAAGATTTCGTCACTCGACCCGTTTTGTTACCAGTCACATAGTCTAGCAACGCAATCGAATCATCAGCTGTGAACTTCGTGGCTTCTTTAACGTCTCTCGAACCTTTTACATTGAAATAGTATAAGTTTGATGCATCATAGATGCGGCCGATAAAACTGCCATTCGCCTCTGCATCAAACACCCTAACATTCGTCCTATCGCCGACCGTCATTCGTACCTCGATTTGATTCCGATTACCATTATCCCGGACATTAAAATCGTAACCGTTCGAACGCATATGCTTCAAAAGCTCTGCTCCATTGTGAGCCAATTCAGCATCAAACAGCATCTGGCTGTCGATATTCTTTGCTACTTCCTCAGCATCAGCTTTTGTAAGATAAGCCCCCATCACATGGCGAAGCCCACGATACTCTCGGTCTTCAATATACCCGCCATGCCAGCCGAGAAGTTGTTCTCCGCTCGTATACTCGCTATTCCTTTCCGTGTTACGATCTGGTGCTGGAACCGGCGTTGTTACTCTCGATACTGGGCGATTTGCCGTTCGTTGACCAGGCTGAGCGACAGCTGCCTGATTAAATCCTTCTCGATTTGGTGCCACTCCTGTTGAAACGCGGCTCTTATATTGATACGACGGGTCGAAACGATCGTACAACGTAACTGAATCTCCGGGATTCAACTCACGAATCGATTTCCCGCGATGAACAAAGAAAGCCTTACTCATAGGCACATCGCCATTACTAAGTACTTGCTGACGAATTTCTGGGTCAGTTACGACGTGAAGAAAGTTACCCTTTGCGGCAGCATTATCATATTCGACCACACATTTCTTCCAAAATTCAGTCACCCCAGCTACGAGTGTTTCATTTCCTCCGATCTCACCAAAAGAGGTAGCACCTGTGCTACGTAGCAGTCGAATAATATCACTCGGTTTCGCCAGCATTGTAGTGAAATCAACCTGCTTACCGTTCTGTTCCCATCTATCTCGAAAACCTTGCATCATTCTTGCAGTGACAGTAATGCCCTTCTTATTCAGATCGGCTATAACCTGAGAAAGCATTCGCATCGTTATGTATTCGGCAAGATCGCGATACCGTCTATCGTTTGTGTTTTCTTCATAATTTCCAATCATTTTGCAACCCTCTTCCAAATCTAATATTGCACGAGTATCACTCTGAGGTCAGCGTTTTTGAATAACCTTTATAGTTATATTATACCATAGAAAAAAGGAGCTTTCGCTCCTCATTCCGTTGCTTTTGTTAAACATTCGGTCGTCTCAAGTAACAAAATAACATCTTAAAAAATGATACGTTGGTTTGTTTCTTGACTTATTGCATACGACGTTGATACGCACGACTCGCTTCTTGATCGAATCGACCTTGCGCCAGATCCCGCCATGATTCGAGAGTCGATAGATACTTGATAAACGCATCCGTGACTTCATAGAAAGTCTCGTTTCCGGTATTTTCTTCACCGAATACCCTGGATTCCTCGTTACGCTCTGCTTCATGCAGAGCATCAATATCGGCTTTATCGGACCCCGTTGAGCTTCGTACATACAGCACGCCGCTGTCGCTTTCCAACTCCCCGTTCTCCTTTGTACGGAATCCAGGCGCATCTTCGAAATACACACTGGATTCCGAGTAAGCCGTCGCCAATACACTGTCGAGTTGTCGGTTAACTTGACCGCCAATGGAGATCAAATCTTCACGACTAATTTGGCCGCCAGCATATCGTTTTTGCTGGTGACCACTTTGCGTGTTCTGTGCTTTTGCCGCTTCTTGGGCTACTTCTACGTTATCAAATGCTGAATCTAAAATGGTACCGAACTCATCCATATCAAGGATGTCGTCTATATCTTCGAGGAAATCAGTCTGAGCTGCAGATCGATGCGAGATGTTAAAGAGCCTACTATTTATCGCATGCATGATGTCATCTGCTACGACATTTTGGTCCTGGCGAATCAAATCCGTTTCGCTCAGGTCATACGCATCCAAATATGCCTGCTTCATCGAATCGGCCATCCTCGCTTGTTTCAGACGCTGCTCCAACATGTCGAAGAAATCCGGCTGATTTTTTCTCACGTCAAAATCTTTGGCTGACGAATTCGTTGGAATCGTCTGCAGGCTGAATTTCTTCCCCGGCAGACTGATTTGATTTTGGAAAAGGCGGAACGACATGGGGTACGCTGATTCATTACGGTTCCAGATCGGGCTCGTGCCTGCCTTAATGATGATCGAATTTCGCGCTTCGATAAACATAAAATCATTAAACTGGAGAACCGGCCGCTCTTTGGTCTGCATTGTGTAACTAATCTTGCCTTCGTTTTGGTACAAAATCCGATCATTATCTCGCGTGATTGTTTTTTGGTCTACTCGGGCTTCGTGTGTCGTGCCGCTCATTTTCACAAGCGTATCGATCATGGAATCATCCGTCGATTTTAGAAAAACGATATTTTCCGTATTACCTTGTATGATTTTATCCACGGAATCCCCGTAAACATCACGTAACTGTTGTAATGTTTGAAGAATCAGGGTGAACTGTTGATCTTGGCCCAGGCCGATCGATAGCATCGTTTGAAGTGCTGGGATACCATTACCCTCGGATTGTAAGTTCCCGACCTCGTCGAGCATATAGCGGGTCTTATAGAGCGGCTTTTGATTATCTTTGGTCATGTACGAACTTTCGAAATTCACATCGACCATCTGCTTCATCAAAATCAAAATCAATTTGGCATAACTCATCAAGTGAGGCGGCGTAATAAAGAAGATCGCTTTGGGACGCTCCGTATATTTCACCGTCTTCTGACTGAACGCAGGGATTTCGACGACCTGTTCACCAAGCTCCGGGTTCAGCAAATCGTGATACCTACGCTTGACCAGTGTGTCTTTGTATTCGTACTCACCTTTTCTTCGATTCATTCGCATTTCTCGAAGTGCGCCATCTTTAATAATTTTTGTGTTCAGTACCGGATCTTTAACATACCTGCGCCCTGAAAGATCAGTCTTATACGTCAGTTCCACTTCAAAGTAAAACGTGCGGACGAGCAACTGAGTTTTCGGATTACGAATTTCAAGTTTAATATAACTTTTCCGGTTAGCGAACTTGCCATCAAAGAAGTAACGAGCCCAGCCTTCACGGTCAATAATTTGAGTGTGACCAAATAATTTCTGATCCAACTGCTTTTCGAACTTCGGATCTTCATAAGCAAACCATATAGACTGCAAACCAATTAAACGATACTTCTCCAAATACTCCGAAGCGAATCGAACGCCAATGCGGCGCGGAAACGATAGACCTTTCGCATCGAAATTCTGGGAAGGTTTACCGCTTGTGAGCGTCGAGATCGTAGGGTCTGTAAAGAATGACATAGCTGTCAGTGCAATCCCGTATACCGAAGCGATCGTTTTATCCGATCCTGCCATCGCACGTAGCGCGTTGTCTGTATTCTGAACAAGTTTCCGCATTTCATTTTGTGGCAGTTTTGCAGTTGCGTCGAAAAAGAGCGTTAATAAGTCCTTCTCCTTTGAAACGTCATCCTCATCGATTCGAATCTTTTCTACATCATTCGATTTTTTTGCCGATAACACCACGAAAAGTTGATATGCATTATAGAGCGTTACAACCCCCCACATATCATCCAATTTCTGCATTAATATTTTTTCAGACAATCCTTCAAGTTCGGCCTGCTTGCGAATTCGTTTTTCTTCTTCCAGGTAGAAATCGATCAAACCGAAAGCAGAACGCTTGAAGGCGTTGTTCGCAGCATTTGATAGCAATAGGTTCATCTACTAAGTGTTCGCCAAGACGAATTCTCTTTTCGATTTACCCCTGCTCCACACCGTACGTGCGACTTTCACCGCATACGGCGTTCCATCCATGTGACAACTAAAATAACTATCGGTTTGAGTCAAGTATCAAAGGATATCGTGTCCGAGTACCGTTCGATATTTATTGACATGAGTCAGTTCAGACTTGCTTAATTTTAGAGCACTCAGATAACGCTTGATGGTTGATGTTTGCGTTGCATGTATCAAACGATGAATAAGTTCTTGGATAATCACAAGGTTTTTGTAGCTGTCGTCTTGGGTTGCCGCATAGGATTCGATATGGTGACAGGTCACTTCATCTGCAAAAAGCAGAACTCCCGTTACCGCACATTTCCCTTTCTGCACCAGATATTTCGCAATACGATTATCCATGTATTCAATGCTGCGTCGGTTATTATAATGCGCATTACTGCGCAACTTGACCAATTCTGTACGTACATGCGCATCATCGATGCTGTCCGTTTGACGATAATCTTTTTTGAGCATCATTGGACTTTTATGCTGTATGTATGAAAGAGGGATAACCGGGTAGCCCATGTAATATCGCATGCTTTTCGACGACATATACTTTGTGATTCTCACATCTTTACCCTCATACCGGCCGGACCTAGAGAAGTTATCATTTTGGTTATTTCGATTAAATCTGTTATACATTTTCCGTAACAGACCTAGCGATATTCGCTGGAAACTATCGTTCACATTCGTTGCGATGCCATAGTAATTATGAATACCAACCACCATGGAATTGTATTTAAGCACTTCATCTATCCCGCGTTTAGAACTTGATGCTCGCTGAATGGATTTGACTTGAGCCGATAGATTTTGCTGGATGCGGCTCAGTGCTTTTGGACATACATCGCTCGCCATTACATATCGTTGCATCCCTGTTCGCATTCGCCCTTTTCGCATAAGCTTTAAGGTGAATCCTAAGAATTCTGTTGACTGCTTCCTCAAACATGTGACCCCTGATTTTAACGGGGAGACGTTGAGTTTCAATCTTTCATGCAGCCATTTACTGACGGCAATTAAGATTTTGTCTGCTGATGCTTTAGAATTTGTGAAAATCTTAAAGTCATCGGCATAACGCACAATCATGAGTTCTTTCAGGTTTGAACTTGTACGTAAAGCGCGGTATTTACCTGATTGATCAACAGTATTATTTGCTCGTATCCGCGTATAGTTGTTCCGCGTTTTGAACGTTTCCCACTGATCGCTTATCCACCAATCCAGCGCATTGAGATAAATATTGGCTAACAGAGGACTTAACACCCCGCCTTGCGGGGAACCCTTCGTAGCTTTTACTCGTGTACCATCCGGTTGTTCTACAACGCCTTCCAGCATTTTCTTGACGATCGAGAGCAGCTTCTTATCTTGAATGCCCATATTCCACATCAGCCGAAGCAAAATATCATGGTCGATTTCGTCGAAGAAACTTTTAATATCTACATCAATCACGTAATGATAATGTTGGATATTAATTTTAAACGCTACGTCGGCTATTGCATGTTCAGCGCTCCTGTGCGGTCTGAAACCGTAACTGTGCGGATTGAATTTAGCTTCGCATATTGGTTCCAGCACTTGTAAAATCGCTTGTTGGATCAACCGGTCCCATATGGACGGGATACCTAACGGCCGCAAATCTCCATTCGCTTTAGGGATAAAAACCCTTCGGGTTATATCAGGTTCGTACCATTCCAACCGTCTGTGAACTTCTCGAATAACTTCATTCGTTGATAGCTTTTTAATATCCCGCATTGTCATCTTATCTACGGATGCGGTGTTTGCACCGGAATTACTTTTGATACTTCGGTATGCCAGCATGATGTTGTCTGGATGTTTGATCCGATCCATCAATCGTTTGAATTTTGCACCATCTTCTGATTTCTTGAACATGCGCTCATAGAACTCAACTCGATCGTAGTATTTACGATTCGTCTCTTGTTGGGACTCAAAGTTTTTCATGGTCTATCACCAGTCCTTTACTGAGGTGTCGGTGACTTTTTTGTCATACCGGAACCCATAAATTATAGTGATAGTCATTTTAGTTGTGTATATCATGGACTCGTGGCTGTTGCTTCGCTCTCATTACAAGAGCATCATCGCTCGTGCCACTACTCTCACTACGATTAAGCGTGGTTCCCTCGGATAACCCGTTTCCCACGCAACTTCGCTCCCACACGGCCGTTTCCGGCAACGTTCGCAGCTTTCGACGTTCCTCACCAACTATGATTAATACCGGTTAGGTGCTTGCTCTACTCCGTGGCTAACACATGTGCCTATAACACAAGGAAGGTCGGGTACGTATGTGGCATTAATCCCGTTCTCCTAGCCGAAGGTCATTTGACAGACCCGGATTCATTTCTGAACCCACCCTTATCGAAGCGTACATTCGCAAGTTCGTCAGTGCATTCGCACATTCTCACCATACGGTATTCACAGCATACCTAGTTTCGTCAGTTCCTTGGCGGTCTTTCTCCGCAAGGCTTTCCTCGACTTTACGTTAGGGACGATTTCAGCATGTGTCACCCGGCTATAGTCTCCGATGCTCATTGGGTGAACATCAGGTTAGGGCAGATTACTGGGGAAGTTTCAAGGCGTTACCCTATCATTCCATTCCCTCGTTGGTGAAGTTAGGCGATTACTCGCCCGTTCTCTCCCCGGCTGCTTATTAGGCAGCCTTTTGAGAACAACATCTCGCACGCCACATTGGGTCGTCTGCACCTTCCCTAGGAAAGAAAATATCACCGATATTTTCGATGTACGATGCCGCTTTCGTGAAATTACCTTCACGCGCACTTTCGGCCGCAAATCCAAGTGGATTGTATATGTCGGTGTTTAGCGGATTGATGAGATTAAACTGAACAATCTCGTAACCCCGAATCGTAGCGGGGATGTAGTTCTTAACAAGCAATTCACCCTTTGGATCATTTACAACAATGTTGTTTTTGCGTTTTTCACGAGTCCACATATCAATCGTTGGTTCAATAACCGTCTGACCTTTACCCGCTCGCGTGATCGCGAGAACCATTGTATTCACCGGCGCGGTATCGACCAGATAAGCTCCGGCTGGCCGCTGTACTTCATGGTCTAGGAACGTCCAATCGTTATTGATCAGATCCGCTACCGTATCGTACGAGAGCTTATCCCGGTCGCTTCGGTTACCTGAATCGTCCAGTTCGTTGTATTCAATTTTGCGAACATCTACCGGTGTTCGAATCTCTTTCTCCGATAGCGGTATTCCGCTGGCCGTGAAAAGATCACGTCCGAATTCCTCATCAATGATTGGCATTTTTTTTGTGATTATCTGACCACTCGCGTCGTACATGATGTCGCCTTTATGCTCGACAATTACACCATCTATTACAACGTCTTCCTTGTAGCGCTGAATTACATCAATACTTTTTAGACCTTTGTTGCTCAACATAACGTGACTGAGCATACTCGAAACTTGGACGCTTGACTCAGCTCCTGCATCCGGAAACCAGTCATACATTCTCCGCATTTCTTCCGGAAGCGCAATATGCTGATCATTCTCGTGCGTATTGATGTCCGTTGAATCGTTCATGCTATTTTTAGACCGCCACAATACCATCATTCGATAGTTCACAATGAGCCAGGCTATCAAAAGAACGAATCCTGTCCACAAGAACAACCCACTCGTGAAAACGTTGACCTCACTTACATCAAAATCTAAAAAAGAAGTCCCGCCCGATATCTTAAAATGTTCATAGAAGTGCCTCCCAATAACAACAAAAACACCTACTACATAACCAATTCCAGCAATCATCAATGCAAGAAAAATGGCCAAAATCCGCTCTTTAATCGGTTTATCGACCTCGCCCCGTTCGCCGCGCATCATATTTTGCGTCTCGTGGACTTCTCGGTTTTTCACCCGCTCTTTATATTTCTGATTTTTAAGCTGATTCCAATTTTTCGATCCTTTCTTCTTCCCCACCGAACCACTCCTTTATTTGTTAAAACGTCACCGCAAAACGGATCGTACCAACAAAATAAAACCGCTCCTACTTGGAGCGGTTCTGATCAAAACGTAAGCGTTATGCTGCGCTGCCGTTTATAGGCTCCATGCCTATCGATGGAACAACAGCACGTTCAATTGTGCTAACCGGCTGTGTTTGTGCCGCTGGAGCAGCAGGCGCTTGCTGTTGTGCTGAATTAGCGCCAAACACGAAACCAAAGAGTACTCCAATCGCAAGAGCCGCAGCTCCGATCGCTATGTAGACCAACGTCAATTGCTTTTGTTCTTTGCCTGACCGATCATTCGCGTATGCCAACTCTTGTTTTTGAGATTCGATTTGGTTCTCATATACCTTGATCCGGTGCTTAATCTCCAATTCTTTCTTGTCTCCTATTTGAGTATTACTTTCCGTCACCTTTTCCAGCAGACCCTGTAACTTCTCATTCTCTTGCTTTTCTCGATCTATGTTACGTTCATAGTCAACTCTCAACTCATTGAGCTGATCTTTATGCTTTCTTTCAAGCTGCTGAATCGCAATTTTAGCTTGCTGATCCGCTTCTTCGAGCATCTGCGATTTTGTTGCAAGCATCTGCTCGTATCCACGACGTATGTGATCCGCTTCCTCGTTCTGCTTGAGTCTTTCTGCTTCCGCTTTTGCCCGCAGCACTTCATCGGCGAAATGCTCACGCAAGTACATATCGATGTTTTTACGGAATGTGTCGTACATATGTAGCTCTTTTTCCATAATCGTTTGATACTCTTCTTGCAAACTTTGTAGAAGGGCTGTTATTGCCTTATCAAATAAGCTAGCCGCGACAATGCGGCGATCGTTGTACAGCTCACCACGAGACACGTCACGATTTAATTTCATCTCCGTTTTCAGCGAGTCTTTGACGCCCTCGATCTTGCGGTTTCGTTCATCACGATAACGAGTATCGTAGATTGTCATCGCTTCGCGCTTCGCATTTTCCCCGTAAGTTTCCCGATCCATGTTATATGTCTCATGAATGTTTTTAACTTCATTAGCAGATAACCTGTCCATATCAGACATCGCATCATCAAACACTGCATCAATCTCGGAGAATCGTCCTCCATATAGGGTGCCTCGATCATTATGATCAAGAGTGGTTAATAATTGAGAATGAAGACTACGAAGGCTTGTAATGAAAGTATTGCGCAACCCCGCGATTTCAATTTCATGATACTTCTCAATCTCAACGTTCGCATCTTTTCGGAAATTGGAAACAACACGTTGAAGTTCGCTATCATCAGTAGCTTTTTCATCGAACTTAACAACGGATAACGTGCCGAAGTAATCATCAAATTTCGTAAGATCGATGGTCAAATTCAGTTCCGTATTGTTGAACGAATGCTCAAGCGCCTTCGTGACAATTGATTTCGATTCCTCGACCGTCATATCGGATTGTACAACACTTGAATTTAGAGAATATCCATCGCCAACGTCCAACGCTTCTTCTTCTTCATCATTCATCCCATACAACATTTCGTCTTCTTGATCGGGGTCCAAATCATCTTCTTCACTAGAAAATTCATTGAAACTTCCTTCACTGAAGGTATCGCCTCCGAAAAACTCTGAACCAAACCCAACTTCTGAGATATCCGAAGCGTTGTTATTTTCAGCCGAGAACACGTCGTATACTCCGTAATCGGTTTGCTCTGAAGACGTGTATGTGTCGTCCAACGCTTCGCTTTCATCATCCAACTCAACCTCGTAATCCTCGCTGTCTTCATCGTCATGGCTGTGGTCGGAACTTTCGTTCTGCCATGTTCGCTCGCTATCTCCACTATCTACAACTTCGTTACCTTCAACGTAAAGCTCGATAGATGGCGATTTAGCAATTTCTATTAAGCGATCCAGATGAACCGTTGAATCAAGAAGAACCAATCGGGAATCATCTGTCAAATCAAAGGGTACGATAGCCCATTGAAGTGGCATATCATGAATGAAGTCAAACTCATCAAGCGAAATCAGCGTATCCATCGAAGGAATGATACCGATAATGCCATTCGCCAAGTCGTCCTCTAAAGTCATAGACTCAATCGATTCTGAAATGAGAGCTTCCGCGAACGAACCGAATTCTTCATCAGATGGGTCAACGCCGGATGCGACAAGCATGTCATTTGTGATAACGACGATCAATAGGCCATCATCCACTTCACGAACTGCAGAATCGCCAATGCTTACGAGTTCATTAATAACTTGCAGCGATGCTGCTGCAACTGATTCAACGAGTTGCATGCGTTCAACAAGTGTCATATCTTGTTTGCTTCCACCGAAGAGTTTTCCTTTACTCTTGTCTTTTCGGTTGCTCTTTCCCCCACGACCGAAGAGTTTCGAACCCGTTTCGTCTCCCAATTCGTCGTCTTTACTCGCGACCGCAACTGCGCTTTCTTCCGAATCATTCGCTTGATCTTTTTTTCTTCGTTTGAAAAATCCCATTAAACGAAACCTCTTTTCCTTTATCTAACTACACCACTCAGGTGATCTCGCAAGTGTCACCTGCGTCAACCGTTCATGTTTTCCCGTATATCCAGTTCTATGAACTATCCGTCCGTCCTTAATCGTCTTCGAATGTGTCAATAATTGAACCTATTCGCTCAACTTCTGACCCTCTTCATCGATTAAAACGAAAAATCTTACTCATTCCCCCTCAGTTCAAACAAAAAAATACGTCATAATGCCTATATACATTCTATCATAAAAAAAATATCCATTCAATACAGGTTTTACTGAACACACAACGTTTTGTATTTCGTTTATGATAAATATGTAATGAAATAACTTCTATCGTTATGGGCCATTTTACCCAATTATCATGAGTATAATTAATCCTATAAATCTAGTTTACATTCGTCTCAATTTCTTCATGTCGATGGACCCGATTTCGATATTGGCAGATGATTTCAGCTTGCTTTTATTTTCATATGACATTTCCCCTATGACACGTACTCCCATATGTTTGGTATCAGGATGATTATTGATATATCGAGAAAGCGGCGCAACAACGTGTGCTTCCAGCAATGAAACTAATCCCCTCGCTCCCCCGGAATTGGTATCAATGTCGAAAAGATCATGAACCAAAAAAGTAACCACTTTTTTATCGATTAAAAGGTCAACACCGTGTGTTTGATACACAACCGCTTGCAGTGCTTCAAGTTTTTTAATAAGAATATTTTCATAAGTCTGCGGTGAAAGTGGCTGAAACGGAATAATGGCATTCAATCGGTTGATAATTTCTGGTGCAAACGATGGGTTTTTTATCAAAGCTTGACGAATGACTTTCTGATACGCTTGCATCCCATCAGAGCCATCATTACTTGTTGCGTAATGAGCAATGTCCTGATAGACCTCGTTACCTGCGTTCGTCGTTAAAATGATGTACGTATTGAGGAAACTCACTTCTCTCCCTTGCGTGTTGGAAAGACGCCCATCGTCCAACACTTGAAGCAATAATCGTGTAATAGACCGGTCCGCCTTTTCAATTTCATCTAAGAGGACAATGCTATGCGACCGATTCCAGACGCGATCAGTCAGTTCCTCCCGGAATTGATTGAGAGAAGACTCCAATGCGTATTCCGACATATCAAACCGGATCATAGCACGGTCATCCCCAAACAAAAGCGCAGAAAGAGCTTTAGCCGTTTCTGTTTTACCGACACCTGTGGGACCCGTAAACAAAAAGCTAGAAATGGGGCGCGTTTTATCGTGCAAATCAGCAACTGCAATTTGTAATCGATTTTCGAGCGTCTTCATCGCATACTGTTGGGAAAAGACCCGCTCATTAAGCTGCGACTCAATTGTCCGGCCATCGACCTGGAACGAAACCTGCACTCCCGTACTGTCATAAATCACCTCGCAGAGAAGTTTTCGATCCATTTTATATTCGCCGGGATACGTTCGCATCCAGCCAATCATACTATCGAGCATCAGAATGCTTTTACGCGGCTGAGAATCCGCCGGTACATAACGATTACTTAGTTCATAAATAAGGTCATATAAATAGTCATCATAAATTAAACCCGCGACCTTATGTGTTTTTGCGACAGACTTTAAGATGGAAACAACTGTTTCTTTGTTCGGCTCACGAATATTGATCCGCTGCAAGCGCTGCATGAGTGCTTGGTCTTTTTCGATATATTCGTGAAACTCAGCAAACGTCGTAGCGGCAATCACTTTGATTCCGCGACGTCCGCTTTCGGCAAGCGCTGGTTTGATTGCCTGAGCTGCAGCTGGAGAGAGCTGTACAAGCAAATGGAATTCATCCATAAACAAAACAAGTTCTGAGGATTGTTCTCCAGAAAAAGTGTTCGCTTGACTGTTTTCATCCGTACGTTCCACTTCGCGCTTGAATTTTTCAGCATCATCGAACAGTCCTTTGACCCGAGATGCCATTTGCGTGGCTCCATCCTCACCGTTGTCACTTGCTGCCATCTTCGCTAAATCCACTTCTACGTAAATTCGGTCAGTATCTCTCGCTAGCGTTCCTTGTACCAACATCGTTTTACCAGATCCCGCATCCCCCAGTAAGAATGCATTGGACAACTCGGCCCGGTTAAGCGAGGCGAGAAGCCGTCGCATTTCGTGTTCACGACCAAGAACCGGCCGACTTGGAGATTTCATGAATGTTGCGTATTTCGCAAGGTATGGGTATTTCTTTGTGTCAAATCCTTCTTCTGTTTTGAGTACCTCTTGTAATTCGAGTGCCATACCCATAGGTTTATCTCCTTTATTTATATGACATCTGCTCTTGATAGGAACTCGCATTGGGAGTGATTCAGTAATGAGCCATGAGAAGAGCCACATGGCAAGACAATAAGATGTCTACACCGTGTGGCGCCATATAGCCTACATCGGCAAATTCAGAAAAACATCCGTTGCTATTCCACGACAACAGCACGTCCGTGTTCGCTATTTTCTGGTAGCAAATTGCGAATATCCGCCTCAATTAATCCCGTAACAAGCCGACTTTTTCTGGTCAAATACTCATTAATATGTATATCAGTTCCTTGGCGTACTTCTTCGATTCCTTTTTCTACAGCATTCTGAACGTCCTCAATTTGTGCTACATTACTATCTAGTGGTATATCCTCTACCGTAGGTCTTAAATAGTTCTTCTCTCCAGAATCAACAAACCTTGACGTTTCTAATTTCATCTCTGAAAGTATTTCAAACGGCCGATCATTCTCGGGTAAATGCAGCGCTACATCCCGCGTAGCTGTTTCCGAATACTCTCTAAGCATTTGATCAGCCCGCTGTTGCGCAGGCGACAACGTAGCAGTGGTTCCCAAAGGCATCAACACTCGATTCTGCTCCTCATACTCAAGATGGGCTTCTTCCAGAACGTCGATCACATCAGATTGAAACCGATCTGTATCATCCATTTCGTTCTTCTGTTCCTCGTAAGATGAAAACAACTTCGATTCCGGACTGCCTGAGAGTGTACCAAACAACTCATTCAACGTATCTGACAACTCGTTGACCTCGCGGATACGAATTAATCGTTCCGCCTGTATCGCTGCATTGTTTGGATATTCATTCGTATCGTCTAATCTATTAAATTCTCGTGAAAAATACTTAGTCAGCCGCTGCGCGGCAGTCAGCATCGCAAATTCTTTCGTCATTTTGCGTCACCCTCTCTAATTGTTGAAGGAATATAAACATAAAACTTCACACAAAACACTCATGGCACAATAATATCTATGATTTATTATATCATAATCAAGTAATAATCATATCCCTGATTTTACAACTTATCCGAATAAATTCAGTCGTTCATTTACTCCAATTCTTCTTCTTCCTGTTCAATCATTTCCACGTGCTCAAGGCTTTGGCGCACCTGACGTGCCACGTTGACTGATCGATCAAGTGAGAGCGTATAGAGTTGGCGTTCATCCTGCGGATTCAAGTCTGCAAGCTTCACTGTTTGAATCAGACCTTCATCCATCGCTTTTTGAACAACCTGTTCCATATCTTCTATATCATGTTTAGCAAAACTTAGTGCCTGTAGTTCCTGCCCCGTCCCCTTTACGTAGATTTCAGCCGCTTCAGCCTGCTGTTTACGCGCTTGAAAGACGCCAGCGAACGATAGTGCGTTCTTCGTGTCGATCCGAGCATCGGGCTTATTATAATAATCCAGCCCCAGATGATGCACGTCCCAAGCCTTCACTGTATCAAAGTGCGTTGGGCTTAAATTTTCAGCTCTCGTCTTCGGCCGAACCGGCAAAACAAACCGGGTTTCTACCGTTCCTGCTTCCCGATCATAATCTGTAATTGCCCGCCACTCTTTCAGAGATGCAACTCCTTGTTTAAAACAGTCCATTGTATAATCACGTAAATCACGAGCATACTCATTTAGGGTCCTCTGATCAAAGCGAAGCGTTTCGCTAACTGTTTTCGCGATCCGTTTAAACCGCGACACCAGCGAATCGTATCTCGGTGTCATACGCTGAACGTTAGCCACATCTTGGTTATGATGGAACGACATGAAGGTTCGATATTTATCGGCAAGCCCCATATGGAACTCCAGTTCTTCTTCATAAAAAAGTCGCATGACGTGAGCAGTGTCATCGACAAATCCTTTTTCTTGGGCTATATCATAATCCGTAGCTAGCGCATAGTACGTACCAACGCTTTGCGAGTGCACGTTTTCCCGTGTATTGTAGCCTCTCACTCGTAACGCGAAGGTCGCCGGGTCAAACGCTCTAGAACGATTCGATTGTTTAAGTGCCTCTGCCAGTTCCTCGTCCGAACTCGATTGAATATCGGTCATCGTCGTCCGAGTCGTAAGTTCTGCAGGATCAATCCCTTTAAGTGTTTTGTAAAGCCCATTAACGGAACGCTCAATAATCCGCTCGCGTCCTTCCTTAATCAACTTCTTTTTTTCGCCATCGCTCAATTTATTTTTTGCGCTGGATTCCTCCGCATAATCTAATACAGCCTGCAATGCTTTGTTATACCCACTTTTATCCGGGTCAGCAGCGAATACTTTCTCGACGATCTGCACAGCAAGCTTATTGGAATGATTCATCGATTTTCGATTGGACCCATATCTCCATTCTTTCTTGTTTTTAGGCAGCCCAGCGACTAAAAGCTGAATTGATGAATTCTCATGAAGTGCCGCGTATGCGTAATCCTTGACGAATGCAACAACGTTGCGCCGTTCAATCGACGCTTGGCCGTTGAATGATTTTAGCTGACTCATATCTTCTAAATCGAAATGAATACCCTTACGTAGCACTGCTTTTTCACGCTCATTTATTTTTCCTCGATCTGCTCCGTCGCTTTTCATTCTCGTTTTCGAAAATTTGGTATCCGCTAGGGCAATATGAACATGCACATGACTTGTATCAAGTTGAATCGTACCGATCCATTCTGGATCGATAAACCGTCCAGCCGTCGTCATTCGTTCCACGCCGTTCATGACGGCATGCCTTAGCTTGAGCTGGTCAATATGACCTCGGTACGAGCCTCTACCTTTATGCTTGAATTCAGGATCTAATACACCTGTTTCTCTCAAGTAGTCCTCGGTAAAACTCAGAACAATTTTTTGAACGGAATGTCCTTCATCGAAAGAATTTTGAATGTTCTGTGAGTGCCTTTCTAACTCCTTATGCGTCAAGCTAATTCCGCCTCGACCGAATGCTCGACCGGACAACTTATCAATCTGCCGGAATTTTTGTTTCAGTACCAGCGGAGAACCATAAGCATCTGCGTTTTGTAGATCTTCATCATCTTTGGATACTAGACGCTCCGTCGCCTGATCCCGAGCCATATACCGGGTAAACGCCGCGCTGTCATATGCAACGTAAGCTTCGGCTCCAGCCGTTACTGACATCCGAACCGGTACAAGCACTTCTGTAGCGTCCTCACGAGCCATATAACTCATCACATACTGACCCGGCGACGATCCTCTCGATCCTTTTCCGGTGCTACTGCGAGCGTTATTTGTATATTCACTCTTGATCACGATGTCTTGCTTCATCCCCATCAAGGAATCTCCTTTCCCGCAAAAAAGCGATAAGGGTTAACCTTATCGCTTTCTATTTATTAGGAGCGAGCTCCTATAGACTTGGATCATCCACATCTGGGAAGCGATCATCGTTCTGATTCGCATGTCGTCGTTTTGAACCGATCCCTTCCTCAAATAAGTTCGGATCAAGTGGTTTTTCCGATTCAATTGTTTTGACAACCGTTATATGTTGCTGACTCATCGCATCCGCTTCTTGCTGCTCTTGCAGTTTTTCATTTCGATCACGCTCTTTCAGATCACGAATACGATCATCCTCGCTTATTTTACTCAAGCCCAACGTGCCTTTAATCTGATCCGTGATGTCAACTTCCTTATCTAATAGAGACGATGATATTTTAAACGAACCATCCACTTCATTAATAATTCGCTGTTCATTGTGGGAGGCAACCACGTCCTGAATCGGTGAATCAATTATAATTTGCTTCGGCTCTTCTGGTACTGACCGAACCATATCTTCGGTTTTTACGCCCTTCGTTTGTAGCTCAATTAGATTCTTTGCCGCCAATTGAACTAGATCGGCCAAATTCGTTCGTTCCGATGGATCATGCTTCTCATGCACAATGTTTACTGGATCAACTAGCACTACAGGAACAGTTCTTTCCGAAACAGCTGCTTCCGCTACGTCCAAATATGCGAGGTGCATGTCCCCTTCGGCATCAAACGTCTCCCCGTTCATGAGCTTACCCATCAAGAGCTCGAAACGTTCTTCCCGATATAATCCAGCCTCGATCAACACTTTAAGTGTGTCGTCTTCGAGAGGCTGCACATACGTGAGCGGCAGCTCTTGCTTATCATGCTTAAAGTTCAATGCCGAAATGTCGTCAGCGAAATCTCCCCAGGCCAATTCAACATCTGCTTCGACGTGAATCTGGGGACGTTTGAACCCCGACAGATTACTTTCGAATACAAACTTTATGTTATTCACCCGGCTGTGCATGACTGCTGGCACCTGATACATCCCAAACATTTGTGTCGACCCGTTCACGTCAAGCTGGCTTGCATTGTATTTAAGATCGAAAAGTCGGCGCATACGCATCCCATCATGACTCGCGCGATTATACGAGAATACTTCCATTTTTGCTTACGTCCCTTCTCTTTCGCCAGCACACCGCTGGTGTCTGACGCGGTTCCTTCTAGGCTTAATTATAATATCTCATTTAAAAGATTAACAATATAATTCGAACATAAAAACACTGTATGTTCAATGTTTTTTATTTAATTTACTTTGAATAATTCACCATTTACAATATAAAAAATTAACGCAAAAAATATCAGGGTCATTTCTTATGTAATCAGTATTCTTATAGCTATCGGCTACTTACAAGGAAGCTTCATCTTCGTTCTGTTGCTGTTCTTCTTCTATGATCATCGCTGCTTTCTTAGCTTCTTTTGCGGCTATCGTATTTTCTTTATGTTTTTCTCGGTTAAAAGGAATTTCCGGGGTTTTTAATGTGTTCGTATTCACTAGAAGGCCAGGGCCATTTTTGTTCATAAAGAGATCGGCTTCAAGTACCAGATCGTCACCTTCTTTATTAGCCGCAGCTTCAATTGCTTCCCACTGACTTGCCGAATACTCAGCCGTGAACGAATTTTTTTGCTGCCCATTTCGGTCTGTATATGGATCGTATACAAGCATCGGGTCTGGAAATACGTCTTCCCCTTCGCGAGTGTCATTTGAGATACTGAATGCTACATTTTTGCCATTCATGCCTTTTCCGGTTTGATCAAATGCACCTACAATATGTACCCGCTGATTCTTAAAACTCTGTCCCTTTTTGAATCCTGCCATGAATAAATACGCTCCTCTTTTTCATCTTTCAACTTCAATTATACAATAATTATACGTAAATAACGTTGAACAGCAAGGCGTTTAACAGAACAATAAAACACATTTGTTAAACAATCGAGCAAGTACATTGTTTATAATCTTCAAACATCGAGTTTACTCTTGATTTGCATAGGTACTCTATAAAGATCGAGCACATTTAACGGGCTTAGTGCGATAACTACAGCTCTTCAGTAGCGAAGCCGCTAGTAGTTGTACGTACCTTACCTTCGCTTCATGCATCGACAAAGCAAAAAAAAAAGAGCCGATTACTCGGCGTCCTTTTTTTCGCGTTTCATATACCATAAAATCGGCTTCGGCTGTTTGATCAAACAGCGCCATACAAACCTCATCCAAGCGATAAACCCATATACGGTCACGAGCATAATTGTGACGCATGTAAGAATCCAAACCATCGAATTCATATTGTCTAACGACTTGTCAGCCGGAACTCCTATATAACCCGCAACGAAAAGATATACAAACGGCATAAGTTGTACAAAAAGCGAAAGGCTCATGCCGAGCGTAAAAATCCCCACGGCCCGGGTCATAAACAGCGATACTTTACTCATGCTCGGCTCCCTTGCAGGCACAATACCGTCCTGCTGTGCTGCTTGAGATGCAACGACATTAAAAGCACGGTCGGTACGAGATTGAGCTTTGTTATTTTTCATTGAAGTGCAGTCTCCTTTGTACGTGCCTCGCTTTAATCGTCGAGCAACCCGGCACTATATCCAGTTCTCGCGCTCACCTCTGTGATCCTCCGCTTACCATCAGCAGAGTCACCGGCTGCAGTAAATTCAATAATGGCTTCACTCCGTTCCAGGGCATCCGTATTCACTAAATCACTGCCATCTTTATGCATGATATATTGCACAAAAGCGACA
Organism: Paenibacillus sp. FSL R7-0026; assembly: GCF_038004485.1. Classification (NCBI taxonomy): domain Bacteria; kingdom Bacillati; phylum Bacillota; class Bacilli; order Caryophanales; family Paenibacillaceae; genus Paenibacillus; species Paenibacillus sp. FSL R7-0026. Next base: position 202,922 of record NZ_JBBORG010000003.1, read on the forward strand.
TAACGCACTCGGTTCCCCTCAGCTGTGGTCGGAACAACATAAATACTGTCCATCGTTGTTCTTAACTTTTTGAAATCAATATAGGATAACATCCCGCTATTTATTTCAATCTTCGTATCGGGCGGCAGGTAGGTTTTTGTAAACGAATTATCTTCGCCTAACGATTCGATATACTGATTTCGTACGCCTTCATATTCAGTCCCGTTACTCCAACTGAAGGCAGCTACAAAGTATTTTTCGGCCTCCGCCGAATCCGATTGAATCAGTTCTGGATCAAGGCCTGTTACTTTTTTTACAGACTCCGTTTTTTGTGTTGCTACTTCGCCCTGCTTTTCGGCAATATCCTGTTCGGTTTGATTGAGCTTACTATTTAGTGACTCATACTCAGCATCAAGTGTTTTAATCTCATTACTATTCTTTACATACGTCATCCCCGATAGCACTAAAAGCAAGCTTGCTGCCAATATAAGCAAGAGCGGTTTAAACTTTGTCCACATCCCTTATGCCCCCCCTACATCGACTTCATCGTCCAAGCCATCTGTCGTATAGTGCCGACTGATATTAGTCAATTTATAATTAACCGTATCATATACGGCGAAGATTAGACCCGCCGATTTTCCACTTTTTGTCGTCATGCTAAATAACACGGGAACGTTCTCGGTATCTTGGTATGTAACAATTGTTTCGAGCTTGAGAGTCCAATCCGGATTCAACTTCCACGTTTGAATGTGATCACTCTCAGATGCATTCGTTAAACGTGTATTATCAGCTTTCGCTTTATCAAGCTCTTTGACCATTTTATCGTATGCGGCTTGATCCTCGGGTAAATCCTCATTAGATTTATAAAACGAAGTGAGGACATCTTCCACTGCAATAATTTCTGCTCCAATCTTTTTCGCGGACACTGTTCGTGATTGAAGAATTTCTTCATGTTCTTTTGAATCAAACGGCTCCTCTACCTTTTCCTTTGTAGACTGGACACCTTGTAACAACTCTTTTGTAGCTGCAATGTCAGATTCCAGTACATCGATTTTTTTGTTTTGCTGCCAAATGAAGAGAACAATAATCAAAGCAATCAAGCCCAAAACGATCGGTATCCCATAAGTCTTTAAAACGCTACCGGCTCGACTCTGCATATTCACAAACCCCTTCCTATATCATATTCAATTTTGTCGACACGATAATCATACTTTATACGCAATATGTACACACTTTATGCCTTATACTTCTCACATTTTATGTTATACGAAAATATTGCTTCATCATTTGTGTACAATTCTCATACTCTATGATAAAAAAAGAAGATATCGCTTGAGCAATTCCTTTATTATACTGTGTGCTCAACGTTTTATCAATGAAATCAGTATATTTCAAGCTCAGTCCATTGTGGTACAGCATCTGCAGGTTTGAAGAATTTCCAGTGTGCTTTTTCGTATCGATCTTTTTTAATCACACGCCAACTCCAGGAATAACTTAGATCTGGTGCGTTTCGACCACTAACACCTCGAATGTTTTGTTCATTGACAAGAATGTCTCCATTGGCAAATACGTGTTGGACGATACCTGTGTGTCCGTATTGGCTTGTTGTCGCATCACTGAACACAGCCCCGGCAGCCGGTATACCTGATACGGCTTGATCATAATGCTTAGCCCATCCATCCGCCACGTCCTTTCCGTCACCATACGGCCGCACTGTGGGCTTTCCATTCTGATTCCAGTCCGGATACAAGCGAATAAAGTAACTGTGTGCAAGAGCAGCACACTGATCCGGTATGATTCCGTTCGTCCAACCTGTGGCATTTCCCCAGGCGAGTCCTGCATCTTCCGGATTTTTAGCATACTGTTGAAGCGATGCGGGTAACGTTTGTCGGGACCACGGTACCAAAACCAGATCAGCTGGCACCTCGCCCGTACCATCAATTGATTGGTTACCGTAATGTGTCTTAATCGCATTACCGCAACCATCATCCTGGTAATAGGCCGCTACAGCGCTGTTACCTTCGGACCTTCCTACGTTGACGTCACTCAAAATACTATCAGCATACACCGTATCCGTCGTAGATCGATCAAGCACATACATGAAATTAGCCGAATTGTTAAGGCGCTGCGATAGCGATTTGTTTGGAGAGCTAAGGCCAATCCACGTGTTCATAAAACGCTCTGTTTCTTTCTCAACGTTGCTTGGCGCTGTATGTAAGAAATTAATTAATTGTTTCTGACGAAGGGAATCATCACCTTCGAGCATGAACTTAATCTGCGTATCGAAATCATACCAGTTCACGCCGTTTGTCTGTGCGTATTTGACCAGTAGTGTATTCCGTCCATTCGTCCACTGGGCAAGTCCGATACCCACATATTTGATTGCTGGATACTTGGATGCATACTTAGCATCGATCTTGCTAACGAGGAACCCCACACCCATCGCTGTCTGTTTGCGTGGTCCGATCTGAAATGGTTCATTATAAATCGTCTCTACTCCTGTTGGATCGAGCCCACTTTCGTGCTGTAAGTTCCCAAGAACCGCAGCTGTCTGCTCTTTCGAACCACCAAGCCTCTCGTATACCGACCAAAGCTTCACAGCATTTGCCTCACGAACAACTTCTAATTCCCCATCCAGTATATAATTTTGGGAGCCGTCTCTTACACTTGTATTCGCCGGAACGCAACTTCCGATTGAATCGTCTTTCAAGTTCAACTCTTCAATAACCCCGTAACCGAGTACACTCGTTATGCTAATCGAAACAGCCATCACGCCGGCAGCGATAGCATTACCAATGGCAGCACCTACGCCAAGAACCCCTGAAACAAAGGAACTAATCGCATTAAAAACCGTACCGATTACTCCAACTGCCTTACTAATGGCAGCCATAGCGAACCCTTTAAGCATCATCATCATTTTCATCATCATGACGCCCATCAAAGCTTGACCAGCAACGTTGCTACCAGCCGCCGTAGCGCCTATGATCTTCGTTGCTTTGATCCCTTTATCTACTGCTTTATCTGCCGCTTCCTCTGCTTTATCCGTGATGCCGTCGTCTCCGCCACCGGCCTGTTTTTTAAGTTTGTTAAACTCTTTTAATTTTTTTCGCGCACTGTTCGCTTGAGCGAGCCCAGGTGTCGAATCCATCGCTACGTCTGCCGCCTGGTGTTCGAGCTGATCTTTCATGCTCTTGTCGCTATAATCAACACCAGTGGCATTAGAAGTCAGGCCTTTCGCTTTATCCATCAAACCATCTTTCTTGTTTGAATTCCCTCCACTACCGTTTTTAGAAGCATCTCCCTGGTCTTTCTCTTTAGAATTCGGATTCGAATTCGACCGTTTTCCTTTATTTCCGTTTCCGGTCTCATCCATTTTATCTCGGCCTAAGTTCGCGCTATTGACACCAGCCGATCCACCTTTATTCGATAGAGAGGGCTCCTTGGCGCTACGATCCCCCCCTGGCTTGCCTGAGGCAGCCCCAGAACGATCTCCGTTTGCTGATTTAAATGCTGGATTGGATTTCCCTTCGTTTTCTTTTCTATTAGCCGCATTCGAAGCCTCCGAAGATCTACTCGATGCGTTTCTAACTCCACCTTCTGTTTTTGGCTTCGCATTACCTGCTCTCGAATCAGCTATATCATCTGTCCCTCGTGACGATGATCCGCTTCGAACACCACTCGCAAGTTTTGATCTTGCATCACCGCCAGCCTTCGGCTTCTCAACCGGTCTGTTCGTCCGTTCCTGAGCTTTGTTTCGTTGCGGTTTCTGAGCTGCTCTGCCACCAGATGGGGAATTGCTACCCATGCCTCCTCCCCCTGGTGGTTTCATTCCCCCTGTTCCCCCACTCATTCCCATGCTGCATGACTCCTCTCTCTACCCCCAACGTTTATATTGGGATTTAACCTTTGGTAAAGTAAACTAATTACTTTATAACATTGTAAAAATAAAAGCCTGCTAAGCGACGATAATTCTACTTCGCTCAACAGGTTTTACAATCAATCATTTCGCAAGCATCTGAGCAATAGTTACGTCTAGTAATAAGTTACACTTCTATTATTTTGTTGCTCTGAGAAACCGAGTTCTTGGGACAACACATCCGCATCGAGCACTAATAAACTACGCATCAAATCTCGCTGAACCTTTTGTTTTATTGAGAGATAAGAACGCCACGTTTGGAGAAGCGATTCCGTTGAATCTTTCGCTGCTACCTGAGCAGAAGGGCTGCTGCCCGTCGATACTAATCGTAAATCAAGTATCGATCCATCCTCGTTTTTCAAGCTGTTCACTTGCTCGACCTGCTCTTTACGAACCACATTATTGCTGCTACTTGCTATGTTCGTCGACTCTGTTTTCTTTTTCATATACGTATCGAACTCGGAAAGTCCACCCATGACCTGTTTGATATACCCCTCCCGAATCGTCTTCGTCGAATAGTCAATAAGGTGCGCCCCAGTCAAATTCTTCGCGGCAACCAATCCGCCATTTTCATCTATGTAGTCACCTTCGACAAACCACGGTGTCTTAGGAGCTTCATAACCAGCTGACACTAAGCGGTTCGTATACTCTTTTGCTCGATTCAACAGATTTCCCATCTCGCTTATTTGCGTTTTAAGTTCTTCATGAATCTTCTCATCTTTAGATTCTGCTACCAAAGCCGTATACAACTTGGCCGGATTCTGTTCCCCGGAAGCAAGCCAGTCCAATGTTGTAGTGTTATCCGCACCAGGATTTACATAAAAACGGCCCTGATCATATTTAGCGAATGACTCATCAGTGTTGTTCTTATTTCCACTCGTTCCTGTTCCGCTTTGAGCCGTTAATTGTTCGTTTGCCCGAATCGTCACATCCAAAATCTGTTTCGGGATGGGCTCCTCACTTTGGAAACGAATCACTCCATAACCAGTAGACCCGAACAACGAGAAGGTCGTTTTGGGTCCTGATTCCATACTCTTGTCATACCCTGTAATAAAAAGCTGATAATTGCTCGCATCTACGGACATTCCCTTTGGATCTTCTAAGCGCAGAAGCACCAAGACATCTGTGTGGTTCGAATCACCGAACACACCATCTACATACATTCTTTGACCAGATAACGAGAATGTGAAACTTTCCGTATACCGCGCTTGTGACGAAGCCTGCTTCGCTACATTTGATCGGTCTTGTGCTAATGACAAGCCTGAGAACAACAGAAGAAATGCGAGCGTTGCACTAAGTGTAATCGTAAAACGTTCCATCCGATGATGAGGCCCAAATTTAAGCCGGTCACGCAATCGGATTATACGTTCAAGGAACCCGACTTCATCTGTACTCTCCACTTCAACTTGCTCAGACCCTCGGTTTCTAAGTCCTTTTAATCGTACTTTGGCCAAACCGTAGTCGCCCCTTTCTGATGAAATAAAAATTAAAAATAACTTTAAAAATGCTGCATGTGTAGTATTTTGTTAATACTATTAACTAATATATCATGTAAATATCCATTTGAGTATTTTGCAAATTGAATAATATAAAACATATTTCTTGCTCGTTTAACCCAAAAAAGAGAGCGAAGATAATCCGCTCTCTTTCTTTTTGGTCGCGAATATCGAAATATTACTTGAAGAAGTAAAACTTCGAATACTCAAACAACATAATGGCGCCACCGGGAACACCCAAATCCGAGATCGTTTTCTGTCCACCGCCGGCAATATCCGTAACAAATTTAAAACCTTCAGTCCCTCCCAACACGCCACCTACGAGCAACAGAATAATAGAAATGGCCCAATTTGTCTGTTTTTTCCCATGAGACATCAACCCAGATGCAATTTGCCAAATTGCTATAAAAACGCACACCACACCGATGAGAGCAGCCGCTAAACCAGCCCACTTTGTTAGGGTAGTTTTGGAGTTGCCTAGAAAACTTCCCAGGTCCCAATCACCTGCCAAAAAAACGACCTCATTCAAAAGCATCACTCATTTGCCCCTCTTTCACTAATTAAATATGAATAAATAGTTTGCGTAATTATGTACAAATCACTGAGCGCACAGCTATTTAATAACGAAATTATTATAACATAGCCCTTTTTGGATGACAATACGATTTGGTTAACAACGTGCATACTTAGGTTAACAAATCGCACGGCCTTCCATACTCAGAACGACACTCGTTACCCAAATTATTCAATACTTTTACCTTGCACAAACGCTTCCCACGACTGCTGCATTTGCTTAGTACTCTCCACGATGCTTGTGCGATCTCGTAGTGCATCTTCACGAATACCCGAGCCAATCAATTCACGTCTCATATACAAAATACGTTCACCCAAGGCTTCAATCTGCTCACGCCCAGTTTGTGTAATCGTACCCGTTTTTTCCTGGTGAGTTAGACGAGCATGCAAAGCATGGGTGTGATTCAGATTAACCAATTGATTAATGATGGATGCTCCATCCTTACGAATCGGGCGAGTTGCCACCATTGGTTGGAAATTTCCTGTTTTCAGAAGTCCCTGTGCATGCCCCATCAAATGACCCATCTTTTCGCGTGAGTCTTTTATCTGACTCCGCAGTCCACGTATCTCGGACTTGGCATGTTCAATTTGAAGCGGTGAACGATGCTCACTACGCAGTGATGCCAAACGTTGCTCGGCTTGTTTCAACTTCGATTGACTTTGTTTGATTGTCCCAGAATGCTTAGTTACCTCTCGGCTATAATCACCATAGTTATTGATCCCCGCTGTTGCCAGCTCCGTGAAGCTTTTGTTTGCCGTTACTTTCGGCGTGGCTTGAACAGATGGCGTTTGTGTAACGTTATTCCATCCGGATGGACTTGTCATTGTTAACTTTTCGGCGTAAGCTTGCGCTGCTTTACGCTTCTCTCGTGCTGCTTGACGCTGAGCCGCCTTAACTGTATTCACTGGTGCACCGCCCTGCACAAGTTGGTCCACTTGGCCCTGCGCTTGCTTATACTGCAACTGGGACTGTTGGAATCTTGCTGTTGCTTGGTCGATCTGTACAGGAGACCCACTTGGCGCCTGAGTGACCCGATCAAGGTTACGCTGCGAATCCGACAAGTACTTCGAAGCTTTGTTAACACGTTGTTCATGCTTCGCGATCAACTCTTGCGGTGCCTTCATAGCAACAGCTTGATCATGAGCCGCTTGGGCATTCATGAAGAATGTCGACGCTTTATCAAATCGGTTTCTAGCTCCGCTTACTTCACCATAAGAACGACCAACCCTATGAGCCGTTTTCATATCTTGCTCCGCTGACAAAGCCTTTTGAACAACTTGACGCTGATCATCCATGCGCCTCCGTTGACGTGTGATTTCTTTCGCCGGAGCGCCTTGCGCTTGTAGTTCATTCAGTACACCCGCTTCTTTTTGAAGCGTGGCTTGCTGTTCAGACAAATGACGTGATGCGCTGGTCACATGATCACTCGTTACAAGGGATACAGGCGAAAGTGAAGCCGCTTGAGCGGCTGCAGGCGACATATTGCCACTGTTTTGCATCGCCTTATTAAATGCTCCTTGTGCGACTTTAGCGTCCTTACCTGCTTTATTGGCAAAACGCTGCGCTTGCATTACAGCATACGGTGAAGCCCCATTCGTTTTGAGTTCTTCCACACGAGCATTTGCTCGCTGAGCGATCTCATTTGCCCGATTGGATTGTTTGGCAAGTGTCGTCAGGTTTTGAGCGCCGCTTGTTGCCGTTCCACTCACCGAAGCAGTAGGTTTAATCGCTTCATCACCTTTATGCCGTAGGTGTGTTTGTCCCGATTCCTGATCAACAACTTCTTCAAACCCTCGGCTGTCTACAGCTCCAACAATGGCGCCAGCATCTACGCGTTTTCCATTCCGATCCGTTACGAATCCTTTATCATTGAGTGCAACCGGTACCATACCTTTACCAGTGCGAAGTTTCAGAGATTTTCCATCTGAACCCACAACATTCCCAGCTCTGTCCAACCCGAAATGTGCGGCGTCCTGCTGATCTTTCATAGCCGCGAACTTCTCGGCGTTGAAACGCATACTATCCAGTTTTTTCGCTTCTTTGGCAGCTGATACCGGCTTACCTTTTCCACCTGGGATATCAGCAATAGGAACTAAAACACCCTCTTTACCAAGTGCAACGAAGGCACCGTTTTGATCCACAAGTTGACCTCGATCATTTTGATGGAACGCATTGCCCGCTTCATCTCTGTACGTGTTGCCATGGCTATCCATAAGCGTGCCGTCATCAGCTACCATCGCTCTGCCACCAATCGTGCCTAATGGAGACATGCCACTGATTGGCTTCCCTTCCCCGTCAAGGGCATGTCCTTGAGCATCCTGCAGAATCTCTCCGTTCTCGTCAATCTTTTGACCACTATCGGTAGCATCCGGCAATTGATCATCATCAAGCTTACTACGAGCATCATCAAATTCATCTTGCAATAGCCCACTGGATGGTAGCCCGTTGATACCAGCCTCCTTGCCCAGCTCTTCGCCGAGCTGTTCTCGTCTGGACCCGATTCCATTTGCTGCACTCAATAGACTAGCGGCTCCACCTAACAGTCCGCCACTATCCGCATCTTTGGCGCCCTTAGTGAGACCTCCATCCTTGCCGATACGCCCGTTCGTCATATTTCCCACATCGAGACCTTTTCCGCCGGTACCTGTATCAAGCGCGCCCATCATGCGAGTGATTGCACCGGAGACAACCTCTTCCATCAATTCGTTAAAGACTGTTTTATTTTTGATCATAAAGATGGTCACACCCACCGTAATCGCGATGGTCAAGAAACTACCCACAAAATCGAAAATCAGACCACTGCCGAAATATTCCCCTCCCGCATCAATTAGACTGCTGAAATTGAGGAGGATCGTCATAATTAGATTTTCGCTTAACGTATAGAAGAAAATCATACCAATGATCTGAGCGATCAACACTGCGGTAGAAATGAGTAGTTTTGTGATAAAAGCTATCGATCCGAGCGCTGTTCCGAATACGCCGGAGAGAATACGTGGAATGCTTTTCATTGCGACACTGATCATAGCAATACCGTACATAATTGAGAGAATCGCTAAGCTAAGCATCACCGAAATGTTTTCCATCCATCTCGTAAACGACGACATACCTGAACCGCCAAATGCAACTGCTGCATACGAGTCACGAGACAAATCACTCGACGTTTTAGCAGGTGAATATACGGTCAATCCCGTATTTGAAAATGTCGTATTCAAAAAATTATACATCGCGATTGGCGAAAGACCACCAATCGTGCCTCCTTCGTTTTCTCTACCAATCGGGGCTACTTTTTGTGTCACAATCGAATCCATCCCAGGTACGTGATATCCTTTGTCCGCACTATAGCGCAAATTGCCCGCATTATAGATGTTAGAACTGTAAATACCAAACTGGTACAGCTCGTATTCAGCAGGACCTTCCGTGAACAGCCCCTTCGCGCTGCTACCGACTTCGTTATTTTCCCCATTCCAGTGGATCGGTTTAACCCAACCCGGATCGCCACTCCACGGGTTATACTTAGAAGTCCACGTCCGACTATCACTGGCCGAGAGCGAATACATATGTGCAATTTCCTGATCATTCGCTTCTGACGGATTCGATGCACGCATTTTTTGAATCTGTCCAGCAACTTCACCGTCATAGTCACTACCCGAATAGAGAGCGGAAGTCATGTGTCGACTCAGAATACTGAAGACTTTTGAAAATGAGCCCCGATTCAATTCGCCCGGAGTGGGCGAACCTGGAGCACCGGGCGGCAGGCCAGGGACAGTTGATGTAGGTGCGTCTACATCCGTACGATCCCCACCTTCTTTAAATATTTCACTAATATTCGATGTGCCCGAGTACCGATTTTTCAGCTCTTCGGCTCTTGTATTTGCTGCTCGGGTTCCGTTGATATCCAAAATAAGTTTCCTATTACTCAACGTCCTCCGTTCGTCTTCCTCATAACGCGGGTTTTTAATTCCACTCCCCTCCGGCGGGGCTAACCTAGAATATTTAACCCAGTTTTCGAAATCTACGTACGAGGAAAGAACCAAATAATCCGCATATTCAGAACCTACAGCTACTTTATTATTTAAATCTTCCACCACACCCGTATAACTTGCTCCAATCAGCGGTAAACCAGCAAATAGCATAAATACACGGAGCCCATATCGGCTAAACTTTTTCATAGCTGATCCTTTTACGTTAAAGACCAACACGCTGAATGTAGTCCAAACCAAAATTATAGGGAACAATACGTAGATCGAAAAATCTTGTACCGTGGTGTATAACGAACCGACGTATTCTGCAGCCCCTGACAAAATGCCTAAATCCGCGCTCGCCGTTCCATTGATTGCGGTTTCGAAAAGCTTAAATGGATTCAGTGCACTCAAAAGCATGAGTGCCGCGCGGAACAAAAACGGCGCGGCATTCGCTAGTAGATATACCAGAAGCATTATCCCTGATGCCAGTAATCGACCCATTGAAGCAATCCCTGGCCGAACCGTCGTGATTAAACCCATTTCTGTCAGTACGTCACCATAACCCGCATATTGAAAAAATGGATTGTTCAGACCTGCATGATAAACCGTACCGCCGCCATTATCCACGACGTTCATCAACTGATCATACGTGATCGTCGCCGATGCTGTAGTGAACGCGCTCATTAGCCAGCCTTTTATCCCGGTATCGTCTGATAAAATCTCAGCGTATCCGAGTAAACCACCTGCATTCCCAGCTGGTAAAAGGTCGGTGTTCTTGTTATCTTCAAGCATATACATGTGCTTGACCTGAGAGCCCGGTGCAAGTGCCGTTGCGAATTCGCGTGTTAACTCACTACCTCGCTGATACAACGATAAATCTGATACGCCATCATTTGCGGCAAACACATTGCTTACCGGTATGATAATCGACAGAGCGAGCAAAAGGACCATGACGCCCAAAATGGCTACGCGTCCGGCCCTTCTCCCATAAAATCTCAATCGCAAATACCCCAATCTCCTTGCCACCTTTTCTATTATCTATGTATGGAGCTATCTCACCCTGAATAGATAAACATGCATTACATCCGATATATCAGGATTTTTTATTGGAATCCCATCTGGATGTCATTCGCAAATACAATGTTATCGAAACCCCGGCGCAAATAATACCGATGTCGCTCTTTGTGCTCCAGCAGTACTTTAAGATCACTCGGTACTTCGTGTTTCAATGTAGCTTCATAATCATTGATCGTGGATTTCGTCATGCCTCCAAGAAGAGTATAATCTGCGGTATCAAACTGGTTAAATGCTCGATCTTCAATCATTCGATCGATTGAGCCATATATGTACACAACCCGTACACCATTATCATTGAGTTGTCGGAACTGTTCACTAACGTATTCCTTTACATTTTTGTCCAGGTGATCGACACCATGTAAAACCACAACGTCACCCAAGGATAGATTTCCCACCGCATAACCTAGCGCATTTACAAATTGTGCCATCATCACACCACGTCCTCGCTTTAACAGAGAACTGAAATCGTAAATCACGCGGTTAGACACTGCAGCCTGATCAATGATTGTTGAAGTCGTTGTATTGAACAAATCGCCATTGGTTTCGCGCATGTCCCGAAATCCAGTCCTAAGGAATCCATAGGCTTCTCTTACAGCCGGATCAGATTTATCGGCGTAGACCTCGCCTTGATAACCTGTTTCCAAATAAGCCACAAATTCAGGGAGCTTCGGCACTTCTTCGTGAGGAATTCCAACTAACCGTAGCTTCTTTCGATTATCCGTCGCATTTCTGGACCACATCCGCTTGTCTACGTAAAATTGGTTCAAAACATCATTTAATTCACCTTTAATCCGAGCCTCTTGTCCTTCGGGCATTTTTTGAAGCATCTGCACCATCAGATTCAATTTCAAAAGATGTGCCGCAAATATACTCAGTTCATCTTCAGGTTGTCCGAACAATTCAAAGGGGTTGATATCCCCCCGAGTCATATCTACATTGGATGTAATATCAGAAAGGTCTACTCCAATATCTGCAATCTTTGCACCGTTCAACACTAAATGGACGACACGCCGATTTCGAACAAGAGCGCTCATACCAAGTTTAGCTCCCCAGACGTCGACGCCCCGTTGCCCCTTAAAATCCCAAGCGGAAAGCGACTTCGCTTCCCCCCTGCCAGCAATAACCACGTGGGAATCATATTTATCAACATCCAGAATGACCGCTGAGTTGTTTACGTCTCCTTCCATCTGCCCGACGTATTCTCCCCTCGGGTCTTCAATACCCCGTGTGACTAAACTATAATTTCCGGCAAACTCACTTGAGGTAAACATAAAGTTCCGACCCATTTTATTTTCAACTTTTCCAAACAGGTTCGATAACTCTCGCTTTTGCTCACCTGTATACGCAGCGGCAGAAACCGTCTCAAATCGGTCTTTATATTGACGATTGATTTTGTTGATTGCTTCGTCAAGCTTATCCAGTGTTGGAGCTTTGACCAAAAGACGAAATGCCACTCGAAGGTAACTTGACCCATTCATTAGATCAGTTGCAACTTCAACAAGCTGCTGCTGTCGTTTATTGAGCTTCTGATTCGACGTCATTGAACCGTTCTTTTTGGTCTCTCCGGCTTGGTTATTGAGGAGTCCTTCGGCTCGACCTTGATGCTGAGCAATCCATGATTCACTCATACGTCCTACGTGCTCAAATCGACGTACGCTGACGTCTGATCCGAGATTACGTGGAATGAGATGAACACCCCAAAAATAGCTAAGAGCTTCATCTGCACCATTCTGGTGCAAAATCGTCAATATCGACGCAAACGAGTTATCGATTTGAAAGTAATCCGACTTAAAAAGAAATTTTGCTTTCGGTTTAATTGCTTTGAAAAACGGAAAATCACGAATCATGGATTTAGTTGTATTTTTGTTTTTACGCTCGCCTTCCTGCCTTTTCTTTTTTCTCATGACACTACTTAATCCTCGTGTTGGCGCATCGCTCATATGAGCTTTTTCCCCTTCCATCCGGTACTCCACTAACTATTAATGTATAACTTTAATGACTGAACCCATATAACGTTCCATTTCTTCGTAACTCAGGGTCTTAGCGAGCCTAAACATCAATCCCTCGTTTTCTACATCACCAATTAACAAATTCTCAAATTCCGATAAGGCTGCTTCGCTCGGAGCCCGAACGATCAAATACTGATGCAACGACGTTAAACCTTGTTGGTCGTTAATCGCATATTTCAAAATGTCATGCTGTTCGTCAAGCAAAGCAAGAAGGCCTTTTGATTTTACCTTCAGTTCTGCTTTCATCTCGGCTACCGCTTCCAATTGTTCATCAACCACATGTCCTTCATTGACGGTGTCGTAAATCACTTCGACGCCAACCGGCAGCTTCCGATAAAAACTGTCCACTTTATTGAGAACTCTTTGCTTGTCCTGTTCAAACATCAAAGCAGAAGCAGAACCGACAATGTGATAAGCGTGTCCAATTTGGCCGTCCAAATAATGAATTAATCCATCTTCAGGATCAACATCCTTGATGTTAAGTAACGCTTGAAATCGATACACCGAATCACTCATACGTACTGGAACATATCGGCCACTTTTAGGCAAGTAATTCAGCATAGAAAAAATCAATTCAATGCCCATTCGATTCGTTTTATCCGCTTTGATCAACAAAACCGACAAAATTGCCCACGTAATCGTGAAGCCCAGGATCACCGGGATGCCACCTTTGCCTACGAATGTTTGAGCGACCAGATAAAACCAACCGAACCCCGAAAGCAACACCGATAGAATAATTTTTGCGGAAACGGGCCTATTGATGCCCACACCATTTTTGGATTGGAGATTGAACTCCATATCGAAGTATGTAGCGTCTAACGTCGTTGGAATCTTAAATCTAGTTTTTGCCATAGGCAGACCCCACCTTTTTATGTAATTATCAAGGAAGTATCAAAGACATAAACCAAATATTATCCTCGATCATAACATCTATTATATCATACCAAAAACGTTGAGTCATCAATATTATTAGTTACTTTTAATTAATGATTTTGAACAATTTTAATGCCGAAAGTAACTCCCTTTTGGATTAGAAATCGGTACGGCATCCTACATGTTTATATCGAGACTCGGAATTCATGTTGAATTCAACTTCAATTTATCCAAAGATTCATTTAATCGAAGTTGAAAGACAAAAAAAACAACTTACACTCTCTATAGCGAGAATGTAAGTTGTTCTATAGTTTTAACACTATTTCCTGAACTGAGTAATAGTTTGGAAGGTCGAATCTCTAGAAAAATTGATCCAGACTCATCTTCATGTAATTTATAACCATCCAGAAGGGAGATCTCCATCATATTCTCACATGCTTCCTCAACGATCTGTTTTTTCTTGTCCCGTCTGTTTGCTTTTGATCCCATGAGGAGTGCAATCTCATCTAAAGGCCATCGTGTGATCCCCTGAGCCACTTGCGCTGGCAAAAAGAGATATAAATTCTGAGCTGTACCTGTCTTTAAGTCCTCTAATATGGCTAGACTCAAGTAAGCAATAGCACCTGACTGTAGCGAACGGTACACTGCATCAGAGAACATAATACTTAGTGTTTCATTTTTATCACGCCGACCAATAGCCTGTAATATATTGATCCGATCTAATGAATCAATTAAACCTTTGTCGTGATAATAGGTGAATTCGAACTTACTATCTTGGAGTACTTCAAGAGACTGCCAGATCTCTTGATACGTTTTGCCACCCGTATCCCGATTCATAGCCTTAGCAAGCGAATAAATTGTGAATTCAAACTCTTTCTGTTTCCCGCTTTCTTCCCATAGCTTATGAATCCCGATTAACACCTTTGCATCTTGGAGGGTTAGTTCTTTCTTAGCCGGATGATAAATCTTTGTTCTCCTATTATCTCGAACAAGTGTATCCACCGGTTGAGTTCCAGGTTCTACCTTCCTTGAGGCTGAGATTGAACTAATCGCACTCTCCGAGAAAATATGTCCGTAGGGGTGGGAAGGCTTATTATAGTAGGTAGCTCGTCTGATTGCCTGGGACTCTACCCAAATCTTTTGTTTTATTTGATGTTTGTAGATCTCCTTGTTGATCTGGTCTTTCTCTTCATCCGTAAGTTGTTCCTGCACTAGTCTTTTGGCTAGTTGAAGTTCTCCGGTTCCTTCACTTTGTATATGTTTTAATGCAACCTCTTTTGTTTTCGTCTTTAATTGGTCCGCTGCCTTGGTAATGAGATCCTGCACTTTAGGATCTTCAGCAGGGAGATCTAGCGCTGTTATTTTACCAACCCATTGTTCTATACTAATTCTCCGAGGAGGCATTGCATAACAGCTCCTTTCTTATATTCTTTTTTTCGTATGCATATAGAATACCATACCTTTGAATATTGAATATATGTTTGACCGAAATGTCTTTTGAGGACTACTGCGATGTCTTTCTACCCCGATACTATGTCTTTCCACCCCGATATGATGTCTTTCTACCCCGATACTTTTTCTTTCGAAATGGTGTCTTTCTACCCCGATACCAAAAAAAATATTTGAAAGGCTCTCTTGTCTTTCTACCCCGATATTATGTCCCTTCAACCCCGATATAATGGTCCTTCAACCCCGATATAACGTCCTTTCAACCCCGATATTATCGAAAATGTCTTTCTACCCCGATAGCTTGACTCATTTAATACCAAAAAATACAATGACAATATGACCGAAATTAGTAGGATATACCACAAGTCTCTACAATATGCCTAAAAAAAAAGCTCCCCTATGGGAGCAGGCCTTACGGCCGGTTGAAAAAAACAATTCACAGTTAACTATTAACTGTTAACCATCCGCTATCTTGAGGTGCAACTCTAGACAGCAATTAAAAAATAACCGCAGGTAACTGTTTCTGGAAAAAACAGATATCCTGGGGGCGTGTTAAAGTCGCTTAAAAGCACATTAACCTGCCGGTTCCCTTATTATATGAAAAAAGAGCCTGAAATTCAAGGGGATTGGCATGATTGAACTCTAAGGAGGACTATTCATGTCTAATTTTATTTCATCTGAACAACAACTACTCAAGGGTCTAAAAGATGTACTTGATAACACGGATCTTAAAACCTATGAAAAAATGATAATGATTGTGATTAAAGTCTATCAAGCCGAACATGAACAAGTTTTTCCGGATTATGACACCATTGCTGCAGCTGGGGGAATGTCTAAACGAAAAGCCCAATATGTGGTTAAAGATTTGGTTAATCGCAATCTCATTGAAAAAAAGGCTCGTTTCAAAGCGACCGCAGGCCGTCCTGCTAAACAAACATCTAATCAATATACAGAGGTCCAATCATCTTCAGCAACGTATGAATCCAACTTAGAAACAACAAATGCACAACATGCATGGTATGCACAAGATGCAGCTAAAACCGATTTTCTCCATGCACAACATGCACCCTATAATTCAGGTTTTATTAATCAAGATTCTTTAGATCTTTATACTTCAACAGATCTAAAAGAAGAAGAAGATACACCACCTACGCGCGAAGGCATGAGTGAACTGAAAAATTATGCACGATATGCAGACGTGGTTGAGAAAATGATTAAGTTTCAAGGAACAGGTACGATCTGTTTCCATCAAGAGGAATTTTTATCATGCTGTAAATTATTTAATCTTCCACCACGTTTGATCTCTGAACTGTATCCTTACATTGAGAGCAGTATACAAAAATATCATTTTGATTCAATATATCGAGCACTTGAGAAGTTCACGGAACGTTTATTAAAAAACAAAATCGATAATCCGATCGCTTGGTTTAAATCTACCTTCAGCAATGAAGACCTAAAGGTACGATCGGAAATTGAATTAATGAAAATCGGACAAGTATCCTAACGATCTACGCTTATCGTAAATGGTCAATACCTAACGGTGTAACATCACGCTTTCACATTATATAGAAGGAAGTCCATCATGATCGAGGGACCTCTGACTGCATAAGCGTTAGAACAGAGCCCGAGTCGAGATATTATAGCAACTTCGTTCTTCATCAAATGGTGAGTATTCTTGCACGAACCAAAATTGAACATCGTAAATATCTTTGCCTAAATGTCGACAGGGTACGCCTACCAAGAAATGAAGCTGGAACGCTCATGTAATTATCAACAGCGGTTTATCATCTACCGAACAAAGATATTACGCCATCAGTCTGCTTATTTGTATGGAGAAATTTCGACTTATCATCAGAATGATGGATCATTTCCAGGAGACCCATAAATGAAATACAAAACAAAAAACGACATCACCCGAATGATCGAGCACGTCGTTTTCTGTAATCTGCTTAGAACACAGTGACTGCGCTCGACAAAAGTCTCACATAGGACTTGATTATTTCATCATACTACTGGTTCCTACTACACATGAGTCTATAGAAAGAGCTAAGGTCGTGATTTACGTGTATTCTTAGTCGTCGCAGCTTTGGGTCGTTCCATAAAATGCGGTTTGATTTTCCAGGAGGCTACGCCTTTGAATTTTTCTATTTCAAACGTTACCTCCACTTCATAAGGTGTTTTCGATTTACTGATCGCTTTGATTTTAATTTTCTCACCAGCACGCAAACG
This sequence comes from Paenibacillus sp. FSL R7-0026, assembly GCF_038004485.1. Lineage (NCBI taxonomy): Bacteria > Bacillati > Bacillota > Bacilli > Caryophanales > Paenibacillaceae > Paenibacillus > Paenibacillus sp. FSL R7-0026. The sequence goes on from NZ_JBBORG010000003.1 coordinate 220,486, forward strand.
AACTTGATCGTTTGCAGTGAATTTATACCCGGACCATTCAGGCGGAAACGGAGCTGTTTGTGCTGTGTACGCATCTGCCTCAAGCCGTTGGAATCCCCAAAACGTAATACCTTTAAATTTTCCTTTTGCTAGTTTACCTTCGGCTCGATAAAGATTACCCGAGGTCGGGTTCTTGCCTTCAATCGTGATTACTTCGCCCCGCAAGAGCTTTTGAACTTCTTGATCAGAAAATGCGTATCCGTTCCATTCTCTATTGAAACTCAATTTCTCGCCTGTCGGAACATATTCGCCCTCGACTTTCTCTTTTTCGACAAATGGCTCAGGCGCACCGATTTTATTATGAAGTTTCACCGCATTCCGGTAAAAGACTTCTTTATCGTGCTTGATTAGTTCCGTAGCAGTATGTAGTACAGCATCTGGCTTCATCTTGAACTGGCCCGCATCCTTCATAGCGTTGAATAACTTTTCCGTGACCGTAGGATTACCAATCAGTGACCCTTCTAGCATAACAGCCGCAATCTCGCCAATCGTCGTCAGGTTAAGTTTGCCTCGCGTATCTGTAAGAAGAGCCGTCTTGCCCGTCGTCACTTCCGACAGCGTGCTAACGCGCGTAGCCCCCGTACCTACTTCGTAACGGCTGAGTTGCTTTTCCAGCCATTTGTGGGTTGGTTGCCCCGGCTTTTTATTCACGCCTTCGAAGACATACCGATCTGCGGACTGCCCCAGACCGGTGCTGATTGGATCGTCACTCTTCTCATCGTCCGACGTTTCTTTGTCTGCATCGAAGATCGCCTTGAATCCAAGAGAGATAGGAACGCTAACTGTTGCTGTGAATGATGGATACTTTTCAATGTGACCCTTTATCGAATTGTAGACATAGTTTTCACCGAACATAGCCAGGAAGTTTTTTGCTAGTGTTTCATAAATTGCTGCGGCACTAGGACCGAAATCCTTAACACTATCAAGTGAAGAAGGAACATTCTTTCCGGGACGGTTGGCTCCGTGCGCACCACCGTCTTTGACATGTGTTTTGCGCAGTTCGCGGTATGTCAAAAGCTTCATGTCCGCGCCAACTACGGCTGCAATCTTAGGGACGAGTGGTAACATTTCTTTAAATTGCTCTGTGGAAATAAATTTATCTTCCGTACGCGGATAACTGACAATTTTCGCTTCGTACATCTTCTGGTACGTCGCAAGTACTTCCTTCGGTTTATAGCCCTGTGCGCCGAGAATCGATGCCAGCCCCCCAAGGTCAAGTAACTTGCCAGGTGGGGTTTCTTTTCGAGTCACGCTATCTTGCACCACCTTCGATTGTCCGTATTTCCTTGCGTCAGCTTCCGCATCAGCTTTGTTTTCGAAACGGAATCGATCTCTATCTTCGTCATATGATCGAGAAAACACATTTCCCTTGTTATCTTTATATTTAACTTCATAGAATGGCTTCTTCTTATATGCCTTCACCAGGTCAAGCTGATCAGCGACAAGTTTAGTCATGACGGACTTCAAGCGACCCTGTCGGACGACTACTCGGTAACCTTGAGTTCTCGCTGCATGCGTGGAAAGACGTGTGAGCTGCAAGCTCAAAAAGTCCCACCTGCTCCGTACATCAGCCTTCACGTATTCACCATCTTTATCGTACGAAGGTAAGTCTTGGATATTCATAAAGCCGTTTTGAAGCTCTTTTTCGGATTCATCAATGAAATAAAGCCTTTTTACGGGGCCTTTCCAGCCAATCGCCTGAATCACTTCCCATCCGATAAGCTGACCTTCGCCAGAAGGATCTTTATCTGTTGCTATTACGATCGCACTTGCACCTCTTGCCGCTATCGCTACATCTGCGATTGCTTTCGCCTTTGACGACTGTATGCCGGTTGGACTTGTCGTCACCTGAGCCTGTTTCTTCCAGGTCAACTCTGAAGCGTCCCAAGGCATGGTCTCGGGTGTCCATTGTTTGAATCGTTCTTTCGCATCATCCCCATTGACCATTTCGTGAGGCTCAACGAATTCAAGCATGTGTCCGTACAGTGTTTGCACTTTATAGGGCTTACCGTTAAACGTACCACTCATACCGCCGAGTGCCTTCGCAAAGTTTTTAGCTGCACTTGGTTTTTCCGCTAGCAATAAATACGTCACTATATTTCATCCCTTCATATCAAGTAAAGCTACGATTCTTGTTATATTGACGCATTCGTTCATCCCGCATCAGCGTTTTCTTGCGTTCGTGTTCTGCTTCAATGTGATTATCTACGACATCGTTCGTTTGTCCAATCAAGTCGCGGTTTTGTTCAAGCAAACGAATAAACTCGCCCATATCACGCGGTATTCCTCCCTTAAGCAACCCCATCCGATCCAGCAGCATAACGGTTTGTATCATATTATTGTGTTCTGCATACTCCTGTATCATTTGATCCTGCGTTGTCATTTTGCTTAGTACGCGATCGATGTTCGCATTCAGCATCGTAAGTCGCTCCATCGCTTCCCGATCAAGACCGACCCGGCTATCGCTCACGACGGAATGCTCCGGATCCGCTGTGTGAGCAACAGCCAACAGCGCATACACATCCAGTTCGTCACTGCTGGCATTCATATCTCTCTTTGGTTTAAAGTCCGCGTATAGCGAAGTCGGATATTGCAGCAAAAACCATTGTCTCGCATACTGAACATGGGTTCCGTCTTCATCACGAAGTGAGTCAAACAGTAAATAACGGACTAGTGATGTTTTTGTCGTGAATACCTTATTCGTCGCTTCTATTGAATATGATCCCCAAGGAAAATCAATGACTGCGCCCAAGTGGCGTTTTTTAAGTCGTTCTTGAATGATAGAAAGTAGCGGTTCCGGTACTCCCGAGATTTGCACTCTTTTAATATGTTGGTTAAGCACCACGGGCCGATCTCCACCAACGTGCTCAAATACACCAGGCAGCGTTTTAAATTGTTTCCAATTAACCGGATTACTCTGCGTTTTATGAGTTGAGACACCAGCTCCACTGAGCTTTTCATCTTGAGACTTCTGTACTTCTACTTGAGGTTCGACAACCAGTGGCGTTGTCGCACGTTCAGACAGACTAATCGGTTGAACTGTATCTGCCTGCGCTGGAGGTCGAGTCGACAGCGGTATTGCAACAGCATCGCTGTTCCCTTGTATCGGATTACCCTGTATTTGCTGAGTGGAGCTCCAGTCCCTACTATGTATTTCTTCATGAGACTTCTGCACTTCTACTTGAGGTTCGACTACAAGTGGTGTTGCCGCACGTTCAGACAGACCCATCGAATGAAGTGTGTCTGCCGACGCTAGAGCTTGACTTGACGGTGGTATTGCTACAGCATTGCTGTTCCCTTGTATCGGATTACCCTGTGTTTGCTGAGCTAAGCTCAAGTCCCTACTAAGTATTTCATCGTGAGTCTTCTGCACTTCTACTTGAGGTTCGACAACCAGTGGCATTGTCGCACGTTCAGACAGACCAATTTGACTAGCAACCGAGTCTGCTTGCGCTGGAGGTTGACTTGATGGCGGTGTTACTACTATGTCGCTGTTTCCTTGTATCGTATTAATCTGGGGTTCTTCGTTTGACGTTGGTACATGAATTGGCTGTTCTACCGTTTTTTTTGCTGCTGTCGAATTACCCGAGCCTCGCATCGATGCAAGCTCAGATCCTATATCAAAGTTAAAACGTGACATGTGAGATACCTACCTCCTTTCATTAATGAGATCACCATTCTCCGGTTCAATCAGATAGTTGTCACCACGCATCATCCCCATCATCGCATCAAATCCGTTTATTACCGTATTGGACAACTTCTCATTACTTGATGCCATGCTTTCCATCGCATCGATCAATTGATTGAGACGCTGCATTTCCGCCGTTGGTAGGTCGAAATCCTTGTTCTTCCAACTGACATAGTGACGTACCGACGTGATCATAAGCTCCGTCACATCCATATCAAACATTTCCGCCCAATAGACCACAAACGCCTTGTCGTCTTTGAGAAGACGCATCGAATGCCTCTCCGATTTCGTTTCTTTCACGACTCTTTTATTCTGATTTAGCTTGGTTCCCGTTATATTTCCCTCTGTAATATCCGTTTGGGTCTTCCCCTGATAATCGCTCATGCCCTCACCTCTCGTTGTCGACAAACCAACAAATTTACATATAAATCAGTTGTCATATGTATAAGTATATACCTCAAAACACTATGCGTACAAGGTTTTTATAATCGTTTGTTAAACATAAGTGCAACGAATTATACGTATTTATACGAAGAATCTTAAATCGAGTGACGCCGATCCAAACCAGTGGATTTATCGACGCGAGTAAATCAGTTGAAGGCGGACAATTATAATAAATGAATATGGGAGTGTGGATTCGAATGGAAAAAGAAAGTGGTAGAAATACATAGTAGTATCAATGGCATGTGACAAAGTGGTTTGCACGCGTTGATTATAAACATCTTTAATGAAGGAAAAAAATTAGAGATTAGTCGCACACAGGCAGAGGAAGGTTATTACATCACGTGAAGTAACTAAACAAAGGGAGCCATCCGAACTTTCGGATGGCTCTTTTTTTCAATGTTTTCTTTTTATAGCAAAAAAAAGCGATAGCCTCCTCCCCAAGCGTTGCTACCGCATAAATAGCAAACCCTTATCGCCAACGCTCGTCCGCCACCCACCTGATCCGCATTCCGCGACATTTATAGCGCGCCACTATGCTATCTCCATCAGTTAACTCTTCACCAGCGTATCCCTTAGCGGTGAAAGCGTAAAAAACTAAAACTAAAACCTCGCGGCTACCGCCGCCAATTAAATTTTTGAAAGTGTAACTACACAAATACCAAATGAAAGGCAGGTGATTGGATGACTACATATGAGGCAATTGATATGATGCTCAACTTCGGTATTTTCATTTTTGCATTATTAGCCTTCATCGTATCCTTGATTTTCTATTTGAACGCAAAAAAGCGATAGCCTCCCATACCAAGAGTGTGCTATCACTTTATCACTTAACAACATAAGCATAACCCGTATCACCAACATGCGCAACACCGAGAACACAGTCTACTCCAAAGCAACGTAAATTAGCTCGCGGTCTATGTCGGTAATATCGAGCATGGACCGTGGGCTCCACTACGTAAGGAGATTTCTAAAAAAACGTATGAATTAACTTCTAATTTAATGACTTCGAACATCGAAAGGAATATAGATATGCAATCATACTCTCTTAATCTAAATACTCAAGACATCCAGGTTGTCGGCAAACCTTATCGCCAACGCTCGTCTACACCCACCTGATCCGCATTCCGCGACATTTATAGCGCGCCACTATGCCATCTCCATCAGTTAACTCTTCACCAGCGTATCCCTTAGCGGTGAAAGCGTAA